>NZ_QPJD01000006.1:0-45074 GCF_003337375.1 Paenibacillus prosopidis
GCAGCTGACGAATACTAATCGGTCGAGGGCTTATCCTAAAACCGTTTGCCTGGACCCATACATCCGGCAGACAAACAGCTAAAGTTCAGCAGCAACTTCTTTCGTATCCAGTTTTCAAGGCGCAATATGCCTTGGTTTTCAACCGTGCCTCTTTTGCAGTTGAAGCTCTTGGAGACATTTCAACCCAAAAGTGCAATGTTCCCTGATAGCTCAGTTGGTAGAGCACTCGACTGTTAATCGAGTTGTCACAGGTTCGAGTCCTGTTCGGGGAGCCATTTTGCTCTCATAGCTCAGTAGGTAGAGTGCATCCATGGTAAGGATGAGGTCACCGGTTCGATCCCGGTTGAGAGCTCCAGAATACTTTCAACTGTAAGGAAAACAATAATTTTAGCATGGCCCGTTGGTCAAGGGGTTAAGACACCTCCCTTTCACGGAGGTAACAGGGGTTCGAATCCCCTACGGGTCACCATTAGTTTTGGAGGATTAGCTCAGCTGGGAGAGCATCTGCCTTACAAGCAGAGGGTCGGCGGTTCGATCCCGTCATCCTCCACCATATCGCTGCTGGGGATTAGCCAAGCGGTAAGGCAACGGACTTTGACTCCGTCATTCTCAGGTTCGATCCCTGAATCCCCAGCCATTTATATTATGAGTCATTAGCTCAGTTGGTAGAGCACCTGACTTTTAATCAGGGTGTCGTAGGTTCGAATCCTACATGACTCACCATTTTATTTATTGCTTCACACATGCGCGTATGGCGGAATTGGCAGACGCACCAGACTTAGGATCTGGCGGGCGACCGTGGGGGTTCAAGTCCCTCTACGCGCACCATACTTCTTTTAGTAAGTATTTATCGCAACACGCATTACCTAGAATTACACGTTTAACCCACGCGCGTATGGCGGAATTGGCAGACGCACTAGACTTAGGATCTAGCGGGCGACCGTGGGGGTTCAAGTCCCTCTACGCGCACCATACCATGAGAAAACCCTTGGCGAACAAGGGTTTTTTGTTGTTTATTTTTCTTTTCCCCTTAAGCACGCCTATTGCACCAAGACATATAATTTATCTCTAATGCGTTAAACATTCGGCATAATATCCACTATGAAAGATTAGAGGAAAGTTTTGGTCTTATTGTTTGGTTTTAAACTTATAAAAATCAATTTCCCTCGCAATAACACCTATTTTTACTGCTATCACTTATACTCCCATTGCTTATAAGCAATATAACGCCCATAATGTCCGTTCGTGGAATGAATGTAAGCAATGAAATCAATCCGCTTTAAATCGCAACATTAAACCTTTATTGGATGAAAAGTAAAGTCCCTTATTATTTAAGGCGTGGAAGGAATCGCATTCATCATTCGAGGGGATTGATTTTCTTACAAAGGACGACAATTGGCAGCAAGATGTCAGCAGATAAATGTTATAATGAAAAAAAGTGAAATGACTTGGAGGTAGTGATTGTTGAAGCTGGACCGACTTCTTTCCATTACGATGGCTTTATTGAATACTAAGAGGGTAGGCGCCGCCGAATTGGCTGAGCGGTTCGAGGTATCTTTGCGCACGATATACAGGGATATGGAGTCAATCAACCAAGCTGGTATTCCAATTGCTTCATTTGCAGGGCAGGACGGCGGATACGAAATAATGGAGGGCTATCGATTGGAAAGGCAGAGTCTGTCTCTTGATGATTTTGCATCCATTTATTCAGCTCTCCGGGGAATTCAATCGGCCGCTGATAATCAGGATGTCGCAGGGCTGCTCGACCGTATAGGCGCCTTAATACCGGCAAAGTCAGATCAAAAAGCTGCTCTAAGCATGGACCTGCAATGGTTATCGACACCCGCGGAGAAAGAAAAGATCCGATTGCTGCACGCAACCATCAAGGAGAATCGCTTATTATCGTTCGAATATATGGATTTTCACGGGCAAGAGACGAGAAGAACAATCGAGCCGATGGCTATATACATAAAGGGTTATGCTTGGTATGTATGGGGTTATTGTTTGACACGATTGGATTTGCGTGTGTTCCGATTATCAAGGATAAATCATCTTCAGCAACTACAAGAGACGTTTATCCGCCGTAATATGGAGCTCGAGGATTCTCCGAACAAATGGGTACAGCAGGACGCAGAGCCGCAGGTAGAGACTGTGCTGCGCTTTAAAGCTTCCATGAAAACAAGAGTAAGGGATGTATTCGATCCTAGTCAAATCGAAGTCGAGGAAGACGGTTCGATGAAGGTAACCGCCCGCTACTTCACGAAGGAAGCTGTCTTGAAGCAGGTGCTCAGCTACGGTACGGAAGTGAAGCTTATCGAACCGCAGGAGATGGTCTTCCAATTGCGAAATCATCTTGCGGCTATCTCGAGATTGTATGATGAATAACTCAGTTAGTAAGTGCAGATTGAGAGCATTTAGGCCCAATTCCGCGGTTGGATGCAGTTATATAGCCGTTGACATTTTTTATGAGAACGATTATCATTAAAACGGTATTGATAACGGTTCTCAATTTTCTGGTCTATAGACATATTGGTTATATAAATATAGAAGGTGACTGCTATCAGTTAGCGGAAGGAGCGTGCATGTCAAATGATTCGTTTAACGACTTCGAACCTCGATATTGCTTATAATGATCGTCTAATCGTCCAAAACTTAAACATTGCTATACCTCAAGGTAAAATTACGGCACTCGTAGGAGCGAACGGCTCCGGTAAATCGACGATTTTGAAGACAATGGCTCGGATTATGAACCCATCGAAGGGCAACGTACTTCTGGACGGGAAATCCATTCACAAGCAGTCGACGAAGGAAGTGGGAAAGCAGCTGGCGATTTTGCCGCAAAATCCAACCGCACCAGACGGGCTAACGGTTGCTGAGCTTGTGTCCTATGGACGGTTTCCTTACCTAAAGGGCTTCGGTTCTATGAGCAAGGAAGACCGCAGCATCGTGCAGTGGGCAGTAGAAGCTACAGGCATGGCTGATTTCGCAGAGCGTCCTGTTGACCAGTTGTCAGGCGGACAACGTCAACGGGCATGGATTGCGATGGCGCTGGCTCAAGAGACTGACATTTTGTTTCTTGACGAGCCAACGACGTTTCTCGATATGGCCCATCAGCTAGAAGTTCTTCATTTACTGCAAAAGCTGAACGAAAGCAATAATCGTACCGTTGTCATGGTTGTACACGATTTAAATCATGCTTCGCGATACGCGCATCACATGATAGCCATAAAGAAGGGCGATGTAGTCGGCGAAGGCTCCCCTGTGGAAGTGATTACACCTGATATTATGCGCGAAGTGTTTAATATCGAAGCAGACATCGTGCAGGATCCGCGCACGGGTGTACCGCTTTGTCTGCCTTTCGCGCTCGCTGGCCAGCCGGCAGCAGATAAAGCAGCGCTGAACAGCCGTCAGATGCAAGAAGAGGCTTTGACAGCAGCAGGCGCTTAACCTCACTAATTATTAATGGTAGCAATTGATGCAGTTTTAAAATGAGATTAACTTAATAAATAATGAGCTATCGCCCCTACAGACAACCGTTTTTAAGGCATTAAAAAATAATTTAATATTTTTTTCGAAAAACAGTTGCATTTTGTTTTCAGGGATGATATATTATTACTTGTCGCCGCAATGATAAACATCACGAACGGCTGATGAAAGTAACGTGCGGAAGTGGCTCAGCGGTAGAGCATCGCCTTGCCAAGGCGAGGGTCGCGGGTTCGATTCCCGTCTTCCGCTCCATAATGTGTGCCCTTAGCTCAGCTGGATAGAGCGTTTGACTACGAATCAAAAGGTCAGGAGTTCGAATCTCTTAGGGCACGCCATTATTGCTTTAGTTATCGCACTTTATTTACTCCTCGGGACGTAGCTCAGCTTGGTAGAGCACCTGGTTTGGGACCAGGGGGTCGCATGTTCAAATCGTGTCGTCCCGACCACTTATATTTTTTGCGGGTGTAGTTCAATGGTAGAACTTTAGCCTTCCAAGCTAATAGCGTGGGTTCGATTCCCATCACCCGCTCCATAACGTAATCGACAAGACCTTGATACTCAGGGTCTTTTTTGTTGTATGTTTGATGCTCTATGACGGAAACAATAACGCTGACAAAGTGAATATCGAAAGGATCGGGGCTTCAACCCTGTTGCATTTTGTAGTATGATGGTAGAAGTGAAAAAAACGTTAACAGCTCATGCTCTTACTAACTAAGATCATGCTTACGAGGTAAGTTTGCATTCGCAAGCTTTTGAGGAGGAACAGTATGTCGGATCAATCTGCATCGACTTTGACGACAAATCGTCCGCAAGCAAACAATTTGCTGCGGCGGGATGTCCGCTTTCTAGGAAACATTCTCGGCGAAGTACTCGTACATCAAGGCGGCCGTGAGCTGCTCGATATTGTTGAACAAATCCGCGAGCAAAGCAAAGCGCTCCGCGCTGAATTTGTACCGGAGCTATTTGAACAATTCAAATTAACCGTATCAACTCTAAGCCCGGAAATTCGTCACCAAGTGATACGGGCATTCGCCATTTATTTTCAGCTTGTCAATATTGCCGAGCAAAATCACCGGATTAGACGGAAACGCGATTATGAGGTTTCGGCCGGCGAAGCGGTACAGCGTGGCTCCATCGAAAATGCGGTTCAAGATTTAAAGGAACGCGGCATCGAAATCGGCGACGTGCAGGATATTTTGAGCAACATCTCACTTGAGCTTGTTATGACCGCGCACCCGACGGAAGCAACACGCCGTGCGGTGCTTGATATTCATAAACGTATTGCGGAAGATGTTATGGAGTTGGACAACCCGACGCTTACGTACCGCGAGCGTGAGAAGCTGCGTGAGAAGCTCATGAATGAGGTTCTTATTTTGTGGCAAACGGACGAGCTTCGCGATCGCAAACCTACGGTTATCGACGAAGTACGGAACGGACTGTACTATTTTGATGAAACGTTGTTCGAGGTGCTGCCAAGCGTATATGAAGAGCTTGAGCGCTGCCTGAGCAAATATTACCCGGATGAGAAGTGGCATGTGCCAGACTACTTGCGCTTCGGCTCCTGGATCGGCGGCGATCGCGACGGCAATCCGTCCGTAACGTCGAAAGTAACATGGGAGACGCTTACGCTGCATCGGCAGCTTGCGATTCAGAAGTATGAGGAAAAGCTTAACGAGCTAATGGGATTGCTCAGCTTCAGCACGAACCTTGTTGAGGTATCGAAGGAGCTGGCGGAGTCGATTCAATCGGATCGTGAGCACGTAGAACTGAAATGTGTCGACTTGTGGAGAAATGCGAAGGAGCCTTACCGCATTAAGCTTGGTTTCATGCTGGAGAAGCTGGCGAATACCCGTGATGAGACGCTCAAGGGCTCGTCTATGCGCTATAACCATCCGAACGAGCTGCGTGAGGATTTACTCGTCATTGACCGCAGTTTGCGTCATCACTATGCCGATTACGTGGCGGATACGAATGTAGCGAAGTTTATACGACAAGTCGAACTGTTCGGCTTCCACCTCATGGCATTAGACGTACGTCAGCACAGCCAAGAGCATGAAAATGCAATGGCTGAAATTTTAGCGAAAATGAACGTCGTTGCAGACTACGCTTCCCTCTCCGAGGACGAGAAGACTGATCTGCTTCACCGTTTGCTGAAGGATCCCCGCCCGCTTACGTCGGGTCATTTGGATTATACAGATTCAACGCGCGAGTGCCTGAATGTATACCATACGATTTACCGCGCTCAGCAAGAGTTTGGCGTGAACTGTATTTCCAGTTATCTGATCAGTATGACTCAAGCGGCAAGCGATATGCTTGAGGTTATGGTATTCGCGAAGGAAGTCGGCTTGTTCCGTCAGGAGTCGGATGGTACGGTGCGTTGCACGCTGCAGTCGGTACCTCTGTTTGAGACGATTGATGATCTTCATGCGGCCCCAGCCATTATGAAGGAGCTCTTCGAGCTTCCGATCTACCGCAAAGCGGTTGAGGCCAGAGGCAACCTTCACGAGATTATGCTCGGCTATTCTGACAGTAATAAAGATGGCGGAGTCGTTACGGCTAACTGGGAGCTTCGCGTGGCGCTGAACGAAATTACAGCTGCCGGCAAAGCATATGATGTAAAGCTGAAGTTTTTCCACGGTCGCGGCGGAGCGCTTGGCCGCGGCGGAATGCCGCTTAACCGCAGTATTTTGGCGCAACCTCCGCACACGATTGGCGGTGGAATTAAAATAACGGAGCAGGGCGAAGTGCTTTCCTCGCGCTATTCAATGCAAGGTATAGCCTACCGCAGCTTGGAACAAGCGACATGGGCACTCATTACAGCCGCACGTCTGGCGAAATATCCGGAGCAGGCGCTCCAGGCTGAAGCGGAATGGGATGAGATTGCACGTTCCATTTCCGAGACGGCGCTTGAGAAGTATCAGGATCTTATTTTCCGCGATCCGGATTTCTTGACTTACTTCAAAGAATCAACACCGCTGCCTGAGGTGGGTGAGCTGAACATCGGTTCCCGTCCGTCGAAGCGGAAGAACAGCGACCGCTTTGAAGATTTGCGTGCGATTCCTTGGGTATTCGCATGGACACAAAGCCGCTACTTGCTACCGGCATGGTATGCGGCAGGCACGGCGCTTAAGCAATACGTGGGCGAAGACGAAGGTAAAATGGAGACGCTCAGAACGATGTACGAGAAATTCCCGTTCTTCCGTTCGCTCATCGACAACCTGCAAATGGCTTTGGCGAAGGCAGATCTGCTAATTGCGAAGGAATATGCGGACATGATAAAGGACAAAACGATCCGCGACCGCATTTTCGAGCAAATCGAACAAGAATATAAGTTAACGTCCGAGCTCATACTGAGCATTACCGGTCAGGCTGAGATTTTGGATAATGTTCCAGTCATCCAAGAATCGATCCGTTTGCGTAATCCGTACGTCGATCCGCTCAGCTACATGCAAGTGCAGCTGCTGACCGAGCTTCGCGCATTGCGTGACAACGATGAGGATGATCCGGAGTTGCTCCGCGAGGTGCTTCTAACGATTAACGGCATTGCAGCGGGTCTGCGGAATACAGGTTAATAACAATAAGCTGCCGGTAGGCAGCTATGTCAATAGAAATGCCAGTCATGGTGATTATACCGTGGCTGGCATTTTTCTTATGTTCATTTTAAATCCGCTTAAGTTTTGTTTAAGGTACATCCTGCATGATAGGTACATGAGAAACAGACACCGCATGATACCACAATTGAAAGGATGATTGAAATGAACGAGGAGAACAAACGCACTTCAGCAGACAACGGCTCTTATGATACAACTACAAATACTACTGCTTCAGCTAACCCGACACCTGTCACAACTTATACTTACGAATCAAGAATGAATACATCCGATTTAAGAGCATCGTATGAGAAGGAGCTTGGCATGCATATGGACATGCTGAAGCCTTCGATGGGCGGCAGTAAATTGTCTAAACGAAACAGCCGCAACTCGGCAAGAACGATGCTTGCGTCGTTCCTAATAGGCGCAGTCGTCATCGGCGGCTTCTCTTATATGGCGGACAAAAACAATCTGTTCAGCGGCAGCGGACAACCGGTCCAGAGCACCGGCAGCGTTGTCAGCAATGACGCAAATGACAATGCGGGGCTATCGACGGCTTCACTCAGCACAAGCGACGGTATCGCAGCAATATATGAGGAGGCAAGCCCTGCGGTTGTAAAAATTGAAACGTACGCGGAGCCTGTCAGATCGAATTCAATGATGGATGATCCGGCCTTCCGTCAGTTTTTCGGCGGTGGGGGGCAGCAGGAGGAGCAGCAGCAAACGGATGAGCAAAGCAGCGGGAATCTGGAGCTAATGGGTTCGGGAACAGGGTTTTTCTTCGAGAACGACGGCTATATATTGACCAATGAGCATGTTATTGCAGATGCGGAAGAGCTTCAGGTCTCCGTTCAAGGGTATGATGAGCCGCTGACCGCACAGGTGCTTGGATCGAGCTATGAGCTGGATTTGGCCGTGCTCAAAGTAGAAAGCCCTGACGGTAAGGAGTTTCATTCGCTCACGCTCGGAAGCTCTGACGGGACGCAAATTGGTGATTGGGTTATCGCAATCGGCAATCCGTACGGCTTCGACCAGACGCTTACGATGGGCGTGCTCAGCGCGAAGGAACGTCCAATTACGATAGCGGATGAGCAAGGCAATCATGAGTATGAACATTTGCTGCAAACAGACGCTTCGATCAATCCCGGCAACTCGGGTGGACCGCTTCTTAATGAGAGCGGCGAAGTCATCGGTATAAATACGGCGGTCAACTCCGAAGCGCAGGGTATCGGATTCGCGATTCCTACATCGACGATTACGGAAGTATTGGATCAGCTGAAGGCAAATTCTTTATAATATCGTTTTATAAAATCACAGAAGGTCTGGAGGCTAAGCAGCTTCCAGGCTTGTTTTTTATCAAGCCAAAGCGCTTCCTGGCCCAAGGTCGAACCGTATGCTGGTCCAAAGTCGTTTGCCGACTTCAAAACAAACGTTTATAATGGGCAGAATGGTTTGCACTCGCGGGAGGTCGGCTTCAATGAAACAATCATCGGCTTATTGGGTGTCGGTGTTTATCGTCTTGTTCGGAGCGGCCAGCTATGGCATATTGTCACCGATTATTAAGCTCGCGTACGATGCGGGATTCAGCTTCGAGCAAATTACGGTGCACCAGGTCGGTATCAGCGTTGTGCTGCTTTGGATGTTCGTGCTGCTGCGACCAAAGCTGTGGAGAAATCCTTTTCAGCGGGGAACATGGCTTATGCTAGCCGTAGTCGGCATATTCGGCTTATGTATGACGACTGTATTTTATAATTTGGCTTTGCAAAAATTGGAAGCCTCTTTTTCAATTGTCTTGCTTTTTCAGTTCATGTGGATTACGATTTTGCTAGAATGTTTATGGTTTAGACGGTGGCCGGTAGGACATCAGCTGGTCGCAATCGTCGTCGTAATGGCAGGCACGCTGCTTGCTGTCGGGCTTTTTGAGCAGGATAGCTTTACTAAGATCGATATTGCTGGAGTAGGGTATGGCTTGGCATCAGCTGTTACATACAGCTTATTTTTATTTTTAACGGGCAGATTGAAGGCAGAGTATGATCCGGTCATGAAATCTGCAATGATGATGACGTTCGGCTTCATCGTGATCGCGCTGCTTTACGGCTCGAGGGCATGGGCAGGTGATAATGAATGGACGCTTCTCGGGTGGGGGACCGCTTTAGCCTTATTAGGCAGCGTCATTCCGGCTATTTGCTTTAACGCAGGTATTCCAAAGATCGGAAGCGGGCTCGCTTCCTTACTGGGAGCAATGGAGCTGCCTGTAGCGGCGTTATGCGCTTGGCTTATTATCGGTGAGAAGCTCAGCGCTGGAATGATAATCGGGATCGTTCTTATCCTTGCAGGCATCATGCTTGCGGAGCATGCGAGTAGGCGTTCAGCCGAACGAACGGAAGGTTTGGAGGAGTAAAGGTGAATGTATTGGAAGCACGCCTGGCGCGATTAGCGCTCAATGGCAATCAGCAGGCATTTGCTGAGCTTGTGGACTTATATCAGGATAAGCTCTTTCATATGGCATATCGGATGCTGAACAACCGGCAGGAAGCGGAGGATGTTGTACAGGACACCTTTCTTCGCGTATACAAAAATTTGGACAGGTACGATGATACGTTGAAATTTTCGACGTGGATCTACCGCATTGCCACTAATCTGTGCATCGATCGGCTGCGTAAGCGCAAGCCGACCTATTCGCTTGACGCTGATTCGACAGATCACGAGGGACTAGACGGCTATTCGATGATTCCCAGTGATAATCGGACGCCTGAATCGGAGCTGCTTTTGTCGGATACGCAGCGGATTATTCATACGGCGATAGCCTCGCTGCCCCCGAAGTACAAGACTGTGATGACACTTCGTTATATGCAGGATTTATCGCTGCAGGAGATTGGCGATGTGCTGGACATGCCCGTGACAACGATTAAGACACGCGTGCATCGCGGCCGGGAATTTTTGCGCAAGAAGCTTGAACACAAATTGTAGCTGGAAGAAAGTATCAGCGAAAAAAAGTGAAACATCCTTTGATTCTGAACGTATCCTATAGCGAGAATAGAACTTATGCGCGAGCAATTGAAAGAAAGGACTGGCTGCTATGAATTGCAACGTCGCCATCGTATGGATGCATGACTATTTGGACGGCGAGCTGCCGCGTGAAGATATCGTTACGTTAAAATCTCATTTGCTTTCCTGTCCTGCTTGCCGGAGTCGGTTTGAACAGCTTGAGATGACGGACGCAGCGGCGTTCCTGACTTTAGAAGCCATTAAGCCAGCAGCGGAATATGACCAGAAAGCATCAGAGCAGTTGACACAGCGGATCATGCAGCAGCTGCCGAAGCAGAAGAGCAAGCAGCGGAACGGTATTGTCCGATTTATTTATCGTTACCCGGGCGTTACCGCGGCTGCGGTGTTTGCACTCGTGATGCTGGGCAGCTTCTTTACCATGTGGGAGGAGGATTCCAAGCTGATCGTAGCAGGCGAGGACCTTCAGCAGGTCATTATAGAAGGCAATACGGTTATCGTACCGGAAGGCGCACATTTAACCGGAAATTTGACGGTCGAGAATGGAAGAGCTGAAGTGAAGGGCGAGGTAGACGGCAACGTAACCGTTATTGACGGTTCACTTAACTTAGCTTCCACAGGCCATATAGCAGGGCAGAGCCGAACGATTGATCAGGCGCTTGATTGGTTCTGGTATAAGGTGACGCAAACTTTTGGCGGTTAATGAAAGCGGCCTCCCTTGGTTGGACGCGTTCAATGGTATTCACATCGGGCTAACCGCCCGATTTTTTTTAAGTGCCATGAATCCGCTATCATTCAAATAATGGAATTGTCCATTCAAAACCGCACATTTACAGTCCCTACTGTGTCGATTACGATTTACATGAACCTAATCGATTCGGAGGGATGTTAAATGTCAAAGTTAAGCTGGTACGATTTTATGACCGAGCAAGACAAGGCTCATGATGAGCTGCTTGGCAAGAAGGAGCTTGCCGGATTTGGAGCAACGCCGGCTCTGGTGCTGATTGACATCTACTACAGTGTGCTTGGTTTCGAACGGCTGCCGATTATGGAATCGGTTCAGACCTGGCCGATGAGCACCGGGCTAGAAGGCTGGGAAGCGGTTGACCACACGGTTACCCTGCTTGCATCTGCCCGTAAGAATGGCATACCTGTCATTCATGTGAAAGGGCTGCATACCGGCGTGAACAGTTGGTCGCGGGGCGGCAAGAAACGGCGTGATGTCTCCAAGCTGACTGAGGAAAGCATACGCTTGGGCCGTGAAATTATCGATGAGGTCAAGCCGCTATCGGGTGAGCTCGTCATCGAAAAAGCAGCCGCCAGCGCGTTTCATGGAACTCCATTACTATTTCAATTAGTTAGTCTGGGTATTGATACAGTTATCGCATGTGGCGAAACGACAAGCGGCTGTGTTCGCGCTTCTGTCGTCGATGGAGCAACTTACCGGTTCAAGATGGGCGTCGTTCAGGAATGTGTGTTTGATCGCACCCAAGCATCCCATTACATGAACTTGTACGACATGCATCAGAAGTATGCCGATGTCATCGATTTGAGTTATGCCACTCAATACTTCGATATGATCGGCAGCCGGAACGAGCAGACCGTATCAGCTTGATTTTCCGGAAAGAGCTTGAAGAAAGGAGCGTGCTTGCATCCTGAATGGGGATGGGTGCGCTCCTTTCTTCGCTACATACGGATGATTATGAAAAGTATCAGGCTAAGAGGCGGCATCCTCATATTGTTCGTTTCGGCAATTATGTATTGGATCGGATTCAGCATGCTTCGTCCGATGGTTGCGCTTTACTTCGAGTCCGCAGGCTATACAACTGCTCTTATTGGCCTTATAATGGCGCTTGGCGCCATCATTCCCGTCTTATTCGCGATGCCGGCCGGCAGCATAATCGATCGCATTGGTGTGCGCAGATCGGTGCTGTCCGGCTCAGCGCTTATGCTGGCAAGCGGTGTTCTCTACTGGCTTGGCGGCTCCCTGTCGTTATTATGGCCAATTCTTGGCGGACAAGTTATGCTCGGCCTCGGCAGCTTATTGAGCTGGGGAGCTCTACAGGCTTCCGCTGCCATCACATCGGATGGAGAAGGTGCCGCCGGAGGCAGAGAACGGCTGCTTCCAAACTTCGCTTTCGCCAATTCCATTGCCCAGTTTACTGGCCCGCTGCTTGGTGGGCTGTTGGCTGATTTTGGCTCCTATACGAGCGTATATGCCAGCTTTACCGTCTTATCGCTCGTATCGGGACTGCTTGCGCTATTTCTGCCGGCCAAGCTGGAAATATCCATCGAAGCTGAAGGTGATACCTTGAAGGCAATGAAATTGGAGGAGAATAACGGCATGAACTCCGCAATGCCCAGAGCTAGGGAGGAGGCGCCGTTTCATTTCTGGCGCAGTTATAGCAGCGGTTATCTCTTATTGAAGGGAAACCGTCCGTTTTACATGGCCATTTTTCTTAATGCTGTATTATTCGTGCTTGTCGATGTGAAGGGCACTTTTGTCCCGTTATATTTGGCGGCACAAAACTTGAGCAATACGAAAATCGGAAGTATTCTTTCAATTTCGGGCGCGGCTTCTCTGTTAATTCGCCCATTCATCGGCCTGCTGCTCCGCCTGCTCGGTCACCATTATATGATGATCGGCAGCATTCTGCTCGGTGCTTTCTGCCTCCTTGTTCTGGCGCTGCAGCCGCCGCTGTGGATGATTATTATATTGTTATTCTCATGGGGAATTTGCACCGGCGTCAATCAGCCGATGGCGCTAATCATGGTTGCCCGCAATGTGGAGAAGCATGAGCAGGGAATGGGGATGAGCCTTCGCACGATGTCCAATCGGCTCGTTCAGGTCGCGAACCCGCTGGTGTTCGGCTTGTTGTCCGGCACAATTGGCATTGCTTTAGGGTTTGGCGTATTCGGAATCGGCCTGATTGCCTTGGCTGGCATAACGCACCGGATGTCACGGAATACGAGCATGGGCGGTTCGATCGCTGGGAAGAACAGCCGGCAGGGCGTTCGGGAATCAGGCTAAGGTATGAAGCTGCGCAGGACTACCATCGGGATTTTGGTCCTGGTCAGTTTGTGCCTGTCGCATGGAAGACACCCACGAGGGTGTCTTCTTTGACTCGTTGATTGATTCGTTCCTCGAAATGCTTAATGAATAAATAATCCAGACTATGCAGCTCATTTTCACGATAAGCGATAAAAACCTGACTAAGCGGGAAAGGGTTGTTTTCAATTTCTACTTGAACCAGCTCTTTTTCTTTAATTTCATTCATCATATACGTCCTTCCGGATAGAAAGACGCCTGCGTTTCGTTTTAGGAAATGCTTGATCAGCTGCAAATTATTTGTTTCCAGCTTTGCCTGATAGGTTAAATTGAACTGGTTTAGCGTAACATCGATCATTTTGCGGTATTGGGTTTCCTTAGGGTAGGTCAGTATCGGCTCCTGCAAAATTTCCTCGAGTTTAACTGAGCTGCGTTTCGCAAACCGGTGCTCGGGTGATACGAGCAGCATAACATGCTCACTTAGAATCGGCCGATATATCATGCCGCTGTCATTGCTTGTATATCTGGTAATACCCAGCTGAAAATGTTGATTTTTCATAAGCCTAACGAGCTCGCTTGAAGCGTATGTGTAAACCTTGATCGATACATGCGGATAGTCGCGGGTAAAAGAATCCATGACATTCGGCAAGACATAAGCGGCAAATGAATTGTTGCATCCGATTGACAGTTTGCCGGTGGCCCCTTCGCCTACACGCTCCACCGCCTCCTGACCTTCCTTTATCGCTCCCAGTATGCGGCGTGCATAAGGCAGAAATGCTTTTCCTTCCTCGGTTAGCTTCACTTTGCCTTTACCGCGAAGGAGCAGTGATTTGCCTAGCTCCTTCTCAAGCTGATTGATCCGGTGGGAAACCGTAGGTTGAGGAAGATATAACAATTCTGCCGCTTTCTTATAACTTCCGCTTTGATAGACGGTCAGAAACGTTGAAATTTGCTCCAAATTCATTATCCCTTATTCCCCCTATTGGAATGGCGTTACAATATATGACGTAATTTTAACAAAAGAATGAAGTTGATACAATTAAAATATCAGAAAATTCAGTTATGTATCCGCTATCATTCACTAAATGAATAAAATTATTCAAAACCGACTATTTACCCTCCTATTTATCACATGTATGATGATGTCAACAGAAATATAAAGTCAGGTATAGGTTAAATTGATGTGAGTTTATTTTACGTAATTACAAAAAAATGATGAGGAGGAAATGAAATGAACTCCAAAGGCTGGGAAGTATATTTCTCGGAGCGGGACAAACAGCACAATCAATTAACAGGCAAGAAGGAGCCGAACGGCTTCGGGGAGTGCCCCGCGCTGGTGCTGATCGACATCTACTACAGTGTTTTGGGAACAAACCGCGAGCCGATTTTCGAATCGATGAGGACTTGGCCGGGCAGCACTGGAATGGAAGGGTGGGCAGCTGTTGACAAAACCGCTGAACTGGTTAAGGTTGCGAGGGAGAACGGCATTCCGGTCATTCATGTGAAAGGGCTGCAGAGCGGCATCAAACCGTGGATCCACCGCAAGTCCCGTCCATCGACTCTATCGGAGGAGCAGCGCCTTAAAGGGTACGAAATCGTGGACGAGGTGAAGCCGGTCAGCGGTGAGTTGGTCATTGAGAAATCGGCACCGAGCGCATTTCAAGGCACGCCGCTCCTTTTTCAGCTGGTCAGCTTGGGTATCGATACAGTCATCTGCTGCGGCGAAACGACGAGCGGGTGCGTGAGGGCATCCGTCGTGGATGGCGCGACACACAGATTCCGAATGGGCGTTGTAGAGGAATGTGTATTTGATCGGACGGAAGCCTCTCATTGGATGAATCTATACGATATGAATCAGAAGTATGCCGATGTCGTGCAGTTGGATGCGGTAAAGCAATACTTCAACCAGGTAGGCAAAACGGTAACCATATAAGATGTTTCAATTTAAATGGCTGTCAGGTAAACACGGTAAAATTCAAATCAAATTTTAGGAGGTTATGTACATGTATGGATGGGAAGCGTATTTAAGCGAGCGGGACAAAAAACATGATGAGCAGTGGGGTAAAAAAGAGCTGTATGGATTCGGAAGCAAGCCGGCGTTCGTTCTGATCGATATTTACTATAGCGTCCTGGGCTTCAAGCGGGAGCCGATCTTCGAATCGATGGAAATGTGGCCGAGCAGCACGGGACTCGAAGGTTGGGCGGCGGTAGATAAAACGGCAGAGCTGCTCGCGGTAGCCCGCGAAAACGGCATTCCAGTCATTCACGTCAAAGGGCTGCACAGCGGCGTTAATCACTGGGGCAGGCGGAAGCGGAAGCTTGTAGAGATGTCGCCGGAAATGCGGCAGCGCG
The DNA here is from genome assembly GCF_003337375.1 of Paenibacillus prosopidis. GTDB lineage: Bacteria > Bacillota > Bacilli > Paenibacillales > Paenibacillaceae > Pristimantibacillus > Pristimantibacillus prosopidis. The sequence goes on from NZ_QPJD01000006.1 coordinate 15,484, forward strand.
GCACGCAAATCGTTGATGAGGTGAAACCGGTTGAAGGAGAGCTCATCATTGAAAAAGCGGCGCCGAGCGCGTTTCATGGCACGCCCCTCACCTTTCAGTTGATCAGCCTCGGTATTGACACCGTCATCGTGGCCGGTGAAACGACAAGCGGCTGTGTCCGTGCTTCCGTCGTGGACGGCGCGACCCAGCGTTTCAGGATGGGCGTCGTATCGGAATGCGTATTCGACCGGACCGAAGCTTCCCACTATATGAACTTGTACGATATGCATAACAAATACGCAGATGTCGTCTTTCTTGAAGACGCCAAAGAATATTTCAATCAAATAGGAGCGGCGAACAAACAGAAGATCCACGCGTGATATATGGATAAACTGGCGGTCCAAGCCAAAGGGGGAGAAACCATATGAGAAGAAAACGGAAGCTTAATATCGGCTTATTGGTCGTAGCGGGGCTGCTGCTGCTGTCCGCATGCTCCAACAACGTTGATCCTGCATCCGGAAATACGCCTGAAACCGCCGCTTCAGAAAATGGTGCTGCTACTCCTTCAACGGAATCCGGGGAGCCAAAGGTACTTAAGGTCCGTTTCTATGATGATCCCGCAGGCTATGATCCGGCCAACATTTTCCGGATCGAAAACGAGAACATAGCCTTTAATATTTTCAGCGGGCTAACAAGTTATGACTCCGTTACCGGAGAGATTATTCCGGATCTGGCTGAATCGTGGGAGACGAACGACAACATGAACTGGACCTTCAAGCTGCGGCAGGGCGTACAATGGCAGAAAGGTTACGGTGAATTCACCTCAGCCGACGTGCTGTATTCCTACAACCGTATTCTCGATCCGGCAACTGCATCACCTTATGCCGCAGAGTTCAACAACGTGGATAGCATTGAAGCGCCTGACGATTATACGGTCGTCATCAAGCTCAAATCGCCGGACGGCAACTTTCTGCATCAGGTGGCGAACTATCATCAGGGCCAGATCGTAAAGAAAGAAGTTGTCGAGAAATTCGGTAATCAAATCAAATGGAACCCGGTTGGTACAGGACCGTTCGCAGCAGAGAAGATTGATCCAAGCTCGGAAATCATACTTGTCAGGCATGACGATTATTATCAAGGGCCTGCGAAGCTCCAGAAAATTATTTTCAGCATTATCAAAGATGAATCGACCGCTACCATCGCGCTTCAGAACGGCGAGATCGATGTAATTATGCGTTCTAATCGCGAGGAAAATCTTGATATTTTGGAGAAGGCCGGCTTTAAAATGAATAACGTGGAAAATTATGCGACATCTCTGAAGGTGTTCAATTTGGAAAATCCGATTCTTGCAAATCTAAAGGTTCGTCAAGCATGGGCGCACGCTGTCGATTTCAACGCAATCGCCGAGGGTGTATCCCCCCGTTTGCAGAAGAGTGCTAAAAGTATGCTGCTTGATTGGATGAGTGGGTACAGTGAGAATACGAAACAGTACGGCTACGATCCGGAGAAAGCCAAGCAGCTGCTTGCCGATGCGGGCTATCCGAACGGGTTTACGATTACGCAGGACGGCACGTCGGCGTCTGGCGTAACCGAGCAGATGCAGCTGGAGCAAGAATATCTCAAAGCTGTCGGCATCAATCTAGAGTTCGAGCTAGTCGATACGCCGACATACAACGAAAAGCGAAACAGCGGCGATTTCGACGTCTCCGGAAGGCTGCTGCCGGCTGTAAATCCGGATATGGTACTGTTCAGCTATCTGCATCCCGACAACATTGCCCCGAAAGGCCTTAATGGCGCCCGCTACAATAATCCTGAGTTGACGGAGAAGCTGGAGGCCGCAAGGGCCGAAAAGGATGATACTAGCCGTCTAAAGCTTTACGAAGAGGTGCAGCAGATCGTCATGGAAGAACTGCCCTATCTGCCGACTTATGCCAGCAACGTCTACTGGCCAAGCAAGCCGAACGTCGAGGGTATCGTCATTAATAAGCTGGCACAGGTCAATTTCTACGGCGTTGACATTAAATAAGGCTATAGCTCATTACGAATATCGTTACCAGTGAGCAGTACAATAGGTGGAGGTGGAACGTGATGCTGAGCTATGCGATAAAACGGGTTATGCAGTTGATCGTCACCATGTTTGGCGTCGTTACGCTCGTCTTCTTCGCAATCCGTATGATACCGGGCGATCCGGCGGCGGCGATGGCCGGCGACAACCTGTCCGGCGCTGCGCTTGAGGAATTTCGTCAGAGACTTGGGCTTGACGCCCCTCTCTGGCAGCAGTATACGGATTATATCCAAAGCGTCGCCCGTTTTGACTTCGGCAGTACGATTACGACATCGCTTCCGATCGCCGGGCTAATGCTCAAGGCGCTCCCGATTACGCTGATGGTGGCGGGGCTCACCGTTCTGCTCTCCGTGTTGATTGCTATTCCGCTTGGAACACTGGCTGCTTTTTTGGCGAACAAGGGCAAGAAAAAGCTCGATAACGCGATTACCTGGACAGCCATGGTCGTCGATCTGATGCCTGCCTTCTGGACTGCGCTGCTTCTCATGCTGTTCCTTTCCCTCAACCTGCGGCTGCTGCCTGCAAGCGGTACGGTTTCATTAGAAGACCCCATGCTAATGCTTAAGCGTATCGCTTTACCCGTTCTTGTGCTCGCCATCTCTCAGGTTGCCACGCTGGCGCGTATTACAAGGACCGCCGTGCTTGAGGTATTAAACGAGGATTATGTTCGCACCGCGAGATCGCTCGGCATGTCCGAGATTGCTGTCGTCTTTCGGCATGCACTCAAAAATGCAATGCTTCCGATTATTACCGTAGTTGGTTTAAGCTTCGGCAATCTGCTCAACGGTACCGTCATAGTCGAGTTTATCTTCTCCATCCCGGGCATCGGAACGCTGCTTGTCTACGGCATCAATAGCCGAGATTACCCGCTTGTGCAGAATGTCATCCTGTTTTATGCGTTCGTTTTTGTCGCCATCAACTTCATTACCGATATCATCTACAAAAAGGTAGATCCGCGCGTCCAGTTTTGACGAATTCCAAGGGTTATGCTGATCGCAATCAATATGGGAAGGATTCTTGTCTGCACGAAGCGGTATTTTTTTCGCAAAATGAGGAGGAGGAGGGGTTAAACGTGAAACAAGAAGCTGTGGCCGGTACGATAGGGCAGCCGATTGCTCCGGCACAACCACGGATTCAGATCTCTTACATGCGATTTCTGTATGTAAACAAGAATGCGAAATGGGCGATGCTCATCCTGCTGCCTATTCTGCTGCTGGCCTTTCTGGCGCCGGCACTGCCGCTGCAAGCGCCGCTTGAAAGTAATATACGGGCAAGCTTGAATGCTCCGTCGTTAGAGCATCCATTCGGGACCGACAAGCTGGGCCGCGATGTTCTAAGCCGTACCCTGTCCGGCATTAAAGTATCGCTGTTCGTCGGCTTTTCAGTCGCACTTATCGCTCTGGCTTTTGGCATTGTGCTCGGCACGGTGTCCGGCTTTTTCGGAAAAACGACAGATCGAATGATCATGGGTGTCGTCGATATCTTTCTCGCCTTTCCCTCATTGCTTCTGGCCATCGGCTTGGTGGCAATCCTCGGTGCCGGGACGGTTCCCGTCATCTGTGCCATTGCTCTTTCTGACGTTCCCCGGTTCATCCGCTTGCAGCGGTCGCTTGTGCTCAGCCTAAAATCGCGTACGTACATTGATGCGGCCCGTACGGTACAAGCGCCCCAGATTTGGCTTATGGCAAAGCATATTGTGCCGAATACGATAGCGCCGCTGCTCGTCGCCGCCAGCATCGCCTCGGCTAACGCCATATTGATCGAAGCGAGTCTCAGCTTCCTCGGACTCGGCATTCTGCCGCCGGAGCCGTCGCTTGGCAACATCATTAAGGACGGTCAGATGTATTTGCAACAGGCATGGTGGATCTCCACGCTGCCAGGAGCGGTTATTTTGCTTATTGCCATTTCGCTTCACTTTCTATCGGACGGCATTCGTGAAGAGCTTGATCCGAGAGCCCGCAAATAGACCGACATACTGGTTAACAGCATTTCAACTTTAAGGCCAAAGGAGATGACAGTTATGGATAAGGGGGCAGCAGCAGGAACGATAGACCGCAATGCCGATATTCCGGGCTCAGCTAATCAGCCTTTGCTGCAGGTCCGCGATCTGCACACTCATTTCTTCACTGAATCCGGTATCGTCAAAGCGGTAAACGGCGTAAGTTTCGAGATTCAGCGAGGCGAGCGGCTGGCTATCGTAGGAGAGAGCGGATCGGGTAAAAGCGCGATGGCAATGTCGCTGATTCAGCTGATTGCCTATCCGGGCAAGCTTGTATCCGGCAGTGTGCGGCTGGACGGCAAGGAACTGGTGGGCCTAAGCGAGGCCGAGCTTAACAAGCTTAGAGGCAGTGCCATCGGCACTGTATTCCAGGATCCGATGACCTCGCTTGATCCGGTCATGACCATAGAGGAACAGATGGTGCTGCCGATTCGCAAGCACCTGAAGTTAGGGTCAAAAGAAGCACGCAAGCATGCGTTGGGTCTGCTGAATCAGGTCGGTATTCCCGATGCGGATAAGCGAATCTCCTCTTATCCATTCGAAATGAGCGGAGGCATGCGGCAGCGGGTTATGATCGCCATGGCGCTCTCGTGCAAGCCAAAGCTGATTCTGGCCGACGAGCCGACAACAGCGCTGGATGTAACGATCCAGGCGCAAATCGTCGAGTTGTTGAAGACGCTGACCGAAACGACCGGCAGCGCGATGATGTTTATTACGCATGATCTTGGGCTTGTTGCAAGGTTCGCTCAGAAGGTGGCGGTCATGTATGCGGGGAAAATTGTCGAATACGGCACAGTCGACGAAATTTTCAATTCGCCCAGGCATCCGTATACCCAGAGCCTGCTGAAGACGATTCCAAGCGTAAGCGGAGAGAAACGGGTGAGGCTGCTGCAAATTCAGGGCTTTCCGCCTGATATGAAGCTGCCGATAATTGGCTGCTCCTATAAGGAGCGCTGCCCAGCCGCATCGGAGCGCTGCAACAATGATTCGCCAGAGCTGATGCCGCGGCAGGGCAGGCAATTGGCTGCCTGCTGGTTGAAGAATGGGCTGATGACGGAAGGATACGAGAGCATCACTACGCAGCTTAGCAGAGGAGAGCTGAATGCGTTGACAAAGCAGGAGAGAGTTAACACAGCGGACGCTGCGGGCGTCATCACGACAGAGCGGAGCGCATTGCCGGTTGGGGCAAATGAAGGGGATGCGACTCGCATCAATGCGTTTGTCGCCGACGATGCGAATATCGTATTGCAAATTACCGATTTGCATAAGCATTTCAAAAAAACGTCGATGCTGCCTTGGAAAAAAGACTCGGAAATCCGTGCCGTCAATGGCATCAGCTTTAAGCTGCGGCGCGGAGAAACGATCGGCATCGTAGGCGAAAGCGGCTGCGGAAAAAGCACAACCGCCCGTATGCTGTTAAAGCTGGATGAGCCGACAGGCGGGCGAATTGAATTGAATGGCAACATTCAGATTGTTTTCCAGGATCCCTATTCTTCCTTTAACCCGAAGATGAAAATAGCTGAAATTATTTCCGAACCGCTGGATGTACGCAAAATCGGTACGAAGGAGGAAAAACAGCTGATTGTCCGGGAACTCATTCAGAAGGTAGGGCTTGATCCGTCTTATCTGGAAAGATATCCGAGTCAATTAAGCGGAGGACAGCGGCAGCGTATCGGTGTAGCGAGGGCGCTCGCGCTTAATCCCACCGTTGTAGTAGCCGATGAGCCGACATCGGCTCTAGATGTGTCAGTGCGCGCGCAAATCATCAATCTGCTTTGCGATTTAAAGGAGGAGCTAAAGCTCAGCTTCGTATTTATTTCCCACGATCTATCGACCGTACGCTATATTTCAGATAAAATCGCGGTTATGTATCTAGGCGAAATTGTCGAATATGGTGCAGCGGAAGAAATATTTGTGAATCCGGCGCATCCATATACGAAGGCGCTTCTTGCAGCCGTACCTGTCCCAGATCCGAAAATCGAAGCCTCCAGAAGCATCGAGCTGCTGAAAGGCGAACTGCCGAGTCCTGCCGCTCCCCCTGCCGGATGCGCATTCAGCAGCCGCTGCCCTCAAGTTACCGTATTGTGCACCGAGCGAAAGCCGGCGTTACAAGAATATCTTGAGCGCAGGGAGGTCGCCTGTCATGCTGTCTCCTGAGTTTTACCGGAAATTCGGCATATACGGCGGGGGACTTTTCTTTACTATTACCGGGATGGCTCAGCCTTTCTTTACACTGTATGCCCAGGAGATCGGAGCATCGACCGCCGCCATTGGTTTTATGGTGACGATGCGCTCGCTGCTTCCGATATTTATAGCCATGCCGATCGGTCAGCTGATTGATTCCGTCGGGCCGATTAAAATGCTTAAGTATGGAAGTGTGCTGCTCATTCTGTCGCTGTTCACCAACATGATTGCTTCAAGCTTGTGGATGCTTAGCCTGTCACAGATCTTCATGGGAGCCTGCGTTATCATTATGGCCTCTTCCTTTCAGGTGCTCGTATCGGAAGGAGAGAAAGAGGAACGCAACGAAAATATAAAAAAATATTCGATGTGGATGTCGGGTGGCAGCATGATTGGTCCGTTAATCGGCGGCGCCCTGACCTCCATCTTTGCCAATGCGCTATTCGGCTACAAGTTTTCCTTCGGGGCTGCTTGCGCCGCTTCGATACTCTTTTTCATCGTGCTGCTAGTGGTATCCAAAGGCTACCGAAACACTTCCCATGCAAATGCTGTGAATCCTAGAGAGCTGCTTAAGATGAAGGGAATAGTCGACAGCTATGCGAGCGGTATTCATTTGACTAAAATCCGTTCCGTTCAATTTGGACTGATCGGAACGTTTCTCATTATGTACATTCAGGCGCTGTATATGAGCTTCATGCCGATTTATTTAAAAGAGCTGGGCTATTCGACGATGCTGATCTCCATTATCATTTCGATAAAAGGGCTGTCCGGCATGCTGTCGCGTTATGGTCTGGGATGGCTAATGAAGAGGACGCACATGGAGCGAATTTTGCTGATCGCCGGTTTGATAGCCGCTATCTGTGTCGTCATAACGCCTGTCGCCGGGCTTCATGTGGCAGGAGTGGTCCTGCTCGCGCTTATCATGGGCGCTGCGGTAGGCGTCAATTTACCGGTGAGCATCATGATCATCGTCAACGATACGAAGGATTCGGACCGCGGCAAAATCATGGGACTTCGCCTCATTATGAACCGTTTTTCCCAAATTTTAAGCCCGGCTATGTTCGGGGTGCTTGGACAATGGTTTGGCTTGACAATCGCTTTCTATGCCGGAGGTGGATTTCTGGTCGTGACTATGCTTGGATTTTCAGCATACACTTCGATGAAGTGGAAGCTGCGCACGCAGGGGACAGCTGTAAAGGAGCGGGGAGTCGGCAAAGAACGGAGGAGCAGTACCACCACTGCCGCGGAGGAGCCTAAACCGCATACGATGTAAAAACTGGTCTCCTGCCTGATTATACAATCTTCATCAGTCTTATCACTTTAATGCTTAAACGCTTTAAAAGTTAAAAGGGAAGCCCGGAATTGGTTCGATTAATGAGCCAGTTCCGGGCTTTAATCATTTGTGCTTATTTTTCAAGCCTGTAGTTATGAATCCTTTCGATAATGTGGTGGCCGTATCCTGCGACAGCATTTCTTTTTGAAACTCCTTGCGGAAAAAACCTCAGGATGGTCCGGTCTAAAGTGTTATAATCAAATATTATAAAATATTTTTTTTGGAAAAAAGGATTTCCCTTCTCTAATCTAGAAAATAATAAAGTTGAAATCCGCTCATAGACACAAAAAAGGTGATCGGCTGTTGGGGGTTGGCATATGAATTATTTCTCAGATTTAACATGGCATGACTGGATTAAGGATATTATTGATGTTGGCATAGTCAGCTTTATTATTTATAAAATGATTTTGCTCGTGCGCGGAACCCGTGCCGTACAGCTGTTGAAAGGAATTTTCGTGCTGGTTGCGGTATGGGCGATCAGCACTTGGTTCAATTTGTATACGCTGAAATGGCTGATGAATCAGATGTTTACGTGGGGGATCTTTGCCGTCCTCATTATTTTTCAGCCGGAGCTCAGAAGGGTGCTGGAGCAGCTTGGGCGAGGAAAGCTGTTCGCTCGTTCATACTCGCTCGATCGCGATGTTGTCAACGATCAAATTGACGGCGTCATTAAAGCGATCCGGTTTATGGCCAGCCGGAAGATCGGTGCGCTTATCGTATTTGAGCGTGGTACGGGGTTGAACGAATTAATTGAATCGGGCATTCAAATGGAATCCAAAATTACGTCGGAGCTGCTTATTAACATCTTTACTCCGAATACGCCGCTTCATGACGGAGCGGTCATCATTCGCGGCAATCAAATTATGGCGGCCGGCTGCTACTTGCCGCTTTCGGAAAATCCTTTTATAAGCAAAGAGCTTGGCACAAGGCATCGCGCTGCAATTGGCGTAAGCGAGGTGACAGACGCGATTTCAGTAACTGTATCGGAAGAAACAGGACAAGTGTCGTTGTCGCTTGGCGGAATGATTGTTCGTGATATTAATGATGAATCGCTTATCTCAAAGCTGTTCGAGGAGTTAACGCCGAATACGAACGGGCGCGCCAAGGAGCATGATCTGGTCACTTCGTTCTGGAAGCGGAAAGGAGGCCGTCATGGATAGATGGCTAAGTCACCCGACTGCCCTTAAAATCATTTCTATTATACTTGGATTACTGCTGTGGGCGGTCGTGCATATAGACCCTGATACTTCGCCGGAAGCGGTGACGTCCAGCTTTGATATAAAAACCATTGAAGCGGCGAGAATTATTACGGATGGTTTGAATGAAGAGAAATTCACTCTTTCTGCTATGGAGCCTACCGTCGTAAGGATTGTAGTACAAGGGCGGATTTCCGATCTGCTTAAGGCTTCTTCAGTGGAAGATTATGAAGTAAAAGTGGACTTGAACGATGCGAAACCAGGTATTCAGGAATTGCCGTTGATCTTAGACTTACCTAAAGGCATTCAGCTTGTGGAAATGTCCCCTCGTACCGTTACGGTGCAGCTGGAGGAGATATTGACGAAGCCGTTCGAGCTTCAAGTCGTAGCGGAAGGCAAGCCTGCAGACGGTTACATAGCGGGAACACCCGCTGTCGTGTCAGAAACGAACGGGGTCGAGGTTACGCTCCCGAAAGATGATATGAGCCGTGTCGGACTTGTATCTGCTGAGGTCAATGTGGACGGTGCGGATGAAACAGTTGTTAACAAAAAAGCCAAAGTTATCGTATATGATACAGAAGGCATTGAAATGACGAATGCTGTCGTAACTCCGGAGACGGTACATGTTGAAGTGAAAGTAACACCGCCATTCAAGACCGTACCGCTCCAGGTACGTTATACAGGAAGCTTACCCGATGGTTTAAGCATCGTTTCCATTAAACCTGCAATCGATCAGGTCACCGTGTACGGTGAGCAGAAGTTACTAGATGAGGTACAGGTCTATGACGGCGCTGTACTTGATCTGTCGAAGGTAAAGCAGTCTGGGAGCTTACAGGTGAAAACACAGCCGGTAGAGGGCATTAAACTTATCGAGCCGGCAGAGGTGACATTGGATGTCGTAGTAGCTCCAACTGCAACCCGTACATTGAAGGATACCAAGGTCATGATTAACGGTGTAACAGCTGGCCTAACCGCTCTTATCCGCTCACCGGAAGACGGGAAAATCGATTTGACGATTAGCGGTGCAGAATCGGTGCTTTCTGCGCTGCGGCCTGATGAGATTAACGTTATTGCGGATGTTGAGGGACTCGGGCCTGGCGTACATATTGTACCGCTTCAGGTAGATGTGCCTGCTTTTGTCCAGACTGTTATCAGTAGGGGTCAACCATTGACCGTATCGATCGAAATTTTGGATAGCGCAGCCGCTGAGGCCGAGCAAGAAGCGGCGGAGGAGGTAGGCGGCACCCCATCGGAGCCGCCTCCGGCCGAGTCTTCAGACTCTGGCGATGGGATTAACGGCGATAACGCTTCCGATGGTACAACTACTGATACTGGTACTTGAACAACTTAAAAGAGAAAAAAGAACAGAACAATTACCAAAGGAGCATGTTAAAAATGGGGAAATATTTCGGTACTGACGGCGTGCGCGGTGTAGCGAACCGTGAGCTTACACCTGAGCTGGCTTACAAAATCGGCCGCTGCGGCGGTTACGTATTAACGCGGAAGGCTAACAAGCCTAGAGTGGTCATCGGCCTGGATACACGTATTTCCGGCCCGATGCTGGAATCTGCATTAATTGCAGGTTTATTGTCGATTGGCGCCAGCGTGGTGCGTCTTGGTGTCGTATCGACACCTGCAGTTGCTTACATTACTCGCGAAATAAACGCGGATGCGGGCGTTATGATCTCAGCTTCGCATAATCCGGTAGAAGATAACGGCATTAAATTTTTTGCTGGCGACGGCTTTAAATTATCTGACGATACAGAGCTTGAAATTGAGAAGTTAATCGATGCAGCGACGGATGATTTGCCACGCCCTGAGGGCGGGGATATCGGAGCGGTGTCTAGCGATAAAGGCGCGAAACAGCGCTACCTGGACTATTTGAAAACGACGATTAAAGGCGAGTTCAGCGGTCTCAAAATCGTGCTCGACTGCGCGAACGGTGCCGCATACGAGCTTGCGCCATCCGTATTCCGCGAGCTTGGAGCGGATATAATAACGGTAGGTGCCGAGCCGGACGGTCTTAATATTAATGCTGGCGTCGGTTCGACCCATCCTGAATATTTGCGTGAGCAGGTGCTTAAGAACGGTGCAGATCTTGGTCTTTCGTTCGATGGCGATGCGGATCGTTTGATTGCGATTGACGAGAAGGGCGAAGAGGTCGACGGTGATTTTATTTTGTGTATTATCGGCGATGCTATGAAGAGCGCTGGCAAGCTGAAGCAAGACACGATCGTAACGACAGTAATGGCCAATATCGGTTTCTTCAAAGGGACGGAACGTATAGGGCTGAAAACTGCACAAACAGCGGTCGGAGACCGTTACGTGATGGAAGAAATGCGCCGCGGCGGCTTCAATCTCGGAGGCGAGCAATCCGGCCATGTTATTTTTCTCGATCATATTACGACAGGCGACGGCATTTTAACTGCTCTTCAGCTTGTAGATACATTAGCTGCTTCAGGCAAGAAGCTAAGTGAACTCAAAGGACTTATGCGTAAATATCCGCAAAAGCTCGTTAACGTTCGTGTGGCGGATAAGAGCTTGTATCAAGGCAACGCAGCGATCGAGGAAGCTGTGAAGCGGGTAGAATCAGAGCTTGGAGATAACGGCCGTGTTTTGGTGCGTCCATCTGGTACGGAATCGCTGATCCGCGTTATGGCCGAAGGTCCTGATAAAGAGCAGGTTGAGGCATATGTAGCGCAAATCGCTGAGGTCGTTAAAAGTGAATTAGGTTAATTTTTAACTCCATGTAGAAGAAGAAGGCTGGTCAAACAGTCGTTTGGCCGCCCTTTTTTGCATGAAAATGTAAAAAATGAATTCAATTTTCAAAGAATAGGTTGCAGACTCAGCTCGAAATGAATATGATAGGTAGTATGATTCAAGAAGGAAAGCGAGGATAGAGGTTATTTAAGCAAGTTAAGCGCCAGAGCTTGCGTGATGAATGATTGGCTTCAAAGCTGAGAATGATGAGCTTGGAGCGGGTGTTCATACGGAAAGCTGACGAGGTGAAGGTGTTCGAAACATTCGGCGGGGACCTTCCGGTATTAGCAAGCCAACCGAAAGCCGTTACGCAAAACGGCCGGGCGACCGGTCCTACAAACGTGCGGCAGGCTGCTCTATTTTTGATCTCAATTAATGATCGTTTTCTCCCATATGTCCAAGATGCCGCCGGTGGGGCTGGCACGGGCAGAAGGGTTACATTTTCCGCAACGAATGGGATTAATCTGTGACAACTTCATATTTGCCTGTGCCACGCATTTGGCAGGCATCCGGTTTAGGACGGGAAATATACCTTATCGGAGGCTTATTAAATTATGTGTGGAATTGTAGGATATATTGGTAAACGCGACTCGCAGGACATTTTGCTCGATGGCTTGAAGAAGCTGGAGTATCGGGGTTATGATTCCGCCGGTATCGCTGTCTTCACGAAAAACGGGCTCGAAATTACAAAGTCCAAAGGACGTTTGGCGAATCTTGAAGGCTTGCTGCGCGAAGCGCCGCTTGAAGGCTCTGTCGGGATCGGTCATACCCGCTGGGCTACACATGGCAAACCGTCCGATGTGAATTCGCATCCGCACACCGACAACTCTGCCAAATTTTCCGTTGTGCATAATGGAATTGTCGAGAATTATTTGAACCTAAAGGAAGAACTGATGGCGAAAGGGCATATTTTCGTGTCGGAAACGGATACGGAGGTTATTTCCCATCTGGTTGCTGACGAATACGACGGCAATATTGTCGAAGCAGTTCAGCGCGCTGTTAAGCGTATGCGTGGAGCGTTCGCGCTTGGCGTATTGACGGAGTTTGAACCGGATCGTCTTGTTGCGGTTCGTTATGCAAGCCCGCTCGTTATCGGTGTAGGCGAAGGCGAAAACTTCATCGGTTCGGATATTCCGGCAATTTTGGAGCATACGCGCAACGTATACATTTTAAATGACGGCGAAATGGCTGTGCTGACACGTAATGGTGTCGAACTGTTGACGACTGAGGGCGAAATTATTTCCAAGGAAATATTTCATGTCGATTGGGATCTGGTGACTGCGGAGAAAGCCGGATTTGATCACTTCATGCTGAAGGAAATACACGAGCAGCCAAAAGCATACCGTGACACGATGATGAGCCGCATCACGGAAGACGGTAAATCTGTCGAGTTAAAAGAGCTGGGTATGACAGCTGAATTTATTAAATCAATTCGAAAAGTACACATCGTTGCTTGCGGTACGGCATACCATGCAGGTCTTGTCGGCAAGACTGTTATTGAGTCGCTTGTGCGCATCCCGGTTGAAACGGATGTTGCGTCCGAATACCGTTACCGCTCGCCGATCATTACACCGGATACTTTGGTAATTGTTGTAAGTCAATCGGGTGAAACAGCCGATACGCTTGCGGCATTGCGCGAAGCGCAGCGCAACGGTGCCCGCGTGCTCGCGATCACGAACGTTGTCGGCAGCTCGATCGCTCGAGAAGCGGACCATGTACTGATCACATGGGCGGGTCTTGAAATTGCCGTTGCTTCGACAAAAGCATACACGTCGCAGTTGGTCGCTTTCTACCTGTTTGGACTGCACTTGGCAGGTACGATTGGGGCACAAGAGGCTTCTTTTATCGAAGAAGTGATCACTTCGATGAAGCAGCTGCCTGAACAAGTTGAGAGCATTCTTGAGCAATCGGCCGTGCTGAAGCAAGTGGCGGAGTCGATCTCGCATCACAAGCACCTATTCTTTATCGGACGCGGCGTTGACTACGCAGTAGCGCAGGAAGGCTCGCTGAAGCTGAAGGAAATTTCGTATATCCACTCCGAAGCTTACGCTGCCGGCGAGCTGAAGCACGGAACGCTTGCCCTGATCGAGGACGGCATTCCTGTCATCGCACTCGTTACGCAAGAGGAGCTTTACGAGAAGACACTAAGCAACATCAAGGAAGTAAAGGCGCGTGGCGCTCACGTCCTAGGTATCGCTAATGCAGGCACAGAGGAAGAAGTAGCGAAATCCGTCGACGAGCTGTTCGCCATTCCGAAGACGCTGCCGCTCTTGTCGCCGGCTTTGTCGGTTGTGCCACTGCAGCTAATCTCCTATTATGCTTCGCTTGCATTGGAGCATGATGTTGATAAGCCGCGGAACTTGGCTAAGAGTGTAACGGTTGAGTAGGTAGAAAGAAACGAAGTGTGAATTTGTCCAGTGATAAAAAAGTGTGGAACCAGTAAAAAATGTCTGGAACCAGTAAAAAAACTGTGGAACCAGTAAAAAATGTGTGGAACTACTAAAAAACTAAATAAATAACTACATGGGTCGTCCTGAATAGATTATTTTCGGGACGACCTATTTTTTTAAGAGGGTACCATTATGAATACAATTGGATCGAAAATTAAAGCAATCCGTATCGAGCATCAGCTAAATCAAATTGATTTCTCAAAGGCACTCGGGATTTCTCAAGGCCGATTGAGTGAAATTGAAAAGGATAAGAATAAGCCGTCTGCTGAGACGCTCATAGAGATGAAGAGAAAAATGAATGTTGATTTAAATTGGCTTCTTGACAACGATTATGGATTCGATAATTTTCAGATGATAAAAACTTTGTTACAAGGAATGTCCAGTGAAGATCTTGAGGAAGTAAGAGAATTTATTAAGTTTAAGCGTAGTAGGAGATAACACAAGAGTATGAATGGTGGATTAAATCTCCTGAGTTAAACTTAACGATGCTGAGTAACATTCTCAGGATCGTCATTTTATTGATGCATTATGGTGTACGAGATGCTGAAATGGGAATATAACCTACTGGTAGTGCACCCCTAGAATGGACATTGGAATAACCACCCTGGTTTATCCAATGGAATTCTAGTGGGTGCATTTTTCTTTTCTAAAAAACGGGCATGAGCTAAATGAACAAATATATCGGACCTTACAGAAAAGCGAAAAGCCCAAATATACGTTAAAGTTAATACATCATCCGGAATTCATAAACAATATGTACAAGGCAAATACTGAAGGAAGTAAAAATACGAATTCCGAGAATAGGAGGGGGTAATCGTGAAGACTTTGGTACTAGTCGCTCATCCTAATATGGGCAAATCTCGAGTGAACAAGGCTTGGATTGAGGAAGTAAAGAAGTATCCGGATCAGATTACCGTGCATGATTTATATGCATCCTATCCAGATTGGCGGATTGATGTTCAAACAGAACAAGAACTTGCGGAAAAGCATGATCGGATCATTTTCCAGTTTCCATTTTATTGGTATAGTTCACCTCCGCTTCTCAAGAAGTGGTTGGATGATGTCCTGACTTACGGTTGGGGCTATACATCGAAAGGTGGAAAGCTGCGAGGGAAGGAACTTGGATTGGCAATTTCTATAGGTGGCTCGGAAATTGATTATCAGCCTGGAGGCGGTGATCTTTATACGATTCATGAGCTCCTTAGTCCTTTCCATGCTACGAGCAATTTAATCGAAACCGACTTCTTGAGGCCTTTCACGATCTTTGATACCGATGATAAAAGCGAGGAAGAATTAATTTCGAGCTCTCGGCAATATGCAGAATATCTGCTTGCTGATGGGATTATGAGGTTCCAAGCAGATAACGTACTACAAAAATAAGACAAAGGAAGAAGGAAGCAATATGAAAAATCAAAAAGCTTGGTTTATCACCGGGGCAGCAAGAGGCATTGGTTTTGAAATCTTGAAGGCTGTGTTGGAAACCGGGGATAATGTTGTTGCAACGGTCCGGAGCTCGGCGGAGTCTTTAGCTGATAAATTAGAAAATCCGGAGAATCTTCAAGTTGTTCTTCTGGATATTAACGATGAACAACAGACGATAGCGGCTGCGAATCAAGCCGTACAGAAATTCGGCAAAATTGATGTCCTTGTCAATAATGCAGGATTTGGGTTGTTGAGTGCCGTTGAAGAAGCCACTGCAGAAGAGGTGAGGAAAAACTTCGAAACCAACGTTTTTGGCTTGTTGAATGTGACCCGGGCGGTCCTGCCCCATATGCGTCAAAGACGTTCTGGACATATCATCAATATCTCGTCAGTTGGCGGATTGAGCGGTTATATCGGATGGGGCGTGTATGGTGCAACGAAGTTCGCTGTTGAAGGATTGACGGAGTCACTTGCATTGGAATTGGCTCCGCTTGGGATTCATGCGACGGTGGTAGCCCCGGGCTTCTTCCGTACGGAATTTCTGGATGCTGCGTCGCTAACGCGGTCAGGTAACATCATTCCGGATTATGCGGAAACGGTAGGAGAAATGAGAGAATTTGCTACCCAAGCAAATAAGAAACAACCGGGTGATCCCGTCAAGTTGGCCAAGGCAATCGTGCAGGTTGCAAACGCGGAGAAGCCGCCGGTACACTTGCCGCTTGGCAAGGATTCGCTGCAAAGATACCGGGAAAAGACGGCTAATTTTGAAAAAGATATACAGGCATGGCATGACGTTATTACAGGTACAGATCATGATGATGTCTAATTTCTAAGTCGAATACATTCAATTGAACCGGGGGCGTTCGCACTCCGGTTTTTCAATTCCGATCGTTATACAATATCGATATTGCTCCTTTGGTTCCGATTGATTGAATTATTAGGAAACCCAAGAGTAATCGGGGTATGCCCGTGGGCCGCAGACGAGCTGGCTGCCAAGCGACTCTGGTCATTGAGTGAAGAACTCACAAGAGTTAGTTTTTCCATCTGAAAATTTTCTTAACGAGTGGAATTTTATAAATGTGGAGGCGGTAGGATCATACTACTTGTAAGTATGGTCCTTGTTACCATGGAGGCGTTCCTAGCAGTTGAACAATAAGGAGGAAATACAGTTGTTTTTGCGAGCCGAAAAAGTAATAAAGGTTCCTCACGGTCTGGCCAGAGAACCGCTTAATCAAGGTATCTTGAAGATGAAAGGACTTACAGTTGTCGAGTCTTGTACCTTTACAAAAGGTTTAAAGGGAACCATGTTTTTGGAGGATCATCTGCTTTTGTTTGTACTAGAGGGAACCTATACGGTAAGATTCGGCAGTCAGGAATATATTGTACGGAAGAATGAAATGGTTCTGCTGCAGAAATCGATCATGGTTGAATATGAGAAATCGGGAGAAGAAGGTTCTGACTATGTTTTGGACTATATGATGTTCTTTCTTAAAGAAGAGCTACTCACCGAATTTATCAAAATGGTATATCTCGAAAGTAACTATCCATCAGCGTTAGTACCGGTATCTGTCAAAGCGGTCAATGAACGATTAATTACTTATATCTATTCGTTGAAACTGTATTTCAAGGAAACCGATAACATTAGGGATGGATTAATTAAAGTAAAATTGTTGGAATTATTGTTTGATGTTGCGGATGCTGACGAACAGTTTTTATACCAGTTTTTACTACTCAAACGTACAAAGAGGAAGAGCATAACGGAGGTTGTGGAGCAGAATCTAACCAACCCTGTCTCGCTAAATGATCTTGCTTACTTATCAGGCAGAAGTTTATCAGCTTTTAAACGAGATTTCCAAGCGATCTATAATACAACATCACCTGTACGCTGGATCCGTAATCGCCGGTTGGATATCGCGAAAGAAATGCTGCTTAACACCACTTTATCCGTTACGGATATTTGTTTTTCGACAGGATTTGAGAGTGTGGCTCATTTTTCCAAGGTGTTTAAAGAGAGGTTTGGTGTGGCTCCATCCACATGCAAGCAACCCCTGCAAAAGCCCAATCATGGGGCTCCCCTTAAAATCTGATTCAAATCTTTTGACGAAGACGGAGCGGATGGCAATCACGGACTATCCGTTCTCCCCATCTTCCAAACTTTTCCACTTGGACAATACATTGTAAGGTAATCTTTCGTTCTCCCAAATTTGTTAGTACAGTGTTTAGAAAACAAATAAAAAAATTGTGGAACTGCTGATGATTCCAAACATTTAGAGATTATTCTGGATAGTAAGTACATAAGCGAGATGAGATGTCTATTGCAGTTATTCTACTCCTACCGAGCCTATCCATCGGGCTTATTTCTTACCAATTAGTTAATCTTAATTAAAAACGCTTGATGAAGTCGTGAAAACGTCAAAGACAGCAGGCAAAGGAGGGACATATCTTTTTATCGGATACGAAAAAGCAGCTTTTGTCTCTCCCACTCAAGAGCCGAGCAAAGTGTTAGTCGGAGAACTTCGATTCGAGCACTCTTTCCTATATCACCCCAACGGACGGGAAGTCTAAAAGAGTGGTCTGTGTGACTAACCCATGTTGCGTGTCCGCTTTATTGCTTCCCAATTCGTATATAATTGGAACGTCCCGGAAGATCGCAAGGGAATTAAGCCAACGCGTTCGGGATGAAATCAAGAACGCGTTGGAATCCATGCAAGAAATATCATCATCGGACCTTACATGCATGGCGGAGTTTTGCAAGGATTGGTGGGCAATTTTAAGTTGTAATTGACACAATTTAAGGTTTTGCAAATCGATAGCCTAGACCCCATACCGTTTGGATATATTTCGGCTTTTTGGGATCGCTCTCGATCTTCTTCCGTAGATTCGTAATATGTACGTCGATGGAACGTTCATTAACATGGTTATCAATGCCTCGAATGATCGTAATTAATTCATCGCGTGTGAATACTCGATATGGATTGTGATAAAAAACCTTCAAAAGTTCGAATTCTGAAAATGTTGTCTCAACCATATCACCATTGACTGAGATAAACCGACGAACCGGGTCCAATTGCAATTGCGAAGAAAGTACAGTTGCGGGAATTTCCGGACCGTTTTCCGTAGAAGGTGGTTGCATTGATTTTCGGATCGCTATCATGATTCTTGCTTTCAATTCCTGCATACCAAAGGGTTTTGATAAGAAATCGTCAGCCCCTGCAGTAAAAGCCTTGATTATTTCACTTGCTCTGGAATTGATAGAAACAACTATAATAGGTGTTTGCGTTTGCTGTCGAAAAGTTTTACACAACGTAATCCCATCTACATCCGGAAGCGAGAGGGCGAGCAATACAACATCCGGTGCAAAGGAATGAAATGTCCTGAGCCCGTCCTGAGCCGTTAAAGCGGTTTGTACAGTAAAGTCTTCTTCGGCAAGATACATTCGAACCATATCGGCAAAGATGACATCATTTTCAATGATCAAAACCTTCATGAGTTGTCTGCCCTCCTCCGGCTTGACTATGTAATCTGAGAATTTAATTAGAAAATTTTTTATACTTGTGTTGTTCGATTACAATCATTCCTGCTAACACTAAAATCTGAATTGTCATCATTGGTAAAGTTCCCATCCAACTGAAGGCGTTGAACATAAGAATGAATAAAGATAGAGCGGCTGCACCAAGTCTCGTTCCAGCTGGTCCAATGTGAACCAATCTTCTGAATATGGCGCTCCCGACAAGGTATAAGGCAATGCCGCCATTTAAGTACCATGAAAAAGAGTGTACCGATTCGTCGTTAAGGTGTTTAATGGCTACTTCGATACCTGAAGCAGAGATGACAATACCAGATATCATAATTAAATGAGCATGCCAATAAGCCAGCATAGCTAGACGAGCGCGTTTCTCAAGTGATGCCTGCAACATATAATCTTCAGCCAGTATCGTATCCATGTGAAAATAACTCCACCATAATGTGATGACGATGGCCAAACTCAAAATTATAGACACAAATAAAGTGAATTTGATTATCAAATGGCTGGAACCTAACCCTATGGACAAAATGGTTTCTCCTAACGCAATGAGCACAATCAAGCTGTGCCTTTCAACAAAATGCCGAGTGTTAATAACAAAATTATCGCCTTGATTTTTAAACGAAGCGGTCAGAATAACCAAGACAGCTGCAACCATCAACCACCAGCTCCATGTATACCAGGTATTCAATATTCCGGAGGCAAGAACCAAAAGAGCTGCTGAAAAGTTAAAAGGAGCTAAGTATGTAATTGCTTTGATCGATGTTACATGAGGTGAATGTTTGAATAGAAGAATATGAATGATCGTAACAAGTAGAAAAGCGATGCCGAACGGAGCACCACCCGCCCTAAAAATAGATGGAATACTAATGGCCATAATAAGAAAGCCGGCCATACCGCAAAACATCAGCATCCTATAAATAAATCGGTCTGTTCCAATATTATTTGCCAGCCAAGCATATCCTCCATACATCCACCAGATTACAGTCAGAACCAATAAAGCTTTAAACACATCCAATAAGGAGTGTGCATCGATCACTAAATGGGCTACCTGAGTAATGGTGAAAACAAATACCAAGTCAAAGAAAAGTTCAAGGTAGGATACTTTGGCTTCCATATCAGCTTTTTCAGAGTCTCCGCGCCGCAATTGATGCATAGTGAGTCACCACCAGTTATTATTTTTGTTTGTTCCTGTCGATTGATAAGCTTACTATACCGAAATTTTACGAGGTTCACTTTTCCACAAAGTTCTAACTTATTGTTCATTTAGCCCATGCCTGGAAATCACCTTACAAAAGTGTGACTCCTTACTAATTGGAAAGTAAAACCAAAGGATTGGAAAACAGAAAAAAATATCACTGAATTTGGCGCTGCGAAAATGGTCATGGATCAGATACATCATATCCTTAAGAAATAAAATGCTGAAAAGAATTTATCGAACTCTCGAATTCGGAACTGAATCAAGGCGTTATGGGGGGACATAGATGAGAATAGATATGGAGCTAAACGTAGATGAGCTTTTCCAACAAAATCAGTTCTTGCAAACAATGAACAAAATCTTAATGATGTTCGCAGAAGGGGCGCCCTTTGACAAAATCATGGATGCAATCGACGAGAAGCGTCGAGCTCTCATGGAAACTAAAGGTTACGGATGGATGGAAATGGTGGAGGTCTTGACTGAACTCGAGGCGCATGCCAACAATCGAAATGAAGAGAAGCAGCAGATGAAACTGCTAGCCTATCACGATGGGCTGACCGGCCTTTACAACCGACGAAGCTTTAAGGAAAAGGCTGTCTCCATGATCAAACAGCATATGAACGAAAGACTAACGCTCGAATTGATGATCATCGATATCGATCATTTCAAATGGGTAAACGACTCACTTGGTCATGACGCAGGGGACCAGCTTCTCCTTCAAGCAGCAGAACGCATCGTCGCTAGCGTTGGAAACAATACGCTGTTAGCACGATTGGGTGGCGACGAATTTATCGTAATTCAAAGCGACATCCAACAGGAAGGTGATATTGCCGAAGTCGCAGAACGTATTATCGATGCGTTCAAGCAGCCTATGCTGCTGGATGATCATGAGGTCAGAGTGACACTAAGCGCCGGGATTAGTACATTTCCGAACGACGGAACGACGCTTAGCATGTTGATGAAGAAAGCGGATAAAGCGATGCACCAGGCTAAGCATCAAGGCAGGAATCATTACCTGGTCTTTCGACCATCCTTCGATCAAGGGGATTACAAAAGGCTGTTGTTAAAGTCGCAATTCGAGCAAGCGCTGGCGGATCGACAATTTTATTTGGAATATCAGCCAAGGGTCGATCTGGAGAGTGGTGGGATCATCGGTCTAGAAGCTCTGATAAGGTGGAAGCATCCGACTGAAGGGATTGTCGCCCCTGGGGAGTTTATCACTTTAGCAGAGGAGATAGGCTTTATCATACCTCTGGGCGAATGGGTGATTCGTGAGGTGTGTTCTCAGATGAAGCATTGGCAGGAGCAAGGTATTCCGGCGGTCCGAACTTCGATCAATGTCTCGGCCAAGCAGTTTAATAAGGCTTCGTTTGTCGATAAGGTGCAAGACATTCTCAACGAAATCGGGATTGGCCCGTCTTTGTTAGAATTTGAGATCACGGAAAGCGCATTAATGGGCCATGCGAAACCTATCATTGACGATCTTAAGGTATTCAAGGATATGGGGATATTCTTATCTATCGACGATTTTGGGACAGGGTACTCATCACTCCAATATCTGAAGCTATTCGATGTAGACGCGTTGAAGATCGATCGCGCTTTTATCAAAGATTTGCCGCGGGATAAATTGTTGGCGAAGATGATTATTTCCCTAGCTCGGAAGCTGAGGCTACAAGTCATCGCGGAGGGGGTGGAAACCAGTGCGCAGCACGCATGGCTTCTAAATAGCGGATGCCATGAAGCGCAAGGCTTCCTTTACAGCAAGGCGCTCCCGGCTTCCGACATCGAATATTTATTGAAAGCTTAGCCGCTTATGAGGTATACGGGAAATCAAAAAGCGGTTATATTTTAACTGATAAATAAAGAAATTCGGGATGTTGTAGTAAAGAATCCCAGAATGTAACATTAAAATATCAATCACCGGAATAAAATAAGACGATCCTGATTATCTTACTCAGGATCGTCTTATTTTATTTGTGGTGTTATTGACGCTTGGGGAAGCCGATTTCCCGCCTTTGGACGATCGAATGCAAGCTCCTTACGAGCCAATAAATGAAACATATTAGCACAGTAAATAAAGTTGTAAGTTAACGGGAGGATAGTGGAGAAATATATTAAAATTCGATTCCTGCGGCTCGGCGGTGACGGGTAAATCAATCGCTTTAGGTTATAATGAATGTAAGAGTGGAATTCCTTGAAAAGACTAAAAGACTAAAACCCGGATCGCTGGTAACGAATTCAGGGCTGCGTCAATAGTTGTCTGTTATGGAGGCAGCTATTACCGACCTACGGGTATTTATATATCGGTAAAGTATCAGTTTAGATTTGTTAGAACATTAAATGAAAATCTTAAATAGAAAGGAGGAATCATATTGCTTATAAGGTCCAGTAAGGTTGTAAAGGTACCTCTAGAATTGACAACTGCTCCATATCATCAGAGTATTTTAAAAATGAACGGGTTATCTGTCATAGAATCGTGTACGCACACACAAAATAACACAGGAAGCATGTTTCTTGAGGACCATTTGCTTTTGTTTGTACTTAAAGGTAAGTATACCGTTCGCTACGGGAACCAGTCATATACGGTAAAGAAGAATGAGATGGTTCTCTTGCAGAAGTCAATCACTGTCGAGTATGAGAAGTCGGGGGAGAAGGATGAGGAATATTTGCTCGACTATATGATGTTTTTTTTAAAGGAAGATTTAATTAACGAGTTTGTCAAGATGGCCGATCTTAAGCCCTCCTACCCCGCGGCTCTTGTTGCAGTATCGGTTAAATCAGTAAATGACCGCCTTATTAGTTATATTGAATCTCTAAAACCTTATTTTAAACAACCTGAAGAAATAAGTAGTGGGCTTATCAAGATTAAACTGCTTGAATTGCTGTTTGATGTGGCAGACACAAATGAAAATTTTTATTTTCAGTTGTTGCAATTGAAACGGAAAGAAAGAAAAAGCATTACGGAGGTTATTGAAGAAAACATTTTTAATCCCGTAACTTTAAATGATCTCACCTATTTGTCTGGAAGAAGCTTATCAGCCTTTAAGCGGGAGTTTAAAGAAATTTATAATACTTCTCCTTTACACTATATACGTAAGCGTAGGTTGGATAAGGCAAAAGAGCTGCTGACTCATACTTCACTCTCTGTAACTGACGTCTGCTTTTCTACGGGATTCGAAAATGTATCTCACTTTTCAAAAATATTTAAGGAGAGATTTGGTATTTCTCCATCACTGCTTAAAAAACCGCTAAGATTAACAGAATAGATTTCTATCAGAGGCTCTCAAAAATCGGAAGAATCGATGTATTAGTCAATAATGCCGGATTCGGACTTCTGAGTGCAGTTGAGGAAGCCACTGCTGATTGAAAAAGAATTTCGAAACCAATGTGTTTGGTTTGCTCAATGTTCCCCGGTCGGTACTGCCTTTTATGCGAAAAGAACGTTCTGGACATATTATCAATATCTCATCCGTTGGAGGATATGCCGCTGGAGTATTAGTTACGAAGGCAGGATTACCCATGATATTGACGCTTCCGCTCTCAGGTGTCATTACTGCTATTACAGGACTTATTAGGGTAACGTATAGGGATATATATGTTAATAACCAACACGTGGTCCTGTCCCTGCTTGTCGTTTTTCAAATTAACAACTTATTCTTTGAAACCAGTGAGATGCTCAAAAAGGCTTCAAACATCATTTTGATTCAGGGGTCCCGCCAACATTTTAACATTAAAACGTTGGCGGGACCCCTGAAGCGGTTATTGACCGAAAACCGATCCCCCGTTCACATGGATCACCTGTCCCATCACATAAGTGGAATCGCCCGATGCTAGGTAGACGTACGCCGGTGCAATCTCCCAAGGCTGGGCATCCCGTCTCATAGGATGATCAAAACCGGCCGACATATAAAGCTTCGGAGGCAGCGATGCCGGTTGTAGAGGCGTCCACGTTCTACCCGGAGCAACTGCATTTACACGGATTCCGCGGTCGATCAGCGACACGCTCAAGGAACGCGTAAACGTGTTAATCGCGCCTTTGGTCGTTGAATAGTCGATCATCCCTTTAAATCCGATATTTGCGGTTTCGGAAGAGGAGTTGATGATCGTACTTCCCGGTTTCAAGTAAGGGAGGGCCGCTTTGGTGAGATAGAACATCGCAAAAATATTCGTTCGAAAAGTCCGTTCCAGCTGTTCGCGCGTAATGCTTTCGATGCTCTCCTGATAAAACTGCACCGCCGCGTTGTTGACCAGGCAGTCGATTCGGCCGAAAGTGCGGTTCGTCATTTCCACCACATGCCCGCAAAATGATTCTTCTCCGATATCTCCGGCGAGCGTGAGGCACCTTCGACCCAACTGATTGATCCTTGACAACGTCTCCTGGGCATCCCCGTGTTCATTGTAATAGACGACGACGATGTCCGCTCCTTCTTTGGCGAACGCGTACGCCACAGCCCTTCCAATCCCGCTGTCTCCGCCCGTTATAATCGCCACTTTATCGCGCAGCTTTCCGCTTCCGGCATATGCGGGATTTTCGGAAACGGGTCTTGGAATCATGATTGATTCGATGCCTGGCTGCTGTGGTTGATACTGCGGCGGATAATAAACCGGAATCCTTTCACACTCGGTATAACTTCCGTAGATGGGCTTCATCATATCCCGTCCTTCTTGAAAATGAGATACCATAACTTATGCCCATTGTAGATTGGTTGTGCCCATTTTGCTTGATCAGCTTAACAGGAGTTTTTTTGTTTTTTTACTTTTACCCCCATAAACAAACTTGCAAAATATGTTTCGATTAGGGGGACCCGATAGCGGTGGGCATCGGAATAGGCGAATAAACGGCCTTGAAGCATTTTATCTGGAGAAGACTTAATGCCGGGTACGAACGCCCCAGAAGAGAAGGTCCCTTGTTCAACATCGGTAAAATAATTGTCCGGGGTTCCGATTGAGAACCATGTGTCCAACCTCAATTAGAGGGTATTCCTTTTGCGACCATACTTTGGTTATATCGAAGGGATCGAAACGGTACGTTTTTGCATCCTCTAGCGGCATTATTTGTACATACAGCTTCCATGCGGGGAAGTCGCCTTTGTCTATGGCGTTAAACAAATCTTCGATATGATAATCCGGGTTTTCACCGGCTAGCTTAGCCGCCAGCTCGACATCCAGATTCTTCACGCCTTGTTCCGTTTTAAAATGATATTTAACCCAGACGCCTTGTCCATTCGCATTGACCTACTTAAACGCATGGCTTCCGAAGCCATGCATATGACGGAGGGTAGCGGGTATGCCACGATCAGACATCAGGATGGTGACTTGATGCAAGGATTCCGGAGACAATGACCAGAAGTCCCATAAAGCATTGGGGTTTTTCAGATGGGTTTGAGGATGGTATTTCTGAGTATGAATGAAATCTGGAAATTTAATTGCATCCCGAATGAAGAAGACCGGAGTGTTATTGCCTACCCAATCATAGTTTCCTTCTTCCGTTTAAAACTTTAAGGCAAAGCCGCGTGGGTCACGTACGGTATCTGCTGATCCCAACTCGCAAGCAACAGTGGAGAAGCGAATAAATACCGGTGTTCGTTTACCAACTTCAGATAAAAAGTGGGATTTTGTATAGTTGCAGACATTGTGCGTTACTTCAAATATCCATGTGCGCCCGCTCCCTTGGCATGCACAACACGTTCAGGGACTCGTTCACGATTGAAATGAGCAAGCTTTTCAAGCAGGTGGACGTCTTGATCAATGTTGGGCCCCGCGATCAGGCGGTTATGGAATTCTGGTTATCACCAACAGGAGCACCACAGCTTGTAGTTAAAGTCATTTTGGTTTCCATTCATTAAACCTCCCCAGGAAAAATAAGATCGTCACTATGAATAAATAAGCTTGCTTCAATCGGTTAAGTTAAGATAAGTTATATAACCGAACTAAATCATCAATAAAGATAACCATTTTTGTTTTTGGAGGCATTGTTCTTTCAAAATATTTAGTGATTACATTTTTGATTTCGTCTTGTTGTGATGTTCCAGCATTTTCAATTAGTGAATCAATTAACTGTCCAATCGGAGTTTTTGTAGTTTGTATTCGGAATATTTTTAACAAAAGATTTTTTGCGTTGTGCAAAGGTGAGTTGTACTTCCATCCAGAGTGGCAGCGTCGATTTATCGATACACTCATTCGGTTCTTGTCTGTAGTCTATGGTCCAGAACGAAGGGTACAGATCCTGTTGACGTCGCATTCTCCATTCATACTGTCGGATTTACCCAACTACAGCACTACCTTTCTCCAACGCATTGGGAAGTGGACGAACGTTATAGACGGACAAACCGCAGGGTTTAGCACTCTTTCGGCAAACATCCATGATTTGCTGGCGAATGGCTTCTTCTTAAAGGCGAACATTGGCGAATTCGCTCTACAGAAGCTTAACGACGCAATCACAAGGTTGAAAGCTCTTCAAGTTCAATCAGGCGAGGAATCCACCAACTCTTTCACCAATCGCAATGAGGAAATTGACTATTTGCGCTCCATTATCCGGCTTGTCGGCGAACCAATTATCGCCGGTCGAATGCTTGAGTTGCTGGAAGGAACGGTACAAAAACCAGGAGCGAATAGACATGATTAATATTTACGAATTGACACAGGATGTTCTGGCAGAAAAACATTACAATGCGATTGTCAAAGAATTGAAAAAGAAAGGTTACAGTCCCCCTTCGACTTATACAAAATGGTTCGAAAAATTCGATGCTGACTATACGTTGAAGCACATCATCACGGCAAGGCCTAAGGATCTGCGGATCATTGTGAACAAATGTCAATCAGACAAGTATCCTCCATATATTATGGGACTCCACGATATGTACGTGCAGAAGTTTTCAAAATCTGACCGCTACATTGGTAACAATACGGATAAATATAATGCAGTGAGGCTTATGAAGAGCCTAGGGGTCAAGGTATGCCCACTTTGTAACAGGAACTATATTAACAATGTAAAACCGAAGGGGCGGCAGGAAAAGCGTGCTGGACGGCTAGATCATTTCCACGATAAGTCGACGTACCCATTCCTTGCGATGTCATTCTACAACTTAGTACCGGCTTGCTACGGGTGTAATCATACGAAGGGAACGTATGAGCTTGATCAAACGCCCTACGGTGAAGTTGATTTGGATCCCCTCATTAGGTTTAGCATTTTATTTGACAAACTTGAAGATATCTCTGACGAGAAGCATGTTAAGGTGTTACTAGATAATCATTCTTCCATTCAAAAGAATATTGATGTGTTGGGTCTATTAGGAACGTATACAGAGGATCATAACGAAGACGCATATGCGGTTGTGAAGACGTTAAAAAATTATACAGAAATTTGGCAAATCCTTGTTACTGCTGAATCTTGGAGGACTGTTCGAAGATGAGGATGACCTACGGAACAGATTACTAGGCGACTATATTGGTTTGAAGGATCGACTAAAGTCTAAACCGTTAGCGAAACTAAAGAAGGACGTTTATGAGCAGTTGGAAGGGTATTATTCAAAAATGGGCTTCAATAACATTTCATCGACCTGATTCGTCTTACGATCGATGCAAGATAAATGCAGTAAAGGTTCAACTCCCCCTTGATAACCAGTTCTTTACAAACGAAACCTTTAACATGGAAAATCCCTACTTCCCACTAATGCTAGCCATATTATTGCCGCTGCGACTGCTGGTCGTACCAATACGCTTCCAAATCCACAAGAGGCTGGAATCACTTGAATCTTTATTTCAGACCTTTTCTATTACATGGAAAAGCCAAGCATAAGACAGAGTCTTAAGACAAAGAAATATTGAAAAGCACAACTTGCACGATTGAGCTAAATGAATAAATTCTTCGGACTTTATAGCGAAGTGAAAGATCAACAAGTTTGGTATAGTTAACTCATAAGGTGGAAGGAACAAAAAGGATCCGCTGCGATGATCTGATCTGTGGGAATCATGATGAAATAAACTCAGATTCTTAACAGAATTACAAACTACATTGAAAAGGATGGGAAAATGGCAAAGCAAAAAGTTTGATTTATTACTGGAATATAGAAGAGGCTGGATTTCATAATTTATCGGTTAGAGCTTCTTCTCGAACTTCGAACATTGGCGACAACATTGTTTTCAGATTCTAGTACCGCCTTTACGATCTCAAAACCCAAAAAAATAGAATTGTTCGCGAAGATTATTTTCACACATTAATTTGTAAAATTATGTTAAAAGAAATAATTGAATTATGGAGGCGAGATGTGATGAGTTCAACTACCGCAACACTGCAAGAAGTGTTGAATAAACAAATTGCAAACTTGAATGTGATGTATACCAAGCTACATAACTACCACTGGTATGTGAAAGGACATCAATTTTTTACGCTTCATCTCAAATTTGAAGAATTATACAACGAAGTTGCGCTTCATATTGATGATTTAGCAGAGCGGTTACTGGCAATTAAGGGGCTACCAATGGCGAGAATGGTAGATTATTTAAATTATTCCTCAGTGAAAGAAGCAACTGGTACAGAAAATGCGGATCAAATGGTGACAACCATCGCTCAAGATTTTAGTATAATGATTGTAGAATTAAGGGGCGGGATGGCATTATCGGAATCTCTCAATGATGATACAACGGCAGATATGTTGCTGGCTATTCATACATCCTTGGAAAAGCATGTTTGGATGCTAAATTCATTTCTTGAGTAAGCGAAATCTTTGGTGTTTATGTTTAAGCACTTCTAATTGAAGTTAAGTCGTATGCTGCAGCATACCGACTTAACTTCTTTTTTTATGCTTTACCAAGTTATTTTGGATGAGTTTGCCGAACTCGTCTGAAGTCGGGTGGAATGAATGTAAGATGCATAGGAAATGTAAAAATCTAGGAAACATTCAAAATGTAAAACCATTTTCATCATCTGATGGTGCCGCGTTTGCGGCAGGGGCGTCTAAACCTTATTTTTCAAAAGCTGACGATTTTGAAACTCAAAAACCCTCAGTCTAACACTTTTTTTCTTTGGACAATAGGAACAAAGATAAACCGGACAAAAAACCGAACTGGGAAGACCGCTTTGAGGGCGCGAAAGTTGACGGCAAAAGAAAGCACATTACAAAAGCGGGTTTCCGCACAAAGAAAGAGGTTTTGGAAGCGGGGACGAAAGCACTTGCTGAATATAACAACGCAGGGCTTGTGTTTACGCCTTCCGAGGTGTCGGTCGCTGATTACTTGAATTATTGGTTTGAGCAATACGTTAAACCGATAGAATGTATAGCAAAAATAGAATTGATCGATATACTCGGTTTCAGTATTATAAGGCATGCAAGGGGCTTCATAACTAATGCCGTCGTAAAACCAATAAAAGTTGCGGCCCCGATCCATTCCTAAAAGACAGGAGAATACGAGATGATTACAGCAGAACAAGCCCGCAAGATCATCGCCGCCGGCGAGGCGCGGGCCACGGAAATCGGCGTTCCGGT
>NZ_QPJD01000006.1:45171-229162 GCF_003337375.1 Paenibacillus prosopidis
TCCTAAAAGACAGGAGAATACGAGATGATTACAGCAGAACAAGCCCGCAAGATCATCGCCGCCGGCGAGGCGCGGGCCACGGAAATCGGCGTTCCGGTCAATATTGCAGTCCTGGACGCCGGCGTGAACCTGAAGGCCTTTGGCCGGATGGACGGTGCCCTTCTGGGCTCCATCGACATCGCTCTCGGCAAGGCCCGGACAGCCGCACTGTTCGGCATGCCCACCGAGGCGATCGGTGAATTCTCCAAACCCGGCGGCACCTCGCCCGGCCTGGAGCAGACCAATGGCGGTCTGGTGGTCTTCGCAGGCGGCCTCCCCCTGCTAGACACCAGCGGCATCCTTATCGGTGCAGTCGGCGTATCCGGCGGCGCAGTAGCTCAGGACCTCGACATCGCCCAAGCCGCGGCAGCGGCGCTCGGCAACTGAGCACCAACCCAAGCACAACCATCAACCCAAATGTGAAAGGAATGAATGTATCATGACAACCAAGACCATCCTCATCACCGGCGCTGGCTCTGGCTTCGGCAAGGCAGCGGCCATCGGCATGGCCAAGAATGGCCACAACATCATCGCTACCGTCCACGTATCCTCGCAGGTGACCCCGCTGCGCGAGGAAGCCGAAGCCCTCGGCCTCTCCAACCTGCGCGTCGAGCGGCTAGACTTGACCGACTCTTATGATATCAAGCAGGCGCAGTCCTGGGACTTCGACGTGCTCTGGAACAATGCGGGCATGGGCGAAGCCGGCCCGGTCTGGGAAATCCCCGTCGATCTCGTCCGCAAGAATTACGAGGTCAACGTCTTCCTGCCACTGATCCTCACTCAAGGCGTTGTCCAGAAATGGGTACGCGAGGGCAAGAAGGGCAAGGTCGTCTTCACTTCGTCCATGGGCGGCCTGTTCACCCCTGCCAACTGGGGCACCTATGTTTCGACCAAGCATGCGCTGGAGGCATTCGCCGAAGCCATGCAACAGGAGTTGGCCCAGTATGGGATCAGGGTCCAGACCATCAATCCGGGCGCCTATTACACGGGCTATAACGAAACGATGGCGGACAATCCGTTCCGCTGGCTCGATGACGAGGTCAACTTCACAAAGCGCGCCGATCTGCGCAAGGGCTTCGACGATTTCTTCGCCACGCCTGAAGGCAAGATGGATGCGCAGGAGATGATCGATCGCATGATCGAAATCGTCCCCGCCGACGAAGGCAAGTTCCGAAACGTCGTCCCTCAGGTGATCGAGGACATGCTGAAGAACCATCAGCTCGCCGCCTGGGAAAACCGGATCTGATCTCAACCTAAAAGACAGGAGAATACGAGATGATTACAGCAGAACAAGCCCGCAAGATCATCGCCGCCGGCGAGGCGCGGGCCACGGAAATCGGCGTTCCGGTCAATATTGCAGTCCTGGACGCCGGCGTGAACCTGAAGGCCTTTGGCCGGATGGACGGTGCCCTTCTGGGCTCCATCGACATCGCTCTCGGCAAGGCCCGGACAGCCGCACTGTTCGGCATGCCCACCGAGGCGATCGGTGAATTCTCCAAACCCGGCGGCACCTCGCCCGGCCTGGAGCAGACCAATGGCGGTCTGGTGGTCTTCGCAGGCGGCCTCCCCCTGCTAGACACCAGCGGCATCCTTATCGGTGCAGTCGGCGTATCCGGCGGCGCAGTAGCTCAGGACCTCGACATCGCCCAAGCCGCGGCAGCGGCGCTCGGCAACTGAGCACCAACCCAAGCACAACCATCAACCCAAATGTGAAAGGAATGAATGTATCATGACAACCAAGACCATCCTCATCACCGGCGCTGGCTCTGGCTTCGGCAAGGCAGCGGCCATCGGCATGGCCAAGAATGGCCACAACATCATCGCTACCGTCCACGTATCCTCGCAGGTGACCCCGCTGCGCGAGGAAGCCGAAGCCCTCGGCCTCTCCAACCTGCGCGTCGAGCGGCTAGACTTGACCGACTCTTATGATATCAAGCAGGCGCAGTCCTGGGACTTCGACGTGCTCTGGAACAATGCGGGCATGGGCGAAGCCGGCCCGGTCTGGGAAATCCCCGTCGATCTCGTCCGCAAGAATTACGAGGTCAACGTCTTCCTGCCACTGATCCTCACTCAAGGCGTTGTCCAGAAATGGGTACGCGAGGGCAAGAAGGGCAAGGTCGTCTTCACTTCGTCCATGGGCGGCCTGTTCACCCCTGCCAACTGGGGCACCTATGTTTCGACCAAGCATGCGCTGGAGGCATTCGCCGAAGCCATGCAACAGGAGCTGGCCCAGTATGGGATCAAGGTCCAGACCATCAATCCGGGCGCCTATTACACGGGCTATAACGAAACGATGGCGGACAATCCGTTCCGCTGGCTCGATGACGAGGTCAACTTCACAAAGCGCGCCGATCTGCGCAAGGGCTTCGACGATTTCTTCGCCACGCCTGAAGGCAAGATGGATGCGCAGGAGATGATCGATCGCATGATCGAAATCGTCCCCGCCGACGAAGGCAAGTTCCGAAACGTCGTCCCTCAGGTGATCGAGGACATGCTGAAGAACCATCAGCTTGCCGCCTGGGAAAACCGGATCTGATCTCAACCTGCCACCGGGCGGCGCCTCAAGCGGGTGCCGCCCCGAAAGTAGGGATTCTACATTTTACTCGCAAGAAATATTCGGCGGTAAAGTAATCATTCTTATATATAAGTGTGAGGTTTTCTCTTAAGGTAAATTAGGTTAGTTTTTTAAAATAATAAAAAATACCCTACGGAACCAACGCCGCAGGGTATTTTTTTAATAAGGTATTAACTGCGACCTACTTTGTTGCAGTCCGTGCGGGTTAAGTCATATACGCTTGAGTACATTCCTGTCGCCCGTACTCCAGCGACTCATATCTCTTGCTACTATGACCTTATTACGATAATAATTAGAATCAGTTTTAGGAGGAAATAAAAATGGATGAGAACAAAACACAAAATGACCATTCGCAGCATTGGTCGAATCCGACGCCTGCGGGGCTTGTTGCGCTTGCTGTAGCCTGCTTTTGCTTCTTTGCTTTGCTGACGGGGAGTGTAGATGCAAGTGCTATGCCGCTGCTTGCCTGCTTTTTGCTTGGCGGGTTCGTAATTCAGTTTGTAGTCGCTTTGCTTGACCTCAAGGCAAACAATCTGTCGGGCGGCAACACATACCTTTACTTTTCCGCATTCTTTATGCTTGTGAGCGGACTGGAAATGTTATTAAAGTATTACGAGCCCGGACTGGACGCGAGAATAGACGGTTGGGCATGGACTGCTCTTGCGCTTGTGGTTCTGCTCTGGACGCCCGCATTTTTCAAGTCACCGGCAATACTTTTCGAGCTTATAGTTGTATTGAACTTCGCGATAATCAGTATCGCTATTCACGACTTCGGCATAGTCAGCGCAGGATTCAGCAATGTTCTTGCTCATATCGCCGCATACGCGCTGCTCATCTGCGGATTGCTTGGAATATATCTGTCGGCTGCGCTTGTGGTGAACGGCACTTTTGGCAAAGAAATCTTTCCGAATCCGAGTCCGTTCTATACTAAATTGCAAAATAGAAAGAAAAACTGAAAATTGAAAAGCACGGACATCTCCGTGCTTTTTCTTATTTTTTCGGGAAAATAACTTCAGTTGTGTCCTCGTGACAATTAAATTAGTTAAATATTAATGAAATTAAACATTCAGCACGTGCATAATGTTTCCGTTCATTATCATAAGCACCAGGACATGCTGTTTTCCGGCTGGTTCGCCAGCCACTAAAAAACAACTCTCATTATCCCTGTGCTTCCGAAGCGTCCGTTACAATCTCGCCAGTTTCGCAGTCAATGATAATCTCATCATCTGATGCAAACTTGATTTTAGGCTCGGCGGTCTTGTCGTTTAAAGTGCTGACCGTTCCGTCAGCCGTGATGAAGTCTGAACGCAGCGGCGCGTATTTCAATGGGGGTGCGCGGCGACTACTGGCGTATGGACGACGAGCGCGTTGCTCGGTCGTTCGAAGACCGAACGAAGATGAGCTTTTCGAAATCAGGATGACAAACGCTTACCTCGCTAAACTAATACCGTTGTCCAACCTAATTTTTAAACGATCATTCGATTAATAACCTCGTCACTACCCGCATTGTCCGCCCTTATCCACAAGGAGAGGAGAGGGTGACCATCAATAAGGCGTTTCGCGGTCAGTCCTACTCGATTCCGGCATTCTCCAGAATGAAAGAATAAGGAAGGGTCCGATTAACCATTCTATAATTATGAGTGGGTGCTATGTTTAAAATAACTTTGAATTTGCCAGAATGGCGCACATTGAATCGCATGTCTAGGCAAGACGTTGAGGCATTCACGGTTATACCTACGGACATTACGCAGGGGACCAGCTGCTTGTACAATGGTCCAGGCTTGCCAATGAAGCAGCAGGGACGTAGCCACGTATGTGATCTGAAGAAAGCTTTTCCGAGGTAAAGTGAAACTAACAGCCCCGTACTTGTATTTATGGGGTTATTTGTTGTTCGCCGATAACATGTCGGAACGTCAAAATGATTCTGTGATTGAGATGATCAATTCTATTAAAAACCTATTGACTCGCCGAAAACTCTAAGCACTCCATATAGTTCCGCAACATCGATTGTTATGCGAGATTTAATAGTTTTAGCGACGGGTAACAGACCCAGGTGAACATCCGATCAGCCCCGGCTACTGAGAAATACACCACCAAGACAAAATTGGTCAACCAGCCAACGCGATTTAACCATCCCCCCCCCCCCGTCTTACCATAGCCGTTGCTGATATTCGTTCGGTAACATGCCGGAGTGGCGAAGGAACAGGCGTGTAAAGATCTCCGTAGTGCAGCCGACCTGTTCGGCGATTTCCTTGATTTTTTTCTTCGGCTACTCTTCCATGAGCTTGCAGGCCATTTGGTAGCGGAATTCGACCAAATAGTCCTTGAAGTTGCGGCCCACTTCTGATGCCCGGTAAAATGTCCGATTCATGCCCGTTTTTTTTACCGATAATTACAAGGTGGGGAAAGGTTAAGTTTTAACTCGTATTGTATTACTATAGGATAGGGGATTATTAGAGGGTAATGGGTTTGAATTATTACGAACGCATGTTACGCGCATTTTCCAGGAAGGCCATCATTTATACGCTGCTGATCGAGCCCGTCTTTTTGCAGCTTTATTGGTTTCCTTCGAGACATCGCGCCGCCGGCCGATTCGTCCTGGGAGAAGGGCGCGTCCAACTGGGCGAAGTGCCGCGAAGAGCTGCTTACCAAGTATAAAGGACGTGAACTGTTCAAGACGTATGCAGAGCAGATCTCCAAGGCGCACGGACGACGATATCTCTTGTATATCTTAATTCCGTTACTATGAGGTCCGCTGCATGCATATTCATTCAAGAGATGAATTCATATGTAAGTACAGGACGATCATATAACACAGTACGATCTATTGGGAAAAGGAGGTGAATCTTTCGTGTTCTGGCAACTAGAATGTTTCGTTGGAATTTGCAAAGAAGGAAGCTTTACTAAGGCCGCAGAAGTTTTAATGATCTCTCAATCTAATTTAAGTCAACATATCCGATTTTTAGAAGGAGAAGTTGGAACTCCTTTGTTTGAGAGAGTTGGTAGGGGGGTAAAGATTACAGCTGCCGGTGAAATACTTTACGAAAAGGCTCTTTCTGTGATGAGGCTCATTGAAGAATCGAAGAAAGAAACTTACGAGTTACGCAATGCTCGAACAAATAATCTTTTGGTAGGCATCCCGCATATGGACTTTTTTTGTTTAATACCCCGTTTTTTGAAATTCCATGAACAGTATCCTGATATCACATTACAATTTGCCAGTGCAGAGGATACATCACAGCAATTATTGAATAGTAGTATCGATATTGGCATTACCGACAATCATGAACCAAACAAAGAAATTCACATGATGCACCTATATAAAGAAGAACAAGGATTGGTCGTTTATGCGGATCATCCATGGGCAGATCGAACCGTTATTTCTTTTCAGGAGCTAGAAGATTTAGAATCTGTCTTATTTGTTAGGGATTTAAGTCTAATCCAGCAACTTCATACATTCAGCGATAAGATCGCTAAATCTTCAAAGTTTGAGTCAGCTTACACATCAATGCATCTTTTTATGGTGCTGCATAAGATGGGGGTAGCTATTTTACCTGCTTCTTTAATTGAAAACAGCTTTTTTGGTCAGCAATTAAAAATGATTCGTCTCGTAGATCCAACGCCTGTTCGTGAGATCAAACTTATTTTTAAAAAGCATCATTACAATAATCCTTCGGTTCAAACATGTATCGAGTTTTTTCTAGAACAATCGAAAACACTTGGCACACTATGGCCATCGCAAATAGGGTAATTATGAAGTTTAAACGCTTCCTCGATTTACCCTCCAACCCATATTAAAAAAAGACAGTCACTGCTGACTGTCTTTTTTTTGCGATGAATTGAATTATCATCAGCAAGAATCGCTGTAACGCATAGCGATTGCCAAGACGGTATCGTAGGTTTCTTGGCATGCCCAATCTCGATGGTACTCCAGCAGAACGGACAGTCAGTTGAACAGACATGTCCCATTAAATGTCGCTTATATAGCGGCTTTTATTTTAAATTCTAGGGGTGCATTTTTATTGTGCAAAGCGGGCTTGGTCTAAATAGAAAAAACATTTGGACCTTTCAGAAAAGCGATAGCACCAAAAGTACGTTAAAGTTAATTAATCAGGTGGGATTCACAAACAACAGGAATATGGTAAAGACAATGAATATGGTGGACTATCAATTTCGATTGGTTCACCAGCAAGTGGGGAGACAACGTCGTTTCCGATTATATAACGAAGTAGACGGGCATCAGCTTGAACTTTATCGTGCCTGCTGACAACGTCAACGAGAAGCCCAACACGATGATGGCAGCAAGGTCGCTTCCTGACTTCATCACGCTGGGCTAAGTACGAGGATGCCGTGCAGAAGATGATCAAGGGAGATAGGGTGCTTCGATTAAATGAGCTAGCGGATCAGTATGATCCTTATTTCTATATAGTCGCAGACCCCATAGCTGGTATACACAGGCTGACGGCAATGTGGTATGACTACCCGAATGCTTTCTTGAACAGAACCAGCCAGCGAATATAGGTGATGTCAATTCTAAGGGGTGCATATCACTCTCAATGAGGCGCCGCTTTTTTGTTTGAACTATCTTTGCAGCGAGGGATACACAATGGAATTACGCCAACTTAAATATTTTATTCAAATATGCAAATCGGGAAGTTTCACTAAAGCTAAAGGAGAATTAGGTGTGACTCAGCCTACACTAAGTCGGCAAATTCGGGCTTTGGAAGATGAGTATAATATTCCACTGTTCGATCGGGTAAGTAGGGGAGTTGAAGTAACGGAAGCGGGAAAAATTCTCTTGAAAAAGGGCAACGCTATAATGAATCTTCTTGAAGAGGCGCGAAATGAAATATATGGCGTAAACAATATATCTAGAGAAATAATTTCTATTGGATGTTGTCCTTCTGAACTTGAATATCTTGCTCCCTATTTCATGAGATTTCGCGAAAAGTACCCGAATTTTTTATTAAAAATTATCGATGCTGAGGATGCCGAGAATAAAGTTTTGGAGCAAAGGGTAGACATTGGAATCACCGCAAAACCGATTTCTGATGCTTCGGTCATTTCGACTCATTTGTATAGACAAGAAATGGCGCTATTGGTTCACTCAGAACATCCTTTGGCTGATAAATCTTCAATTCCTTTTCGATCCTTGAAGCAATTGAATTCTATCATGTTTCGAGACGAAAACAAATCATTAATTAATATGTATTGTTTATCTTGTGGGTTCACCTTGAAGTCGATAATAGAAACGTCCTCCACTTCAGTATTGATTCATTGGGTTCGTCATGGACTTGGAGCAGCTCTTATACCAACATCTTTGCTCGAAAGTTTAAGGGACGAATCTTTGCGTATTGTAAGATTAGAAGGCCATGTTCCTTGTTGGGATATATCTCTTGTATATCTTAATTCCGTTACTATGAGGCCCACTGCACGTTTATTCATTAAAGAGATGAATTCATATGTCCAAGCGGTGCTGCGCTAACGGTTAATGATAGCGTTCGAATTAGAGGCATTTCCAACTGCAGCCGTTTCGCTCAAGTCGTTGCGAATCATTTCGGATGAATCACTGTGCAAGCCGCTTACCCTTCATTTTTTTTATCGCGAAATAAAGAACAAACAGCAGAGGGATATAAGCGATAACGAAATAAATTCCAATTTGCGAAGTGAAACGGCTTAAAGCATAGATTTTAGTCTGATCGTTAAATGGTTGAGCTGCGATAAAAAGGAACGCGAGTACGACAACCAAAAATAACTTTGGCTTTAACGCAAACAATCTTTTCGTTAATCTTGTGCAACACCATAATGGAATGCAAACGGTTGGGATGATGATCATGAGCCAAATAAAAATGAACAGATATTCGAATCTCTCAAGAAATGGCACTTCGATGATTTTCATCATCTCTAAGGTAGGCCAAAGAGTTCGACTCAGATGTCCTTGGCTGAAATAAAGGAGGGTAACGATTAATAGCGCCAGATACTTGATTGTGCTAAAAAGCAGGGCAAAATGCGCCCATTTTATGTTGGTTTGCGGGGACTTTAAAAATGGAAAATACAACAGCAATGATTCAAAACCGAGAAAGACAACACTCGAAGATTGCGAGGACTTCAATAAGTCTGAGAAAGAATGGTTGAATATAGGGAAGAAATAATTCAACTGCCCGTGTTGCAATGGAAAATATAACGAGAACATGAGCCCGGTGGATAATAGTACGCTAAAAAAACAAAAACCCGTCAGGACTCTGAAACCTCCGGTTATTAAGTAGTATAAAATGATAAGAAGCGCAAGCGATAATTCCCACGTCTTTAAAGCGGGAAAAATCCATACCTGAAGGATGTTGATGTAAGCCAGCAGGACCGTAAGCGCAATAATAAAGAAGTATC
Organism: Paenibacillus prosopidis; assembly: GCF_003337375.1. Lineage (GTDB taxonomy): Bacteria > Bacillota > Bacilli > Paenibacillales > Paenibacillaceae > Pristimantibacillus > Pristimantibacillus prosopidis. The sequence goes on from NZ_QPJD01000006.1 coordinate 54,170, forward strand.
CGATCAACAATAGGGATACAGCGTTTCCCAAGAACCTGCCGAAGCAATAACGGTGAACATCGATGATATCCTTGGAAGGATTATTCAGGATCTTAACCATCATCCATAATACAATATGTAAGCATAATCCTGCGATAATGACGGCTATCCAAGAATCTTGTCCGGCGCCTTCAATAATCTGACGTTGAAAGCTGAGCATGCCGATTCCCGTTTGAGTGGAATGAATGAGAAAAAATACAAGAAAGCCGGATATTTTGTAATTTTCTTTAACTGCGCAGTGCATTATGACCCCACTCCTGATTGAGAAAAGATAACTTCAGTATGGATGATAAAATTAAGCTTTGGATAGGTATCTCTATAAAAATCCTCTTCGTTCCATTCTTTTAATTTTCCCCTGTACAATTCTCCAAACCCGGCAGGGTCGACGTTACGACTTTGGAATTTTTCGATTACGGCAACGATCTTCCGCTGAAGCTCATCTTCGACTCGACTTTTCAGATCGCTCATTTCTTTATTGTCCAGCAAGTTTACGGTTGCCGGATATTCTTTGACCTGAACATGTAAAACAAAAGAAACAACAGCCTTTTCATTCGTGAGGGATATGTTCCTTTTGCCATTTAACAAATTCATTAAAATGTGTTCGTTCTTGCCCGTTGCCAACTCCAATTGCCCTGTCAGGTTTTTATCTTTCAGAAGCTTTAGAAAAAAAGCCTCTTGACGGTTGATTTGCAGCGTGAATTTTTCTCTTTTAAAGATACCTGCCCCGTCCATATGCAATAGTCCGTCCGGGTCTATATTCACAATCGGCAAGAAGATATCTTGGCCTTCGCCAAAATATTGATTCAGCAATATGTTTAAATTTGTTGTCGGCGTATTTCCCTCCTTCATGTTTTGTTCAATTAAATTCGAAAAATAATAAGGTGGTTGTTTCAAAGAATGCGTGAGTATCTTGTTCGAAGTTTGATTGGTTAGAACAACGGTAGTATTGCTTCCCATCACGGGATCGCGGAGAAGCGAATGGATAAGCTCTGAGATTCTATGCTTCGCAAAGTCTTCGCTTAATACCAATGTACGGGTCTGGCCAAGCGCGATCGGGAACTGGGATTGGGCCGTGAACGACGCAGTAATGCCTTGAACCGTGGCCGATTGTCCTTTCATTAATAAAAGCGGACTGCCTCTATGCGTAGTTTTGTACAACGGGTACGATGCAAAGCCCTTTATGGCTTGTCCTTCCATGTCATATCCTAAACTTTGCACAATCTTTATTTCATCAATGATTTGTAATTTGGCGCATCCCGACAGAACGAGAGCCAGCGATAAGCTTAGACCAATCATCTTCATCGTATCTTCTCCTGGGTATAAGATTCTATTCTTCGTTAAAGTTGTCACCTTTATCATTTCTCGGACGGACGTTGTACCGTTTCTGCGTGAGCGGACGCAGGTACCCCGGGCGTAAATAAGAGGATTCGACGGAAGAGCGAACGAAACTGTCTCGATAATCCTTGTAACGGAAAGGGAACATAGGGACGAGATAGGGATTGCCTAACGACTTTAGTCTCAAGAGGTGTCCCAAAATAAGCACAATCCCCATCATAATGCCAAGTCCCCCCCATAGAGCGGCAAGGCCGATTAACGGAAACCGTAAAAAACGAATGGTGTTCGACATTTTATAAATAGGAGTCGTAAATGAAGCAAGAGCGGAAAGAGAAACGAAAATGAGCAGAATATTGCTTGTGAGGGCGGCAGCTACCGCCGCTTGCCCGATAACAATACCGCCGACGATACCCAGCGTTTGGCCCACCTTCGTGGGGAGCCTGGCTCCTGCTTCGCGCAAAAGCTCGATCGTTATTTCTAGAAACAACGCTTCCACGACCGGCATAAAGGGTACGTTGACTCTTGAGTCAATAATGGAACCCATGAGTTCCCAAGGGATGACCGAATAGTGGAAACTTGTGACGGCTACATAGATAGGGGTTGCCATAATGGAAAAAAGTACCCCGAAATACCGGATGAGGCGAAAGAAGGAACCAATAACCCATGGGAGATAATAATCTTCAGGAGAAATGAAAAAATCGAAGATCGTTGCAGGTCCGATTAATACATACGGAGAGCCGTTGCATACGATGACAAGCTGTCCGGAGATCAGGGCATATTTGATGCGGTCAACTCGTTCGGACGTCATAAATAAAGGGAAAGGCGAATTGGAGTTATCTGTAATGATTTGGTCAATAAAAGAACTATCGAAGATGACGTCGAAATCAAAATCAGAAAGTCTTTGTCTAACGGTGTTAACGTGTTGACGGCTTGTTATCCCGTCAATGTAACCAATAGCGACTCTAGTTTTGGATAAGGAACCGACGGTGCTTTCTTCAAATTTGAGTTTATCCGACTTGATGATTCTGCGAATCAGCTTCAGATTGGTATCGATATCTTCGACAAACCCGACTTTCGGTCCGACAACGCTGTATTCGTTTTCGGTATCGTTATTTTTGCGAATGGCGCTGTTTAAATCACTGATATTGATTAATATTCCTTCGTTATAGTTTTCGTCCAACTGTATAAAGACGAAACCGTTCATTAAATGCTCCATAATTTCATCGGCTCCAGATGATACCCTTATATCCTGAATAGGGATTAGAGCGCGCAATTCCTGCAGATGATTAATACTGTTCTCCGGAGTTTTGAGAAAGGTCAATATTTCGTGATGCAATTGTTCTTTGCTAATGAGCGTATTGTAATAGGACAAATAAAAAGAGTTCCATTTTGTATGCACGCTGGTTTGAGCAAAATCGTCGGATCCGGATAATTCTTTTAATGAGTCGTAGAAAGTCCTTTGCATGTATGTACCACCTATCGGCTTATGAAAAAAGTCATGAGCTTATCATTTACCAACTATAAATTTGTTATTCATAGATGTCGGGAATTAAAATGGTTCCGAAAATTGGTATTGGAGCGATTACTCCTTGGAATAAGTGATTTTCTCTATCCTCGGGAGATAAGAAGCAGTACAAAAACTTAAGGAATTTAGTCAGTCCCGATGATGGTTAGATCTCATCGGGACTTTTTTATTTAGAGATGTATTTCTATATCTACGACTGGAGAAAGGTTTAAACGAGTAAGTAACATACCTGAATAATCAAGTCGATGTTGCTAGGTAAGAACCTCCGATGGGGTAAATGCTCGACTAGCGTGAAATGAGTGCGGCAATGCCGGCATTATTAACAAGACCATCTAGACGTCCATAAGTCTCGACAGCAAATTCGACCAATCTCCTTACATCTTCTTCTTTGCTTACATCTGTTTTGAAGAAGGATGCTTCACCGCCACTAGCGTTTATCTCATTTACAACCTGCGTTCCCTTTTCTGTGTTGATATCTGAAACAACGACTTCCATGCCATTCTCTGCGTAACAAAGCGCAATCGCTTTTCCTAGTCCGTCTGCGGCGCCGGTTACAATTGCGACTTTTCCTTTTACGCTCGAAAAATCTTCATATTATGTCCTCCATTCAAAATATCAAAATACTGTGTTCTTTACGTTCTATACCATCTGCCTTCTACATTAAGGAATTCCGATAGGCTTATCTAACGTTTTGACGACTTTCACGATAATACTTTAACGACTTTCTAAACCATGACGACTACGGCGGATGCAGGACGGACGGCTTGTTGAAGTAATTGTCAATCCAAATAATATATAAAATCATTTTCTACCAATGATGCTCAACTAGCGTCAAATTTTCATGACATGTACAATGGAACGAGCTGTTATATAATAACGGAAAATAAATTTTCGAAGCGTTCATACAATTGCCAACTTCAACTAGAGGTCGTGAAAATATGGAATACCTTAAAAAATTGCCGATAAGAGTTCAATTATCTATGTTGGTCATTATCATTATCGTAATCGTTATTTTTATTATTTTTACCAATTACTTCAAAGCAGCTAATGTCGTGGAAAAGAAAAATGAAGAATACTTTACAGAAATGATTTCTCAAATGAATCAAACCTTATCTTCCAACAGCGATGTTGTGAAGCGAATTATTCAAAATATTTCTTATAATTCGCCCATCGTCCAGCAATATTTGACTGAGACTAATCCGGCAGCGAAATTTGTGCAATATAATCAGCTGAAAAGCTATATTTCAGACATGACCAGTATGAAGGACGGTATTTTGGATATCGCGCTGATCGGAAGCAACGGCACGAAATTCAACATCAACGGCGATATCAGTAACCTCGTCCCGCTTAAAGATGAAATACCGGAAAAACAGCTTTATTATTTTACGGCCTTGAAAACGCTCCCTTTCAATAATGAAAACAAAAATGTATTTATTGCGGGGGCTCAAATCTATTCCATTGACAATTTAGAAAGCACGAAAGCAATCGGCACGCTTCTGGTTGTTATGGATGCAAACGCTCTACTCGGCTCCTCAAACAAAGCGTTACGGATCAGTGGAAGTAAAGCCTATGCATTGGACCGCAATGGCAACGTTTTTTTTACCAATGATGACGAGATAAAGCCTGGCAGCGCCTATCCACCCCTCTTATCGTTGGAAAAAGATGGGGATGTTATCATTCAGAAAGGCGCGGTTCCCGATATTGGGGGAGAAATTATTTTCAAGCTGCCGAAAAGCGAGCTTCTTAGCGGCATCGAAGAAATTCGCAAGCAATCTTTTTTGATCTTCTTTATTTCCTTGCTTTTATTGGCCATCCCTTTTTTTCTAGTAATCAATAATATTCTTCAGCCTTTAAAGAAGTTAATGCGGTTAATGAATGAAATCAAGTTAGGCAAACTGAACAATCTTCGAAAGCGGATCAGTCTGCAGGGATATGCGGAAATCATTATCATGGCAAACGATTTCAATGAGATGCTGGACGAAATTGACGACCTGACTCATCGCCTGTTGGAAAGCAAGACAAGACTGTACGAGGCGGAATTGGTCAAAAAGCAGTCCGAAATGGCGTATTTGCAAAGCCAAATTAATCCGCACTTTTTATATAACACGCTGGAGTCCATCAATGGAATTGCGGCGAAAGAAGGGGCTGACAAAATATATCATATGACAAAAGCGCTGTCCCTTGTTTTTCGTTATAGCGTGAAAGGAACGGATACGGTTCCGCTTCGCGAGGAGCTCGCGATGATTAAAAGCTTTATCTACATTCAAAAAATCCGTTTCGGCAACCGGTTTGAAGTGAAATATCATTTTCCCGAAGAGATTTTGGAGTACAGGGTTCCGAAAATGATTTTGCAGCCGATCGTGGAAAATGCGATTTTTCACGGAATTGAGCCGAAAAGCGGGGAGGTCTTATTGGAGCTGGCAGGAGAGATTTCGGGAGATATGATCTTGTTAACTGTTAAAGACAACGGAATGGGCATGGATGATGAAAAGCTTCGTATGATAATGAATAGCTTGTCTGCCAAGCAGGGGTTAATAGGCCAAAACCAGGATTGGACCATAAGCATTGGATTGGCGAACGTAAACAATCGGGTAAAATTGAAATATGGGAACGAGTATGGCATTATAATCGAAAGTGAACCCGGGTTGGGTACAGAAGTTGTCATTATGATGCCGGGTGGGAGTGACTCCGATGTTTAAAGTCTTTCTTGTAGACGATGAAGAGATGGTGATCGAGAGTTTAAAAGCATGCGTGGACTGGAACAAATATGGGTTCGAGGTCGCGGGCTTTGCCTTGAGAGGCGAGGAAGCGTTCAAAATGATTGCGGTCATGAAACCGGATGTCGTATTTACGGATATCCGGATGCCCGGCATGAGCGGTCTTGAACTCATTAAACGTTTAAAGGATACATTCAATCCTGCTCTGGCAATCGTTGTAAGCGGGTACGCCGAGTTTGCCTTGGCACAGAAAGCGATTAATTACGGCGCCTTCGGATACTGCTTGAAGCCGTTCGACGAAGGCGAGATTATCGGTTTCCTGAAAAAAGCAAGGGCGGTTCTGGAGGAGCGCGACACATCCATTGCTACAAAAATATGGGATCTTATGGAGGAAAATCATACGGGGGCAAGTGTTGGTTTACGCAGGATGTTAATCTTGTCGGGAATCGATCTGGAATCGGCTGAGGGCATGAAGGCAATCGTCACGATCGGAAAAAGCAAGCTCAAGCTTGACGGGGTGCGAGGCTGCGTCATCTTGAATATAGGATTCGGCAAATACGCTTACCTGATTCAGGAGAACCTTGATAGCCAATTGCAAATCGATTTGCGGGAAGCGGCAGCCAGCGGAATAAAGGGAATCGGAGTCAGCGGCATCATCCGCAAGGAAGAACAGATCAAAGAAGCGATTCATACGGCTGAAATCAACGCGTACCGCTACTTTATAACCGGCGAGCCGTGCAGCGTTTCAGATGAAGCAGCCAACGAAGCAGCGGGCGGGCCGGAGAAAGATCATTCCATCAAAAAAATGGAGGAAACCATCGGCAAAAACGATATTGCTGCGCTTTTCGATTTGCTTGACGAGACGGGAGCCTCATTTGCGAGCGGGCAATTGCATATGAAGCATGCTTTGATCGTTTACAATCAGATCATGTCGTTCGCTCATAAGAACGATGAAGAACCATACGAAGATTATATGTATTCCTTGGACCAGCTTGCAGGATTGTTCAGTACCGCTCATGACATGCTGCTGTTCCTGAAAGAACGGTTAAGGGAGAAGCTCGAAACGACAACGGGGTGGAAGCTTCTTCATGTGAGGAATCGAACATTCAAAGCTATCTTAGCCTATGTCGATGAAAATTATTGCCGCGACATATCGATTTCAAGCATTTCAAAACAATTTAATGTGAATGGCAACTACATAAGCCAGCTGTTCACGAAGGAAGTCGGAACAACGTTCACGCAATATTTGTCAAAGCTGCGGATCGATTATGCTTGTCAATTGCTCACGACCACGGATCTTCCCATCAACGAAATAGCCGAAAAGACAGGGTATGACGATAACTTCTATTTTAGCCGGATTTTTAAAAGAATGAAGGGAACATCGCCCAGCGCCTACCGGGTTGGGAAGCAATGAAAAAGCTCAAAAAATAAATTCGGCCGCATCAGGCCGGATTTTTTTTTTTTGCGCTGATGGACAATACTTCGTGAATCATGGATTTTTCTTATGTACACTCAGCAAATATAACGCTTTCATTTCGTATCAATCGTACATTTTTGCCTAACCTGCGTGAATGTTCCTGTCGATAAAAGTCGATTATTATAGAGCTGTAATGAAAAAGATAGAGGTGAACAGGATTGGAAACGGATACGGAACTCAAACTTCAAAGCAGCATGACCCTGAGGCAGACAGGCAATCGATTATGGAAGGAAATCGTAAAGCATAAGTACCTGTATATACTTGTAGCTCCCGTTGTTATTTTTTACATTGTATTCACCTACATTCCTATGTATGGAATTGTACTCGCTTTCAAAGAATTCGACTATTCCAAGGGAATACTCGGAAGCCCATGGAATAACTTTCAAAACTTTAACGAAGTATTCGCCAACCCGGATTTTCGGGTCGCCTTTCGCAATACGTTACTGATCAGTTTAGGGAGGCTAATCATCGAATTTCCGGTTCCGATTGTCCTTGCCTTGCTGCTGAATGAAATATCGAAAGGCCGGATGACGCGTATTTTTCAAACGGTTTTTACTTTTCCGCATTTTATCAGCTGGGTTGTATTAAGCGGAATTGTTGTCGGGATCTTCAACGATCAGGGCTTATACAATCAAATATTAACGGTTCTGGGGATAGAGAAAACATCCGTATTGACGGATGGCCCAGGATTCACGGCTGTATTGTTTCTATCAAACATTTGGAAAGAGGCGGGCTGGTCGTGCATTCTTTATTTGGCGGCAATCGCGGGAATCAATCCGGAGCTGTATGAAGCGGCTTCCGTCGATGGCGCGAATCGGTTTCAACAAATGAAAGCGATCACTTGGCCGGTGTTGAAATCGACCGCAGCCGTACTCCTGATTTTGGCCGTAGGCAACATCATGAACGGCGGATTTGATCAAATCTTTAACATGTACAATCCCGCCGTTTATGATTACGCGGATATTCTGGACACTTATGTATATCGCAGCGCATTTACGGATGCGACAGGGTTCGGGTTTTCGACGACCGTTGGGCTTCTGAAGTCCGTGATCAATTTCGCTCTGCTGTTCGGCGCCAATTACCTTGTCAAAACCATTGGAAAGGAGGAGGGTTTGTAAGTGAAGAACAAAATGAGTTTGGCCAATCTGATCATAACCATTTTTCTTTCAATCCTGGCATTCATTGCTTTGTTTCCTTTTTATCAAACGATTATGCTTTCGTTTTCTACGGTTACCGATGTCGGTTCAGGCAAGCTGTTTCTGTTTCCGTCAACGTTCGATTTGTCATCCTATAAGTTCTTATTACTCGAAGGGAAGGTTACTCAAGGGCTAATCATATCCGTGATCGTAACCATAGCTGGAACCGTTATGAGCTTGATCGTAACGACCGCCGGAGCCTATGCTTTGTCCAAAAAAACCTTGCCCGGCAGAAACCTTATCTTTAATGGCATTATCTTTACGATGTTTTTCTCCGGCGGTTTAATCCCGTATTTTCTTACGCTGCAAAAGCTTCATTTTCAAAACAGTCTGCTTGTTATGATCATTCCTCTGGCCGTTAATACCTTTTACCTTATTTTGATGAAAAACTTTTTCAATACGATTTCACCGTCTTTGGAGGAATCGGCCAGAATCGACGGAGCGCAGGATATTACGATTCTGGTGCGGATTGTAGTGCCCGTATCCATGCCTATCATTGCGACGATGATCCTGTTCTATGCCGTAGACCGGTGGAACGAATGGTGGGTGCCTACGCTCTTTATTAACGATACGAAATTGTATCCGCTTCAATTGGTCTTGCGAAATGCATTAACGAACATGAGCCAAATTATTGGCAACGCAGCGGGCTCTCAACTGGCGGCGGGTACACAGAACATTTATGGAGATTCCGTCAGATCCGCAATGATTGTTATTTCCGCCGTCCCGATTATATTGGTATATCCGTTTATCCAGAAGTATTTTGCTAAAGGCATCATGATCGGATCGATCAAAGGTTAATAATATTAGCGAAAGCTTTTATTATATATAAAATGATAAAGGGTGAGTCTTCGTGAGAAAAGGCAAAACGATTGTCATGGCAGTTTCCTTAATTCTGGCAGCGGTAATTGCAGGCTGCAGCAGCAACAGCAATGAACCCAAAGAACCGGCAGCTTCAAACGCAGCTGAAAACTCCAATTCGGGAGGGGAAGCATCAACGAACAATGAGGCTGCTGCGCCAGTAGAGCTCAGCGTCTCATTGATGGGGATCCAGGACGGATTTGACGCGCAAGGAGCCAAGGAAGACAAGATCTTCAACGATCTGCAGAAGAAATTTAATGTGACGATCAAGCCTGTTCAGGTTACATGGAACGATTGGCAGGAAAAGGCGAAGGTATGGGCCGCATCCGGGCAGCTGCCTGACATATTCCCGAATGCAATCGCGGTGGAGAATCCAGCTCTGTATGCTTCGTGGGCGAAACAAGGCGTTATTAAAGCGCTTCCGGACGATTTGAGCAAATATCCAAATCTGGCCAGAATCATGGAGCTTCCGTCCATTCAGCCGCTGAAGGTGGATGGAAAGTTCTATACCGTGCCTCGAATGACCTACAATGATTCGAGCGATTGGATTTTGGACAGACCGATCCTATACCGCAAGGATTGGGCCGCGCAAGCAGGCTTTACATCGGAGCCGCAAAGCTTCGACGAATTCGTCGCAATGGTCAAGGCTGTGCAAAAACAGCATCCTGGAACGGTTGGAATCGCGATTATGAATAAAGATTACTTGAATACATTATTCCTGCCAACATTCCCTGAAATGTCCAACAAGAAGAGCTGGACGAATGAGAACGGCAAATGGGTGCCTTCCTTTGCCTCGTCTAAAATCAATGACGGTATCAAGCAGTTAAGACAGCTTTATACGGAAGGTTTGTTGGACAAGGATTTCGCGATCCAAAAAGAAGCGGACGGCTTTACGAAATTCATGAACGGCCAAGCGTTTATTTCCCTCGGCGGAACGTTTACGAACCCCGCTAACGTCGAAACGTTCAATAAAGCGAATCCAGGCGTCAATATTGCGTCGGTCGGGCTCATGAACATTTGGCCTGCGGCGGATGGAAACCGGTATACGTTTGTTGAAACGCCATTCTGGTCCGAGACGTACTTCAGCAACAAATTGGATGACGAAACATTCGACAGAGCGCTTCAATTGATTGATTATATGTCCTCGGAAGAATACTCCGCTTTGGCAGTAAACGGTATTTTGGACACGGACTACAAAATGGAGGGCGACAAAGCGGTTTCGCTGCTGAAAGGCGACGAAACGCTGCAGAAGAAATACCCGGTCAATTCCGCGATCGGCTTCCTGGCGCAATGGAACGGCGCATTCGGCAAAGCGGGTAAAGCGGTTGTCAATCCGAACCCGGACGTCGCGGCTTGGCAGGCCTATGACCACGATATGTTCGTGAAGTTCAAGCAAGAGGATAAGCCGGCGCCAATCAATTTTGATATTATGTTGATGTCTACACCGGCGAAGGACAAGCTTGTCGTAAATGTGATGGATGATCTTATTAAAGTCATCCTGGAGAAGGGCGATCCTGTTGAAATGTGGAACGCTACGGTTAAAGGCTATGATGCCAAGGGGCTGCAAGAGGCGATTGCCGAAGTCAATGCAAAGGCTGCGGAACTGGGTATTAAATAAAGATGATTCGACATGGGATGTAACATATCTCGCCCGGGATGTTACATCCCATCTTTAACAGAATTATGGAAGCGGTTTCATTGAAATCGGAAAATGGCGATACTATGATGCACGGCATGCTGTCGTAACCCGCGAGGGGGTGATTAATGAAGTTTAGCTTTTGATTTAAATGATTAATATTAAAAGGAGTTGAAAGTATGTTTAAAAGTTCATGGTTTAACAGAAGTAAAAAGAGGTCTAAACTGTTTACTTTTCTGCTTGCGTTTTTATTAGCCTTCACTACAATGACGGTAAACTTTCCTACAAATGTTGAAGCGGCTACTACATTAACGACATATCCGGCCCCCGCGGGTGCCACCCTTAACACCGACTTTACTGTAAAAGTCCGTGTACCGGGTGGAGCATGGCAGGACCTGGATGAATATCGAACGAGAATTGGGGCGCCAACTAGAGCCACCTATGCATCATTTGTTTATTTCGATACGGACGGTCCGGTAGAACTATCTGTGACCGCTAATGCCGGAACGGTAACATCGGCTGAAGTCCGGCCATTGCATCGTAATATTACTCCCGCGATCAATGGCAATACAATGACCTTTACTATATCCGGTCCCCAGAAGCTTGTCTTTGATGTTAATGGGAATGTTGACAGTAATCTGATGATTTTTGCCAATCCATTAGAAGTTAATCCGCCAAGCCCTACCGACCCTGATGTCATTTACCTTGGTCCTGGTCTTTATACTCAAAACTACAAAGTGCCTAGTGGCAAGACTCTTTACATTGCCGGCGGAGCGGTCGTCCAAGGAGGAGTGACTTTAGCTAATGTCACGAATGCCAAGGTTATTGGGCGTGGAGTTCTAGATCGCCCCTCAAACTCTGCCATAGACATCCTTTTTTCCAACAATATCACAGTTGATGGTATCATATTTAACGACTACAATAACGCGAACAGCGGCGGCAACGGTATTCTTATCGGAAATTCCACCAATGTCTCAGTAAATAATGTTAAAGTATTAGCTTTCCAGAGATGGTCTGATGGTATTGATACTTATTGCGCTTCCAATGTTTCCATCAATGACGTATTTGTTCGCTCAGGAGATGATTCCATTTCTGTATACGCTTCTCGATGGACGTTCTCGGGAAATACTACCAATATCAGTGTCACAAACTCTATTCTCATGCCGGGCAAAGCCCATCCGATCAATATAGGGACCCATGGCAATCCGGGTTCACCTGGCGGCGGAGATATGATAGATACACTCAACTTTTCGAATCTGGACATCTTGACGTATAACCCGTTAAGCGCCGGTTTACCATTACAAACGTCCTTAACCGCCAGCGATGGAAGTCTGATATCCGATGTAAATTTCACGGATATTCGGATAGACGATGCCGTTGTAAATAAGTTTATCGATATCAAAACTTTTAAAAATCCGGGTTATGGTCTTGGAGTGGGGCGTGGAATTAATAATGTCTATTTCAAGAATATTTCCTATACCGGTTCTAATAGCATCGCTAACGAAATTTTCGGCAATAGCTCCACCCGCTTGACACAGGATATAACATTTGAAAATTTGAAAGTGAACGGGAATGTAGTCCAGAATGCTGCTGATGGAAATTTCAGTATCGGCAATTTTGCCAACAATATTAATTTCATCGCTTCCGGTGCTACTCCGCCATCAACGACACCGATTCCGCATTATGCTCCAATCAATCTGGCCTTGAAAAAGGCTGCCAGTGCGGATAGTTGGCAGACAGGCAGTCCGGCTGCCAGTGGAAACGACGGCAACGAAACGACCCGCTGGACGGCGAATGATGGAAATACCGGCCATTCGTGGACGGTTGACCTTGGTTCAAGCATGAATATCACACGCGGCACTCAGGTTAAATGGGAATTCGGCGGCGGCGGATATAAGTATAAGATTGAAACCTCAAATGATAATACGAACTGGAAATTAAAGGTTGATAAAACCAATAATACTAGCACGGATCAGACGCAATCCGATATCTTTTACGATACAGCCCGGTATGTCCGTATTACCGTGACCGGATTGCCAAGCGTTGGCTGGGCCAGCTTCAGTGAGTTTAAGGTGTTTGGAGATCCAACCAACTTGGCGTTGAATAAGACCGCAAGTGCGGATAGTTCGCAGTCATCCAATCCAGCATCCTTTGGGGCGGACGGCAATGCTGCAACCCGCTGGAGTGCGAATGATGGCAATACCGGCCATTCGTTAACGGTAAACCTTGGCTCAAGCAGGAATATCACCCATGGTTCCCAAGTGGCGTGGGAAAAGAGCGGCGTATATCAATATAAGATTGAAACATCAACGAATAATACAAACTGGACTACAGTCGTTGACAAGACCGCCAATACCAGCACGGATCAGGTTCAGAACGATTACTTTACCGGTATCGCCCATTATGTCCGTATTACCGTGACCGGACTGCCAAGCGGTTCGAATGCCAGCCTCTACGATTTCATGGTATTTGGAGATCCAACCAATCTGGCATTGAACAAGACTGCAAGTAGCGATAGTTCTCAGACAACGAATCCGGCTAGCAATGCTAACGATGGTAATACTGCAACCAGCTGGATTGCGAATGACGGACTTACCGGCCATTGGTGGATGGTAGACCTAGGCTCAAGCAAGACTATTACTGGTGGCGTCCAGGTGATGTGGCAACAGCCTAGTTCAATTTATTCCTATACGATTGATACATCAATTGATAATACGAATTGGACTACAGTGATTGACCAAACTAATGCTTCGAACAATGCTCAGGTCTACAACAATTTCTTTAACGGTACCGCCCGTTATGTCCGTGTTACCTCGACGGGCTTGCCAAGCGGTATTAATGCCGGCATTTCCGATTTCAAGGTATTTGGAGACACAGGCGAAACCGTGCCGCTCGCACAACTTCCGTTTGACGAGACAAGCGGAACGACGACAAACGATACGACCGGCAACGGCTGGAACGGCACATTGACGGGCGGCGCTAGCTTTGTGGCTGGTAATAGCGGAAACGCAGTTGATTTGGCTGGAACGAACGGCTACGTTGCTCTTCCGACCGGCGTTGTCTCCAAAGCCAGCACAGCTACCATTGCAGCCTGGGTGAATCTGGATACTGCAAGCACCTATTCGCGGATTTTTGATTTCGGTTCCGGAACGTCTACCAATATGTTCCTCACGCCGAAAAATTCCAGCGGTCAAATCCGCTTTGCGATCAAGGTCAATAACTCAAGTGAACAAAGAATTGACGGGCAAGCGGCGCTGCCGACCGGAGGTTGGCATCATGTAGCTGTCACCTTAAACGGCTCGACAGGCACCCTCTACGTTGATGGCGCTCAAGTAGGGATCAATACCGCGATGACCCTGAAACCATCCGATTTAGGAGCTACCACGCAGAATTGGATCGGCCGCTCCCAGTACTCCGATCCTTATCTCGACGGGCTGGTGGACGACTTCCGCATCTATAATCGTGCTTTGACCACTTCGGAAGTCATGCATTTAAAGAAAGGGCAATCCGTGTTTCCGATCGCGGAACTTCCTTTTGACGGAACAACCGGAACGACGGCAACCGATGTTTCCGGCAACGGCTGGGACGGAAGATTGGCCAACAATGCAGGTTGGACGACAGGCCACAGCGGCAACGCAGTGAGCCTGAGCGGAACGAATCAATATGTCGAATTGCCAGCCGGTGTTGTTTCCAGCGCTGACACGATGACCGTTACGGCTTGGGTCAATCTGAATACCGTGACCAACTGGACGAGGATCTTCGATTTCGGTACCGGGACGACCAACTACATGTTCCTGTCGCCGAAAAACGGTTCCACCGGCAATATTCGCTTTGCGATCAAATCCGCTTCGTCAACTGAGGAAGTTATCGACGGAACTGCGGCGTTGGCTGGGAACGGATGGCACCATGTGGCCGTTACCCTGAACGGCTCTACGGGAACACTTTATGTCGATGGCCAGCAGGCAGGCAGCAATACCGCCATGACTATAACACCTGCCATGCTCGGAGCCACGACACGGAATTGGATCGGTCGCTCCCAATTCTCCTCAGATGCTTATCTCAACGGACTGGTGGATGGCTTCCGCGTTTATAATCGTGCTTTATCCGCGTCGGAAGTATTGGCAGTGATGAACGAGTAGAATTCGGTGCTGCCGACACTATCGGGCTTGGCGCTAAGGATAAAGGTTGAATAAGAATTTAAAAAGACGATTTTTCTTTCCCTAAAAGGAAGAAAAAATCGTCTTTTTTATTCCATAAAATGTCTTAGTGTAGTCGGGAGGTGGAAGCACGTACAACCAGTTCTGGTTCTAAATAAACGGTCTTAAGTGAAGCTGGAGCTTCAATTAGTTCAAGAATTGTTGCTGCAATTACGGATGTTATGGTATCGATGGCAACGCCGACAACAGTCATAGGCGTTTCAAGGTCTTCCATCTGAGGCAGGTTGTCATAACTGACAACGGAAATATCCTGCGGAACGCTTAGTCCCTGCTCTCCTATGGCCCGGAGGATGCCTCGTGTCAAATCGATGCCGCCGCTGATGACGGCTGTAGGACGTGTCGTCCGCTCCAGCATTGTACGTGCGGCCATATATCCGTCGTGAAAGTCCAAGCCATTCATCTGAAGAATCGCATCGTTCCTGGCATGTATGCCTAGACGAATTATTTCGTCCCGGAAAGCTTCGATCTTGACGGTCTGCAGCGGATCTTGCGACTGAGGTTCCCCTATAAAGGCTATATCTGTATGACCGAGCCCAACTAAATGACGAACGGCAAGACGAATGGCTTGGCCCCGGTTTACGTCCACTGCGGAAAATGGAGCGTAGCCGGCAGCGCCATAGGTGAGAATCGGAATCTGCAGCGGATTCAAGTGATTAAAGCTGGAAAAACTATCCCTGTCCCCAAAGACGAGTATGGCGTCTACTTGATACCGGCGGAAGGTATCAATCGCAGAATCTAAATTACTTATCGATAGTAATGTGATATAACCTTGCTTTTCGAGTTGTTTATTAATCTTCGTAATGAGGGAGGAAAGTGCAGCTCTTTCGATGGATGGCCATACGACGCCAATCGCCCCGCTTCTTCTGGAGACGAGACTTCGGGCTGCGATATTGGGTTGGTAACCCATCTCCTTCGCGATGGATAGAATATGCTGTTTTGTTTTGTTCTGTACGAGCGGGCTGTCTCTCAATGCCTTAGAGACAGTGGAGAAGCTGACGCCGGCTCGGTCTGCGATGTCTTTAATGGTTACCATGGATTCCCTCCGGAAACACGTGTACGAGTTCTCATTTATGACGTTCACTTTATCATAGAACACATTTTTTGCAAATGAAAGCGGTATATTTTTTCGTATAGACAGTAAAGTAGTATTCGGATATTATGAAAATAACAACGTTGTTAATTTGGATTTAAAGGTGGTTTCCTATGTTTGAATTACAAAATACCGTATCAGTCGTTATCGGAGGCAATGGCGTGTTAGGCAGTGCCATGTCTGCCGCGCTTGCAGAAGCAGGATCAAAAGTGGCGGTTATCGGCAGGGACATGGAGAAAGCTCGTTTAGTATGTGAGCAGATAGAACGAAACGGCGGAACGGCGATTGCATTGAAGGCGGACGCGACTAAGAAAGAGGAGCTGGAGTCGGTTTTAAATGAAGTGCTGTTATGGGGCGGCCGTGTGGATACGCTTGTGAATGCTTCAGGGACGAATAGCGCGACCCCCTTTTTTGATCTGGAAATGGATGAATGGGACCGAATTATGGATGTTAACCTCAAAAGCGTCGTATTGGCAAGTCAAGTGTTTGGTAAAAGGATGATCGAACAGGGAGATGGCGGCTCCATTATTAATATTTCTTCCGTATCATCTTCACCGCCGCTATCTAGAGTATTTACTTACTCGGTATCGAAATCGGGAGTAAATAGCGTAACCCAATATCTGGCACGGGAGTTCGCTCCAAGTAAGGTACGGGTTAACGCGATCATTCCCGGGTTCTTCCCGGCTGAACAAAATAAAAAAATCTTATCGCCTGACAGAATTGAATCAATTATGAATCATACGCCAATGAATCGCTTCGGAGATCCGGAGGAACTTAAGGGAACTGTTGTTTACTTGGCTTCAGCAAAAGCATCATCATTTGTCACCGGGGCTTTGATCCGGGTCGACGGAGGGTTTGGAGCGATGACCATATGAGTGAATTACTTAGAAGTTTAGTTGAAAATACGCCGATTCCGAAACTAGTGAAAATTCGTCAGTCATTTGATGACACGGTACTTGCGGACCCAATCGGAGAATTGATTGAGCGGCTGCGAACTGCTGATTCTATGACTGGAATTACTGCCGGGCAAAGGGTTGCGGTGGCCGTTGGAAGCCGTGGGATTTCCCGAATCGATGAGCTCACAAAGACTGTTATCGACGAGCTGAAAAGAATCGGCGCCGAACCTTTCATTGTGCCATGCATGGGAAGTCACGGGGGAGCGACAGCGGAAGGGCAAACGGAGGTGCTTGCCCATCTTGGTATAGATGAGAAACGCATGGGTTGCCCCGTCCGATCTTCAATGGAGGTTGTAGAGCTGGAGCGTCTGCCAAACGGCTTGCCGGTGTACTGTGACAAAATCGCAGCTACAGAGTCTGATGCCATTATCGTCATTAACCGTATAAAGCCGCATACCGCTTTTCGGGGGGCGATTGAAAGCGGCATGTTCAAGATGATTTCTATCGGACTCGGCAAGCAGAAGGGTGCGGAGGCTTGCCATCAGCTTGGCTTTAAATATATGGCTGAGAATGTACCCGCCATGGCCAGGGTTATGATCGAGAAGCTTCCGATCCGGTTTGGCGTAGCGATTGTTGAAAATGCGTACGACCAAATCTGCCGGATTGAGGTACTCGGAACGGACACGATGGAAGAGAGAGAAAAGGAGCTGTTAATTGAGGCGAAAAGCCGGCTTCCGCAAATCCTTTTCAATGAGTTGGATGTTCTTGTTATTGATTACATCGGCAAGAACATCAGCGGAGATGGAGCGGATCCGAATATCACGGGCAGGTATCCGACGCCTTATGCGCACGGGGGACCTGAAGTGAACAAGATGGTTGTTCTCGATCTGACGCCAGAGTCCCAGGGCAATGCAAACGGAGTGGGCACAGCCGATTTCACGACAAGCAGACTAGTAAGCAAGACGGATTGGCCCGCTACCTACGCCAATGGACTAACCTCTACGGTTTGCGCACCGACGAAACAAGCGACTACGCTTGAGAATGATCGTGATGCCATTAAAGCTGCGATCAAAACCTGCAACATTTTGCATTACACAAAGTGTAAGCTGGTGCGTATTCGCGATACGCTTCATCTTGGAACGATAGAAATTTCCGAATCGCTGCTAGAGGAAGCAAAAAGCAATCCGCGTATTGAAATTTTGGAAGGACCTTACGAGTGGAAGTTCGACGCGGAAGGATTTTTGCCGAAATGAGTGCGGATACAGAATTAGTCATTGCCATTGATATCGGAACGACGAGCACGAAGACGCTGGCAGTCGGCCTAACAGGACAAATTCTCGGCAGTCATTCGATCGAGTACCCTCTGCATACTCCGAGTCCCGGCTATGCCGAGCAGGATCCTGATGTCATCTGCGAGGCTGTAATAGATAGTGTAAGCAAGGTTATGAGGAATGGCGGATTTCGGGCACAGGATATACGCTGTGTTGCCTTCAGCTCAGCAAATCACAGCTTGATACTGCTTGATTCGAAAGGACGTCCGCTCACACCGAGCATCACTTGGGCGGATCAGCGCAGCGCGGCTCAGGCAGAGAGATTGATGAATGACGGATCGGGATTATCGGTCTATTCGCGAACGGGGACGCCGATCCACCCGATGTCGCCGCTCGTCAAGCTGATCTGGTTGAGGGAAGAACGACCGGATCTATTTCATTCCGCACATCATTTCGTCGGTATAAAGGAATATATTTTGAATAAATTATTTGGAATTATGATTATGGACCATTCGATCGCAAGCGCTACCGGTTTATTTAATCTGGAAACGTTGACATGGGACAAGGAAGCTTTAATTCTCGCAGGTATCCGTGAGGATCAACTGCCCCGATTAGTTCCTTCTACGGAGTGTATCGAAGGGCTCAGCAGGGAAACGGCTGAACGGATGGGACTTGGAACGGACACGACATTCATCGTCGGGGCGCAGGACGGCGTACTGGCCAATCTTGGGATTGGCGCGGTGGAGGATGGGGTTCTGGCAGTGACGATTGGCACAAGCGGCGCTGTCCGGACTTCTGTCAGTCGACCGACCTTTGACGCAGAAGGGAAGCTGTTCTGCTACGCCTTGACGAAAGATCATTGGATTGTAGGCGGACCTTCCAACAATGGAGCTATCGTAGCCAGGTGGATTTCGGATCGCCTCTACCCCGGGAAACCTATAGATGAGGTGCTTCCTTTAGCTGGCGCTGTGCCTCCGGGATCAGACGGACTGCTCTTTCTACCTCTTTTATCGGGTGAACGAGCTCCCTTCTGGGACGCACAAGCCAAAGGAGTGATGTTCGGATTGACACTCGCGCATACGGAGCCGGATATGCTTCGCGCTGCAATGGAAGGCGTTCTGTTTCAAATTACGGCTATCGTTTCTTTAATGAAGCAGGCAGGAGAAAAGCCTAGGGAGGTTCGGGCATCCGGAGGATTTGCCCGTTCAACCATATGGTGCCAGATGATGGCGGATATGCTGGGCGTGCCCGTTCGCGTACCCGAATCCGTAGAAAGCTCAGGTCTCGGAGCCGCTCAGCTTGGGCTGCACGCCATGGATGGCTGCCGCGGTCCGCTGCTGAGGTGGAAGGAGATGGAGGGCAGCCTCTATGGACCTGATTTGACCAATCATAAGCTGTATCAAAGATTACTTCCGCTATATTTAAGCTTATATGACCGATTGAAAGAGCCGATGAGGGAAATATCGAAGTTGCAGCATGCGTCGGTTGGATGTCGTAACTGAAGGAGGGATCAAGATGCATGATAAATACAGCAGGCTGCAGGCGATTCTAACGGAAATGGAATCCGTTGTGGTGGCGTTCTCTGGAGGCGTTGACAGTACTTTTCTTCTGGATGCCGCCATAAAAACACTTGGTAGCAAGCGTGTCTTGGCGGTCACGGCTGACTCGGAAACCTATCCGACAGAAGAGCTTGAGGAGGCTATTCAGCTCGCGAAGCGTATTGGCGCGACTCATAGGGTGATAGAAACGTCTGAGTTAGGTATTCCTGGTTATAAAGAGAACAATGCGAACCGTTGTTATTTTTGCAAGAGGAGTCTATTCGAGCATTTAGAACCTTTCATCAAGGACGGAGCTTACCGCCATATCGTCTACGGGCTAATTGCAGATGACATGAATGAGCATAGGCCAGGGGTTCAGGCGGCGAAGGAACGAGGCGTGCGCGGACCTTTGCAGGAAGCGGGTCTTTATAAAGAGGAAATCCGTGATCTATCTCGAGAGCACGGTCTGCCAACTTGGGATAAGCCATCATTCGCTTGTCTTTCCTCACGAATCGCATACGGCGAGACTATAACGATCGAGAAGCTTGGACGTGTCGGAGAAGCTGAGCGCTATATTCGTTCACTAGGCTTTGGCCAAGTACGAGTCAGAAGCCATGGCGATATCGCCCGAATCGAAGTAGAACCGGGAGCAATGGAGCTGCTTATCAGTCACGCCTCAATCATTTCAGATCGACTGAAAGAGCTTGGTTTTATCTACGTTGCAATGGACCTTTCCGGTTACCGGAGCGGCAGTATGAATAAAGTGCTTGAACTTGGAGGCTCGGCGATATGAATGAGTTTGAGGATCTTGGATTCTGCAAGCTTGACGTGGGGCGCAACGAGCGGACGGGACATCCGGAAGTCGTTTTCGGACAGGGAAAGACGGTTGATCAGGTTGAAACGATCTTCTCACGGCTCGTTGAGATTCATGGCAGGGCGCTTGTCACCCGGGCAACGGCAGAGATGGCGGAACGCGTGATCACGAGGTACCCTGAAGCGCGATACGAAGAAGGATCTCGTCTGATCTCACTGGGTCAATCTGCTCGTAAGCTGCCAGGAAAAGTGGCTGTGCTGACCGGAGGTACATCGGATATCCCGGTAGCGGAGGAAGCGGCAGGGACAGCCGAATGGATGGGCTGCGAGGTCGATCGTATCTTTGACGTAGGTGTCGCTGGAATCGATCGGCTTCTCAGCCAAAAGGACCGGATCCGCGAAGCGTCCGTTGTGATTGGGGTCGCCGGCATGGAGGGCGCCTTAGTGAGTGTAGTCGGAGGACTCGTGCGCAGGCCGGTGATTGCCGTACCGACGTCTGTCGGATACGGCGCAAATTTACAGGGCATTACAACGCTGCTTGCTATGATGACCTCCTGCGCAGCCGGCGTTACGGTAGTCAACATCGATAACGGCTTCGGGGCAGGATTTCAAGCAGCAATGATTTTACAACTGGTAGCGGAGGGCGCTTAAGATGAGGACGGTCTATTTGGATTGTATTTCTGGCATCGCAGGAGATATGGCACTGTCCGCGCTAGTGGACCTTGGCGCAGACCAGGATTATATTATTAGCCATTTAGCGAAACTGCCAATCGATCCATTCACGATGGAATTTGTAAAGGTGGACCGGAGAGGCATTACGGCGAACTGGCTGAAGCTAAACTTTGATCAGAGTAACCAAAAGGAAGGTCATGTAAACCTTCATCATGATCACGCCCACACTCATGACCACACTCATGACCACACTCATGACCACACTCATGACCACACTCATGACCACACTCATGATCACACTCATGATCACGCTTATGATCACACTCATGACCACACTCATGATCACACTCATGATCACACTCATGGTCACACTCATGGTCGCACTCATGATCACCATCATGAGCACTCGCATGAGCATAGAAAAGCTGCTGATATCATTAGAATGATCGAAATTTCAGATCTGCCGGAACGAGTTAAAGAGAGAAGTCTGTCAATTTTTCGTTTGATCGCTGAAGCTGAAGGCAAGATCCATGGCATAGACCCGGCCGACGTTCACTTTCACGAGGTGGGTGCCATGGACTCTATTTTAGACGTCATCGGAGTATGTTTGGCGCTGGAGAGCCTCAATGCCGGCAAAATAATCGTTTCTCCCGTTCCAACAGGCACAGGCAAGCTTCGCATGGCCCACGGCCTCTATCCGATTCCTGCTCCTGCGACCGCAGAACTGCTTCGCGGCGTACCGTTATCTGCTTTTACGGCTGAGGGGGAACTGACAACGCCAACCGGCGCCGGAATCGTCAAAGCGCTGGCCTCTGGCTTTGGTCCTTTGCCCGCAGGGACGATTGACCGAATCGGATATGGCGCAGGCACAAAAAATTTTGATCATCCGAACGTTGTAAGAGCTATTTTATATCAGCAGGAGCAAGAGAAAAATTCCAAAGAGACGATTGTCGTACTCGAAGCGCAGGTGGATGATTCAACGGGGGAGACGCTTGGTTACGCCATGGAAAGGCTGTTCGAAGCAGGGGCTCTCGATGTTTATCATACTCCGGTTTATATGAAAAAAAATCGTCCGGGTGTTCTCGTTACTGTTCTGTGCTATCCAGCGAACAGCGACCGTTGCGAGGAGACGCTGCTTGCAGAAACGTCAACCTTCGGGGTGCGCAGGAGCGAATGGAACCGCAGGGCGCTTGCACGCCAGTGGATTGAGGTGGAAACCCCTTTCGGATCAGTGAGAGTAAAGCAGGCATTGGACGGGGAAAGAATCATTCGCCAATCGCCGGAATACGAGGATGCAGCTCAAGCTGCAAGAACGTTCGGTGTTCCTCTCGAGACCGTCTATCGTGAAGTATATAAACAGTTAAACGGATAGGAGAAGGAGCTGGTGGAGTTTATAGGTTTGTTAGTAGTGTCTATATTATTAGGTCTTCGACATGGCATAGATTTGGATCATGTGGCGGCTTTGGCTGATATTACGGGAGGCGGCTCGGGCTCGAAACAGGAAAGGATGAAGCTGTCTCTATGGTATGCGGGCGGGCATGAGGCAGTCGTTTTCGTTCTCGGCTGCAGTATTATTTTATTTGCATGGAGCGTGCCGATATGGGCCGACCAATGGATGGGCAAGGCGGTAGGCATCACCTTGATCTTCATGGCAATCCTTATTTTGATAGGAAGAAGAAAAGGGAACGGTGCCTATTGGAGTCGCGGGATCGCCGTATTTCAGAAGCTCGGTCGGAGAAACGGTGGGCCGTTTACCTTTACACGGCGGAATGTATTTACAGTTGGAGTCATTCATGGGATTGGCGCGGAAACACCGACTCAGCTTCTGCTGTTAACTACGGTGGCTGGAGCTGCTGCGATTCATCACGGGATTTTTGCGGTTGCGGCCTTCAGCTGCGGTTTACTTATTTCCCATGCGGTCATAGCAATTATAAGTATTTGGTTTCATGATCTAGCGAAAAAAATTCGCCCAATGCTTCCAATTACGATGTATGCCGCTTGCTTATTTAGTTTTGTTCTTGGACTAAGCTATTTAATAGAGTAAGTGCGGTTTTTTTAACAACGTTGTTTTTACAATTATCACTTATGAATGGAACAGCTGAGAAAAGGGGAAATGATAATGACTACTCAAACGGATATTAGTTTGTCTGATCTTCGGGAGACGGTTGAGCGCCTGGCTCTTAACATGCCCGTCACCGATATGCATACACATTTATACGCGCCTGAATTTGGAAATTTGCTGTTGTGGGGCATAGATGAATTACTAACCTACCATTATTTGATTTCAGAATCTTTCAGGTGGTCAGAGGAGGAATACAGTCACTTCTGGTCTATGTCAAAGCGCGAGCAAGCGGACTGGATATGGAAATTGCTATTCCTTGACCATTCTCCAGTAAGTGAGGCAGCTACCGGCTTCATTACTATTCTCAAACGGCTTGGATTTGACGTATCCTCGCGTAACCTGGACGATTACCGTCAGGCACTCGAAAAACGGACGGTACATGAACAGGTCGATACGGTGATGCAAATCGCGGGAATCGAAAAAATCGTCATGACTAATGACCCGTTCGACCCCGTGGAACGTCTTGTCTGGCAGTCAGGCAAAGGTAAAACGGATCCCCGTTTTTACGCAGCGCTTCGGGTTGATGCATTGCTGGGTGACTGGCCTCACGCTGTAAGCGAGCTTCAAAGTCTTGGTTATGATGTTCAGGCTGAGTGGACAGAACGGACGAAAGAGGAAACTCGCCGTTTTCTATCGGAATGGATCATTCGCATGGATGCGCTCTACCTTGCCGTTTCAATGCCAGGCGATTTCAAATATCCAGCCGGTGATCATCGAAGCAAAATGATAGATGAGGTTATGATTCCAGTATGCCAAGAGCTAAATATTCCGTTTGCGCTTATGATTGGTGTTCGGAGAAAAGTGAATCCATCACTGCGATTGGCAGGCGATATGAGTATGCTGTCTGACGTGTCGGCAGTTGAAGCGTTATGCCGCCGATATCCGGAACAGAAGTTTCTTGTCACTATGCTGGCAAGAGAAAACCAGCATGAATTGACGGTCCTTGCCCGTAAGTTCCGTAATCTGATGATTTTCGGCTGTTGGTGGTTTCTGCACATCGAGTCGATGGTCGAAGAAATGACGCGATTCCGCTTAGAGCTTCTCGGTACTTCGATGATTCCTCAGCACTCTGACTGTCGTGTGTTCGAACAACTGATCTATAAATGGGAGCATTCCAGAAGAATCATCGGGAATGTGCTGGCGGACAAATACGAGAAGCTGCATCAAAGCGGTTGGAACGTTACAGAAGAGGAAATAAAAAGAGATTTGAATGATATGCTTAACCGGAACTTCTGGCGCTTTCTTGGCAAGGAGCAATAACAGGCAAGAGATAGATTTATGTCAAAATGGCGCAACAAAACCTGACAATTATAAATAGTGGATACTACGTTCAATTTATGAGCATATATCAAAAAAAGCAATCAAGATAATAATCCAGAAGGATTAATTTTTGTTCGTTATCGTGGCGCTCGCAAAGGAAGGTTTCACTTAATGCTCAGATTTACGAAAAATTTTAGTTGCACTTGATTGAACGGGAGTTATGTTGAATACATAAGGAATCCCTTTTATATTAGGAGTCATATTAATGCGTACTCAGGAAGCAAAGAAGGTTTTTCCTTCGTTGCTTCTTTTTTATTATTGTCTATTTACAGAACTAATAAATAGGTGTGCTATTACATCAGTACACTGATACAGTAGTTTTATTAAGAAGGAGAGATTTGGATGAGGGCATGGGTAGCTTTATTAAAAAGAGATTTTAAATTAACAAGAACCGTATTTTTCGTAGGACTAGTAATTAATGTATTAATTGCAATGTTGACGATATATTTGGGGATGAAAGCAGAGAATACTTTACTTATGTTCATACCTGTAGTAGCTGCTGTTGTTTTTCATGTTTTTTATGTTCCGATTATTGTGTTTATCAGTTTGAAAACTGAGGCAAATCAGCTACATTTATGGCTGCATAATCCCCAATCGGCTTCTACATTGCTAATTAGTAAAATAGTGGACGGGCTGATTATGATAGTTATTTCACTATTGATGTTATATGTGATGTCTGGATTGTTGATGATTATACCCAAGTTCAGCTTAATTGAAGCGGATTGGACTGATACTTGGATCTCGGGATTATTGATATTTCCTCATATTATTCTGATTTCTATTATGACTGGCGTGTTGGTGATGTTTTTTTGGGCCCTATATCAATTCCTTAAATTTAAGATCGGGCGTTGGAGTTTGTTGGTAGTTATTGGCACGGTCATCCTTTCTGGATGGATAGTTGCCTTGTTCGAAAGCACTAAACTATATATATTATTGACGCAATGGGGAAGCATGGGGATTAATTTTAATTTTTCGACTTTTTCATTGGATCCTATACAAGTATATACGGGAGAATATTTCTATAACTTCATTATTATCATTGGATTATTCTTTCTGAGCGCTTGGATCATTGACAACAAAGTTGAGGTGTAACGATGGATGAATTTAATGCTTCAAAGCCAATTTATCTGCAATTAGCGGATCGAATCAATCGACAGATTGTAAGCAAAGAATTGAAAGCAGGTGAGAAGCTTCCTTCTGTCCGTGATATGGGGATAAAATACAGCGTGAATCCAAACACAATTCAACGTACTTACAGTGAGTTGGAGCGTGAGGGTATCCTGGAAACAAAAAGAGGTCAAGGTACATTTGTTACGGAACAAGAAGATCGTTTGGTTCAACTACGTGATAATTTGAAGCATGAGCAGATTTTATTGTTCGTTCAGGTCATGCAGGAAATGGGATACAGCTCACTTGAGATCATTTCGGGGCTGAAAGACCACTTAAAATTCGATATAGGAGATGAGTAAAGTGATTCAAATGATTAATGTTTCTAAAAAATATATGAAACAGTCCGCACTTAAGGATATTTCATTAACTTTACCCATAGGTAAAATCATTGGCATCGTGGGCGAGAACGGTTGTGGGAAGTCAACGCTATTGAAGCTTATTGCCGGACTATCGCTCCCGACAAGTGGAAGAGTAACCGTCAATGGTGAGACTGCCAATCGAAGAATCTGCAAAGTAGTTTCTTATTTATCGGAGCTTGATTCTTTAAATTATATATTTACAGTAAGAGAAGCGTTGGATTTTCAGGCTTCACAATTTACTGACTTTAACATGGCTAAAGCGGAAGAAATCATGAAGTTTATGCAGCTGGAACCGCATATGAAAATTAAAAATCTCTCGAAAGGAAATCTTGGTCGATTAAAAATCATACTTACTCTGGCCAGAGAAGTACCGTACATTCTGATGGATGAACCATTGTCCGGACTTGACCCTATGGTGCGAGAATCTATCATTAAAGGAATGATTTCTTATGTTGACTTGGAATCTCAGACATTAATCATGACGAGCCATGAGATTACGGAAATCGAATCCATACTAGATTGCTTCATAGCGATCAGAGACGGCTCATTACTTAGAATGGCTGATGTGGAGGAATTACATGAATCAGAGGGTCTTGGTGTCACGGATTGGATGAAAAAGACTTATGTTTAATCAAAGAAATTGTACGATCAAATTTAAAGTATCTATAGTGCAAGTTTATCATTTTCAAATAAAAGGAGAGATTTAGAATGAATGAGGTCTCGTTGTTTCGTCTTTATTTTCTGAGGGCGTTTTACCTTCTTGTCGTGGTGGGGCTTGGTATCGTGGTATGGCCTGGAGTCATCCACCACGAAAAGCCGTGGGAACTGATGGAAGGAGTGGTACAGTGCATGCTGGTCGCCTTTTGGGCGCTGTCAGTCCTGGGACTGAGGTATCCGCTTCAGATGCTGCCTGTGCTTCTGTGGGAATTGGTGTGGAAGTCGATCTGGCTGATCGTCGTTGCGCTCCCACTGTGGTCCGCCGGTCAAATGGACGAGTCAACATGGGCGGTGGCCTCATCCTGCTTGTTGGTCGTGATTCTTCCTTTCGTCATTCCTTGGCGCTTTGTGTTTGCAAACTACGTGAAGAAGCGCGGAGATCGGTGGCGCTGAGGGGAAATGGACATCGCAGCTCGCGGATGTCTCTGATAGCCGGAGAACGACGCGAACGGCTTATCCAAAAGAAAACGAAGAGCATTTTCCGCCGTTCTTCTGAAACCTTTCCGCCACATGCTGCGTCTTACCCTTCAAAGGAGTTGAGAGGCATGAGAAAACGGAAGGGGTTTCTTTTTCTCGTTTTGATGTGCATGGTGTCGTTATTAGTAGCATGCGGGCAAAGCAGCGGTTCAGCCGAACCGAATGAGGAGACGACAGCGGTCAAAGTGATTGACAAGGGGCGCCTGATACAGAAAGAAGCGGGCACTTGGTTAATTACGGCTTACATCGAGAAGGAAGGAAATGCTTATATCGATGCCTATTGGTTCACGCTGACGGAACAAACCGTGCTGGAGAACGGCAGCGGGGAAAGGATATCGCCCGATACGATCCCGGTCGGCGCTCAGCTTGAGGCTTGGCACAGCGGAGAGGTCCGGGAATCATACCCGGCGCAGACCGATGCCGCCAAAATCGTCTTATTCGAAGAGACGCAGGATGTGCCCGATGGTATGATTAGCGAATCGGAAGCGGTACAGGCCGCTTTGCAAGCGAGAAGCGGATCAACGTTCGCAAGGGCTGTCAAGAATGCAGCGCTGGATACGGAGAATGGATACTGGAGCGTGGAGCTTGCGGAGCATATGACCGCCGATCAACCGGCCACCGTAAAGATTGACGCCCGCACAGGCATGCCCGTTCCCGTTCCCGTGGCGGAGAACAAAGCGTTCCGCGTCTTTTCTCCCGAGCCTGGGACGGAGTCCGGTCACACCTTCACAGTCGAAGGCGAAGCCCGCGTATTCGAAGCCGCTTTTAGCTGGACGCTGGAAGACGGGCACAATATTTTAGCCGAAGGACATGAAATGGCCGAGATGGGGGCGCCGGAATGGGGCCGTTTCCAATTCGACGTCAGCTACGAGAAGGCTTCACAGTCCAATATAATGTTAATCTTGTTCGTTCACAGCGCCAAGGACGGAAGCACGGAGCATGAGCTTGTCATCCCGCTGAAGGTGCCCGAGGAGCTCATCCAATATACACCGGAGTGACGGCACAGAACCGGGCTGTACAAACAAAAGCGGAGAAATCGAGGTAGAGACGGTGTGCGGGTATACCGAATATTTATCCGGCATGAACGAGGCTGATGATTTACCCAGAATGGTCCCGATGATGTCAAAATCAATCGGGACCATTTTTACTTTTAAAAGGCATCAGTCACTGGGGATTTACGAGAACAGCTTCAGTCCCTTTGTCCGAAAGCCTAACGTGTCTGTGACGTTGTCATAGATTGTACCGCCAAGACCATGATTACTAAACCAAGGATCGCCGTTGACCTGATTTTAAATGCTCATCGCAAAGGAAATGAAATATCTATGGAGGCATATGTTTCGGCTATATTGCTTTGACTTTTGACTAATTAAACGTGGTGAACCTACCACTCTGCCAATTGCCCCGACTCCCGGCGCCGCCGGCTCATGAAGATCAAGGACAATGCAATTACCGTGAGGATAATCCCAAGCATTTGAAATCCCCTGAAGCTGAACGTGCCTCCCATTACGATGCCTGTCAACAATGAAGAGAGAATGGTTCCCAGGTATCTTGATGTATTAAATAGTCCGGATGCTACTCCGATTATTTCTTTTGGGGAGCTTTCGAATAATGCCGCCTGCATCCCGACATTGTTCAACCCGTTGCTAATACCGAAGGCAGCTAAAGCCAAACACACACTGATAACCGGTGTGTTTTGATTCAATGTCACGATCCACACTGACCCGAATGTCATCAGGATTGCGGACACGAGCAATCCTGGCCGAGGTCCTGATTTATCGATCCATCGTCCTGCCATTGGAGAAGTTACAAGTGAGCACAAGCCTAAGCTTAGCATGAGAATCCCTGTTTCGAATTCACTGACATGACGTACCATTTGCAAGTAGGACGGAATCCCGAAAAAGAGTGAGTAAAAAAGTACATTAACGAGCATGAATTCGACATTGACCCAAGTCATCGCAGGATATTTGGCGAATGTGCGCAAAGGAATAAAGGGTGACGCCGCTTTTAACTCATGACGTACGAAAGCCGCAAGCAGAACGAGACCTATCAGCCCGACAATGAGATTTGTTAATGAGACATGCCCAGTAGATTTTGCTGACAGTAATCCAACAAGCAGGGCGACCAGACCCACTGTGAAGAGCAGGATCCCTGGCGCATCAATCAAACCAAACCATCTGCGAAAGGACATGTTGCGTGCAACGGCAGTTGACGGTTCTTCCTTAGGAATAGTCCTCCAAGCTAATAGAAAGCTCGCCGCCACGAACGGAATATTGACGAAAAAGATAGCAGGCCAATGCCACCAGTGAATCAAGACCCCGCCAATAAAGGGTCCAATTGCTGCCGCTCCTGACAGGAAGATGGACATAACTGACAGGGCAGTCGCTTGTTTCTCCGTAATATGAATTCGCACAATGGCCATTCCAACCGCAACCATCATGCTTGTTCCGATGGATTGCACAATGCGGAACACGATGAGCCACCCAAAGTTTGGTGATAGTGGAGCTAATAATGATGCAACAAAAGATACAACAAGCCCGGCAAGAAATATCTTCCTACGGCCGAATAAATCGCTAGCCTTTCCCATGACAGGTTGAGCGATAGCACTCGCAATGTAGAAAGAAAAAATAATCCAGGAAACAACTGTAAAGTCGAGTTGGAACACATTTTGCAAACCTGGAATAGCAACAGCAATCATCGAAGAATTTAATGGGTTCAATAGCACCCCCAGCCCAACGGAAATCAACAACCACCTGTTTCGAACATTCATTTTTGGTCCCCCCAAAGTGTATTGTTGTCATCGTACTTGAATTCGATAATTTACTCCAACGCATTTTATGTTATGATTTCATTGATTTGAGGGAATGAACGGAGGGTGCGAAATGGAACTTCTTCAACTGCAATATTTTCTCGAAGTAGCTCGATTGGAACACGTGACTGAAGCTGCACGAAGTCTGCACGTTACTCAATCCTCACTAAGCAAAACGATTCAGCGCTTGGAGGAGGATCTGGGGGTCCCTCTATTCGATCGAACAGGGAGGAAGCTGCGATTGAATGAGTTCGGAAGCCGATTCCTTCGCCGTGCCGAAAGGGCTTTGTTTGAATTGGAACAGGGGAAGCAGGAGATTAGCGATTTGTCCAGCCCGGAACATGGCACACTCGAATTGGCGGTGACGACCGCAAGCACGTTACCCAATATCCTTAGAGAGTTTCGGAAAAAGCGGCCCTATATCCAATTTCATGTGCAAATGCTGACCACGCAGGAAATGGTTACTCGTCTTCATAGAGGAGAGGTCGATTTTTGCTTGTCCTCACCTCCTATAGAAGAGGATGACATTGAATGTCAAATCGTGTTCCTCGACCCAATCCTAGTAGCTGTACCAAAGGGGCATCGGCTGGCAGACCGAAGCTGCGTATCGTTGACAGAATTAAGGGATGAATGGTTTGTCGGTGTAAAAAGAGGCTACGGTACCCGCGATTTAGTGGACTCTTTATGCAAATCGGTTGGATTTGTACCTAAATATGTGTATGAGGGAGATGAACCTGCACGGCTAATCACTCTTGTGGAAGGCGAAATTGGCATTGCTTTCATACCAAGCACGGCAAGGGATTCACGGGAGCATATCAGTTATCTCCAAGTAGCGGATCACGAATTGGTACGGGAGATCGCTTTATTATGGCACAGAAGCCGGTACATTTCGCGGGCTGCTCTGGAATTCCGTGAGGTCGTTGTAGAATATTTTGGGGCGTTATCCAAATAGACGATTTAATCAATACAGTCATAGAATGGGGAAATCAATATGTTGAAAGATGTAGGCAGAAGTCATTATCGTGTGGGTATAAATCTATGAGTATACCAATTTTAGCCACTAAACTGTATATCCCGCAGCCGCGTACTAAAGCTGTCCTCCGACCAAGCCTGATCGGGCGGCTGAACGAGGGTCTTGACCGTAAACTGACTCTCATTTCTGCCTCTGCCGGCTTTGGAAAGACTACGCTGGTCAGCGAATGGGTCGCCGTTTGTGAACGACCTGTCTCATGGCTGTCGCTGGACGAGGGAGATAACGATCCTGCACGCTTCCTAACCTACCTAATCACTGCTGTGCAGACGATTGCAGATGGAATTGGAGAAGGCGCGCTTGGTGCGCTCAAATCCTCACAGCCCCCGCCAACCGAATCGATTCTGACGATCCTTGTGAATGAAATCTCAACAATCCCATACAAATTCGTCCTCGTCCTTGATGACTACCATGTTATTGATGCCAAACAGATCGACGATGCACTCATCTTCCTGCTCGAGAATCTCCCGCAACAAATGCATCTGATCATTGCCACCCGAGAGAATCCGCAATTCCCCCTGGCCAGACTACGCGTACGGGACCAATTGACCGAGTTGCGTGCCACCGACCTGCGATTTACTCCCGGCGAAGCGGCAGCGTTCCTTAATCAGGTGATGGGCCTGGTTCTCTCGGCAGACGAAATTACTGCGCTGGAGACCCGTACCGAAGGCTGGATTGCCGGGCTCCAGCTAGCGGCTCTCTCGATGCAGGGGTGCGAGGACATTCCTGCGTTCATTCGTGCATTCGCAGGAGACAATCGGTACATTGTGGATTATCTGGCCGAAGAGGTCCTGCAGCGTCAGCCCGAACATGTCCGGAGCTTCTTGCTTCAGACCGCCATTCTCGATCGGTTGCATGGCCCGCTGTGCGATGCCGTCACCGGCCAAGAGGATGGTAACGCGCGGTTGGATGCCCTGGAGCGAGGCAACTTCTTTGTCGTTCCATTGGATGACAGGCGTCAGTGGTATCGCTATCATCACCTTTTTGCCGAGGTTCTCTCTACACATTTGAGGGAGGATCAGCCCGATCAGGTAGCAACGCTGCATCGGCGCGCGAGCACTTGGTACGAGCAGCATGGCTCGGCGGCAGATGCGATCCGCCACGCGCTGGCCTCCGAGGATTTCGCGCGGGCGGCGGACCTGATCGAAATGGCATGTCCAGCCATGCGCAGCAGTAGACAGGAGGCTGCGGTGCTCGGCTGGCTGAAGGCGCTCCCCGATGAGCTGTTCCGCTGCAGGCCTGTGCTCAGCGCGGGTTATGCCTGGGCGTTACTGGCTTCCGGCGAGTTTGAAGCCGCTATGGACCGACTGCGAGATGCAGAACGGTGGCTAGGGACGACAGAAGACATGAGTGAGCGAACGGAAACCCCAGTGGTTGAGATGATCGTCATGGACGAAGAGGAATTTCGCCGTCTCCCGGGTGCGATCTCCTTGTACCGTGCCGCATATGCCCAAGCGCTGGGTGATGTATCCGCCACCATGAAATACGCCCGGCAGGTGCTCGACCTCGTACCTGAGGGCGACCATCTCCTGCGAGGATCGGCAGCTGCACTCCTGGGACTCGCATCCTGGACGAGCGGGGATCTCGAGGCAGCGCACCGGTCATTTACCGATGGCATGGCTATTGTACAGTTGGCAGGGGGCATCTCTGACGCAATCGGGGGCGCCATCGCTCCAGCTGATATACGGATTGCGCAAGGTCGGCTCCGCCAGGCGATGCGTACCTATGAGCGGGGATTACAGCTTGCGACAGAGCAGGGCGAGCCCGCCCTGCGGGGAACGGCAGATATGTACGTGGGAATGAGTCAGCTCTACCGTGAGCATGACGATCTGCACGTCGCTACGCAGCACCTGCTGAGAAGCAAGGAGCAGGGCGAGCACACCGGGTTCCCGCAAAACCGGTATCGCTGGCACGTCGCAATGGCTCGAATACGGGAGGCCCAAGGAGATCTGGACGGTGCGCTTGACATGCTCCACGAGGCAGAGCACCTGTATGTAAGTGACTTTTTCCCAAATATTCGTCCTGTAGCCGCGTTGAGGACACGGGTTTGGGTCGCGCAGGGCAGGTTGGATGAAGCCCTCGACTGGGCACGGGAGCATGGCCTATCCGCCGGGGACGACCTTTGCTACCTGCGCGAATTCGAACACATCACCCTAGCCAGGGTCCTCCTGCTCCGGTATAAGAGCGACCGTGCAGACCGCTCTATGCTAGAGGTTATGGGACTCCTGGAGCGCCTCCTTCAAGCAGCGGAAGAAGGCGAGAGGACGGGAAGCGTGATCGAAATCCTGGTCGTGCAGGCACTTGCTCACCATATGCAAGGCGACATCCCGGCAGCGCTTACTCCGCTGAAACGCGCCCTGGCCCTGGCTGAACCAGAGGGCTACGTCCGCATTTTTGTGGACGAAGGCCGACCCATGGCGGCCTTGCTGGAAGCGGCTGTGAAGCAGGGGATCGCTATGAACTATGTCCGTCGCCTCCTGACAGCCTTCGGCAAGGTTGAGGGCAGAACGCTTGCCAAACAAGTTATGAGCGAGCCGCTAAGCGAACGAGAACGTGACGTGCTTCGGCTGCTCAGAACCGACTTGAGCGGCCCGGACATTGCCCGCCAACTTATGGTGTCCCTGAACACCTTGCGAACCCACACCAAGAACATTTACGACAAACTTGAGGTGAACAACCGCCGGGCAGCAGTCCGGCGGGCTGAGGAACTCGATTTGTTCTAGCGAGCCCCCAAACATCCACCGCCAAATATTAACCCCGGCCCTGGCAGTTTTGACAAACCATGTGCCGGGGTTTTTTCTCATTCCCGACACAGCCTCCCGATTGACAAATCACCACATCCATCACCACATGTGGTGATGCCGTCTCACCACATGAATGTGTATCTTCTAATCAAGAAAGGAACGACGAAGTGAAGATACATCCAGTGAAGGAACAGGAAGGAGGCCCAGAATGAGTCAAATAAATGTATCAACGGAGGACCATCACGAGCCTGGACTGTATGAAATTCGCATCAAGGGACACCTTGATGCCCGGTGGGTCGACCGGTTTGAGGGTCTAAGCTTCACCCACGAAAGCGACGGAACAACCATCCTCTCTGGACCGGTGGCCGATCAGGCCGCATTACATGGCTTGCTGAGGGGAGTGCGTGATCTCGGCCTGCCGTTGGTCTCGGTCATTCAGGTTCATCCCAAACAGGCGAGTGGGCTAGATCTCAACACCGACACAAATCACAATTGTTCGAGAAAGGAGAGAAACACATGAATTCCAATCGTAAGACCGCAGTTATTAAAGGAAACAACCAGGAGAGCAAAATGAAGATAACAACCTCGAGCCTCATCCGTTGGGCAGGTCTAGCAGCTATGGTGGCAGGGATATTTTACGTGGTTGTTGGGATGTTCCATCAGCCTAACAATCTTTCGTCAGTCACCACCACCCAATGGGCAATCGTCCACGCCTTGGCCACCGTCATGTGCTTCTTCTTCCTGCTCGGCATTACGGGGCTCTATGCCAGGCAAGTGGAAGAGGCTGGATGGCTTGGTCTGGCCGGCTTTCTACTATATAGCTTCAACTGGGTGCTCACAGCGCTCTTTACCTTCGCCGAAGTCTTTATCTTGCCGCTGTTGGCGACCGAGGCGCCGACGCTTGCGGAGGGATTCTTAGGGATCTTCACCAACTCCGCCGGCGAGACGAACTTCGGAGCCCTCGCAAATCTATGGACGCTAACAGGGACCCTGTATATCCTCGGCGGTCTGCTGTTTGGCATCGCGACATTCCGTGCCGGCATCCTGCCTCGCTGGGCGGCCGGTCTGCTTGCCTTCGGGTCCGTGCTGGCCCCCGTGGCTGCGCTGCTTCCGCCCGAGCACGAGCCGAAAGTTGCGGTACCGGTGGGGGTAGCTTTAGCCTGGCTGGGCTATGCGCTCTGGTCGGAACGGCGCGAGAAAGCCTCGGAACCCGACACGTCCATCCGTCCAAGGAGCTGAACATGAAAGCGAATGTCTCCAATGAAGGCCGAGCCCCCGATGTGCCTCAGCTCAACAAGGCAGGGAAACCGACGTCTCAGAAACCCAAAGCGCCAGCAAACGCAGGTTCGGCAAAGCGGCTCGTGACCGCAATGCTCCTGCTGAGCGCCATCCCGCTCGCCTTCGGCGTTGTCCGCCTCATCCAGCTGGCCGGCGGCGCAGAGATCACGCCAGCCAACGCACGGTTCTTTGCGTCACCTCTGCCGGTGGTGCTGCATATCGTGAGCGCCGGAGTGTATGCCATCCTGGGCGCGTTCCAGTTCGCACCTGGTTTCCGGCAGCGCCGGCCCGTCTGGCACCGCGCGGCCGGACGGCTCCTGGTCGCATGCGGGCTGCTGGTTGGGCTTTCAGGTCTGTGGATGACCCTGTTCTATCCCAGCCCGGATGGCGACGGTGAGCTGCTTTATGCATTGCGGCTCCTGTTTGGGTCGGCCATGGTCGTGTCCATCGTCCGCGGCTTTACCGCGATCCGGCGCGGGAGCGTGATGAGGCACCGCGCGTGGATGATGCGCGGCTACGCGATCGGTCTTGGCGCGGGCACGCAGGTGCTGACCCTGTTGGCCGGGGAATTGATCATCGGCCCGCCGAGTGAGCTCAGCAGAGCGCTACTGATGGGCTCGGCCTGGGTGATCAATCTCGCCGTGGCCGAATGGGCCATCCGTAAGCGGCCGGCCCCTCACAAACAGTAAACAGGCTCACTAATGAGAGGTAATGTTGATTCAACTCGTTTGTTTTTCCCCTTTCAGTGAAGTGTTTAGGCCTTGTTCGGGTTTGATTGCCCAGGTTCCGCCAATTAAGAAAGCTCCGCTGATAAAGAAGACGGAAAACAATCCAAGCGAAGCGCCGACTACCCCGAAAAAAAGCGGCGCAAGCAGCTGAGAAACTCTGTTAATGGACAAACGCAGCCCCAATACCTCACCAGTTCTAGATTTTGGTGATGCGTTATATGTCGTAGCCATCGAAAGCGGCTGTCCTGAGCCTAGACCAATACCCATCAGTGAAGCCCATAGCCCGATCAAGTAAAAATTATGTGTAAACGGTACGAGCACAAATGAAGCGCCAGCTAGTAAAACCGACCAAACTAATACATTGTCACGGCCAAATTGATCGGTAAGCTTAGTTAAAAACAGCCGGACAGCGACCATCATAAAGCCTTGGAGCGATAGTATCCAGCCGATAGTGGTTGCGGTCATGCCAAGGCCTTGGCCGTATAATGGAAAATAAGCGACAAAAATATCCCTTGAATATAATGCAAGCGCACTGGCTATAAGCGCTTTTCGCAGTATTGGCATCTTTAGCATCTCTACGGATGCCATCAAACCGATGGCGCTGGCTGTCTTTTTTCTTGGCTCATGCGGAAGAAAGACTGAGAACAAGATAGAGAAGATGCTAACAACTAGGGAGAGTAGAAATACCGTTGGATAAGATATATATTCTGCCAAATAACCGCCAGTCACAGGTCCAATTACAGCAGCGATGGATACGAAAGTTGCAAACATACTGAAATAATGATCTCTTTTTTCCGGTGAGGCTGAATTACCCAATACATTCTGAAGTGAAATAACGATGAAAATGTGAGCGACTCCAACAATTACCTGTGATACAAACAAAGACCACATAGATGGAATTAGGCCGGGAAGCGCCATTCCCAGAGCAACGCCGACATGACCGATCATGACTGGAAGGCGGTCCCCGATCCGGTCGGCGATCTTACCGGCTCTTATCGCAATAAACAGAGGAAGGAAGGCATATGCAGCAGCCAATAGCCCGACTTCAAATGTGCTTGCGCCAAGTCCGGTAGCTTGAAGAGGAATGATAGGCCGCGTCATATTCAGTATAAATTGAAAGCAGAATACGATAATGATGACAGTACGGAGAAGCATGTAATCACATCCGAATATGAATATTAAGGACAAAAGAGGAGAGTGGGTTTAGTACGGTTAGTATACATTAGTCACTGAAAGGTGGGGAAATAGAGAAGGGTGATTGCTCTCCATCAATAAATTTTATGGCTCTGTAAACAGACATCAAAAGAAAAGACAGAACGTATATGAAACTACGCCTGCCTCTGATTGATTATTAAATCGACAAATGCTTTTACGTTGCGCTTCTCCAAAGTTTGCTCGTGATAGAACATCCAGGTATTGCGTGTAAGGGGCTCTCCTTTGTTATCCGTAATTTCAATCTTATTGATATCCTCGAGATCATCTACAAACATTGAGGGCATAATGGCGTACCCCAATCCATTTAGCACCATTTCCCGGCATGTGTCCCCGCGATCCACCTTCATCGCAGTTAATGGAGGTTTGATGTAATTTTCTGACCACCATCTATCGATTAGTGATTTATACAAAAAGTCGGTATGATAATCGATTCTAGGTATATTAGGCAGATCTTCGAGCGTAATCCTCTCTGTTGAAATCACGATTATTTTTTCTTCATAAAGGAGATGTTTGTTACCCGGCCAACTGTAGTCTCCTCTTACAAAGCCGATATGAACATTGTGGTTATAAACCAAATTAAAAATATCTTTGCTAAATCCGGTTTCAACTTGATAGTCGACCTGCGGATATTGTTGTTTATATTGCTTCAATAATCCGGGAAGCTTGTACTTGCCGAAAAAAATGGAAACCCCCAAACGTAAGGTTCCCGCTACTTCCTCGCTCATATTCAAAACATCATCTTTGATCGAACGAATAGTTGCGACCATCTCACGTGCACGTTGTGCCAAAAACTCGCCTTGCGGCGTAAAGGAAACCCCTTTAACTCCACGGTTCACGATTTTTACGTTAAATTCTGCTTCAATCTGCATGATCCGTTTTGTTAAAGCAGGCTGGGTCAAGAACAAAATTTGTGCGGTTTTAGTAATGTTTTTTTGATTATAGAGAACATCTAATATTTCCCAATCCCGATGGTCCATCATCGACCTCCTGTAATTCCGCTCTTTCTAGTTACAATTTCTCTCTAACAATGACCCCAATTGTACTGCTAAATCCTGATGTGGAAT
Source organism: Paenibacillus prosopidis (assembly GCF_003337375.1). Taxonomy (GTDB): domain Bacteria; phylum Bacillota; class Bacilli; order Paenibacillales; family Paenibacillaceae; genus Pristimantibacillus; species Pristimantibacillus prosopidis. The sequence goes on from NZ_QPJD01000006.1 coordinate 92,480, forward strand.
AGGCTTTTCATTTGTGAACCATTTTACTACCCCTACATAAGCCGATGCAACAAACCTAACGATAACCTCTTTATTGAATCCGTGGTTTATCCTTTGGTTATATCCACCGAGAAGAAATTCAAGGAAACATCGGAGGTCACCAGAGTTCTAAAGATAATAAACAAATATCAAAGATTCGTTCACTAATTAACAAATTGCGCTCATCTAACAATTGCATGATATCTGTACCTGTTTATAATGATAGACAAAAGTTTAATAATGCATCAAGAATTATTAATGAATTGACCTTATAAGAGTGTTGCGCACTTGATTGTTAAATTGGCAACCAACCCAGAATTGGAGGTTCGCCGCAGCTTAGGGGTGAATAAACCCGAATAACACTTGACTTGGAGTTAACTCCAAGTGCGATAATATCGGATATAAGGGAGGGGAAACCGCATGAGAATGACAGAAGTAAGTACAAAATTCGAAATTTCACAGGATACACTCCGCTATTATGAACGGATTGGACTGATCCCACCTGTTAACCGCAATAAAAGCGGGATCAGGGATTATACAGAAGAAGACTTGAGGTGGGTCGAATTTATTAAATGTATGCGAAATGCCGGCCTTCCAATTGAAGTGTTGATTGAGTATGTGGGGCTGTTTCAAAAAGGTGATGAAACTCTTGAGGCGCGGAAAGAGCTCTTAATTGAGCAGCGTACCCAGCTCCTAATAAGAATGGAAGACATGAAGAAAGTGTTTGAACGTTTGGATTACAAAATTGAAAGATATGAACAGACCATACGTAAAAAAGAGAAATCACTAACAAGATCTGAGAATTAAATCTCGCGTTCCGGCAAGAAGCTTATATCGTAAGACTTGATCTGCTCCTGAACTGAATCTTTTACCCGGGGAGGGATGAAACCTGGAACGCCTTTGGACGAAGTCGTTTATTCTAATGACCGTAGGGATGCTTTTCTTATTTACCGGATTTTATCATCTCAGTCGAGAAGACTCCCTCTTCAACATAATAAGGGGGAGATGAATCGATTTCTTTTTGGTTAATAAATACGAACATATGTGCTATAATTTGGATGAGGTGGTGATCCCAATACTCGTCCATAAAGCCTACAAATTTCGTATCTATCCGAACAAAGAACAAGCAACACTCATGAACAAAACGATAGGTTGCACGCGTTTCGTGTTTAATTTTTTCTTGGCCAAGCAGCTAGAAAAGGATGCCTATTGGCACATTGTCGAAGAAATGAAGCAAAGCGGTCAATTGCCTTCGAACGAATGGAAAGGCGAGTTTTTTAACAAATATGAAGCCATCAAAGGCGTCCGGGAGTTAAAGCATCATTATCCTTTTCTCAAAGAAGCGGATAGCATCGCCTTACAAAAATCGCTTGAAAATCTAAATGATTCGTATACCCGCTACTATAAGAAGCAGAATGACAAACCACGATTCAAAAGCAAAAAGAATGCTGTACAATCGTATACGACCAAACAAACGAATGGCAATATTACGGTGTCGGGCAACCATATCAAGCTGCCGAAGCTCGGTTTGGTTCGTTTTTCAAAAAGTCGTGAGGTCGAGGGAAGAATACTAAATGCTACGATTCGCCTCAATCCAAGCGGTAAATACTTCGTTTCACTTTTGGCAGAAACCGAAGTGCAGGCGTTGCCTAGAACCCATTCCGCATGCGGAATTGATGTTGGGTTAAAGGATTTTGCTGTAGTTAGTGACGGAACCGTCTATCCGAATCCGAAGTGGTTCAGGCGATTAGAACATAAGCTAGCAAACGCACAGCGAATACTTGCCAGACGAACAAAAGGTTCTTCGAATTGGCATAAGCAGCGGATTCGGATTGCCCGTATTCATGAGCGTATTGCGAACTCACGGAACGATTACTTGCATAAAATCTCTACCGAGATCGTCAAAAACCACGACATCATCGGGATCGAGGATTTAGCGATAAAAAACCTTTTGAAAAACGCAAACCTTGCCAAAGTGATTAGTGAAGGTTCATGGTCGCAATTTCGTACGTTACTTGCGTACAAAGCAAGCTGGTATGGCAAACAGGTGATTGCCGTAGCGCGCAACTTTGCCAGCAGCCAAATATGCTCCTGCTGTGGAACGAAGAACAAAGACGTGAAGAATCTCGCCTTGCGTGAATGGGAATGCCCAATCTGCGGCAGTCATCACCATCGCGATCTGAACGCAAGCATTAATCTGAGAAACGAAGCCATCAGGCTTCTAACCGTAGGGACTACGGGGATAGCCTAATCCACGATTTGCCCGCTAGGGTGAAGTTCTTAGGAATCCCCTTCTTCAAAAATCAATTGATTTTAAGAAGGGGTAGTTCAATTGCTGCTTCCGACCCTGCCGCTGTTCATCAAACAAGTGGGCGGCAATGAAGCGCAGGTCGGTCTGGCGGTGGGCGCGTTTATGCTGTCTGCCGTTATTTTTCGCCCGATCGTCGGCGGGCTGCTGGACCGATTCGGCAGGCGTCCGTTTATCGTGTGGGGGCTGCTTCTCTTCACCGTGTCTATGTATATGTATGATTGGGTTGGCGGAATTCTTGTTTTGATGGGGCTCAGAATATTGCACTGGATGAGCTGGGCCGTTTCTACAACCGCCGTTTTCACGGCGGTTACGGATATCATACCGTCCGCCCGCCGCGGAGAAGGCATGGGATGGTTTGGTACGGCTATGACCTTGGCTATGGCGGTCGGCCCGATGTTAGCCATCTGGGTTACCCAGAACTTATCGTATCACGCTCTGTTTCTAATCGCCGCAGGGCTCTCTGCCGCAGCGATGCTCTTGACGATGGGTGCAAAAATGCCTTTCCGGCCGTAAGCGAATGCACGGAGAATCGAATTATTCGAAAAATCGGTTTTACCCGTCACAGCATCGGTTTTTTTTCTGACTGTCGCTTATGGCGGCATTACCGCCTTTGTCCCGCTGTTCGCTGACTCGATCAAGGTCAATTCCGGCGCGTTCTTTCTGGCTTATGCCGTAACGCTTGTTCTGAGCCGTCCCATTTCGGGAAAACTTTCGGATCGGTACGGCGAGACGTTTGTTATTGTACCGGGCCTTGTGATTACGATTTTGGCTTTGATTGCCTTAAGCTTCTCAACCGGATTGTTCGGCGTACTGGTTTCGGCGGTTCTGTACGGTATCGGCTTCGGTTCCGCGCAGCCGGCACTTCAAGCGGCGACGATACGTCTTGCCCGTCCGGACCGTAAAGGGGTTGCCAATGCTTCATTATTGACGGCTACCGATCTCGGCATCGGGCTTGGTGCGATCATGCTGGGCGGGGTCTCCCTGTACATGGGCTATCAGGCTTTGTTCACGGTCAGTGCCGTGTCGGTCACGTTTTCCTTATTGATGTTCACTTTCTTTGTGAAACGTTTGTTGAAAGAGAATCGTCTAAGTCCAATATAGTCAGAGAAAGGAGTAAATTATGCTCAAAACACATGCCCTTAGCATAGCAAGTGCCGGTTCTCCGTTTGAGCATACAACGATTGAACGTCGAGAGCTTCGAGCGCATGACGTACTCATTGCTATCAAATTCTCGGGAATTTGTCACTCCGATATTCATCAGGCTGAAGGGGACTGGGGAGGAGGGATCTTCCCAATGGTGCCCGGGCACGAAATCGCCGGTATTGTGACTGCCGTGGGCTCACACGTGTCAGTATACTCGGTCGGCGATCGAGTTGGAGTAGGATGCTTAGTCGACTCCTGCCGTATGTGCGAGTATTGCTTGTCCGGTGAAGAGCAATATTGCAAAAGGGGAGCTGTTTATACCTACAATGCACTAGATTATGAAGGGAATCCTACTTACGGCGGTTACAGTGAGCAAATCGTTGTGGACGAGGAATACGTAGTTCGTATCCCCGATACTCTTGGACTTGACGCAGCTGCCCCGTTATTGTGTGCAGGTATCACCACGTACTCCCCGCTCAAGCATTGGAATGCTGGTTCCGGCATGAAGGTGGCCATCGTTGGGATGGGAGGGCTCGGACATCTCGGCGTCCAAATCGCTCATGCTATGGGTGCGAGCGTCACGGTGTTAAGTCAGGGCGAGAACAAGCGTGAAGAAGCTTTTCGCTTTGGTGCCGATCACTATTATGCAACTCGTAATCAGACCACATTCACCGAGCTTGCCGGCACGTTCGATTTAATTTTAAACACCGTTTCAGCTAATCTCGACATCGATGCTTATTTATCGTTATTAGGTGTTGGCGGGTCACTTATTAACGTCGGCTTGCCTGCAGAACCAGTGGCATACCATACATTTTCCATCCTCCCAAGAAAAAGCATTTCCGGTTCAAGTATAGGCGGTATTCGAGAGACGCAGGAGATGCTGGATTTCTGTGCTGAACATGGTATCGTTCCCCAGATTGAACGGATTCGTGCAGATGAGGTGGATCAAGCTTGGGATCGGATTAAACAAGGGGACGTAAGTTACCGGTTCGTTATTGATATGGCAACATTGAAGCAATAATGTGAAATTAAAATTGTATCGCAACATATTCTTTGAATCTTATATTCATTCGACCCTAAATAGAGCAGCAACAAATAAAGCAGACCAATTTGGTCTGCTTTATATTTTATATTTAGTGTTAATATTCACCAATTGCCCTTACTGCACAATAGCCTCGCTACGTTCAACTTTATTTTTCTGGCTTTGGCTGCTCGCGTCAATAATCGACTCACCTGTATCGATTCTCTCGAGAACAGGTTTTCCTTGCATGGCGTTATGGAGCAAGTCCACGATCTGATTGCCCCAATTCGCCTCGTTTTGGGTGACGGCGAGTGTAATTTGCCCGTTTGTAATCGCCTCCTCAATTGCCGGCATCATCCCGAATGTTAGAGCATACCGGTTCAGCCCCATCGCTTTCCAAGCAAGAATCGAGCTAGAGCCTGAGATGAAATCGAGGGCAACGAAGGCGTCAAAATGGGGGTGGTCGTCGATCATCTTCTCTAATTCTGCCAATGCGCGCTCATCGCTTCCTTCATGAGTCTTCACCTCCAAAATCTGAATGTTCGTTTCTTCCCGTATATAATCGAGAAATCCGTCCAAACGCTCTTGGTGGCTGCTCATACTGGTAACGCCGGATTCGACGAGCACCATGCCGCCGTTTCGCAATAGTCCTCCGAGCGCCTGGCCCATGTGCGCCCCTGCGTGCTCATTGTCACCGCCGATATACGCCAGCCTTCTGCTCGACGGCACGTCCGACTCGAAGCAGACAACTGGAATTCCGGCTTCGATCGCTTGATCGATATAAGGGGCAAGTGCCTTGCTATCGATCGGTGAGATGGCGATTCCGTCTAGCTGGAGGCGGATCATATTTTCGAGCATCCGAATTTGCTGCTCAACGTTCGCTTCATCCGGGGCTTTAATAATGAGTTTGCCTCCGGCCGCCGCCGCCGCGTGTTCCGCGCGTTCCGTTATGTTTTCATAAAATGGATGCGCGATCGGATAGATGATGCCGAACGTAAACGCAGGAACATCGGATTCGATGCTTATATTATCTGCAGGAAGAGGGAGCAGGGCAGATGAGCCATTCGTACAGCCGGCCGCACCCAGCAGGACAACCAATCCAAGGATGGCAATGGTGCAACGTGGTAAGAGCGAAAAGCGAAGAAGGAGTTTACGCAGTTTATGCATCCTTGGTCCCTCCTTCTCCGAATGGACTGTCCTGCTGCCATCCATGCTTTCGGAACTCACGGATTGTCATGCCCGTGACGCGTTTGAAGAGATTTGAAAAGTAGTGGGGATCGTTATAGCCGACTTCGTTAGCGATTTCGTAAGATTTCGCGTTTGTAGACTGCATCAGCTCCATCGCCTTCCGGATTCGCGTCATCATGAGAAAATCAATGAATGTCTGCCCGGTTTCCTGGCTGAACACTTTGCTGAGGTGGCTGGCGCTGACATTGACATGGTCGGCGGCATCCTGGAGGGATAGCCCTTCTTTGCCGTAATTAGCTTGCATGAATGCCTTTGCCTGTGCAATGAGTTCGCCGTATTTGCCGGCGGAGTCGGCCCGCCACTTCCAGAATAGCTCCGCGAGCCGGGCTAGATATTCGCACACTTCATCCAAGGACTTGACCGACCGGATCATCCTCTTCAGCGTTTCAATCGATTCTTCTGTTGAAGCGGCAGCGCGGTACAGCTTACGAGCTTTGCGGATGACTTCAAAGGTTAAGTCATTCAGGATGTAATAGCCGAATAATGACGTGCTCCAATCGATGGCAGCGAGTCCGGCAGCGAACTGGCGGATGTACGCTTCAGCCTGGCGGGGCGAACCGATCGCGAGAAATTCTGTGAACCCGTCTCTATCCAGATACAGATCCCGCTCGAACGAATTCGACATTTCAAAAAGGGCGCTTCGGTGCTGCTCGGTGAGTCTTCGCCAATGTTTGTCTTCCTCGGCTTCCAAGAAGGAGGTGTGTACCCCTTGCAGCCTGTCTTGGATGCCCCCAATGCCAATCGAGATGCCGGACCCGGATGATGCTTCAATCTGTTTTATCGCTTCTGTTAACATCTCGCACAGTTTTTGAAGCCGGGTGCTATGATCGGACTTTAAAACCCAAACCGTCTCCGTGCGACTCCGTTTGCATGTCAAATATTCGGCATGCTCTTCGAAAAGTGCGGAAATATCCGATTCAATCCTGCTGATAAGGCTATGTTCGTCCGGATTGCCTTCTACTCCGGATCGGATATCGGTGAGAATGACGGCATATTGACGCGCGAGCAGCGAAAGGCCGAGCGTCGAGGCTAGTTCAATAGCCTCGGCCGAAGCGATGAAGCCGCCGCACAGTTGGGCAATCAGCTGCTCGCCCGAAGCATGCTCCTTTTCGGTCAAGCTCCGGTTGAGCTGCTCGATTTTCATCTTTTGCTCGGTCTCCCTGTCAATTTTAACGGCAACTTCCCGCAGTAATCGAATGATATCCGCCGACCCGAGCGGTTTGAGGCAATAATCCTCGACGCCGATCCGCAGCGCCTGACGCGCGTATTCAAACTCATCATGCCCGCTCAGGAGGACGATCTTCGTGTTCGGTAACCGCTTTCGAACGATGGCGCTGAGCTCCAGACCGTTCATGAATGGCATCTTAATGTCGGTTATAAGGATGTCAGGCTTATGTTCCTCGATGAGCGGAAGCGCAAACTCACCGTCAGGAGCATCGCCGCAATAGTTAAACCCTTCCTTCTCCCAATCGATACAAGCGCGGATGTTCTCTCGAATGACAATCTCGTCGTCGACGAAAAAGATTTTCTTGACCATATCAATTCCCTCCCGGAAGTATGGGGATTCGGAGTGCTACTGTCGTCCCGATTCCTTCAGTGCTGTCAATTGCCAGGCCGTACTCAGCCCCATAATAAAGGCGGATTCGCTGATTTACGTTATGAAGACCAAAGCCGCCTTCGGGACTGCTTTCTTCGGCCTCGTCGCCCGGAGACACCAACTGCGTGCTGCCGCCGATACGTTCGATTAACAGATCGAGAGCCCTCTGGCTCATGCCTATGCCGTTGTCTTGGACTTTGATGACAAGCGTCTGGCCGGTATCGTCAAGCTGCCCGGAGATGAGGATCATTCCTTTACCCCGTTTATTTTTAATGCCGTGATACAGAGCGTTTTCGACTATCGGCTGCATCGTCATTTTCAGAATGGGAAGTCGAAATGCTCCGGGCTCGATATCAATTGAAAACTCCAGGATATCGCGGTAGCGTACTTGCTGGATGACGAGGTAGTTATGAACGTGCTCTATTTCGTCTGCCACCGTAATCCAATCCTTGCCTTTGCTTAGACTGATTCGGAAGAAGCGGGAAAGAGCCTTGACAAGCTCAATCACCTGTACGTTTTTGCCCGCCTCTGCCATCCAGATAATCGAATCGAGCGTGTTGTACAGGAAATGCGGGTTAATCTGCGCCTGGAGGGTACGGAGCTCCGATTTTTGAATTTGTTTCTGCTCCTGTATGCTTCGGGCGATTAATACCTTAATTTGCTCGATCATCGTATTGAAGCTATTGCCAAGATCGGCAATTTCGTCCGATCCGGTAGGGGTTACTTTGGCATCCAGATTGCCTAAGGCAGCCTTTCGCATTCTGCTCTTCAAAACCTTAAGCGGTTTGGTCAGCCGCGAGGAAATGAAGAAATAAAGGACGACGACAAATAGGATGCTGAGTCCGACGCTTACTATGATTAATTGCCTGATTTCATTGGCATCTTCTACAATCTCCTGTAACGGGGCAATACCGACGATTTTCCAGCCGGTTGCCTCCGATGTCGTATAGGTGACGAATATCGGTTTGCCCGAACCGGCGGTAACGAAGCTGTCTTTGGCGGATGTGAGCCGAGGGGCCAGCGTATCGGCGGGCAAACTGTGCGACATATCCGCTGGTTGATAGATAGGAACGCCACCCGGCCCCGCGACGATGAACCGGCCGGTCTTGCCGATCTGATAAGCATCGGAAAATTGTTGAACAAATTCGTCGTTCAAATCGATTACGATGAATCCGATGATTTCGTGCGTAATGCGCTGCTTGACCGTAGCCATCATCGAGATGACCCCTCCATCCGAATACCGGGAGCCGTCCAACCGGTCGAGCGGCGAAGTATCGGAGGGCGGGATAATCAGCACATCATCGGGATGCCCGATTAAATGCTGGAAATGCGGGTTCCGAAGCGGGTTCTGATTCAGCGAAAAGACGCCTTTCCGTTCGCTGATGCCCCTTCCGTATAAATTGACCATCGAAATGTTCAAAACGTTATCGTATTTATAGGTCTTGCGGTATAAATCGAAAGCAAGCAAAATTTCCTTGGCGTCGGTGTACGAATCTGTCTGACGGAACAGAAACTGCAGGACGGCCGGATTTTTCTCAAGCTCGAGGAGCTTGCCAGTGTCTTGAAAAAGAATGTCGATATTCCGGGCAAGCTGATCCGCGATATAAATCGTAGAGGCTTTGCTATGCTCGGATACGGTATTGAACGATTTCTGGTAGGAGATCAGACCGACGGCAAGGAGCGGTATAGATGTAAGAATGACGAACATGATTAACATTTTAGCTTTTACACTCGAGATGGTCATGCGGAGAAGTCTTGTCATCATTCGCCAGACCTTTCATGCTTACTCAGGAACCTGCATGTTACGCAGTCCGTTTGCTTCAATCATACACAATAGGCTTTGAAAACGCATCCATCGAACAAAATAATCTATAAACCCGACAAAGTAACAACACTTCCGCTATCGCGATTCCTGAAAGTTCCCATGATAACAAACAGAATGCCCATGATACTCCGTATTTTTGAAAGATGAAAGCGTTTTATAATGGCATCACAACCGTTACACGGTGAAAATAAGGGGAGGCATGTAAGATGAAAAGATTCACGAAGATCGGCGCTGCAGCAGGCATCGTAGCAGTCATGCTGTTTACGGCGGCTTGCGGAGGCGGCACTAACAATGGGGGCGGCAATTCGCCAGTCGACGCGCCGGCTAATAACGCGAGCTCGGGCGAAGCCCCGGCGGATGGTAAAGTCGTACTCGGGTTCTCGCAGGTTGGAGCGGAGAGCGGCTGGCGTACGGCAAACAGCGATTCGATTAAGGAATCAGCCAAAGCTGCAGGGTTCGAATTGAAATTTTCCGATGCGCAGCAAAAACAGGAAAATCAGATCAAAGCACTGCGTTCCTTCATCCAGCAGAAGGTCGACGTTATCGCGTTCTCTCCGGTCGTTGAATCCGGCTGGGATACGGTGCTGCAAGAAGCGAAGGATGCCGGCATCCCGGTTATTCTGACTGATCGCGCAGTCGACTCAAAGGATACGTCGCTGTACAAGACGTTTATAGGCTCCGACTTCGTGGAAGAAGGACGCCGCGCAGGCAAATGGCTCGTCGAGCAATTCAAGGATGCAGCCGAACCGGTAAAAATCGTCGAACTCCAAGGTACGACGGGTTCCGCTCCGGCGATTGACCGGAAGTCGGGGTTTGAGGAAATCATCAAGGAAAACCCGAATCTACAAATCGTTGCGTCGCAAACGGGCGATTTCACCCGTGCCAAAGGCAAGGAAGTCATGCAGTCTTTCCTCCAGGCCCATCCGGATATCGACGTACTCTACGCACATAACGACGACATGGGTCTTGGAGCCATTCAGGCCATTGAAGCTGCCGGGCTCGTCCCTGGCAAAGACATTATTATCATCACCGTTGACGCGGTGAAAGACGGTATGACGGCAGCGGCCGAAGGCAAGATCAATTTCATCGTAGAATGCAATCCGCTCCTCGGACCTCAGTTGATGCAAGCCGTGAATGACGTGCTGGCCGGCAAAGAGATTGAGAGCCGAATCGTGACCGAGGAAGGCACGTTCACTTCCGAGGAAGCAAAAGCAGTGCTGGCGGACCGGAAATACTAAACATCGGGACAACCCCGCAGCCAATTAAATTTCGCCTGAAGGAGTCACTCGACCTGACACAAGAAGGGGTAGGGTGACTCTTTCATTCGGAGGAAGGAGAGAGCCGTCATGACTGAGCAGAACCCCATTCTTGACATGAGGGGGATCCACAAACGTTTTACAGGTGTTGTAGCGCTTAAAGACGTCAAGTTTCGGCTGTTCCCCGGCGAGGTTCACGCGCTCATGGGCGAGAATGGCGCCGGCAAATCGACGCTGATCAAGGTGCTTACCGGTGTACATGATATTAATGAAGGCACCGTAACAATGGAGGGCAAGCAGCTAGCTATCAGCAGCCCTCTCGAAGCGCAGGAAGCCGGTATTACAACCGTATATCAAGAGGTCAATCTTTGTACGAATCTGAGCGTGGCCGAGAACATCTTTATCGGAAGGGAGCCGCGCCGGTTCGGACGCATCCTATGGAAGGAGATGAACCGCCGAGCCGAACAACTGCTGGCGGAACGGCTCAATGTCAGCATAGACGTCACCTTGCCGCTAGCCTCTTATTCGGTGGCCGTGCAGCAGCTCGTTGCCATTGCGCGGGCACTCAACATATCCGCCAAGGTACTTATTCTGGATGAACCGACATCCAGTCTAGACGCAAACGAAGTCCGGGAATTGTTCACCGTCATGCGCAAGCTGAAGGAGCAAGGTCTGGCCATCCTGTTCGTGACGCACTTTCTGGATCAGGTCTACGAGATATCGGATCGGATCTCGATCCTGCGGGGAGGCGAATTCGTCGGCGAATACCTTGCCGCTGAGCTGCCGCGTATCGATCTTGTTCTCAAGATGATCGGCAAAGATCTGCATTTATTGGCCGAACTCCCTAAGTCGGGATCGAAGGAGGAGTCGAGGAATGGCGAAGCGTTTCTTCAAGCGAGCAGCCTTGGACGAAAGGGAGCAATCGAGCCATACGACCTCAACATCGCGCGCGGCGAAATCATCGGTTTCGCGGGACTTCTCGGCTCCGGTCGTACCGAGTCTGCAAGATTGCTGTTCGGTGCCGATCGCGCGGACGCCGGGGAGCTGACGGTTGAGGGTACAGGCGGCAAAATCGACTCACCGAGGCAGGCGATACGCCAAGGCATCGCATTTTGTTCGGAAAATCGTAAGACGGAAGGCATTATTGCAGATTTGACCGTGCGAGAGAATATCGTGCTTGCCTTGCAGGCCAGCCGCGGCTGGTTCCGAACGATATCACGCAAGCGGCAGGACGAAATTGCGGACGAATACATCAAGGCGCTCAACATTAATCCGAAAAATCCGGAGCAGCTGATCAAAAACTTGAGCGGCGGCAATCAGCAGAAGGTGCTGCTGGCCAGGTGGCTGCTTATGGAGCCGAAGCTGCTCATTCTTGACGAACCGACGCGTGGGATCGATATCGGAGCAAAGGCTGAGATCCAGAAGCTCGTGCTGGCATTGTCGCGCAAAGGCATGTCCGTGCTGTTCATATCATCGGAGCTGGAGGAAGTGCTGCGTGTCAGCGACCGTATCGCTGTCCTGCGCGACAGGCATCTCGTGAAGATGATGACTGCCGAAGAAATGAGTCACGAAAACGTCATGAAGGCAATAGCGGGAGGATAAGACGACATGTGGAACCGGATATCGAAGCATCACTTGTTCTGGCCGCTTATGGTACTTGCGGCGCTTTTATTGTTTAACTTGATTTATAAACCTGCTTTCTTCTCCATTCGCATACAGGGAGGACACTTGTACGGCAGTCTGATCGACATTCTAAATTATGGAGCCCCGCTTATTCTCGTTGCAATCGGCATGACGCTCGTCATTGCGACGGGAGGCATCGATCTCTCGGTCGGATCGATAGTCGCGATTTCTGGCGCCGTCGCCTGTCTGCTCGTCAGCAAGTCGGCTGATCAGAATTCGCTGGGCATCGTTCTGACCGCAGTTGCCGTGTCGCTTGGTCTGGCCATTGTCTGCGGGTTATGGAATGGCGTTCTGGTAGCCGGAGTGGGCATGCAGGCAATCATCGCAACACTCATCCTAATGGTTGCCGGACGGGGCATTGCGCAGCTGGTGACGAGCGGCCAGATTATTACAGTTTCGAGCAATCCGTACGAATATATCGGTGCCGGATGGCTGGCTTTGCTGCCGTTTTCTATCTTCATTGTCGCAGCCGTCTGGCTGGCGGCAGCTTGGTTGACGCGCCGTACGGCGCTCGGCCTGTTCATTGAGTCCGTAGGTTCCAACGCGACGGCCAGCCGTTTGGCGGGAATACGCTCGCGTTCGGTTATTTTTGCCGTCTATATCTTCTGCGGCTTGTGCGCCGGAATGGCCGGCCTTATTCTAAGTTCGAACGTATCGAGCGCAGACGGCAATAATGCGGGGTTATGGTACGAGCTGGATGCGATACTCGCTGTCGTCATCGGGGGCACGTCCTTGAACGGAGGACGTTTCTACTTATCGGGAACGGTCGTCGGTGCCTTGATTATTCAGACTCTGACGACGACGATCTACATGATCGGCGTCCCGCCTGAGATTACGCTTGTCGTCAAGGCATTCGTTGTATTCGCCGTTTGTCTGGTTCAGTCCGAGAAATTCCGAAATGTTTTGACTAGCAAATGGAGAAAGCGTCGTTACCAGGCGGAAAGAGAGGTTACGCATCATGTTTAAACGGCAGTACTTACCTATCCTAGTGACGGTCGGTTTGTTCGTGCTCGTCTTTCTGGCAGGATCCTTCCGCTACACCGGCTTCTTCTCGCTGCAGGTACTCACCAATTTGCTGATCGATAATGCCTTTCTGTTAATAGTTGCGGTCGGCATGACGTTCGTCATCGTATCGGGAGGAATCGATTTGTCCGTCGGCTCCATGGTGGCGCTTACGACAATGCTTTCCGCAACATTGGTCGAGCAGCAAGGCTGGCCGCCGTCCGTCGTTATCCCGCTAGTTCTCGCGTTCGGGTGCTTGTACGGCTTCGGGATGGGCGCAATCATCCATTATTTCAATATCCAGCCGTTCATCGTGACGCTGGCGGGCATGTTTCTGGCAAGAGGGCTGTGTTATATCATCAGCATCAACACCATTACGATCAACGATTCCTTCTATAAGGATATGGCGATGACCAAAATCCAGCTTCCGGGCGGCAGCTTCGTCTCGATCAGCGTAATTATCGCTTTGGCCGTTGTGCTCCTTGCTCTCTATTTGGCCCATTACACGCGCTTTGGACGCAATACGTACGCGATCGGAGGGAGCGAGCAGTCTGCCTTGTTAATGGGGCTTCCCGTTGCCCGCACGAAAATGCTTGTATATGCGTTCAGCGGTTTCTGCTCTGCGCTCGGCGGTGTCGTGTTCACCTTCTACATGCTCTCAGGTTACGGTCTGCATGCGGTTGGACTGGAGCTGGACGCTATCGCGGCTGTCGTCATTGGAGGCACGTTGCTGACGGGTGGCGTAGGCTACGTGGCGGGGACATTCTTCGGCGTTCTTATCCTAGGCGTCATCCAGACGATTATTAATTTCGAAGGCACGCTCAGCTCTTGGTGGACGAAAATCGTTATAGGCGTACTGCTGTTTCTGTTCATCATACTACAACGAGTCATCAATGTAAGAGCTTCCAAAATGAAAGTAATATAGCTTATAATTAATAGCGTAAATTATGATTTCAAACCGCTTTCAGGTCGATTGACTACATCGTAAAGCTGTGAGTAAAGGCAGGTGTCGGCATGAACGGAATGAACGAATTTCGAGCAGGATGGGTGATTGTCGCGCTAGTTATGCTGTTCGTTGTCGGTTGCGAAAATACAGCCGGAAATAACGGGCGCCTCGAGCCCGTTGCAACGAACGCGAACGAACCGCCTGTAAAGGAACAGCCGATAGACCCGGCTTCAATGGAGCAGCGAATCGTCGTTGGCTTCTCCCAGCTCGGCTCGGAGAGCGATTGGCGCAAGGCGAATAGCCGATCAATCCAGGAAGCAGCGAAGGAAGCAGGCATCCGGTTATTGTTCGAGAATGCCGAGCAGTCGCAGGAGAAGCAATTTGAAGCGATTCGAGGCTTCATTGACAAAAAGGTCGACGTCATCGCCGTCTCGCCAGTCATAGAGTCGGGTTGGGAGCCGATTCTGCAGGAGGCGAAGCTTGCCGGCATTCCGATTATCCTGGCCGACCGGGCCGTAAAGGTGAGCGACCCATCGCTTTATGTCACGACGATCGGCTCGGACTTCTTCGAGGAGGGACGGAAAGCGGGGAAATATTTGCTCGACAAACTGCGTAATGAACCGGGGCCGATCGGCATCGTTGAGCTTCAGGGAACGGCCGGATCATCGCCGACGATTGAGCGCGGAAGCGGCTTTCGGGACATTATCGGGGAGCGCGGCGATCTGGTCATTCAGCGGGCGGAGCCTGCCGATTTCACGGTTGAGCAGGGTAGAGAGACAATGCGCGCTTTCTTGCAGGAGATGGGCAGCGACATCCGGGTATTGTTCGCGCACAACGACGATATGGCGATCGGCGCTATCGAGGCCATTGAGGAATACGGACTGCGCCCGGGGGAAGATATTGTTATTATCTCGGTTGACGGGACGCGCAAGGCGTTCGAATTGATGGTGGAAGGGAAAATCAACTGTATCGTCGAATGCAATCCGCTGCTTGGTCCCATCTTAATGCAAGCCGTTCGGGAAATTATGGAGGGCCGAACCTTGCCGAAGCGCATCGTTCCGCAGGAGAGCGTCTTCACAGAAGGGGTTGCGGAAAAAGAAGCCGCGAACCGGCAATATTGAGACCATATCCGCAGTTCCCCGTGAATTGCGGACTCTTTTTGTAAAAATCAGTAAAGATTGGGTAACGAAATAAAGATATGTGTCTTGTTTTTTCAGAATTTACTTTGGATAATGATAATATTGTAGTTGGTCTTTATCAAGAAACGTGAAATGGGGTTATATCTGTTGCGGATACCAAAAATGAATAAGACCAAGCTTATGCTTACTGCGTTAATGTCTGTTCAAATTTTATCGGCATGCGGCCAAAGCGACAGTACGAATAATCAAATTTCAGATGAGAACGACCATTTGATAGAGTATCAAGACCGTGGGTTAAGCAAGTATAATCCGCCGATAGAAGTTACCTTTGTGAGGGAAACCAGCGTCGGTATGGAAAACTTAATAGGATTTCTGCCGGGACAAACGTTGGAGGACAACACTTGGAGCCGTCTTTATGAACAGGTGCTCGGCATTAAAATAAAGTACGATTGGATTGCCAAAGGCGATCTCTATCATCAAAAATTAGGCGTTGCGCTTGCTTCGGGAGATATACCCGAAGTAGTAAAGGTCAATGCGGAGCAGCTCAGACTGCTCAGTAATGCAGGATTAATTCAAGATTTATCCGAGGTTTACGAGAAATACGCCACTCCGCTTACCAAGCGAATCCTTAGTCAGGAAGGAAACGGTCCTTTCGATGCGGCGACGATCGATGGAAAGCTGATGGGAATTCCGGAAACGGGCTCCTCTATTGAAGGAGCCCAGTATATATGGATCCGAACGGATTGGTTGGATCAGCTTGGTATTAAACCGCCCCAAACCATGGATGACGTTTTGGCGATTTCGAAAGCGTTTACAGAAAAGGATCCGGACCAAAACGGCGACAATGACACGTTTGGGCTTGCGATCACGCAATATTTGTGGGATCCCGTCATGGGAATAACGGCATTTATGGCAGGTTATAATGCGTTCCCGAATATTTGGATTGAGGATGATTCCGGTAAACTCGCCTATGGAGGAATTCAACCGGAAGTGAAAGAGGCGTTAAAAGTACTGCAGGTCATGTATCGAAAGGGTCAAATCGATAGCGAATTCGGGTTTAAAGACGGCAATAAAGTGAAGGAGCAAGTCGCTGCCGGGAAGATCGGAATGCTGTACGGGCAGCAATGGGGGTCGTTTTTGGTTCATGTGAGCCGCGAAAACAATATTAATGCCCAGTGGCAGGCATTTCCGATCGTTTCTTTATCGGGAGTAGCGCCGAAGGTACCGCTCGGATTCAGCACAAATCAGTTCCTTGCGGTGAGGAAGGACTTTAAACATCCCGAAGCCATCGTTAAGCTTTTTAATTTACACCTGGAGAAAAATTGGGGAGAAACGGCCGAATATGAAACTTACTATATCTCTCCGCTCCCTATATGGCAGCTATCCCCTGTAACCCCTTATCCGGCAAGGAAAAACCTGGAGGCGTTTCGGCAACTAGAAGAGGCCCGCCGCACCGGGGATACTTCCGTGTTAAAGGACGAAGCCAAAGCCATACAGAAGAACATTGATACCTATCTGTCCGGAGATAAGAATAAGGAATCAGGGTGGGGATGGGAAAGGACATACGGTCCCTCAGGAGCCTTTGCGATACTTGATCAATACGAAAAGAATAACCAGTTATTGTATGAGAGTTTTGTCGGAGCCCCAACGGAAACGATGATAGAGAAACAAGCCATTTTGAATAATCTTCAAATCGAGACCTTTGTTAATATCATACTCGGCAGATCCATCAACGAATTCGATCAATTTGTTGAAGAATGGCATAAGTTGGGCGGAGAGAAGATGACAACCGAAGTAAACGATTGGTTTGCAGGAAGGCAATAAGTGAGGAAGGTCATTCTCCGAATTGGTCTGCTAATAGGCATAAATACAATGTAATCCATTCATTAAAGCAGCAACGGAGGCGTTTTCTTGTTTAAATTTCCCGCTATATCATTGCGCAATACAATCTTCGTCCGATTGGTTCTTACCTACCTCATAGTCGTACTCCCCATAATATTGCTTGGGGTATATCTATATAATTGGAGTTACAAAAATGCAAGCCAAGATATATCGAGAGCTACCGTTAAGCAGTTGACTTATTATTTGGAAGGTTTAAATCGAGAACTCGAGTGGATGGAGCTTCAGCAGTTCGATATTTTGGAGGATAGCGAGCTCCATAAGCTCGCTGCCACTTGGGGGATGATGGATAACGCAGAAAGAAGGTCAAGTTTGAACTACTTGCTGCATCGGCTTACTTCCTTCCAAAATAGCAGTCCATATATTAAAGATATCTATGTGCATGTCCGTTCTATTAATAAAACAGTCTCGACGGCTAATGCGATATATGATTTTGACACAGAAAGGTTCGATTATTTTCACTCCAGTGCCGGAAGAAATGAAAACCGCCTTATTAATTGGAATAACATGCTTCATCTCAGTGCCTCGAAACAAAGCGGGAAAAAGGGAGGGGAACCTTTATTCCTTGTCGAAATCGAGCTGGACGCGGAGAGGCTAAGGGATTCTTTGCATCAGATCAACATTTATCCGGATAGCGGCTCTTTTCTGATCTCGGAGACGACGGGATTTACGTTAATGAGCCATGAGGAATCAAACCCTATAATCCAGGACTACATGAGTGAAGCGAATG
The DNA here is from genome assembly GCF_003337375.1 of Paenibacillus prosopidis. Taxonomy (GTDB): domain Bacteria; phylum Bacillota; class Bacilli; order Paenibacillales; family Paenibacillaceae; genus Pristimantibacillus; species Pristimantibacillus prosopidis. Next base: position 110,298 of record NZ_QPJD01000006.1, read on the forward strand.
CATCAAGCGGCAGCACTTTTTTATTGAATATGAACGGCAGAAAATATCATATTGATAAAGCCTATTCTGATAAACTAGGACTTTCCGTCGCTACGTATTTACCTGAAGAAACAGTCAAAAGACCTTTGAGCATTTTTTATAGATGGGCCTGGGTGTTCGCCATAACGTCTTTATTCGCCGTTGTTGTATTCTCCTATTCATCCTATACGTTTATTCATAAACCGCTGCTGTCTCTCGTCCAGAGCTTTAAACGGATGGAAGGAGGCGCGTTAAACATTCAAATCGAACACGAACAGAAAGATGAATTCGGATATTTATATACAAGATTCAACCATATGCTTACGAAATTGCAAAGTCTTATCGATCAGGATTTTAAACAGAAAATGATGATGCAAAGGGCGGAGTTAAAGCAGCTGCAATCCCAGATTAACCCGCATTTTCTGTATAATAGCTTCTTCATTCTGAACTCATTGGCTAAAACAGGGGATGTAGACAGGGTCGAACAATTTACCAATATGCTTGGCGAGTATTTCAGGTTTATTACCCGAAACGGGGAAGACCATGTTTTATTGTCGGAGGAAACGAGACACTCCCGCATGTATACGGAAATACAAAAGCTCCGGTTCTCAAGACGCATTCGGGTACAATTTGATGACTTACCGAAGGAAATGGAACAAATCAAGGTACCAAGATTAATCATTCAGCCCATTATCGAGAACGCTTACGAGCATAGTCTCGAGAAAATGACAGAGGATGGCCTGCTTCGCGTTACATATGAGATGAATGATGCCGAGGCTCGAATCGTTGTAGAAGATAACGGGGACAGCATCAGCGATTCCGAAATTGAAGCATTAAGGGAACGGCTGGATCATACTGCCGAATCCTATGAAATGACTGGTGTGATCAACATTCATCGACGCCTGCTTTTAACTTACGGGGAAGGCAGCGGCTTGTCTCTATCAAGGAGCGAGCTGAACGGCCTGAAAGTCGTCATTCGAATCAAGCTGCAGGAGGAGATTTAAGATGTATAGACTTTTAATCGTCGATGATGAAGAAATTATTACGGATGGTCTATACGAGGTTTTTAATCAACTAATGTCGGAAACGCTGGATATTTGCAGAGCCTATTCCGGTAAAGAAGCGCTGAATTGGATGTCCCGTACGAGATTCGATATCGTTCTAACCGACATTCGCATGCCCGGGATGAGCGGTATGGAATTAACTGAAGAAATTCAAACCTATTGGCCAAGATGCAGAATCATTTTTCTCACCGGATACAGTGAATTCGACTATGCCTATAAAGCCATTCAAATGCCCAACGTCCGGTATTTGCTGAAAACGGAAGGATACGCGAAGGTAATCCAAACCGTAAAAGAGGTCATGCAAGAATTAAATCATGACATTCAAATGAGTAAATTATTGGAGCAGTCCCGCGAACAGATGGATACGCTTGAATTTATGGCGCAAGGGGATTACTTTAGGCATTTCCTGCAAGAGAGCCATAGTTTTTATGAAAATCAAGAAGCGTTAGTCCAAGATTTTGACAAATTGAATATTAGTTTAGATCCAAAAGCGCCAGTCGTGCTGGCCCTTGGCCGCTTATCGTATCCTGTGGGGACCGTATACACCGAAAGAAGCGAAATCCTTGCTTCAACTAGAATAATATGGAACTCCTTTATGGCGGAGCAGCCCCGCAGCATTGGAATCGTGGATAAGCATGGGGACATATTATGGTTCCTTCAGACATCGCTGTATTCAGAGGAGAAGTTCAGTAATCACTTGATACGCTATTTGGAAGGAACGCTGGAGCTGATTCAAGAAGCATGCCTGGCATCGCTTGGTTTGACAATCGCCTTCACGATAAGCGGTACTTCTTGTGAATGGGGAGGCGTAACCCAGCAGTATGAGAGACTTCGGCAGCTTCAGCAGTTAAAAATCGGTGACGGTATTTCCATGATCCTTATGGACCGTTCCGACCAATTCGATGCCACCTCTATTAAAGAAGGATATATGCTGAGCCATAAAGCCGGGATCATTGAGGCGCATCTTGAGGCTGGCAGGGCAACGGAGTTTTTTGAGGACTTGGATGAACTGTCGAAGTCCATGCTGCATGCAAACGGAAAAGTCCAGAGAACGATCGAAGGGTATTACTCAATCGCGCTTGTCCTTCTCTCTTACATCAACCGAATGGGGCTGCACGGCCAAATCGACGATTACGGAAAGCTTATGCGTTTGGATGACCATGCCTCCATGAAAGAGGGATTCCTATTTCTTAAACAAATTGCTGAAGCGATATTTAAATTCAAACACAAGGACGAACGAGACAGAGCCTCTCATGTCATCAAGCGAATATGTCATTTTATCGAGGAGCATTTATGCGAGGACTTGTCTTTGGTTCGACTGGCGGAAATCCATTATTTCAACCCGTCCTACTTATCCCGCTTTTTCAAACAGGAGCGCGGGGTCAATCTATCGGAGTATATCGACAAATGCCGGATAAGAAAAGCAAAGGAGCTTCTTAGGGACGGAGATTTGAAAGTGCGGGAAGTGGCGTCTTTCGTCGGTTACGAGGCAGCCCATTCGTTCACCCGCTTTTTTAAAAAGGCTACGGGGCTGACACCCCAAGAATACCGTGACACCCTATCTGTAAATGATAGTCATTAATTATTAACGAGATAAAATGACTGGACGAGCTAAAGCTTGTTCCGGTCATTTTTTTTGCTAAAAACCTATAACTTGCCGGGTAATTAATCATCGATAGGCAGGTTGTTGCCGCTATTTGTAAGCGTTACACTTTTTACATTAGGAAGAGGAGGCTGGCGGACCATGCTTGTCAAAAGGAAGACATTCCTATTACTAGCTGCGGCTATGGTCGTCATAGCAGTCGTTCTTTTTATATTAATAGCGACCAACAGATTAAAATTGAATCGGGAGTTGATACAAGTCATGAATGAAGAAATTAAAATAAATAGCTTAGAGCTCGGTTATTCCGATAACAAAACGGATTCGTACGACGTTAACGGCGCCGCTTCTAAAGTGAGCGTCGCTCCGCTTGCCAGGGCGATCGGGAAGCTTCCTCCGAACGGCAACCCGGTTGTCTCCCATAAATTCGGCGCCGATCCGTATGCGTTGGTATTCAAGGATCACGTATATCTGTACAATACGAACGACGTACTGGAATATGACGGGGATGGCAACGTCAAAGACAATAGTTACGGAACCATTAACAAGCTGTCGGTCATCTCCTCTGACGACTTGGTGAACTGGACGGATCACGGTGAGATCAACGCTGCAGGCCCGCATGGCGCAGCCAAATGGGCGACGCAATCGTGGGCGCCTGCAGCCGCCCACAAAGTCATTAACGGAAAAGACAAGTTTTTCTTATACTTCGCCAATAATGCCAGCGGCATCGGCGTATTGACGAGCGACAGTCCGACCGGCCCGTGGGTGGACCCAATCGGGAAGCCGCTCATATCGAGATCAATGCCCGCCGCAGCGGACGTGACCTGGCTATTCGACCCTGCCGTGCTGGTAGACGACGATGGCAAAGCCTATATCTATTTTGGCGGGGGCGTTCCGGAAGGGAAGGATGAAATGCCGAATACTGCGCGCGTGATGCAGCTCGGTGACGATATGATCAGCGTTGTCGGCGAAGCGGCGGCAATACCAGCTCCCTTTATGTTCGAGGATGCCGGTATCAATAAATACAACGGCGTTTATTACTATACCTATTGTTCGAATTTTTACAACGGCGTCCGTCCGGAAGGAAGCCCTCCGGCTGGCGAGATTGCCTATATGACGAGTAATAATCCGATGGGACCATGGACGTACCAAGGAACGATATTAAAGAATCCCGGACACTTCTTCGGGGTTGGCGGCAATAACCATCATGTCATTTTCCAATTCCATGACGCTTGGTACATTGCCTACCATGCGCAGACCTTATCCAAAGCGATGGGTGTTCCTAAGGGCTACCGTTCGACACATCTGAATCAGGTTCAATTTAACGAGGACGGTTCCATTGGGGAAATCGTCGCAGACATGAAAGGCGTAGAGCAAATCAAGGATTTTAATCCGTTTGTTCGCGTTGAAGCGGAGACGATAGCGTGGAGCGCAGGGATTAACACGCAGCCGTTGACAAAGGAAGTCAATGGGCAAGCGCCCGTGAAGTTGGCAGTATCCGATATTGGCAACGGGGATTGGACGGCGGTTTCAAAAGTAAACTTCGGCAGCGGAGCATCCTCATTTATGGCATTGGTATCGAGCGCGGAGGACGGCGGCATCATGGAGCTGCGCTTGGACGATCCGGAAGGAAAGCTGATCGGGACGCTTTCCGTGCCTTCGACGAATCGATGGGAGCAATGGATCGAAGCGAAAACGGAAGTCACGGGCGCCGAGGGCATTCACGATCTATATTTCGTGTTTAAAGGAAAGCCCGGTACGGAGTTATTTAAAATCAACGCCTGGCAGTTTAGTAAATAAGCTGCCTGGACCAGTAGCTAGCGTGGATGGCGCCAGACGAATGTTCCGGCTGGCGCCTTACTCCACAGAATGGCGTACTTAGAGGGAATACCTCCCTCTAATCGAGCCATTTTCTGTGGAAAGTTTAAATTAGAGGGAAAACTTCCCACTTAAATTTCATATTTGAGCAAAAATAGCCGATTCCGACTAACATAGAGGGAGCTTTTCCCCCTAATTTACTTTAGAGGTTTTAATATCCAAATTAGAGGGAACTTTTCCCTCAAATAGTTGCAGAGATAGTCGTGACTTTTTATATTCGACGGGGTTACCAACAAGGAGTATTGGAACGGTAAGGAGAGGTTTGCTGAAGAATTCGTTAACGACTACGATTCTGCCCCATGACGCAGCCTTTAGGCAATTTGCGAAATAGCGCCCGTCGCATGGCATGCCGGTCGGCGTGCCCAATGGGGAGATGCAGCGTATTGCTGGGTCTTCTTTTTTTGAAATTACGTTTCAAACGTATAAGCGCAATATCATAGACCGGCTGATTGGACGATCGGGCGGCGGTCTTCTTTTCGCTCGATAAATCTATCATTTGTCAGGGAATAAACAAGAAACGAACGGGTATTGTTTGCAAAATGAAAGCGCTAAAATTATGAATGATAGAACCGGATCGGCATTAAATACGCGCTATTATTTATAGCATTAACAATTAGATGAACTGGGGGGGATCGCGATGTCGGTGATGGTAGAGAGACTGAATGAAGCAAGCGGCGAAACGATCCTGAAGGCAATCGGCATTAAACGGGTCTTCGGCCGAGGCCATACCGCTGTGACCGCGCTGGCGGACATCCATCTATCCATACCGGCCGGGTCTATGGTGGCGCTCAAAGGCCGGTCGGGTTCAGGCAAGACGACCCTGCTGAATATTCTCAGCACGCTTGATGAGCCGACGGAGGGCCAAGTGTTTCTCCGGGGAAGGGAGATCACCGGATTTTCCGGAGCGCAGCGCAGCGCGCTGCGGCGCAAGGAGATCGGCCTGGTGTTCCAGTCGTTCGGCCTGATTCCGCTGATGTCCGCTTACGAGAACGTTGAGTTCGGGCTGCGTATCGCGGGTACCCCGGTCAAAGGTAACCGAGAGGCCGCGGAGCGGGCGCTCGAGCGAGTCGGGATGCGGGAGAGGATGAAGCACCGGCCAATGGAGTTGTCCGGCGGTGAACAGCAGCGCGTGGCGATCGCCCGCGCGATTGCGCACGAGCCTGCGCTGCTGATTGCGGACGAGCCGACCGCGGAGCTGGACAGCAAGATGGGACTGCAGGTCATCCGCGTTTTCCGTGATCTTGTGAACCGGTCAGGAATGACTATCGTTATGACGACGCATGACCCGGGCATTATGGAGCTTGCTGATTACGTTATCGCATTGGAGGATGGAAAAATTGTATCACAGACGACTCCTGAATCACCCGTTGTTTAGTCTGATTCCCCGCGCCAAGCACGTGGCTGTCATGCTCGCCGCATCGCTGGCGCTTACCGGCTGCTCGCTGCTCCCCTTGGAGGAGGAGGCGCTTCAGCCGCCGCTTGTTCAGCCGGCCGAGGAAGAATTAGACATCGTCGACGCAGCCAAGGGTAATATTCAGACGTTCCTCAAAGGAACGGCAAATTTTGTTTCCGCCAGCATGGATACGCTCTCATTCAAGGAATCCGGCGGGCGGTTGAAATCCATCAATGTGACGGTCGGCCAAGAGGTGAAAGCCGGCGACCTTCTCGCCGAGCTGGAGACGGGCGATCTGGAACTTCAGATTCGCTTGCAGCAGCTGAACATGGAGCGCGCGCGCCTGCAATACAATCAGGCCCGGGCTTCCGGCGCGAACGCAACCGATCTGCGCCTGCGGGAGATCGACTTGGAGCGGGAGTCGATGCTGCTGGAATCCATGGAGGGCCGACTCGATCAATCGCAGCTGTATTCGCCGATCACTGGGATCGTAACCTTCGTTGAATCGTTGAATGCAGGCGACTTTATCAACGCCTACCAATCGATTGTAACCGTCGCGGATCCGTCAAAGATGCAGCTGACCTATGTAGCGGCAAATACGAAGGACTTGCTTCCGGTAGAAGCGGGCATGCCAGTCAGCTTGAAGTATAAGGGCAAGGATTATAAAGGGAAAGTGCTGCAATCCCCTTCGGGTGTGCCCCTCGCCGCTAGCGATGCGAAGGCCGAACGAAATTCGGTGACCATCATAATCGGCATGGACGATGAGCCGGGCGGGGCCCAGATCGGCCATAGCGCGGAGCTCACTATCGAGCTCCAGAAGCGCGAGAACGTCATCGTGCTGCCGCGTGCGGCGATCCGCTCCTATATGGGCCGCAGCTACGTGCAGGTCGCGGAAGGCGATCGCCGCAAGGAGGTCGACGTCGAGGTAGGATTAACTACGCCGACCGAGGTGGAGATCGTCCGCGGTCTGGAGGAAGGCCAGAAGATCATCCTTAACAATTAAACGCTAGCCTAAACGGCTGATGTCGTCCTTTGGAGACTCAGCAACGTTTCACGGTGATTCTAAGCGCCTAGAACAAGAATGCCCGGATATTCCGGGCACAAGAATGGGGTGTACGTATGGCCTTATGGACGATGATCCTCCGCAAAATGGCAAATAACAAATGGCTGCAGCTGAATCTGTGGTTTGGCCTTACCGTATGCGTGGCCCTGTTCAGCTCCATGCCGCTCTATTCCGAAGCCATCCTGCAGCGGACATTGTTGAAGGAGCTCCAGCTGTTACAGAGTCAGAGTGCCATTTACCCGGGTTTCGTCCGGGTCAGTTCGACCGTTTCTTCATCAAAGATGGACAAAGAGACGTATGAGGCGATTGCGCGTGCTGACCGTTTCGTGCAGACGATCCCGGACAGGGCGGGCCTTGAGGCGTTGTCGTTCTATCAGCAGCGGTTCACGCAAAAAATGAAGGTGTACGGCGCCGACGCCTCGGAGCAGGAGAAGCAATCGCAGAAAACGGCGGGCAGCTTTAAATCCTTGTCCGATATGGAGAAGCGCGTACGGCTGATCGACGGCCGAATGCCGGTTGACCGAATGGACGGCGTCTTCGAAGCTCTCGTGACGCAGAAATTTCTGTTTGCAACAAAGCGCGGACTCGGGGAAGAACTGGTCGCGGAATCGCCGGAAGAAGACCGGCAACGCTTCCGCGTCGTGCCGGTCGGCGTCATCGAGACCGATCCGGCCGCCGACCCGTATTTGCCGTATCTGACGACGGAGGCCGAAGACGGTTTTATTATCCCGTTCGAGCAGTTCGAGCGCGAATTCACGAAGGGCGGCAAGGCAAGGCTAACCGACTTGGAATGGCGCTTCGCCCTGAATTATGAACAGCTGAGCGTCGACAATATCGACCAATTCATCAAGGCCAATGCGGACATCCGTCGCTATTTCCGGGGACGGCTCGGGGTAGAAGATGTTAACGTCCCGGCGATCGAGACGATAGCGTCTTATCAGGGAAAACAAGCGAAGCTCGACGTTATGATGCTGTCCCTTTACTCTCCCGTCATGCTGATGCTGGCCTTCTATTTGTATATGGCCGCCAATCTCATCATCGAACGGCAGAAGACGGAAATCTCCGTTCTCCGCAGCCGTGGAGCCAGCCGATTGCAGATCATGACGGCCTACACGCTGGAGAGTGTGCTGCTCGGACTGAGCGCGCTGGCCGCGGGACCGTTCCTCGGCGTTTCGTTCACGAAGGTGCTGGGTGCCTCGAGCGGCTTCCTTGAGTTCGTCCAGCGCTCGGCGCTTGAAGTCAGCCTGACCAGCAGCGCCTATAAGGTCGCGGCGATTGCTGTGTGCGCGGCGATTATGCTAATTCTGATTCCGGCTTTCCTGGCGACAAGGGTAAGCATCGTTGGCCACAAGCAGCAGATGGCGCGCCTGACCAGGATGTCGTTCTGGCACAAGACTGGGCTCGATGTCATTCTCGTCAGTCTGGCAGTCTATCTTTTGTACAATTTCAACAAACGGCAGGAGGACCTGAAGCGTCTGGCACTTGATTCCGACGCCTTGCAGCTTGATCCGCTGCTGTTCCTGATGCCGGCGCTGTTCGCGCTCGGCGGCGGTCTGCTGGTGCTTCGCGTGTACCCGTGGTTCATCCGCATCATCTATTGGGCGGGCCGCAGATGGTGGTCGCCGGCGCTTTACAATACGCTGGTTCAAATCAGCCGCTCCTCAGGGCAGTATTTGACCATCAAGGTATTTCTGATCATGACGGTCGCAACCGGCCTCTTCAGCGCGAATGCAGCCCGGACGATCAACGACAACATGGAGAGCAAGATCCAGTACGGCGTCGGCGCCGACATTGCGCTGACGACGCGGTGGGAGAGCGATGCTCCGCCTCCGCTGCTCCCTGGCTCCCCGCAGCAGTCGCAGACCGATCAAGGCTTTGCGGAAACGAGGAGGATCCAGTATACCGAGCCGCCGTTTCAGCCGTTTCAGGAGCTGGAGGGAGTGGAAGCGGTCGCCCAAGTGTTCAAGAAGGAAGAGGTCAGGTTCAGTGCAGGCGGCAGCGGAACGAGCGGCAAGACCATGCTTTACGGTATTGATACGATGGATTTCGGCAAGACGGCCTGGATGAAGAACGGGCTGCTCGAATACCCCATCAACAGCTATTTGAATCTGATGGCGCCAAATCCGAAGGCGGTGCTGATCTCGCGCTCGCTCGCCAATGCGGCAAAGATCAAGCCGGGCAATCCAATCCGTGTCTCCTGGGATGGACTCGACCAGGTACAGTTCACCGTCTTCGGTATTATCGACTACTGGCCAAGCTGGAATCCGCTTCCGGCGGGCGAGGCGAAAGACGGGAAGGCCGCGGAGCCTCATCTGATCGTCGGCCATCTGGGCACGATCCAGAACCGGCTTGCGGTAGAACCCTATGAGGTATGGCTCAAGCTGAAGGACGACGTTTCCAGCCAGCTCGTTTACGACCAACTGGCAGAGAGAAAGGTGCAGGTCACCAGCCTTCGCGACGCGAAACAGGAGCTGATCCTGTCCAAGAACGATCCTTTCCGACTGGCAATCAACGGCGTCATGACGCTGGGCTTCGTGATCTCCATGCTGATCAGCTTCTTCGGCTTCTTGCTCTTCTGGGTGCTGACCCTGTCAGGAAGGACGCTCCAATACGGGGTGCTGAGGGCCATGGGCATTCCATTCCCGCAGATTATCGGCATGCTCGTCAGCGAGCAGGTGTTCACCTCGGGAGCGGCTGTCATCATCGGCGTGCTTATCGGCAACTTGATTAGCGAAATGTTTGTTCCCCTGTTCGAATTGTCGTTCTCGACTACCGAGCGGGTGCCGCCGTTCGAGATCACCTATCAGCTCAGCGATTATATGCAGCTTTACAGCATCGTCGGGATCATGCTGACGATCGGCCTGCTGATTCTCGGCTACCGCCTGTCGCGGATCCGGATTGCCCAAGCGCTAAAGCTGGGAGAGGAGTAATCTATGATTCAATGCGAAGGACTTGTCAAAATCTATAAAACGGCGGATCTTGAAGTCGTCGCCCTGCAAGGGCTCGATATGAAGGTCGAAGATGGCGAGCTGATGGCCATCATCGGCAATTCCGGCAGCGGCAAGTCAACGCTGCTCAACATGTTGGGCGGACTCGATAAGCCGTCCGCCGGCAAGCTGCTCGTAGACGGCAAGGATCTGCTGACGTTTGGCGAGAAGGATCTGGTGAAGTACAAGCGGGATACGGTCGGGTTCGTATGGCAGAACAATGCGCGCAACCTGATCCCGTACCTTACCGCGCGGGAAAATGTCGAGCTGCCGATGCTGCTGCGCGGCAACCGCGGCCGGGCGAGCGCGAGCGAGCTGCTGGAAGCGGTGGGACTCGGCCACCGGATTACGAACCGGCTAAGCGAGCTCTCCGGCGGGGAGCAGCAGCGGGTGGCGATCGCAATCGCCCTTGCGAACGAACCGCGGCTGCTGCTCGCCGACGAACCGACCGGCTCGCTGGACACGAATACGTCCAATCAGGTGCTGGATCTGTTCCGTACGCTGAACCGGACGATCGGCATTACGATTGTCATCGTCACGCACGATCCGCTATTGGCGCGAAAGGTGGACCGAGTCGTCCAAATCCGCGACGGCAAGACGTCGGCGGAGATGATCCGCCGGGTCTCGTATGCGGAAGAGCTTGCGCTGCTGGACGCCGAGAACGTTCGGCACGGGACAGAAAGCCATATTGAGTATGCCGTTGTCGATAAGGCGGGCCGGCTGCAGATTCCGGCCGGCTACCTCGACCTGGGGGGCTTCAAGGACAGCAACAAAGTGCGAGTGGAGATGGAGGACGGCCGCATCATTCTTTACCCGCCGGAGGCCAGGAAGACGGGCTGACACCAAGATCGACAGAAGCTGATGATGCCATGCGAAACGTCCCCGAAAGGGGCTGTTTTTATGGAATATAAATTTCTAAGGCGAGGTGCATTTATGAAGACAGTTCGACTGAAAACGCAGCATTTCAAAGGTAATGGCCGCCATACTTGTTCTCATGTCCTTAACGGTGGTCCCGTTGCCGGAGGTTTCTTATGCGGAGGAGGCGTTATCGGTTTCCAGCGACTACGAGGACGGAACGACGCAGGGCTGGCAAGGCCGCGGCGGCAATGAAATTTTAACAGCAACCGCCTCGCAGCCCATTCGGGGGCATACGGCCTTCAAGTGACGGGAAGAACGCAAGGATGGAACGGCCCGCAGCTCGATTTGACATCGTTTATGCAGGCCGGCAAAAACTATGCGATTTCAGCCTGGATCCGCCTGCCTGCAGGTACGGCCGATGCTCCCGTTTCGATGTCGGTCCAGCGGACGACGGCAGGCACGACGTATTATGAGTACGTTACGGCCATAACGGCAAACGAAAATGGATGGGTAAAGCTGACGGGTGAGTATAAGCTGCTCCAACCCGCAGAGAGAATCGGCGTTTATTTCGAATCGTTCAACAACCCGACTCTTGCTTTCTACATGGACGATTTCCGGATCGAGCAAGCGTCCGATCCGGTTCCGATCGAAATCGAGCATGATATTCCGAATTTGAAGGACGTGTTTGCCGACCATTTCATCCTTGGATCTTCTCTGCTTGTGGGTGAGATCGAAGATCCCGAGGGCCCGGATGCGCAGCTGCTGAAAAAGCTCACCGCCGTCATTTTCTGGGGCAAGGATGATTTGAACACCTGGCTCCGGACCTTCCCGGTTGCAGTGGACTGATAACGGTACAGTTCACCATATATGGGTAATAACAATAGTTAATTGTAAACATAATATTATGACAGAAATTAGAAATTATCGAAACTAGGTCTGAAAAACGTGAGTAAATGGAAGTAAAATTATTTGAGGAGGAATTGTCAATGTATGAGAAGTTTATTCCATTATTATTAACATTTACATTATTACTGAGCCTTGTACCAGGTATATCTGTGTTTGCTACTGGTACAACTGTTCAGAATCCGGTCATATGGGCAGATGTACCGGACGTAGATATCATCCGGGTAGGTGATGCCTACTATATGACTAGTACAACAATGCATATGAATCCGGGAGTTCCGATTATGAAATCTACGGATCTCGTAAATTGGGAAATTGTTAATTATGCATATGATATACTTGCTGCTAATGACAAACAAGCTCTATTAAATGGAGAAAACGAATATGGGCAAGGCTCCTGGGCAAGCACCATAAGATATAATAAAGGTAAATTTTATATTGTGTTTGGTTCATTAGCTACAAGAAAATCATATATTTTTCAAACTGAGAATATAGAAAAGGGCCCATGGACATGTACAACCCTTAATCAATATTATCATGACCCCTCATTGATGTTTGATGATGACGGACGTGTGTATTTGATTCATGGGGGTGGAGATATTTGGGCAACTGAGCTTACTCCTGATGCTACAGCGATTAAATCAGGTGGGCTTGATAAAGCAATTATTCCTAATGCAAGTGCTGCTGCAACAGGCTGGACAGGAAAAGGACTAAATGCTGAAGGCTCACATATACAAAAAATTAACGGTAAGTATTACGTATTCACCATAGCATGGCCAGAGGGAAGCATGCGAACTCAATTAGTTCACCGTGCAGACAGTATAGATGGTACATATGAAGGGAAGACCGTTCTAAGAAACAATGGCATAGCACAGGGCGGAATTATTGATACGCCAGATGGAAAATGGTATGGTGTGTTGTTTAAAGATAATGGAGCTGTGGGACGTATACCCTACATTATTCCAGCTACATGGCAGGATGGATGGCCTGTATTCGGGGATACACAAGATACAGGTATTTCTACTGGCAATATGAAATTCAATATCGTAAAGTCCGATGAATTTTATCAACGTGCAGATAAAGTTGGAGCTTACCATACAGTAGTAAATAACCCACAGATTACAACAACATCAGGCACACTGCTTGATCCAAGCAAAGGTAAAAAACTTATAACAGATGGTGACTTTGAAAGCGGTACGGGCTCATGGACTAATTTTGGATCTGAAAGCTTGTCAACGGTCACTGAAAACGAACCAAAAGCACTGTTTGTAACCGGCAGAACTGCAACAGGCGATGGTCCAAAACAAGATGTAACAGGAAGTGTATTTGCAGGCAGAACATATAACTTTTCTGCAAAAATTAAATATGGCAGTGAAGGTGACGCAACTCCTGCAACCAAGGTCTTTAATTTTGATCTTGAAGCTAACAGCACCCAGGCGGCTCCCTGGGAGTCTATAATATTGGGCTCTGGAACTATAAACAAAGGTGAATGGGGCACTATTTCCGGAACCATTACAATTCCAGCAGATAGAAGTATAAGCAATCCTTTCATTTTTATTGAGACACCATGGACAGCAACCCCGGATGCAAATAACGATTTGATGAATTTCTATGTAGATGATGTTTCACTTGTAGATACCAGTGATCCTACAAATACCAATATTATTGCAAACAGTGATTTTGAAAATGGCAATACGGATTCATGGATAGTATATGGAAGTGCACAGTTGTCAGCTGTTGGAGGACACTCAACATATTTATCTGTTACAGACAGAAATACAACAGCTGGCCCAAGGCATTTTTTAAATGGAATACAAGCCGGTCATACGTATTATTTTTCTGCAAAAGTAAAATATGGCTCTGACGGTGATGCAACTCCTGCAACCAAGGACTTCCTTTTTAGTATTGAAGTCAACAGCAAACAAGAAAGACCTTGGGAATCTGTACTAAACAAATCTACAACCTTGACTAAGGGTACTTGGGGTACAATTACCGGAACATTTAATATTCCAGCAACTGCAAGTGTGGATACTCCATTTATTTTTATTGAGACACCATGGGTAGCAACCCCGGATAAAAATAACGATTTGATGGATTTTTGTGTAGATGACATTTCATTTGTAGATATTACACCAGACCCAAATATTATTGTAAACGGTGGATTTGAAAACGGACAAAATCCTTGGACAGCTCATGACAACAATGTAACCCTTTCAATAACCAATCAGATGTATAACAGTGGTACAAATAGTATATTAGCATCTGAGAGAAAAGCAACAGCTGGTTCTCCGCAACAAATTCTTACAGGTAAATTGACCGCCGGACATAAATATCATTTCTCTGCGAAGGTAAGATATGATGATCCATTAGCTCCAACTGAAAAGAAATTTAATATGAATTTCCAGGATGGGGACGACTGGACAACTATAAAGGTTATGGGATCAAATACCATAAAAAAAGGGGAATGGGGTACAATTGAAGGAAACTATACGATTCCATCAGATCAGACTCTAGTCGCCCCAAGTATCTTTTTTGAAACAGATTGGGTACCTAACCCAGATCCGCATAATGATTTAATGGATTTCTATATAGATGATGTTTCAATGATAGACGTCACTCCTACGGATACAGCTCGAACACTGGAAAATGAGAGTAATGGTTCAAATCTTGATTTGGTCTGGCAGTGGAATCATAACCCTGACAATACCAAATGGTCTCTTACTGACCGTTCTGGATACTTAAGGATGACCACTGGAAGAAAAAGCAATGACATTCATAATGCCAAGAATACCCTTACCCAAAGAACCTTCGGACCGGAAAGCTCAGGAAGTATTGCGATAGATGTAAGTAATATGAAGGATGGGGATTACGCCGGGCTTGCAGCATTCCAATACTACTATGGATCTGTCGGCGTTAAAATGTCCGGAACTACAAAATCTATTGTTATGGTGCGTGGCAGCTCCAATGATGCTAATGTGAAAAGTACCCCTGTGGAAGTAGAAAGTATCCCTATTGAACAAAACAGAGTATATTTTAAAGTCGAATTTGATTTTAAAAATATGGCGGATAATGCATATTTTTATTACAGCCTTGACGGCAACACCTGGACATCTATAGGAGAACCACTTCATATGAATTATTACTCGCCTCATTTTATGGGATATCGTTTTGGACTATTTAATTATGCAACAAAAACAACAGGAGGCTATGTCGATTTTGATTATTTCAGAGTTAATAACAAGATGACGGGAACTACAGCAACGACAGCTCTAAATGCAAGCCTGGCAGATGTTCCTAACGTTACCGGTGCCCAAAATGTTGAGTTTACAGTCCCTGTAAAAATGGATGCGCTGCCTGCAGGAACATATTCCTCTATTGCAGCTTCCTTAAACATACCAAAGTATCTGACTGTAACAGGTATAGATTTCAATTCTACTAATATTACTGGAACTACCTCATATACTTATTCAAATAATCAGCTGATGCTGAATGTATCAGGAAGCAATGTAAATTTTGCAAACAATAATTCAGACAATTTGTTTGCAACTATTAAGCTTAAGGTTGCCTTGTTTGTTCCAATTGATACAACTCAACAGATTACTATGGATTATATAAATGTCGAAGGTGGAGATGTTGTTTATAACGTTAACAATGCTGTAGCAGACATTGAATTAAAAGCACTTAATACAGGTGCCATTGAAAAAGTTCCCGGGTATGCCAATCCTCTTATTACCCATAAATATGGTGCAGACCCATATGCCATGGTTTATAACGGGAGAGTATATGTTTATATGACTAGTGATGCATATGAATATAATACGGATGGAACCATTAAACAAAATTCATATTCTAAAATAAATAAAATAACCGTTATATCTTCAGCGGATATGGTCAACTGGACAGACCATGGTGAAATCCCGGTCGCAGGGCCAAATGGTGTTGCAAAGTGGGCAGGACTCTCCTGGGCGCCGGCGGCAGCACATAAAACAATAAATGGCAAAGAAAAATTCTTTCTTTATTTTGCAAATCCAGGAGATGGTATTGGCGTACTCACGGCAGATAGCCCTATAGGACCATGGTCAGATCCATTGGGACATACCATGATTACCCAAGAAACCCCGGGAGCAGCCGGAGTTACATGGCTTTTTGATCCGGCAGTATTGGTGGATGATGATGGAACAGGATATCTATATTTTGGCGGAGGTATCCCAAATGAACA
Organism: Paenibacillus prosopidis; assembly: GCF_003337375.1. Taxonomy (GTDB): domain Bacteria; phylum Bacillota; class Bacilli; order Paenibacillales; family Paenibacillaceae; genus Pristimantibacillus; species Pristimantibacillus prosopidis. The sequence goes on from NZ_QPJD01000006.1 coordinate 126,281, forward strand.
GGATCCAGCGTCAGTTGCAAATCCTAAAACAGCCAGAGTTTTGAAATTGGGCGCTGACATGATTAGTATTGATGGAAGCGCAGTAACAATTGATGCTCCTTACATGTTTGAAGATTCCGGAATTCATAAGTATAACGGCAAATATTATTACTCGTATTGCATCAATTTCTCCGGTACACACCCGGCAGCTTATCCGATCGCTAACATTGGATACATGATGAGTGATAGTCCTATGGGACCATTTACTTATGTAGGGCATTTCCTTAAAAATCCAGGTGATTTTTTTGGAATAGTTGGCAATAACCATCATTCCGTTTTCCAATTCAATAACCAGTGGTATGTCATATACCATTCCCAAAATTTAAACAAAGCAATTTTAGGTGTTGACAAAGGATACCGTTCGTCAAATATAAATAAGCTTGAATATTATGATAATGGACAAATTAAAGAGGTTCAGGGAAGTTTAGAAGGTGTAGTACAGATTGCAAATGTTGATCCATATCAGAGGACTGAGGCTGAAACAATTGCATGGAATAAAGGTATAACAACTGAAGCATCTAGTGCAGCAGACGGACCGGTAAGCAATTTGAATGTTACTGGTATAGATAATGGAGACTGGCTTGCCGTATCAAACGTTGACTTCGGTGACAACGGTGCTAAATCATTTAAAGCAAATGTTGCATCAACTGTGGGAGGTAAAATAGAAATACATCTTGACAGTCCAGAAGGTCAACTTATCGGTACTCTTAATGTCAGTCCTACAGGTGGAGCACAAACATGGCAGACAGTTGAAACCGATGTAACCAATGTTAAAGGAGTTCACAGTATTTTCTTTAAGTTTGCTGGAGCCGGTACCAACTTATTTAATGTGGATTACTGGCAATTTATAAAGGCAACAGCGATTACTTCCGTCCAGTTGGTGATGGATCCTACGTCCCTGGCCAAGACAAAATCCGCTGCGCTGACCCTGACGGTCAAAGATCAATTGGGAGCTGCCATGGAGTTGGGGGATGCGACAGTTGCTTACACCAGCGGCAATCCGGAAGTTGCCGCTGTTTATAACGGCATTGTAACGGGCATCGAGGCGGGCATAGCAAAAATTACGGCAGCGGTTACGACCACAGACGGTAGGGTTGTGGAGTCCAATCCCGTTACCGTTGAAGTTCTGCCCATCTTAGAGTCTGTAAGCGTCAGCACCTCCAAGAGCTTGTTGGGCACCGGCTTTACGGCTCAATTAACGGTAAAAGGCACCATGACCGGCGATGAACAGGCCGATCTGTCCAAGGCTAACATTGTATACTCAAGCAATGACGTGCAGATTGCTTTCGTTGATCCCGCAGGCATCGTTCATCCGGTTAGCGACGGCTCTGTGGCCATTAAGGCTGCCGTAACCTTAAACGGCATTACCAGGGAAGGCTCTATCGATCTCGCCGTGGATGCAACGAAGCCGGAATACGAGCTCACAGTTAACGGTACCGTTCTTAAGGACGGCGGTACTTTCGAAGATCATCTCGGCATCGACTTCCATGCTTGGGACAGCTTGTCTGGCCTGGCTTCTGCTAAGGTCACGGTGGACGGCAAGGAATATCCGGCCGCCCCGGCGGTAGGCTCCGGGGTTCAGATTCCTATGGCAGGCAATCTGGGCAGCCACAGCCTGACCGTTGTCATAGAGGATTTGGCAGGGAACAAAGTGGAGAATCACATCTCTTTCGAGGTGACAACCGGCATCGAATCCATGAAGCAGCTTATGGACCGTTACGTGAAGGAAGGGCTGCTCAAGGGCTCCCTGACCTCGCAATTGTCCAATAATCTGGATCAGGCACAGCATCAGCTGGATATTGGGAAGCCGGATCAGGCCGCCAAGCATATGGAGGATTTCGTGAAGCACTTGAACAACGAGGCCCTTGGTAATGATTCGGTTAATCAAGTGAAAACGGTTCTGAATGCAGATGCCCAGCAGTTGATACAACAGTGGAATAGTGCTGACACTACGAAATGATAGTATGTATTTTGGTTGAAAATGGAAAAGCCCGCTATTTTAGCGGGCTTTTCCATTTTCGCCGAGTAATTTTTTTTATTTTCAGGAACTTTTTTCGAAATAGTCAAAGTCCGGATAAGTATAGGGAGAGTTAGGTGCTGGAATTTTCTCAATTTTGCTAGCATGGATTTTCATGATTTCATTTCCGATATAGTTCGTCTTTCATGCCTTTATCGTGCTATTCTATGGCTAGAATATGAAGGGTTGTTAATAATCAAACGATGACTTACAATCAATCAGAAAGCAGAAATGTATACGCTTTCAAAGAAAAATTAATAAAGGAGACTAGTTGATGAAAACAAGTAAAAAGTCGCGTGGATTCACCAAATCAATCATTTCCTTATGTAAGTCAGCTTCACTTCTGCTGATGGCCGCCGCGTTGACAGTAAGCATGGGCTCTTCGTTGACGGAGATCCCCGATAAGGCATTCGCAGCGGATTCGACCGGAAGCGAAGCAACGGCCGAAATGCGAGAGATCACAACAATGGAGCTTGTCAAAGAAATGGGAATCGGCATTAATTTGGGCAACACGCTTGAAGCCACAGGCAGCTGGATTAATGGCACCAGTGTTACAAATTATGAAACTGCCTGGGGCAGTCCCGTTATTACGGAGGAAATGATTAAAGGTTATGCAAACGAAGGTTTTGGCGTCCTTCGAATTCCCGTAGCGTGGTCAAATATGATGGGCGAGGATTACACAATCAATCCTAGTTATCTGGGCCGGGCAAAAGAAGTTGTGGATTGGGCACTGGATAGCGATATGTATGTTATTCTGAATATTCATTGGGACGGCGGCTGGTTTGAGAAATTTCCGTCAGAAAAAGAAGAATCTATGTACAAATATACACGCATATGGACACAACTGACAGAAGCTTTTAAAAACTATGACGATCATCTGATGTTCGAGTCTTTCAATGAGGAAGGTGTATGGCCTGATTTATGGAATTTTTACGGCAGCGATGACGGAAAAGAAGAAGCTTATGCGCTGCTGAATGAGATCAACCAGAGATTTGTAGATATTGTACGCGGTTCCGGGGGCAACAATAAACAACGCCACCTGTTGGTAGGCGGTTATGTAACGGATATCGAGAAGACCGTTGATGAACTTTATAAGCTGCCAAACGATCCCCAAAATCGCTGTGCAGTATCGGTCCATTATTACACTCCTGCAACATTCGCCATCCTGGAAGAGGATGCGAGTTGGGGAACAGCGCGTACGGAGTGGGGAACGGATGAAGACTTCGCCGAGCTAAACAGGCTCATGGATATGGTTAAAACACGTTTCATCGACAATGGTATCCCCGTTATCATGGGGGAGTTTGGTGTAGCTACAAAAAATAAGACGCAAGAAATGATACGGCTCTATCTTTCGTCGGTGAACAGTGCCGCATATTCCCGAGGAATTACCCCGGTTTTATGGGATGTTACAAATCTACATTACAACCGAGATATATTTGAAATGAATGATAAGGTGCTGCTTGAGCAGCTTATGGCTGTCAAGGCGAATTCGGCTCCAACCGCCTCGATCACCTCGTATCAGGATGGCCAGGCAATCAATCTGAATAGTCCGCAGATTGACTGGACGTTCCTTGACGCCGACGATGCGGATGTTCAAGCCGCCTATCAGGTTCAAGCTTCCAGCAACGGTTGGGAGACGGTTGATGTGGACAGCGGCGAACTGGCGGGCGCATCCGGTTCATACACCTTGAATGGATTGGCGGACGGAGATTGGTCGATCAGGGTTCGTGCGAAGGATAATCGGGGCGCCTGGTCGGAGTGGGCGTACAGAAGCTTGGGAATTAATACGGTTGCCCCAACCCTGAATGTCGTACTGGATAAGGAAACATTGTGGCCGGCCAACAACAAGCTGGTTAAAGTAACGGCAACTGTTGAAACGGATGTTGAGCTGTCTCAGGTGGAATTGCTGTCCATTACGCCGAGCATAGCCGTTGGCAGCTATGAATCCATGGTACAAGAAGCCGATTTCGGCACATTCGATACGGAATTCAAGCTGTTGGCCAAAAAAGCAAAAGGTAAAGAGCCTCTAGTTTATACAATAACTTATAAAGCGATAGATCAAGCAGGGAATGTTACGGAAGCAGATGTCACCGTTACGGTTCCCCATGATCAGTCAGGAAAATAAATAAGCATCTTCAGGAACTGGATACCTCCGACCGGAATGGTTCGGAGGTATTTCAGGTAAAATGTCTATATTATGTGTAGTCCAGCATGGAAAAGACAACAGATTCTTGTGTCCAAAAGTGATACTCGCCAATGGTGTTCTTCTGCTGGATCGTGGCCATATCTCGTACGGCTTGTTCATCCATCAACTGCCGATAGATGTCGCAATACTCAGCTGCCTGCCTAGTCTGAATCATAAGAAGAGCAACCATGTAACGGTAAGAGAGAAATTGAAATATCTGCTATGGAGTTTGCCGAATCAACAGGATTACTCGAAGCCTGATCCGGAAACCAAGGAATGCATGAAGTATATTCCTGCAGGCGGGAATTTTACAGACATTCCGTCAGAATTCCGACCGAGATCCGTTCACGATCAAATGGACTCACCAAGGACTGCTTTAATTTGGAGCAAGGGAATGAAGGGATTTTACCTTAGTGGTGACCACAACAATTATGCTTTTATCAACGAGCTTGATCACTTTTTAACAAAGAGTATCACGCCAATGATGAGGGAACTCGGCATGGACTATTTCGAAGTTTCAGGCCATCACGATAAGTGGAACTTGGAATCGTTATTTGCCTCAAGGACACTTCAGCATTGGGATCAACTCGTTTTTGGGTTATCAGGTTTCGAAGCAGTGTCTCTGGGATCAACTAGTGATAATCAAATTAGGATGCTTAATTTACGGTCACGTCTTAGACTGTAATTGTTGACCTAATAAAAGAAACAGCGGCGACCTAAGACCAGAAAATAAAGTCTTAGACTGTCGCTGTTTTTTTATAGATAGAGATGTTTTTGATGAGAGTTTTTTTAAAAGATTAAAGGAAAAATAAATGTAACGAAAGCTGCCCAAAGTCCGTAAACCGGCAAATACTTAGTAACGGCATCTTGGATGGTTGAAGGTCCGGTTTTGTTTTGTAGAAAACGTATATAGGAGAGCATAATCCAAATTAGGTTGGCCCAGATAAGTATGTTTACGCCTAAAACAGCAAGTCTGTTGGGCGTAATCCCATAAGAAGAAAGCCTAAACACTATGGCCGATAAAGCCACACTGTCAATGATAAGAGCAAGAACAATTAGAGCAAAATTTATATAATCAGAAATGTTCATTTTCTCGTCTTTGCTGCTTTCGGTAATGGAGAATATGGTGACGGCCAATACACTAAGGAGTATTCCGTTGAAGGATATGAGAAAATTGCGGTCCAAGAATGGATTTTTTCCGACCCAAATAACGGTTATAAGATAGACCAACAATGTCGCCAGTACAAGAGGACTAAAAATTTTGGCTATATATGGTGCTATATTTTTGGCAAGCTTAAGGTTCCTTGATACCAGGTATGTAGCCACAATTGCGAGAGCGGCAGCACCAAATAAAACGATATTTTTAAAATAGAATTCAGAAATATCCATGTCGACAAATCTAAATAACTGCATGGTTAATGCTGTTAGCAGCATCCCGCTAATTGCCATGCTGGCGTAGAGTATGCAAAACTCCCCATTAAATTTAAGATAGGCCAATCTTGTGCTGCCTATGCCATATTCATTTCCTGTAAATGCAAGCCCTAATAATACCCATAAGAAAATGGGAAGGTGTAGATAAGCCAGGATAATACTGTCTTTATGCTCTAGTGGCAGCATATTAAGATAAAACCCGGACATTAGAAATAACGATGCAAGGGTGTAAAGAACATTTTTTTTCGGAGTATTATTGTATACAAAATAGATGGCAATAAAGGGAAGTATACCAAAAACAAGGTTAATAGGGGCTATTGTCTGCTGTTCGACAAATTGGAAAATAATCCTGGTGCAAATCCCGGCTAGAACTGCTAAAATGCCCATGGATAAGAAAGCTTTCTGAAGCAAGGAAGCTTTTTCTGTATTTGCCGTCTCCTTGAAATGCAATCTTTCATTCCAAACGGCAAGAACCTGCGAATCAGGGTTTTGTTCCCAGGCGTATGAGAATGACTTTTTAAAAGCTTCGGGTTCTTTTCTAAACATTCTCTCTAACTCATGGGGGTTAGCAATATTTTCAATAATCAGATTGTTAATGTCCATGGTTATACCTCCCCTTCGTCACTTCTATATTCTAAAATATCTCCAGGCTGACATTCTAAAGCCTTACAAATCGCCTCTAAAGTGGATAATCGAATCGCTTTTGCCTTTCCATTTTTCAATATAGAAAGGTTAGCCATTGTTATTCCAACCCTCTCCGAAAGTTCTGTTACGCTCATTTTCCTTTTAGCCAGCATTACATCAATATTGATTATAATGGACATGTTGTTCACCTCAGACCGTTAAGTCATTTTCTGATTTTATATCTATGGCATTTTTTAATAGCTTTTGAAGAACAGCAGCAAAGACTGCAATCACAAAAGAAGCAAAAGGAATGACTAATCCGATTACTGCGAGACCTGGAGCGTCATCCATCTCCGCCATGAGAACTAAGAGTGGTAAAACTGCCAGATTCAAGATACTGATTGTGATTGCACAGTATTTTATATTCTTTAAGGCTCTTACAGATAAATCTGAGAAAGCTTTGTTCTTGTCAATATAGCTTAAAAGTCTAAAAGCCTGAAACAATGCCACGAAAAACGGTATCGTTGATACATATAAACCGATTAAAGCGAGATATAGCAAAAAAGCCGGATAATGTTCTGCTGCTTCATTAGCTATCCAAGGCAACCAAAATAAACACAAAAGAATAATCGGAATTCCAATAAGAATAACAGTTACTTTTAAAAAGAGTGTTTCACGTTTCATAAAAGGCACCTCACTTGTTTATTGTCATTTTAAATCTAACACAACACTTATCGTTTTACAATATGTTATGATTGTTATTCAATTTATTATTATTGTTTTATGTATTCTCTTCAGTTTTTAGACAAAGAAAAAAGCATTTCTCATTACAAAGAAATGCTCTTTCATTTTTCTTGCTTTGGGGTATTGTATAACCTTGATTTTTAGCTAAATATTTGATTTGATCGGACTCCCATAGCACGTAAGTTCTATCTTGTTTGCTCACGGCGATCCGATACATCGCATAGGCAACCTTGTCTGCTCGAATCTGCTTGTATTTGCGCAGTGGACCGACCATGAACAATAGTCGTACCCAGACAGCAGAACACATCCTGCCCGACGATCTCCTCCGCGAAGTCCTCCAGCCGTGCGAAGTCGACGATCACTGTGTACAGCTTGGGATGGGAGTAGGGGAGAGGAGAACGAACGAGCGCGGTCACCCGGACGTACTCTTCACTTTGCAGGAGAAGCTTGACCAGCTGTTCACCGATCAGGCCGGTCGCTCCGAGTACAAGGGCGGTTCGATTCATCATGAACTTCACTTCCTATTCGGCAATGAATTCCTGACCTCAGTTTAGTCATTGTGAAATTTCAAAGCTCATTTCTTAAAGCTCTACAGAACCCCTATCTTTAGTGTTGGTGGATTGAGTTGTTAGGTTCGTTCCGCTTGTTCAGGAAGACGTTCAACCGTTCCGAGAATAACAGCATGGCGGCAGCCGATATAACGATATCATGCATGGGAATATCGGCGCGAGTCCCAGTCCGGTGATTAGCAATCCGCTTAGTGCAAAACCGTTCGGAAGCGGTAGCAGCAGAAGAAGCGTACCGGCAAGCGCCGTGATCTGGCCAGCTCGAATTAACAGGCGATTGCTCATCTTGAACGTGACGATTCCGGTGGTGAACCTTCCGATCGTTATGCCTGCAAAGTACATCGAAACCCAAAACGCGGCTTCGTTCGCGGGCAACCCCTTCATCTTCACCAAATAACTACTGCCCCATAAGCCAACCGTTGCTTCGACCCCGCAGTAGAATAAAAACGATGCCAAGGCATACTTGACACCTTTCGCATGCTGCGGTTTGTACACCCCCCCGTTATCAAGCGACGGCCCCGCCTCCGCTTGTTCGGCGCCTTGTTTCCCGGCTAGATGCCCCCATAACGGGAGCGTTATGAAAAGCAAAATAACTAACGCAAACTGAATTCCTGCTACGGCGAGATACCCGTCTCTCCATGAAGAATTCCCAGACAAGAACGCGGCCATAATCATTGGGACCGGCTGTCGCTCCAATACCCCAGAAACAATGCAGCCAACTCATGTGATGGGCTTTATAACGAGCCGCTACGTAATGGTTGAGTCCGGCATCGACGGCCCCTCCGCCGAGCCCAAGGGGGATGGCGCACACGATCAACCAAACGATCGATGGCGCATATGAAAATCCTAGCAGCGCGCCAGCCGTCATGATACAACTTGCCAGCGTGACGCTTCCCGTACCGAACCGGCTCACAACCGCTCCGCTTACCAAGCTGGATACAATCGTGCCAACGGTAACCGTCATCGACAACAACCCTGCCATTCCAATTGGTGCTTCCAGATCGGGCCGCATGACAGGCCATGATGCTCCGAGCAAGGAATCGGGCAGCCCGAGGCTGATAAAGGCCAAATAAATGATCAATAGCAAAATCGTCCCCATACATGTGCGCTCCCATCTTCAATTCAATCGTCGTTTGGTATTCGAACTGCCCTGCCAGTTACTTCAATAAACAAAAGAGGAGCTTCCTCAAAGGAAGCTCCTCCACTATAGTTTCCTGTTAGCTTAACATTAGTTCTCAAACAATCGTGGATTATGCCGTAATCGAGATCATCTTCCTGTACTCGTTAGCGCTTACACCGGTGTACGATTTGAATTTTTTGTAGAACCAATCCATTTCGGTATATCCGACTTCGTTAGCAATTTCATAAACTTTCATTTCTGTATGTTCGAGCAAAGATTTGGCTTTCTCCATGCGCTGCTGCAGCAGGTATTCGTTGAAGGTCATGTTCACGTGATATTTGAATTTTTGTCCCAGGTAAGAGCAGTTAAAGTGTAATATATTGGATATTTCTTTCAAAGTGATGTTCTGATGCAAAGCTTTCTCCACATAGACCTTCACTTTATCAATAACGTTGGCCTGCGGAGAAGCATCATTTTCGGATAAGGATAAGGATTGCTCATACTGTTCCCCTTGTGGCGCGGAGTCGAGCTTCCGCTTCACGTTCTGCAAGCTTGAAGTTAATTCATCGGCTGACAAGGGATCGGGCAAATAGTCGCTGACTTGATAGTACATCGCCTTTCGTGCGAGCTGGAAGTCATTGTCCCCGCCAATGAGAATAATCGGTACGCGGCTTTTGCTGCGGATCTGGCCGCACAGCTCCATCCCGCTTTCGTGAGCGCCATTCATATTGATCGCGATAAGCGAGAAACGATGCTTGGCGAATAAAGTCATGGCGGTTGCGGAAGCATCCGCATAACCTTCCAAGGCAAATCCCATACTGCTCCAATCAAGCATATATCGCGTCTTATCTCCCGATTGATGATCCAGATCGACAAACAGTACCTTATACACAATGATTACCTCCCCTTGCATTCGCGGCACGTCGAACCCCTTATGCCTGCAAAAGATTACGCTTTCATTATGTAAAATGCACGAATGATTAACAATGTGCTTTTCTTTATATCGTTAGCAGTTGTTTACTACTTGTCATTCCTTGCGGCTTCGGATTCGAAATGTCAGCTCTCAACCTATAATTAGACAGGTGGAATATCTCGTTTTCGACAGGTTGTTGCCTAATAATGTAAGCGTTACACTTTTGATGTGTTCACAAATCTTAAGGGGGATTAGGTATGCGGATTCGCAAAATGATGATTCTGTTATGCGCAATGGTTCTGGTTCTCGCAGCATGCGGCGGCGGCTCCAATAGCGGTACAAACAGCGGAACCAACACCGCTAACAACGGAACCAACAGCGCAACGAACAGCGGCGCGACCGATACGCCGGACAACGCAGCGGCGAACAATGAGGAGGAAGTGTACAGCACGCCGGAGATGGATTTCGACCTGGGCGGCAAAACGATCAAAATCGTATCGTGGTGGGACATGACGATTCCGGAAGACAATCCGGACAACATTCAACGCAAGAAAAACCTGGACGCTTTAATGGAGAAGCATAATTTCAAAGTGGAATACGTCGCTATCGATTACGGCGAATACCAGCAGAAAGTCACCGCATCCTTGCTGGCGGGCGAGCCGATTGGCGATATCGTCCGATTGGGCAAAACGTATACGGTTCCAACGCTTGTGAAGCAAGATCTGCTGTGGCCGATCGACGAGTATACGAAGAACCCTAGAGCATTCAACCAGAAGGTCACGAATGAATATTACCAGTATGAGGGCAGAGGGTACGGATTCAGCGAGGGTCACGCCAATCTGGTTCAGGGCCTCTTCTACAACCGCACGCTTATGAATCAGCTGGGTTTGAAAGCGCTTCAAGAGTATGTGAACGAAGACAACTGGAATTGGGAAACGTTCATTCAAGTGGCCAAAGAGGCCAACAAAGATACGAATAACGATGGCAAGCTGGATACATGGGGGCTCGCAAATCCATCGCTTCCAGATCAAGCTCTATATTCCAACAATACGGGCCTCACCAAAGGAGATAAGCAAAATCTGGACGATCCCGCGACGCTTGATGCGCTTAATTTCGTTTCCCGCTTGGCGACCGAGCAAGTTGGCAGACCTACGGAGGGCGGCGATTGGACAGAGGCCGGCCAATTCTTCCGTCAAGGCAACACGCTGATGGTTGCAGGCGCTCTGTGGGAGCTTAGCGGCATGCAGACGGATATGCCGGACTATGAGCTCGGTTTCGTTCCGTTTCCGAAGGGACCGAATGCTACCGAATATCATTCCGCCGAAGCGCTCTACCAGGCTTTGACGATTCCGAAAGCGGTCGAGAATCCCGAGCAGCTCATGTATATCTGGGAAAAGATCAATGACATCGATTCTATGTATGATTATCCGGACCAAGGCTGGTATGAGACTTTGTTTACCAATGAAGATGACATCAACAATGCCAAGATGGTTGCGCCTAATATGATCATTCTCGATCACAATACGTTCCCGAATCTGAAGTACTATGATTTCATGGGCGAACTGACTAGCGGGGTTTCGGTATCCACCGTCGTCGAGAAGTATAAGTCGGCGTTCCAGGCGGCAATTGATGAAGTGTATGCACCGTAACAATTGAAATGGATTGACGGACAGTCCCCATTTAGAAATTTTCTATAATGGGGACTGTTATTGGATTTAAAAACTTCTAGCTGCAGGAGGGGAGAAAAATTGAACATCAGAAAGAAGAACTATGTAATCGTCATACTAGTTCTGACCGTATTTTTTTTGTCCATTTGGGCGTTCTACCCTTCGAATCCAGCAGGTAACGGGCATGTTCGGGCCATGGCAGATTTTGAAGCGATTACGGAATCGGCTGGAGAAGGGGGCTACGACGACTATTTGAATACCCACCAGGCTGCGAAGCGGCCGGACGGGGTCATTCGAATCGAGGGGGAGAATTATGCCGAAACGGTCGGGGACGGTTTTGAAGTCATGGAGCAGCTGCATGGTTTGGATGGAAAAGCGGTTATTACGCCGGAGACGGGGTCCATTGGCTGGGACGTTCAAATCGGTCAGCCGGGTCTGTACAACGTTAGAATTCATTATTATCCGATCGAGGGAAAGAGCTCTGCGATTGAAAGAGAGTTTTCTATTAATCAGGAAATTCCCTTTAAGGGCGCTGATATTATTTTGTTTGACCGGGTTTGGGGAGACCGGCACGAAGAGATCAAGAGAGACGACAGAGGAAACGATCTGCGTCCGAGACAGGTCGAGAAGCCTGCATGGCAGCTATCGGCGCTTACCGACAGATACGGTTATTACGATGAGCTGTATTCCTTTTATTTCGACAAAGGCACGCAAAGGCTTTCCATGAAGGCGTTACGGGAACCGATGGCTATTGATTATATTGAGCTATACCAGGATCAGGACTTGAAGACGTACGAAGAACTGAAGAGCGAATATGAAGCTGAAGGCCTTAAGGCTGTCAAGGATCAATCGATTCTCATCCAAGCGGAAGACGCAACGCTCAAGTCTTCCCCGACCTTATATCCGGTATCCGACAGGTCTAGTCCAACGGTTATTCCATATGATGTTTCCAAAATCAGAATCAACACGATCGGAGGACTGAACTGGAAGCTGCCCGGGCAGTGGATCGAGTGGGAATTCGAGGTGGAAGAGGACGGTTTGTATCAGATTGCGTTAAAACAAAAGCAGGACCAGCTTCGCGGCGTTTATGCCACGCGGAGTCTTATGATCGACGGAAAATATCCGTTTCAGGAAATGAAGCGAATCCGCTTTAACTTTGAAAGGGATTGGCAGATGAACTTGCTCGGCGGCGACGAGCCCTATTTATACCATTTGACCAAAGGCGCGCATCGTATTCGAATGATGGTTTCCCTCGGCGAAATCGCTCCGTTGCTTCAAACGATCGAGTCGAGCGTGCTGAAGCTGAATGAGATGTACCGGAAAATCTTGATGATTACGTCGAATACGCCCGATCCGTTTCGCGACTATCAATTGGAGAAGCGGATTCCCGATATGATAGAGGTTTTCACTGAACAAGCCGAAACGATTCAAAGCGTCGCAGACTATCTCGAGCAAGCGACAGGCGAGCGAAGCGACAAGGTAGCCGTCCTTCACTCGATGATTCGCCAACTGAAAGATATGACGAAATATCCCGAAACGGTTGCCAAGCGATTGGATGCATACAAGGTCAATGTCGGCGGACTGGGAACATGGATCCTGACCGTGCGGGAACAACCGCTTTCGCTTGATTATCTTGTCGTCTCTTCGCCGGGCCGCGAGCTTCCGAGAGCGGAAGCGACCTTCTTCGAAGAAGCAGGACACGAGCTCGGCGCCTATGCGGCCTCTTATACGGAAGATTATGACAGCATCGGCAATACCGAAGAGAAAAACCGTTCGGTCACGGTCTGGATTACGACCGGACGCGACCAGGCGCAAGTCTTGAAGGGCTTGATCGACGACTCCTTTACGCCGGATACGAATATTTCCGTTCAGCTGAGGCTCGTTCCGGGCAACATTCTTCTGCCGGCTACGCTTGCCGGCGAGGGGCCGGACGTGGCCATGCAGATCGGCGAGGATGTTCCGGTGAACTATGCGATGAGGGGCGCTGCGGCCGACTTGTCGGAATTTGCGGATTACGATGAAGTTGCTTCAAGGTTCCGCGACAGCGGACTTACGCCTTACAAATACGATGGGGGAGTGTATGCCCTCCCAGAGCAGCAGACATTCCCGATGCTGTTTTACCGCAAGGATATCCTCAAGGAGTTGAATTTAACTCCACCCAAAACCTGGCAGGAAATTTATAACATGATTTCGGTTCTTCAGAAGCACAACATGGCGTTTTATTTGCCGCTTGAAGCCACGAATGCGAGCTTGGTTCCGAATGCGACCTTCTCTATGCTGCTCTACCAGAACGGCGGCAAATTTTATCGGGATGACGATAAGAAGAGCGCACTCGATTCCGAAATTTCAATGAACGCTTTTAAAAAATGGACGCAATTTTATACAAGCTATAAGTTCCCGCTGCAAGCGGACTTCCCGAACCGGTTCCGGACGGGCGAGATGCCGATCGGCATTGCGGACTATACGACGTACAACATGCTGACGGTGTTGGCTCCGGAGATCAAAGGCCTATGGGACTTCACCATTGTTCCGGGTACGAAGCTTGCGGACGGCACTATAAACAATGAAGTGGCAAGCCATACAACCGCGGTCATGATGCTGGAAAATTCGGATGATAAAGAGTCGTCTTGGGCGTTTATGAAGTGGTGGACGGACAAGGAAACCCAGATTGCTTACGGACGCGAGATGGAAGGTCTTATGGGCGAGGCGGCACGTTATCCGACGGCCAATATTGATGCGCTTGAAGAATTGCCTTGGCCGGTCAAGGATTACAACAATTTGGAGAGCCAGTGGCAGTGGGTCAGAGGCATCCCGCAGGTTCCGGGCGGATACTTTACGGGCAGACATTTGGACAATGCCTTCAGGAAAGTCGTTAACGCCAATGAGAATCCCCGCGAAGCCTTTTCGGACTATATCCTCTATATCAACGATGAAATTGAAATTAAGCGAAAAGAATTTAATTTACCGTATTAGTTAGGGGGTGGAAGCAGGGTGCAAGCAGAAACAACCGTTCAAGCCATGAAGGGCTCCATTCACCCGAAGAAGAGATCTAGGTGGGCTTATGTCATGAGTGAGTTGAAACGAAACAAGCATTACTACCTATTGATGAGTCCTTACATGATTATTTTCTTTTTATTTACCGTTATTCCGGTAGTTTTCTCGCTGGGCTTAAGTTTCTTCTATTTTAATATGCTTGAATTTCCGCGCTTTGTTGGTTGGCAAAACTATTCCAGGCTGTTTCTTAATGACGATATTTTTATGATCGCCTTGAAGAATACGTTTATGTTCGCGGTCATTACCGGCCCAGTCAGCTATATCGCCTGCTTTGTGTTTGCATGGATTATCAATGAGCTTACGCCCAAGGTGCGCGCTGTCATGACATTGATTTTTTATGCGCCGGCGATTTCCGGAAATGTGTTCTTTATCTGGCTGATTGTGTTTTCCGGGGACAGCTACGGCTACTTGAACGGCTTTTTGATGAAAGCCGGGTTTATATTGGAACCGATTCAATGGCTGCTGGACGAGAAATATATTTTGACCATTGTCATGATCGTTCAGCTTTGGCTCAGTCTGGGCACCAGCTTCCTGGCTTTTATCGCCGGTCTGCAAACGATCGATAAAACGCTGGTTGAAGCAGGAGCGGTAGACGGAATTAAGAACCGCTGGCAGGAGCTTTGGTTCATTACGCTGCCATCGATGAGGCCGCAGCTTCTGTTCGGAGCGGTCATGCAGATTACCGCTTCGTTTGCGGTTGCCGACATATCGATCGCGCTTGCGGGCTTTCCAAGCGTCAATTACGCGGCGCATACCGTCGTTACGCATCTGATGGACTATGGCACCATCCGTTTCGAGATGGGCTATGCGTCCGCCATTGCGACGGTTCTCTTCGGCCTGATGATCGGGACCAACATGCTGACGCAAAAAATGTTGAGAAAGATAGGTGAGTGACGTTGGTCATGAAAATGATGGCGGCCTTTCGAACGCCCAAAAAGCTTAATCGCTCCTTTACCGTCAGCTTTTTGCTGTTCGTGCTCCTTGCCTTATTCGGGTCATTTATGGCTTTGCCGTTACTTTATGCGGTGAACAATGCCTTTAAGCCGCTTGACGAATTGTTCATTTTCCCGCCGCGGTTTTTCGTGAACAATCCGACATTGGATAACTTTTATGATCTGCTCGCCTTGATGGGGAATTCGTGGGTGCCGCTCTCGCGCTATATCGCGAATACGCTGCTAATTACGATAGTCGGCACCGCGGGGCATATCTTATTGGCATCCGCAGCGGCTTATCCGCTTGCCAAGTATCGATTCATGGGCTCTAAAACGCTTTTCTCCATCGTCGTGCTGTCCTTGATGTTTTCTCCGCATGTAACGGCCATCCCCAACTATATGGTAATGTCCTGGCTGGGGTGGATTAATGCGCATGCGTCTATCATTGTGCCTTCATTAGCATTTTCGTTAGGTTTGTTCCTGATGAAGCAATTTATGGAACAAATACCGGATGCATTGCTGGAAGCGGCCAAGATTGACGGAGCTAACGAGTACCGGATTTACTGGAGTATCGTTATGCCCAATGTAAAGCCTGCATGGCTGACGCTCATGATTTTGCAATTTCCGATGCTATGGGGAACCGATGGAGGCAGCTTTATCTACAGCGAGAACCTGAAGACGCTTCATTATGCTTTGGGGCAGATTACGCTTGGGGGGATTGCCAGAGCAGGGGTTGGAGCGGCAGTCGCGCTGATCTTGATGATTGTTCCGATTTCGCTCTTTATTATTTCCCAGAGCAGCGTCATTCAGACGATGGCGACTTCCGGGATGAAGGATTAGAAGGGAGCCGTGCACGATGTTTAGAAGCATACAAAAAGGGAAAGCACACCTCCTTATTGCGCTTTGTTGTTTACTGGGCGTAAGCATGGGCGGAACGCTTGTCCAGGCTGAAGACGGAGCCGCCGCTTCCTATAATTACTCCTTCTGGGGAGATACCGTCGCCTCGCCAGCGGCTTATCAGGCGACGACCTTGTTGAGCGGGCCGGGCCTGGGGGTGGGGCCGTTCAAGGATCCGAGCGATCTTCACGTCACGCCGGACAAACAAATCTATGTGCTGGATTCCGGCAATAACCGGATTGTTATTCTTGATGAGCAATTCAATCCGGTTACCACGATCGATTCCTTTGATCGGGGCGGGCAAGCGGACACATTCCAAAGTCCTCAAGGCCTCTTCGTAACGGAACAGAAGCATGTGCTTATTGCCGATACAGGCCATAATCGCGTCGTTCATCTCGACCAGGATTTCAAATTGGTAAAGATTGTCGAAGCGCCGGAGTCCGAGCTGCTGCAGGATACTTTCCTGTTTCAACCCGTTCGGGTTGTTATGGACAAGGCGCAGCGGATTTATGTGATGGCGACCGGTGTATTTGACGGCTTTATAGAATTTAATGCAGACGGGGCGTTCACTTCTTTTATCGGCGCTAACCGCGTTTATATCGATCCTGTTGAGTACTTCTGGAAGCGGCTGTCGACGCGGGCGCAGCGGAGCCAGATGGTCATGTTTACGCCGACGGAGTTTACGAACCTGGATATTGACGATGAAGGGTTCATTTATGCAACCAATGGGGATCTTTGGGGAGACAATATCAAAAAGCTGAATGCTCAGGGCAACGATATTTTGCGTAGAACCGGGTATTTCAATCCTCAGGGCGATGTTCGTTATACGAACGAAAATGGCCCCTCCAGGCTTGTGGATATTGATGTCGCGGACAGCGAGATGTATTCCGTTCTCGATTCTAAGCGGGGCCGGGTTTTCACCTACAGCGGTGACGGACATTTCATGTACGTTTTCGGGGGGATAGGCAACCAATTGGGCGAATTCAATACGCCGGCGGCGATTGAGCGGGTCGGAGACGATATCCTTGTCCTGGATAAGGCGCTCGGCGAGATTACAGTATTCCAAACGACGGAGTATGGCCGGACGCTCAACGAAGCCGTTAGAAGCTATTATAGAGGCGAGGAAGAGAAAGCCTTTCAATTATTTAATCAGACGATCAACATGAACGCAAACCTGGAATTCGCTTATGCCGGTATTGGCAAGTCGCTTCTTAGGCAAGGCGATTACGAAGAGGCGATGAAGTATTTTAAACGAAGCATGGATCAGAGGAATTATTCGAAGGCGTTCCTGCTCTTCCGGAAGCAAGTGATGAGGGAGCACTTCGCCACGATCATGACCGTTATCGTCGTACTTGCAGCCTGCGCTCTATTGGTGAGAAAGTACCGGAGAACGATGGTAAGAAAGAGGGGTGTTTCTATTGAATAAAGAGTTGTTTAAATACCCGTTAAATCTCATCGTTCATCCCTTTAACGGCTACTGGGACCTGAAATATGACCGGAGTCAGAAGCTCAATTTAATCATTTCATTTGCGGTTTTGTTCCTGCTTGCCGTTACCAATATTTTAAGCAGCCAATACAGCGGTTTCCTAGTTAATCTGTTCAATCCGAACGAGATGAACAGCTTCATGGAAGTCCTGTACGTGGTCGTGCCGGTCTTGTTCTGGTGCGTGGCCAATTGGTCGCTCACTACCCTGATGGACGGGGAAGGGAAGTTTGTCGAAATCTTTACCTCTACATGCTTTGCCCTAATTCCGCTGGTCGTTATTAATTTCCCGTGGATTTGGTTAAGCAACGTTATTTCGATACAAGAAACGGCATTTTATTATTTTTCGAATAGCGTTGCCGTTATCTGGTTTGTTTTTCTGTTATTTGTCGGTAATATGACGGTGCATCAATTTACGCCGTCCAAGACGATCGGGATCATCATTCTGACGGTCGTCGCCATGGGCTTTATGGCCTTTATCAGTTTATTGTTCTTCAGCTTGGTCCAACAGATCATCGCCTTCATATCCGTTATCTATCAAGAATTGGTTATGAGGAACTAAGGAAGGAGGGGGAGAGATGAGCATAACTGCAAGATACTTACTGCTTACCGCATGTTTACTGGTCGGGATCATCGTCGCAGGCTGCTCGGATGGGGGCACGGCCAATCAGGCGGATGAAAGCGA
Source organism: Paenibacillus prosopidis (assembly GCF_003337375.1). Taxonomy (GTDB): domain Bacteria; phylum Bacillota; class Bacilli; order Paenibacillales; family Paenibacillaceae; genus Pristimantibacillus; species Pristimantibacillus prosopidis. Next base: position 144,638 of record NZ_QPJD01000006.1, read on the forward strand.
ACAGCTTGCCGAGGCATTTACGCAAGGAAAGGCTCTGGGCGTTTCCTTCACGGATACCCGAGTGGCCGGCATGAAAGGGATCGCCGAAAATGATTTATTGCAATTGTTTGTGGACGATCAGACAGGCGCGGTTGCGGTCATTCATAAGAAAAGCGGCGAGATATGGCACAGCAATCCTCCTGAACGCGATTCGGATTCGTTAGCCGCCGGGGTTAACAAGGGTGTATTGTCCGCTCAATTGAAAATCGATTTTTATAATTTGTTTGGCCAGCTAAATGCGGTCAATTCCTATTCGGACAGCGTTGTCCATAAGCAGATCAAATTCGAGGAGATTGTGAATGGCGTAAGGGTGTCTTATCAGTTCGGAACTAGCGAAAAAACGATGGACGACATGCCCATGAAGATCAGCAAAGCCCGTTTTGAAGAAAAGGTGCTAAGTAAATTGGATAAAACGGGGCAGCGGGCATTGAAAATCGCATATACCGAGGACAAAGAAAATTCAATTTATGTAAGAAATGATGGAGCCTTGAAAGGACTTCAGCTTGACCGGGCGCTCAAGGCATTCGAGGATGCCGGTTATACGGAGGAGGATCTGGTAGCCGATATCGCGGAGAACAATCTGGATCAGACGAAGCCGGAGCCGCGGATTTTCCTTGCATCGATTGAATATATCCTGGATGGTGATAGTCTCGTCGCCAAGGTTCCGGTTTCGGGTATCCGTTATCCGGCGGAATATCCGGTGAATACGATTTCGTTCTTGAGCTTCTTTGGCGCAGGGGATACGGAGACGAAGGGTTCTATCCTTGTCCCGGACGGGTCGGGAGCGCTTATCCATTTCAACAACGGCAAAACGAATTATCCGGCCTACCAGCAGCAAGTATACGGAACGGATCAGGCGTTGGATACGACCGAAAATGCGGTTAGAACGCAAGAGGTCAGGCTGCCTGTATTCGGAATCATCCGCGAGGGCGGCGCATTTCTCGGCATTATTGAAGAAGGCGAGTCCGTTGCGACCATTAATGCCGATATCAGCGGCAGGCTGAACAGCTATAACTACGTCTACCCGAGCTTCTCTGTTCTGAACAAGGGCGATTTAAGCCTGGATGCAAATGGACAGCAGCGCTCGCTGCCGAAGTTTCAAGAAAATCCGATGAAGACCGACTTCACGGTCCGTTATGCTTTTCTAGACGGCGAAGATGCATCTTATCAAGGATTGGCGGCGTACTACCAGCAATATTTGAAGCAGAACAACGGTCTCCCTCAGCCGAAGACGGGTGACGAGAAGAAAGATATCCCTTTTTATTTGCAGCTGATCGGCAGCATATCCAAAAAGAAGCATATAGCAGGAATTCCGTATCAAGCGCTTGAGCCTCTTACGACATTCGAACAAGCGCAGAGCATTGTGACACAGATGCAGCAGCGCGATATTCATCAAATTAAGCTCAAGTACTCCGGCTGGTTCAACAAAGGCTTTGATCACGAGGTTCCGGAGAACATAACGGTCGATCGGAAGATCGGCGGAAGCAAAGGCTTGCGGGACTTTGTATCGTTTGCGCAGAACCAGGGAATTTCATTCTATCCGGACGTTGCGATTCTAACTGCCCATTCAGGATCAGGGTTTAATGAGACAAAGGAAGCTTCCAGAACGTTAAGAGGAGTCCCTGCAACGCTTTATCCGCTCGACATGGCGCTCAATCGACGCGACCGGGACCGGTTGCCGTCCTATGTCGTATCGCCGAAGGCAGCAGGCAAATTCGTGGATGCCATGCTGAAGGACTTCGGCAGCTTTCAGACCGGCGGCATCTCTTTGCGGGATTTGGCAGATCAATTGAACAGCGACTATCGCGAGAACAAACAAATCGATCGGGCAGAGTCCGAGGGCATGTCCGTTCAAGCACTTAACAAGATTCGTGAAGCGGACCTCAAGATGATGGCTGAAGGAGGAAATGCCTATGCGCTTCCTTTCCTGACGGATATTACAAATGCGCCTATGTCGAACAGCAAATTTAAAATCGAGGACGAAGAGATTCCTTTCTATCAAATGGTTGTTCGCGGATTTATCGATTATACGGGAGCGCCATATAATCTTTCTACCTCCACCGATATAAAGCAATACGTGCTCAAATGTCTGGAATACGGAGCTGGCGTTTACTTCGAGTGGATCTATGAGCCGAATCATAGGGTGAAAGATACGGAATATAACGAGCTGTACGCCGTCAATTACGAGCTCTGGATCGATCAGGCCGCCGAGATCTATCAGGAGGTGAACGCGATTCTGAAGAATGTCCGGAATGAGCGGATCACCGGGCATGAGAAGCTGAGTGAAGGCGTGTTCAAAACGGTCTATGAGAATGGCGCTTATGTCATTGTGAATTATAACCGTTCGAAAGTAACGGCGGGCGGCAGGACGGTCGAAGCCGAGAGCTATATTACGGGTGGTGGGCAATCATGAAATCCTTAACGAAGCTCGGCATGAAGCAAAGGACGTATGCGGAGCAGAAAGCGCTTTGGGGCTTTGTCTATGTTTTGCCTTGGCTGCTTGGATTTATATTTTTCTTCTTTATTCCATTGCTGTCTTCCTTAAGGTACAGCTTTAGCACTATAAAAGCCAATGCTGAAGGCTTGACGATCACGTTTGCCGGCTGGACGAATTACTTGGAAGCCTTGACCGTCGACACCAGCTTTAACCGGACGCTGACGGAAGCGATCGTGAATATGGTAGTAAACGTACCGCTGATCGTCATATTCAGCTTGTTCCTCGCGGTATTGCTGAACCAGAAATTTTTTGGCAGATCCGTGGCCAGGTCCATCTTTTTCCTGCCGGTCATCCTGGCCTCCGGGATCATTATGACCCTTGAGAGCACCAGCTTGATCCAAGCCGTTAACGAGCAAAATGCGGGCTCCGGCGGCGTTATGAATGCTTTTGCAAGCTTTGAACTGGCCAAAATGATGCTGCAAGCAGGTGTAAACGAGACGATCGTGTTGTATCTGACGGGGGCGGTTGACCGGATTTACCAAATCGTCAGTCAGTCCGGCGTCCAGATCCTGATTTTTCTTGCCGGCATTCAGACGATTTCGCCCCAGCTGTACGAAGCGTCCAAGATGGAGGGGGCTACCGGCTATGAAGCCTTCTGGAAAATCACGTTTCCGATGGTCAGCCCGCTTATTCTGGTCAATATGATCTATACGATTATTGATTCGTTCTCGCGAAATGCGCTGACGGACTTGATTCGTGATACGGGCTTTGTCAAATTTAACTTTGGACTCAGCTCGGCGATGGCCTGGATTTATTTTCTGGCGATTGCCGTCATTTTATTGATCAGTTCTTATTTTGTATCCAGGAAAGTCTTTTACCACGAATAATAGAAAGAGGGTGTATGAGATGCCCATTTCCAGGTTGTTATCGTTAGAAAGCTGGAAGCGATGGCTTTGGACATTCATTCGGTTAACGCTGATCGCAGGATTATCGTTCGTTATTTTGTACCCGATCCTTCAGAAAATCTCTACAGCGATTAAGGACAAAACGGATCTTTATTCGCCGATCGTCGTTTGGATTCCCAAGCATTATACGCTGGAAAATTTCATGAACGCGATAAGGATCATGGACTATTGGGAGACGCTGCTCAATACCTTTACGCTGTCGGCGACGACCACGATTCTGACTGCGGTTTCCTGCGCGCTCGCCGGTTACGGGTTTGCCCGCCTGAAATTTAAAGGAAGCAATTTGTTCTTTGCAGGTGTCATTTTGACCATACTCGTACCGCCAACAACGATACTCATTCCGATTTATTTAAATCTGAAGGATTTCACCTTAATGGGACTGATTCCTTTGATTGCCGGGAAGCCCGTTAATTTGCTCAACTCCTATTGGCCGTTTATTCTCACGTCGCTGACGGCGAATTCGCTTAAAGCAGGATTGTATATTTTTATCTTTCGGCAATTTTTCAGGGGAATTCCCAAAGAGGTCGAGGAAGCGGCGTACATCGACGGCGCCGGGGTAGGGACAACGTTCACTCGGATCATGCTGCCCAATGCGGTGCCGGCCATCATTACGACGACGCTCTTCTCGTTTGTATGGCAATGGAACGACAGCTTCTTTACGACGACGTATTTAACCTCGAGTAAAGTCATGTCTACGCAATTGTCGTCATTGCCGTACAATCTGGCGATTCAGCTTGCTGGCGGCGATACATCAAAAGCGGATCCGTTCTATATGAGCATGGTGCAGGATACAGGGATTCTGCTCGCGATTTTACCGCTCATTATTATTTATTTGTTCGTTCAGCGTTATTTTGTCGAAAGTATCGAGCGAACAGGCATCGTCGGTTAAGCTTTACCGAGCTGTACAGAAAGCGTCTTGCGCGAGCCGGAGGTTTCCGCAAGACGTTTCCGGTTTTGTGGAGTGAATAGCAATTACCATAGGAAGGTGGTTTCCGGCTTGTCCAGCCCAATAATCAAACGAAGACACACCTTGCTTATAACCTTGTTAGCCACCGCAATAGTCGTAACGGTGCTGCTGTTGAACCGGTTCGAGCCAAACGGGACAGAAGCTGACGGTACTGGCGAAAGCCCGGCGGCTCAGCAAATGAATGAGATGGAGGTGGAAGCGGCTATGGAGTCAATTGAACAGACTGCGGCCCCGGAGGGAGAAACAGCCGAAAACGGCGGCCAGGCAGCGCCTGCGGAGCCGTCGGTCCAGACGGATATTCCGTCGCTTGCGGAAACGTATGCAGACTATTTTCCGATCGGAGCGGCCATTGAACCGTTTCAGACTACTGGGCTGAAGGCCGAGCTGCTTAAGAAGCACGTGAATTGGCTGGTCGCGGAGAATGCGATGAAGCCGGCTTCGCTGCAGCCTACGGAAAGGAACTTCACTTGGGAAAATGCGGACCGGATCGTCGAATTTGCGAAGGAGAGCGGCATGGAAGTACGCTTCCACACGCTTGTCTGGCATAGCCAGGTCGGAGCTTGGTTCTTTAAGGATGCCGAAGGCAAACCGATGGTCGATGAGACGGAACCGGGGAAGCGCGAAGCGAACAAGAAATTGCTGCTTGAACGGCTCGATACACATGTCCGCACTATCGTCGACCGTTACAAGGACGACATCAAATCATGGGATGTGGTCAACGAGGTTATCGAACCGGGCGATCTGGACGGGATGCGCGCCAGCGACTGGTACAAGATTACGGGTACCGACTACATCGAGACGGCCTTCCGCGCCGCGCGCGAAGCGGGCGGACCGGACGCTAAGCTGTACATCAACGATTATGGAACGGACAATCCGGCGAAGCGTGACAGGTTGTATGAACTGGTGAAGGAAATGCTGGACAAGGGGGTGCCGATCGATGGCGTCGGGCATCAGACGCATATCGGCATACATGGGCCATCGGTCGATTCCATCATCGAATCAATGCGGAAATTCAGCGAACTCGGCCTTGACAATCTGGTCACCGAGCTCGATATGAGCATCTATGCATGGAACGATCGCAGTGATTTCGGTGCGGATATTCCGGATAATGTGCTGAAGAAGCAAGCAGATCGGTATCGCGAGCTGTTCGAGGCGTTCAAGGCGAACAAAGACATTCTCAGCGGCGTCGTATTCTGGGGAATCGCGGATGACCATACCTGGCTAAGCTCGTTCCCGATGAAGCGCACCGAGGCGCCGCTCCTGTTCGACAAGCAGCTGCATGCGAAGCCGGCTTTCTGGGCGGTCGTCGATTCGTCAAAGTTGGTAAAGTAAGGAGAATCTGGTCGATTACAGTTACTTCCGCTATGAGAAGCTTGTCTAATCAATTATTTGTCATTGAGGAGAGTGTCCTTGCATGAATTATAAAAATCCGGTTATTAGCGGATTCCACCCGGACCCGAGCGTTTGCCGGGCCGGAGAGGATTATTATCTGGTAACAAGCTCTTTCGAATATTTTCCGGGCGTTCCGCTCTTTCACAGCAAGGATCTCGTGAATTGGACGCAGCTTGGCCATGTCCTGACCCGGCCCGATCAGCTCGATCTAAGCCGAGCGCCAAGCTCCGGCGGCATATTCGCGCCGACGATCCGCGAGCATAAGGGAACGTTTTATATGGTGACCACGAACGTCACGGCCGGAGGCAACTTCATCGTTCATACGAACGATCCGCGCGGGGAATGGTCGAACCCCGTATTCGTCGATCATCCCGGCATCGATCCCGACCTATTCTTCGATGAGGACGGGACGGTCTATTTCACATCGGCTGCTCATGGCGCCGATGGCCCCGGCATTTATCAGAGCCGAATCGACTTAAAGACCGGGAAAAGGAACTCCGACGTGACCTTCCTGTGGACGGGAACCGGCGGCCAATACCCGGAGGCTCCGCATATTTATCGGATCGGCGAGTGGTACTATCTAATGATCGCCGAAGGCGGCACCGAGTATGGCCATATGGAAACGGTGGCAAGGAGCGAGAGACCAAACGGGCCGTTCGAGAGCTGCCCGCACAATCCGATCTTGACCCATCGCAGCCAATCTAAATCCATTCATGCGACAGGACACGCAGACATCGTCCAAACGCCAGAAGGAGATTGGTGGGCCGTATTTCTGGGCATCCGGCCACACGGCTATCCGAATCGCCACCACCTTGGCAGAGAGACGTTCCTTGCACCCGTCACATGGACGGAAGACGGCTGGCCGATCATTGGCGATAACGGGACCGTAAGCGAGACGATGCCGGCAGGCATTCTTCCGCTGCAGCCGGTTGAGGCGCCTCCAGCCAAGGATGACTTCGCAGGTCCGACTCTCGCCCCGTACTGGAATATGATGCGAATATCTGATCCGGAGCGTTGGTCGCTTAGCGAGAAGGAGAGCTGCCTGACGCTGCACGGCAACGAGACGAGCTTGAATGAAATCGGCGCTCCTGCGTTCGTCGCGAGAAGGCAGCAGCATTTTGATTGCGACGTGTCCGCGCATATGACGTTTGCGCCTTTACGGGACGGCGAAGAAGCGGGCATCGCCGTGTACATGAACGAACGCTTCCATTACGAGCTTGCGTTGATGCGCATCGCGGGCGAGCGGAAGATCATCTTCCGAAGAAGAATTGGCAGCTTGCAGAAGATCGAGAATGAAGCGCCTTGGTCTTCCGATTCGCTTTTGCTGCACGTGAGAGCAAATAGGGATCAATATACCTTCGGGTTCTCCGACGGCAACGGAGCGCCGTTCTGGTTCGGGCGCGGAGAGACCTCTCTGCTCGCGACGGAAGTAGCAGGCGGGTTCACGGGCGTGCTTATCGCCTTATATGCGACGGGTAACGGCGTCAAATCCGAATCGCCGGCTCATTTTGACTGGTTTGATTACAAAGCGGTCGAGTAGGATTTTAACATCAAATATAATTCGGGAAACTTAACTTCTACTTGGATCGAGGCTTATTTCAGTAATTTCACCATCGGCAAAGTAAGTAAATGAATTATTATTTTTTTTAAGCGATGATGAACAACAAAGGCTTTTCCCCCGCGTTATGGGGGAGAAGCCTTTATTGATGCGAGATAATAGACTCTCGTAAATCTTTTTGCAGCTTCAGCGCTCGATCATGAAGGAATTGAATCCCGAATTGTTTAATTATGTACAAACATATAAGACTTATTGACGTATATAACCACATGGCTTGGCAGGAGATGAACGTAAATAACCGGAGAGTGGCATCTCCTTCATGGCGAGAAGCCGCAGGGATGTGAAAATTGAAGGCTGCAAATTGGTTACATTACAGGAGGTAAAGTATGGGAGTCGAATGGTACGATATGATAGCTCGAAGAAATGGAGGGTATAAAAGTAGGGCTGTATTTACTGTTGAGGGTAAATCTGCTGAAGATATTTTTGAGGACCGCTTAATTAACATGTTACCAGATTTTAAATCGGTTATGGATGCAGGATGTGGTCACGGTGAATTTACGCTAAGGATGTCTAAATATACTAATCGAATAATCGGATTTGATAATTCTGTCGAACTCATTAATATTGCACAGACATTATTAAATTCTAGCAACATCCATAATGTAAATTTTGTGTATGCTACTACAAAGTCACAGATGCCTTTCCATGATGAAGAATTTGACTTGATTTATGACCGCAGAGGGCCAACTTCCATCATAAATCACAGCAGTTTATTAACTTCCGGGGGTATTATTTTTGGAATTCATACGAGCATAGATTCCGCAAGAGAACGTTTGTTTAAAAATGGATTTATAGATATAGAAATTGAGGAGTTTAATGAAGCAATTTCATATTTTCCGAACGAGATGGAGTTTGCTAAATTTCTGTCAGACGTACCAGGGAATCCTGATTACACGTTACCCGAATTTAGAAAAGAGCTTCAAGCAAAGATGGAAGAAAATATTATTGGAGGAAGACTTGGTATAAGAGAACATAAATACATATGGAAGGCAATGAAACCTTAAGTACGAAGGAATGAATTCCAACATCAAGCTAGCGGATAACGTGCGATTGATCCCAGATAACGAACAGGAGTTTGTGCATCAGATTTTTCTGCTGCCGGTATCCAATATAAGGCATTGCCGATGGGGCTGTCTCTCAGGTCAATTAATGACCTTTTGAGACAGTCCCAGTACCGGCCGGCTTCTATAAATTGTAGGCTTCAATGGTGATGGAGTTCGGGCCTTTTTTTCTTGCATAGTTAATGGCTTCTATGGAAGATTCGATTAGATTCCGAATTTCCGTTATATTTTTGACATGACCGATTAACCCGCCAATATAGCATCCCATTTGTTTCGGACAGCCTATGCTTAAAAAATCATATTTTTTTATATCATCGATAATGGACTGAGCGACTTGAATGATCGCTTCCTTATCCGCTTTGGCAAATACCACGAATTCATCGCCATGGGCGCGGCCAATAGCTGCGTGACTTAAGTATACTCTGACATTTGATTCAATCATCTGATAACAAGCGACAATGACACGATCTCCGACATCGAAGCCAAAGTCGTCATTGACCTGCTTGAAATGGCTGATGTCAAAGCGAAAGACGGAGACGGTATCGTCTCCCGAACACAAAGCAGAGATGTTAGCCGCTGTATCAAGAAACATCTCCATATTGGGGATGTTCTTTTTGATCTCATGCGCATGCGTTTGTTCAATATTTAATAAATCAATGTTCTTATCCATATCAAAACCTTCCTTCTCGATTATTGTGATGAGCCGATCAATTGCGATTTTCTTTTGGATTTGTTCATTAAGTACGGAAGTGATCTCGATGCGCTTGCGGATCAGTTGATGAACGATTTTGTTGCCCTCAACGGGGCCGCTTAATATTTCTTTTATCTCCGTGAGGGAAAATTCAAGATTTTTCAGGATGATAATCCAGTTTAAAAGATGAGATTGCTCCGGTTCATAGGAACGATAACTAGTCTCAGGATCAATTGCCGATGGTTTAAGCAGCCCAATCTCGTCATAGTGCCGCAGAATTTTAGCAGTAACGTTATTCAGTAGGGCGAACTCGCCTATTTTCAAAGATGACACCCTTTCATAAAGAACTCCGGCCGGAATTGCTTATATTAACCATAAACCTTTCCCCTACAGGAAAGTCAATACTTTATTAGAAAACTAGCTCTAACCAGTGATGGTATGAGAAACTTGATAAAAATATTTTAAAAAGCCCCAACCTTTTTTCATTTCGGCACACTATTTGATTGATAGGAATTTTTGAAAGGCAATTTCAGGAGGCAAAAGATGAATTCGACATGGCAGAACGAGAACGAAACAGCGGAAGTGATCCGAACCTACATCAAACCCATCTTCGGATTTGCGTTGAACCGGGTCAAGCAGCGGATGGAAGCAGAGGACCTGGCACAGGAGATCTTGCTGCAATTGCTTAAATCCATTTCCTCGGGGGCGAACATTCAGAACCTGGATGCTTATGTTTGGACAATTGCCAGATATACTTGGGTCAATTGGGTGAAAAAGCGTGCGCACGCGCCCAAGTCGATCGAAATTAACGGTATGTCTGAGCTTCTGGCCGATCATCAACAGGAACCTCTTGAACAACTGCTCGAAACGGAGGCATATCGAATGCTGCGTAGAGAAATCGCGTTTCTGTCCGATATTCATCGCCGAATTGTTGTCCTTCATTATTACGATGGGCTAAAGCAAAGTGAAATTGCAAATGTCCTTAGTATACCTGTCAATACCGTAAAATGGCATCTGCATGACGTCAAGAAGGAATTGAAAAAGGGGCTGAACCGTATGCGAAAGACCGGCGTTTTAAGTGTAAATCCAATTCGATTGTGTAATACAGGACATTCCGGCACACCGGGAAAACTTGGAGAAACGAATGATTTTCTTGGGCGAACCTTGGCTCAAAATATTGTATTTGCGGCTTATCATAAGGCATTGACTATTCATGAAATCGCTCAGGAGTTGGGTATGCCGCCGTCTTTATTAGAAGGTGAGGTTCGGTATTTGGCTGAATACGATTTTCTCAGTGAAATCTCTCCTGGAAAATATCAAAGTAATACTATCATTTGGGATAAAACGGTTGAACAATTTGAAGCCGGCCACCAGCTTTATAAAGATTGTGCGGCTGAAATCGCCGATACTCATTTTGAAGCACTAATGGATATTCGCAAGCAGGTTGTGGAAAGTGGGGTGTATTTCCCGGATCAGGACTATAACTTCCTTCTCTGGACCTTACTACCTAAAAGCATCGGGGAACAGTCATGGCGAAGCCGACCAACAGGAGTAAGCTTCAATACAGTTGCTCCAATGAGAAAGGACGGAGGTCAATATATCGCTTATGCATCTCTAGAAAAGTGCATCCAACCTGAGTTAAGCTTTGATTCAAGTTATTATTACATTTGCGGTACGATGACTCGTTATCAGGAAGGTAGTGCGTTGTACCTATGGCAGCTTAATACCTATTGGAGTGAACGGAAAGATTGGAGATATCTTGACTTTAAGGATGTTGAGGTTTGCAATGAGTTTTGGAAAGATGGTCTACCCGACGACGAAACGCACCGCGAGGAATATGCATTCCTCCTTGAAAAAGGTTATATCCGAGAATTAGATGGGAAATACCGTTTTAATGCGGTGTGGATCGATTCACCTGTAACGCTTAATCGGTTAAATCGAGTCATGCCAGACTTGGCTAGTCTTTATGCACCTGCAATTACCAATTTATACGAGAAAATGCTTGACTTGACTATACTAAATCAACCGAAACATCTGGAACCTCAAATTGCTCATATGGTTAGGGGTAATACCTGTGGAGGGATATTAAACGCCTATGTTTTGAAGTATCTAGTGGATAACGGTAAGCTTCGGAAGCCACTGCCACATCAGAAAAAGACTATTACTACCTGGATGGGCCCGGTAAAGCAATGATTTAATAGCGTTTGAAAAGGCCATCCACTGGGGTGGCCTTAAGCTTGTCGTTGTAGACAGCGCTGCAGAATACTTGATATGATCAAGTATTTGAAAGAATGCAGAGGAGGATCAAGAGCAGAAAATTGAATGTTGAAGCAGCAATGTTAAACGTGCAGGAATTAAACAGGAAAGGCATTGTTTTATATTCCTTGACAGGAATATTCTTAGTTAGGTATACTATACCCATAAACAACGAAACCACAACAATAACGAACAGTTAAGGAGGAAGATCGAGATTATGCGTAAACTCATCATTACCTACTGGATTTGTACTGGATTAGTGGCCCTGCTTATGGGGGTTGGTTCAATACCTAACATTCTTTCTTCGGCTGAATCAATTGCCCTTTTTCAAGAGCTTGGTTATCCTGCCTATCTTCTCCCCTTCCTAGGTGTGGCGAAGCTGCTAGGCGTCATTGCAATTATCTTACCCAGGTTTCCCAGAATCACGGAATGGGCATATGCCGGTCTTACCTTCGACCTCGCCGGTGCCACGTATTCCTTCCTTGCCATCGGGACACCTATCGAAGGAATCTTCATCATGATCTTCGGGTTCCTGGTGATTGCAGGTTCCTACGTAACGCACCACAAAATTAGAAAAGCCAAGATGAATGAGATGGATGGAAATTTCTCCAACAAAAGGCGCATAAACAAGCATCATTCTGCACAATAAGGAATTCATTGCTAAAATGGAGCCTAAATTAAATCGGTACACAGTAATGGAAAAAAGAAAGAAGCGGAGCCGAATGGCTCCGTTTTTACGTGGTTAGATACGGTTCCACGTTGTTATCGCAGCCGGTCAGAACTGCCTTTGTTCAATTAATGACTATTACTATTAATCGACAGGTTGTTTCCACAAATGGTAGACGCTACACTCTATTTATCGTCAACTATTAACGCGATACAAAAAAAGGAGAATTCGCATGAACCAAATACCTAAACCTAATCAACCGCTTGTCACCCATATTTTTACGGCCGATCCTTCCGCACATGTATTTGAGGGCAAAATTTATATTTACCCATCGCACGACCTCGATCACGACAGGCCCTCTAACGACAATGGGGACCAATACGCAATGGAAGATTATCATGTGCTGTCTATGGATAATCTCGCTTCTCCCGTCGTTGATCACGGTCAGGTCCTTCATCTAAAAGATATCCCGTGGGCCTCCAAGCAGCTCTGGGCACCGGATGCCGCTTATAAAAACGATACCTATTACTTGTTTTTTCCCGCGCGGGACCATGACGGGATCTTTCGGATCGGAGTGGCGACAAGCTCTTCGCCAGCCGGTCCTTTTCACCCTCAGCCGACTTACATGGAAGGCAGCTACAGCATCGATCCGGCCGTACTCGTTGACGACGACAATCAGGCCTACATCTACTTTGGGGGGCTATGGGGCGGCCAACTGGAAAAATGGCAGACGGGCAACTTCGAGCCGGAAGCGACGGGGCCGGATGCGAGTGCTCCTGCGCTAGGTCCGCGGGTCGCATTGCTAAGCGAGGACATGTTGTCTTTCCAAGGAGCTCCGCAGGAAATCACGATCGTTGATGAGAATGGCAAGCCGATTCCGGCTGGCGACGAGGACCGGCGCTTTTTTGAAGGACCGTGGGTGCACAAGTATAACGGATGGTACTATCTATCCTACTCGACCGGTACCACGCATAAGCTCGTCTATGCCGTCAGCCGGAATCCGATGGGCCCATATACCTTCAAGGGGACGATCCTTACGCCGGTAATCGGCTGGACGACCCATCACTCCATCGTCCGGTTCGAAGACAAATGGTGCTTGTTTTATCATGATTGTTCCCTCTCTGGAGGCGTCAACCATAAGCGGAGCGTCAAATATACGGAACTGCATTATAACGAGGACGGAACAATTCGGACGATCGATCCTTATGCATAAACCGATTATTTATGACAAACGATGCCAAAATGAGTTAGGAGGAGCATGAGATGAGCAAAACGGTAATCACGAATCCGATCATGTGGGCGGATGTTCCGGATGTGGACCTTATAAGAGTAGGGACTTCCTACTATATGGTCAGCACAAGCATGCACTCGATGCCGGGCTGTCCGATTATGAAGTCCGAGGATTTAATGAATTGGGAAATTGTGAGCTACGTATACGACCGGTTCGAGGATAACGACGCCCATAATCTGATAGATGGCAAAAACATTTACGGACAAGGCTCCTGGGCAGCAAGTCTCCGTTATCATAACGAGATGTTTTATGTGTGTTTCTCTAGCAATGACATGCACCAATTCTATATTTACCGAAGCGACGATATAGAGAGCGGTCAATGGGAGCGCTCCGTTATCAATGGACTCCATCATGACCCGGGCTTATTGTTCGACGAAGACCGCGTGTTTGTCTTCTTCGGCTGCGGAAATATTCACATCACCGAGCTGACGGCCGATGCGACGGCGATCAAGCCTGGCGGCATTAACCAGCTCCTGTTCGAAACGGAGCGGCATGGGATCGGGCTTCGATGCGAAGGCTGTCACGCATATAAAATCGACGGCTATTATTATTTATTGTTCATCGAATGGCCCTTGGCAGGCGTAGGAAACGGCCGACGCAGGCAAATCTGTTACCGTTCGAAGAAGCTTTTGGGTCCGTATGAACGCAAAATCATCTTGGATGATGACATGGGGTACTACAACAAAGGCATAGCGCAAGGGGGCATCTTTGACACGCCTGGCGGGGAGTGGTATGCCATGCTGTTCCAAGATCACGATGCCGTCGGCAGAGTCCCTTATCTCTTGCCGCTTTCCTGGGTAGATAGATGGCCAGTCATCGGATTCGATGGGAAGGCGCTGGAGCAGTTTGAAGTTGATTTGCCCTACTCTCCCAGTGAGCCGCTTGTGATCAGCGACGAGTTTGATTATGCGGAAAACAAACTGGCGCTGAACTGGCAGTGGAATCATAACCCTGACAATCGGTTTTGGTCAGTAACGGAGCGGCCAGGCTTTCTGCGATTGAAAACGGGGAATATAACCAACAGTGTTCTATATGCCCGTAATACGTTAACCCAGCGAACGGAAGGCCCAGCCTGCGTTGGGATGACATTGATGGACGTTTCCCATATGAAGCCTGGCGATCATGCTGGTTTGATTGCTTTGCAGAATTACTTCGGCACCGTTGGCATTAAAGTTGCGGAGAACGGCGACAGATTCGTTACAATGTGCGTCAATCGGGGCGACGGTAGCGAAGTTGAGCTAGAGCGCATTCGATACGATGGCAGTCAGATTTTCTTAAAGATTGAATTTAATTTTGACAACAGTATTGACCTTGCAAGCTTTTATTACGCCGAAGACGGAGTCAATTGGATTCAAATCGGCCGTCCGTTAGAGATGAAATATACGTTGGATCATTTTATGGGATACCGGATAGGGTTGTTTCATTATGCTACCAAGGAAATTGGCGGGTATGTCGATTTTGAATATTTCCGTTATACCAGGATGAAAGAAAAGCTCAATTAATAATATTTCATTCATGCGAGTTATTCATCAGTGCCCAAACTTTGCGGCACTGATGTTTTTTTACACCTGCTGCCGCATTGCTTCGATATTATTTATCGGATATACTGGGTATACTAATTGATGGATCACTAACATGTGAAGGAGGCGGTAATCTGATGGCAAAAATCGAAACGACCGCGGTTAATCGCAAATCGGACATCATTTCTGCTGCGATCGAGGTATTCGCGGAGATTGGATATTTCCGTGCAACGACGGCACAGGTCGCGGAACGGGCCCAAATATCGCAGCCGTATATTTTTCGTTTTTTCTCTACGAAAGAAGCTTTGTTGCTGGCGGCGCTGGAGGCATCCTGGGACCGATTGATCGATTCCTTCCGCAAGGTCGTGGAGTCCGCTTCACCGGAACAATTGGAGAGCGACCTGATTCAGGCCTATGAGGGTATTCTGGGCACCTATCAAAATGAAGTAATGCTTCAGATGCAGGCTCAGACGATCCGGGAAGACTCGATCCGGGAAGCAATGCGCAATGGATTCGGGGAAGTTCGCCGTATGGTTTTGGAAGCCTTCCGAGCAGCCGGCATTCCAAATGCCGAGGAACGGACGATGTTATTCCTGGCCCGGGGTATGCTTTGCAACATTTCGGTAGCACTGGCAATGCCCGAATTGAAGGAAATATGAGGAGGGGGATAAGTTTTTCAAAAGTTGTGATTGACCAATCAATAATTGTAATTGACTGATCAATCACAACATGTTATATTGGATTCAAGTTAGTGATTGATCAATCACAAAAAATGAATGAGGTGATTCCTTTGGAAAAAGCAATTGTAGTAGGAGCAACGGGCGGTACGGGCGCTTCGGTAGTGGAGGAACTGGTCAAGAGAGGGATCCGGACGGTGGCTTTCGGGCGATCTCGCCAGAAGCTGGAGCAGCTTAGCGCTAGACTGGGTCATTCGGAGCATTTAACGATTGCCGTAGGTGATGCTTTCCATCCGGATGATATCGTCTCCGCTTCGGAAGGCGCGGAAGTCCTGTTCCATTGCGCGAACGTGCCGTATCACGAGATGGTAAGCAAGCTGATTCCTCTTGGCGAATCGGTGATGGAGGCGGCTGACCGTCTGAGCATAAAGGTTGTCGCCATCGACGGTGTCTATCCCTATGGAAGAAGACAGATGGCTCGTGCGACCGAGGAGCATCCGAAGCAGCCGCATACGAGGAAGGGCAAGGTCAGGCTCGCTTACGAGGAGATGCTGCTCGATCAAAGGTGGAACCGAGCTAAGGTTATGATCGTCCGCTTGCCGGATTATTATGGCCCCACGGCGAATGAGGCTTCTTATCTGGGTTCTACGCTTGAAGCGATCGCGGCCGGAAAGATGGCATTTTTCATCGGCAATATGCATGTCCCCCGGGAGTTCGTCTATTTGCCGGATGCGGCGTTCATGATCACGGAACTCGCCGGAAGGGACGATGCTTATAGGCAGAACTGGCATATTCCAGGTGCAGGCTTGATCTCGGGAAAGGAGATCGAGCGAATAGCCCGACAGGCAAGCGGGAGCGCCAAACCGGTCATTCCGCTTGGAAGAGTCGGGCTGTCTTTGCTCGGCATGGCCGTACCGGTAATGAAGGAGGTAGTGGAAATGCTCTATTTGACCGAAGAACCGCTTGTCTTGAGCGGGGAGAAATACGAGCGGTTGATCGGCCCGGTACGGGCGACCGCCTTCGAAAAGGGAATCGCGGTTACTGTTCGCGAGTTGCAGGGAAGAAATGGCTCTCTTTTACATCAGAAGTAATTGATTAATCACTAATTGATTTGGAGGAAACAGAGATTTAATGTGCGGTGGAGATCGAGGCGGCCGCGGTTGACGGATGCCGGCCGATAGGAATATAACAAGATTTATTCTGCCATTGACCATGCCGGCTATTGTGACAACGACGATCTTTACCTTCATTTGGACGTGGAATGATTTCTTTAGCCAGCCGCCATGCGTTATATTATCGAAGGTATTGCTACATCCGGCATCAAATAAAAATAAACATTAATTGTACGTAGGTTCGACTAACGAGAAACAATAGTTTTCAATTTACCGCCTTTTCATCAGGGCGGTTTTCTTTGTTAATCCCGCTATCATTCGATCGTCTGCCAAATTTGACAGGCCCGGGATGTGATCGGAGGAACGCTTGTATTCCTAGCCGGATTCCTGCTGCTGAACTTTCCGGTTCCGCGCCGAGGTGACTGCTAAGGAAGCGGCGGCTCAGGCATAGTCGGAGAAATGCGATTGAGAAAGCCTATCGTCGCCGGTAGGCTTTCTCATGAAATTTCGTAATGTAGCGGAAGAGCGTTTTCCCGTCCTCGGGAATTGTGTCACTATCATTCAGAGGAAGTACCATCGCAAGGTAAGGCTCAGGTACCCATATATACTTGTGCACGTAGGCGGTAGGCCGAAAGCCGTTTTTTTCCCAAAAGCACATCCGATAGGCGTTCGCTTCCGTATCCTCCGCCTCGACTTCAATGACGATCGTATTCACGCCTTGTTCCTGCTGCGCCCATTCACGGATCTTGTCCAGAAATTGACCGCCAACGCTCCGGCCGCGCATGTCTCTGCGAACCGCCATGTAATCGATGATAAGAACCTTGTTTGTACCTTCGACGACAATTCCCGTTACCGCCATGGCTGACGCGCGGCCATCCTCAAGAACGGCATGAAGCCAGGCAATTCCTCTATCCAGCATGCTGCGGAGAATCGTTTCCGTCTTGGCGCCGCGGGGAAAAGCTTCCTGGTAAACCGGTCCGATCAAGCGCCACAATGAGTCGTTCCACTGATTAGTTGTCATGAATTCTATCGCCAATGCCGTCGCCTCCGCTACCTATAGTTCGTTTTTAAGACGATTTTAGCAGTCTCATACTGTTTAGGATAACGAGCAGGGCAGCTCCCGTATCGCTTAACACTGCAATCCATAAGGTCAGCACGTCGGGGAAGATTAGCGAGATGGCTAAGAGCTTGATCACAATGGAAAACCAAATATTTTGCTTAATAATCCGCAAAGCGCTGCGGCTGAGCTTTGCCGTAAAGGGCAGCTTCTCCAAGTTGTCAGCCATCAAAACGATGTCTGCGGTTTCCATCGCAGTGTCCGTTCCGACGCCGCCCATAGCAATGCCCAAATCCGCGGCTGCAAGAGCAGGGGCGTCGTTGATGCCATCGCCAACCATCGCAATAATGTACCCCTCTTGTTGAAGCTTGTGTATGGCTGCAACCTTATCTTCCGGAAGCAATTCAGCATAGTACCGGGTAACACCCGTCTGCGCAGCTACTTTTTTTGCGGTACCCTGATTGTCGCCTGTGAGCATAACGACCTGAGTTATTCCCGTTTGTTTAAGGCTATTAAGTGCAGTCACTGCACTCTCTCGAACAGTGTCAGCAACAGCGATTATACCGATAAGTTGTTCCTTTGTTCCGATGATAACAATCGTATTTCCTTCCTGCTGTAAGGATGCGGCTCGCGGCTCCAACTCCCTGAGATCGGATTTTAACTCTTGAAACAATTTGAGATTTCCTGCGAAATATACGGTATCTCCAATTGTCGCTTGAATTCCCTTTCCGACGATGTTCCTGAAATGCTCACCGTTTAAAGAAGGAACTCCTCGTTCGACGGCATACCGGGAAATCGCTTTGGCGATGGGGTGGGAAGAGAATTCCTCCAGCGTCCGCGCAATCGACAAAACATCATGTTCTGTTGCCAGTAAAGGAATCACCTCAGTCACTTTTGGCTTACCTTCTGTAAGTGTCCCAGTCTTATCAAACGCTATGGCGTTTACAGCCCCTGCAACCTCTAAAAAGGCCCCGCCCTTTATTAATACACCATTCTTAGCTGCATTTCCGATGGCCGAAACAATGGCAACAGGAGTGGAGATGACCAGTGCGCAGGGGCATGCCACGACAAGAAGCTCAAGTCCTTTGTAAAACCATTCTCCCCATTCTCCAGAGCCAAAAAGCGGAGGCAGCAGCATAACTGCTATAGCGAACGCAAAAACAATCGGCGTGTATACACGGGCGAATTTATCAACAAACGCCTGCATAGGCGCCTTTTGTTCCTGGGCTTCTTCGACCAGATGGATAATTTTCGAGATCGTGGTATCCCCGACTAATTTAGTGACTTTTATTTCTAACATGCCATGTTCATTAATAGTTCCCGCATAAACCTGATCTCCGGTTTGTTTATCAACAGGAATGGACTCCCCGGTAATAGGCGCCTGGTTAACGCTTGATTCCCCTTTAAGGACTTCGCCGTCAAGCGGGATTTTATCTCCGGGTTTCACAAAAATGAGCTGCCCGACTGAAATTTCCTCCACGGGTCTTTTAACCAAGTCGTTACCGCTCTTGACCCATGCTTCGGGAGGAGCGAGGTCGATTAGATTACGTATTGAATTGCGCGTTTTTTCGATGGACCTTGTTTGGAGAGCATTGCCCAAAGCAAATAACCAAACCACTGTGGCGCCTTCCAGCCATTCTCCGATAGCTGCGGCGCCGATCACCGCAGCAGTCATTAGCACATTCATGTCCATAGAGCCGCTTTTGACGGCAAAGAAAGCGCTTTTGGCAGGTTTGTATCCTCCTACAATGATGGATAGTGCATACAACACCGTTAGCAGAACAGGATTTGGATTTAGATCGGTGAGAGTGCCAACAAACCCGAGTAATAAAAGAGTTCCAGACAATATAAGCAGATTGATTCCTGATCGATCCTCCTGCTGATGCAATCTTTTATTAGATGCCAAGCTCGCTTTGTATCCAGCTTTATTAACCTCTTTAATTATTAACTCCGTATCGCCTACGTGTTCAATTTTGGCTTTCCCCGTCGAAAAGTTGACGCTAACGGTCTTGACGAAAGGCACGCTTTTTAAGTGTTTTTCGATTGTTAAGGCACAGGAGCTGCAATCCATTCCTTGTACATTGAACTCAGACGTCAGTCCCTCTGAATGATCAGCAGCTGAATCTATTAAAGGCAGCATTTTTTTGAATTTGGGCTTTGGATCCGGGGAGCAGGCTCCGTCCGTACAGCAGGATTGTTTATTGTGGTCTTCTTCCTCCATGTGTCTTACACCTCCTGTTGTCTCACGCAACAATCAAGCTGGTCATTTTTCTCGCATGCCGTTACTTCTTCTTCGACCTGGTGAAACACATGGTCCATCATCGTTAGAAGCAGCTTAATTTGCTCGCTCTGCAAGCTGTAATACATGTATTTCCCTTCCTGCCGGCTTACAATGATCCCGCAGCCTTTCAAACAGGCCAAATGCTGGGATATATTTGATTGATTTCCGTTCAGCTCTTCAACAATTTGGGATACCGGTTTCTCGCTGTCTTTGATACATTCCAATATTTGAAGTCGCGTTTTGTCACTAAAAGCACGAATGAATTTTGCTTTAACATCCAGCTTGTTTTTCACGATGCTTTTCGCCCCCAATTCATATTAGCGGGTTCTAATATGTTTATTGGCATCATATTAACACTTACTAATATATGTTACAATAACGTTTATTATTGAAGTTGCTTATAATGTTTGTTGCAATCATTATAGGTAGTGAGCGAGGTGATCTCTGCATGGGAAAATGGTTTCCGAAACTTTATGATACATTGATGGGGCCGTTTGAACGAAGAGGTTTCGGTGCGATTAGAAGGCAGCTGATTCAAAAAGCAAGCGGAGAAGTACTGGAAATTGGATCAGGGACCGGTTTGAATTTTCCTTTCTATATAAATGCCAAAAAGGTAACTGCCATCGAACCTGAGCCTCTTATGAGACAATTATCCATACAGAGAGCGCAGCAGGCCCAAGTTCACATTGAGCTCATGTCTGCAAACGCCGAAAAGCTTCCTTTCCCCGATAACCATTTCGATACGATTGTTTGTACTTTAGTGCTCTGCACAATTCCGGATCCAATAAAGGCACTGGAAGAGATTAGCCGTGTCTGTAAACCGGACGGTCAATTGTTTATATTTGAGCATGTAAAAATTGATCATCCTTTTCTCGGCCCATTACAGGATCGTCTCACACCTGTTTGGAGGAGGTTATGTGATGGTTGCCATTTAAACCGTCCAACGCTGGATCTGGTCAAACAGTCGAACTTCAAGGTGATAAATGAAAAACGTTATTATAAGGATATTTTTATCGTAGCAGAAGCGATCAAAGCCGGGCTTTGATTCTGGTGGAGAAAAAATCGAATATCAATTAAAAAAGGAGTACGCTATGTCGAGCTTCAAAACCTATTTTACATTTGTAAAACCTTATTGGAAGTTAGTAATCGTTACGGTATTGATTGGGATGATAAAATTTGGGATACCGTTGACGCTGCCTCTCCTTATGAAATATGTGGTTGACGATTTATTGCTAAGCTCACTCCCTATAGATGTGAAAATCGAAAAATTAAGTTATGTTATGCTGGGCGCTATTGCACTGTTTGTTGTGGTTAGGGCGCCCATAGAGTATCTCAGACAATACTTTGCTCAATTAATAACCAGCCGTATTCTATACGATCTTCGCAATCGTCTGTTTGTACATATTCAAAAGCTGTCCTTAAGGTATTATCAAAATCATAAAACCGGTGAAATCATATCCCGGATGATTAATGACGCTGAACAAACAAAGAGCATCGTGGAAACCGGAATGATGAATGTATGGCTGGATCTATTCACGCTGTCTATTGCCCTAGGATTCATGTTTTATATGGATTTTGAATTAACTTTGGTCTCTATAGCGGTATTCCCCTTTTATGCTTTGTCCGTCAAGAAGCTGTACAAAAGGTTAAAGTCTTATACGAAGGCAAGGTCACAAGCACTGGCGAATATACAAAGCTATCTGTTTGAACGGGTTAACGGAATGCCGGTCATCAAGAGCTTCACGCTGGAGGACGTCGAAAAAGAAAATTTTGACGTGAAGAACCGGCACTTTCTGCAAAGAGCTTTGGCATTGACCAAATGGAATGCATTGACAAACGCCATCATCAATACATTAACGGATCTTGCTCCATTATTGGTTTTATTTTATGGAGGCTATCAAGTGATACAAGAAAATATTTCGTTAGGAGCCTTTATCGCATTTTTTGCATACTTGGAACGGCTGTATAGTCCGCTTCGACGTTTAGTTAATTCTTCTACAGAATTGACACAGGCAAGCGCCTCCTTGGATCGGGTGGTTGAACTTATGAATGAACCTTACGATATTATGGATTCACCTCAAGCGAAACCGATAACGGACGTAAAGGGAAAAATTGATTTTAACGACGTCAGTTTCCGGTATGAGGCTTCGGCCGGATGGGTTTTAAACAAGCTTCAACTCAGTATCCATCCAGGAGAGACGATCGCTTTCGTAGGGATGAGCGGAGGAGGCAAATCATCGTTAATCAGTTTGATTCCCCGGTTTTACGATATCCAGCAGGGAAGCATTCGGTTAGATGATACGGATATTAAGGATATAACCATAAAAAGCTTGCGAAGCCAGATTGGAATGGTCTTGCAGGATAATATCCTATTTAGCGGCAGCGTCCGCGAGAATATCCTTTTTGGAAATCCTGATGCTGCAGAAGAACAAATCTTTAAAGCGGCTCAAGCTGCGAACGCACATGATTTTATTATGAATCTGCCAAACGGCTACGACACGGAAATAGGCGAACGGGGCGTTAAGCTGTCAGGGGGACAAAAGCAGAGAATTGCCATTGCCAGGGTGTTTCTTAAAGATCCGCGGATTTTAGTGCTTGATGAAGCAACCTCCGCCCTTGATTTGGAGTCTGAGCATTTAATTCAAGAATCTCTTGAAAGATTAGCTAAAGACAGAACGACTTTAATTGTCGCACACCGCCTGTCAACGATTACTCATGCGGATCAAATTGTACTCATTGAGAATGGGGAAATTAAAGAGAAGGGGTCCCATGAAGAACTGATGAGGAAAGACGGGGGATATGCCCGTTTGTTTAATGTGCAGAATCTAAAAGAAGTCGAACCCGTCATATAAACTTCTCAGAACGTGAAACCAATTAACCAAGGATTGGTTTCTTTTTGTTTGTACCATTTATGAAACAGGGGCTGGTCCTCAAGGTTTACGACTTTTTGGGACAGCCCTGGTTAAGAATCGAAACGAATCCATGACTAGCTTACAAGGACATCAAATCCGTTATTATAGTGGATCTAATGTCCACACGATAAATCCTTGTAGATCTCTCGCATCACATGCCTGAGCTCCGGAATAATAATGCGGTTAACGGCAAGCTTCACAGCTCCGCTCGAGCCCGGTATTGAAAATACCGCCGTATCTTCATATACACCAGCGATAGCCCGGCTGAGAATGGCAGCCGTTCCGATATCCTCTGCGAAGCTTAAGTACCGGAACAGCTCGCCGAAGCCGTGCATCTCCTTAGTTAACAGGTCCCTTACTGCTTCGTACGTCGTGTCCCTCTTGGCGATTCCGGTTCCGCCGTTCAGGAGAATGGCTTCAACCGAAGGGTTAGCCGAACCGCTGCGGATGGCGTACTGAATCTCCTCATATTCATCCTTCACAATCGCATATTTCGTGACCTTGTAACCGGATGCCTCGAGAAGCTCCCTTAGCAGAGCTCCGCTCTTGTCGGTTTCTTCCGTTCTTGTATCAGATACGGTAATAATCATACAGTTGACGGAGGAAGGCGCCTCCTTGCGGTGCTGTTCAACAGAAGCTGACACGGTGATCCCGTCCTCTCTTCATTTTCATTCTTTGGAAAAGGTGATTTTTGCAATTGCATCATGCAGATGAATCGATTCTTCGTTCCGGCATTCTACCGTGAAAGCCTGAATACTTTCCATCTCATATAAATCTGCCGCCACAAGGCGGACCATATCCTCGACGAATCTCGGATTCTCATAAGCCGTCTCGGTTACTTTCTTCTCATCCGGACGCTTCAGCACAGGATACAGCATACTGCTGGCATTGGATTCCGCCGCCTCAAGCAGCATAGCCTTCCAATCTTCGTTAACATTTATCGGATCATAGGGCACAGCGGTAATAGTGACGATCCCTCTCTGATTATGGGCGCTGTATTCACTAATTTCCTTGGAGCATGGGCATAAGGTGGTTATTGCAGCTTTTATTCCGATTTCCGCTTTAATGGGACAGTCCTTCTCATAACTGATTTTTATGAATGCCTCGCTATGCTGGAGTCCTGTTTTCTTCAAGGCAGGGGAGATGCGTTCATAGAACCAGGGAAACCACACTTCAATCTCTGCGCTGGTTTGCTGCATTCGCGCTGCTAATTCTTGAGTGAAATTGGCTAGAGTGGGTAAATTCATAACCCAGTTCTCTTGGCGGTATGCTTCCAGCTGCTCCATTATCCGGCTCATATTGATTCCTTTGGAGTGGCGTCCCAGGCTGGTCGTCATTTTGAATGCAGCCATACTGACTTGCATCGTAGGGCTTGTGCTGGAAGGTATATTAACGGGATACTTCACTTCACAAATCCCCACAGCATCCAAGGCAAACAAGTAATCGTGAGGTTTATTCTGCAGGTCTGTCATGAGTTCTTTGCTAGTCGGTTTAGTGCCTGCAGCGGGCTGGATTGATCCGAACCGGGTATGCCGTTCTTGCTTAGTAGGTAGATTCAATTTAGACATGTTGGAATTAAATACTCCTTTGTGTTGTTTAAAATTAATGAAGAGCCCATTACCGTTCAGGTAATGGGCTTTACTTTCATTTGCACATTGTGAATAGCCTTATGACGTGGCTACACAGTTTGCAAATTGTTCGTTAAACCATTCCGTGTCCAGGTTTCTGCCGATAATAACGAACTCGCTGACCCGCTGTTCATCGGCTCTCCAGTCGCGGTCAGGGTAGGAGCTAAACAACATGTGGATGCCTTGGAACACAATGCGCTGCTTGACCCCTTTAATATGAAGGACACCCTTGTAACGGAATGTATCGGTGCCATGATCCGTCAACCACTCCTGCAGGAACCGCTCTAATTTCACCAAATCAAGCGGCTGTTCCTCACGGAAGAACAGGGAGTAGACATCATCATCGTGATCATGGTCCTCTTCCTCAAGGAAGCCGGGATCAAGCTCCAGCTTCTTCTCCAGGTCGAATGCCCCGATACCCAGAATATGATGAATATCAATTTGAGATTGCCGGGTATGGTATAGCTTGGCTGCAGGGTTCATGGCTATTAGGCGATGCTCGAGTTTCTTAAGTTCGTTCTCCGTGACAAGATCCGTCTTGTTCAACAGAAGCACATCGGCGAAAGCGACCTGCTCTTGCGCTTCATGACCGTCATCCAAATGCTGGTCGGCATGCTTCGCATCGACGACAGTTACAATGGCATCCAACTTGTAGAACTCTGCCATTTCCTCGTCCACGAAGAAAGTTTGGGCCACCGGGGCCGGGTCGGCCAATCCTGTTGTCTCAATAAGCACACGGTCGAAGTTAGCTTTACGCGAATCACCGGCACCTCTCTTGGCATCCATCAGCTCACCGAGAATGCGGATAAGATCTCCCCGGACCGTACAGCAAATACAACCATTGTTCATCTCGAAAATCTCTTCATCCGCTCCTACGACGAGTTGATTATCGATACCTACCTCTCCGAATTCATTCACAATTACCGCGATCTTTTGACCGTGATCGGCCGTAAGGACGTGATTCAACAGGGTGGTCTTGCCTGCACCAAGGAATCCGGTCAAAACAGTAACCGGTATGCGAGAATCAGCTTCTACAGCTTGCGACATAAGCGACACTCCTTATAATGTAGAGTTTAATCGTAAATATTACTATTAAAGAGTATAAAAGGTTCAGTAATATTTGTCAAAGAGTACGAATCCGGTCTAATTGCAACCAGCGTTTCCATTCCGCCTCGAGCTGCTGTTCATTAAGATTTATGCCAATGAAGACGATGTAGGATTCACCGCTAAAGTCGGACTCCGTCCAAGTTATCCGTTTGCCTGCGTATTGCATGAGCATGACAGATTTCTCTTCTTTAAGGCGAATATAGCCTTTAGCCCGAAGCAGCTGTTCCTTGAATTTGAGAAGAAATTTTTCAATATGTCTGCGGCTTGGCTGTGTCGCGGATACGATCGGCAGCGTCATGGTTTGGACGCGCGAGAATGATAACGTTTTTTCAGGTATGGTTCGTTCTTTATCTTGATGATGTCCGGCGGGAACTGCCTTCAGCATCTTGAACGACCGGGCAACGGGGATCGCTTGCCGTTCCTGCTTCTTGACGGTTGCAAGGAGCAGATTCAGATCGACTTGACTATAAGCGGCAGGAATAACAAGGGCCGTATCATTCTGTTTGCGAATCACCTTGTCAATCTTGCTCAGCTTAGGTGCTGTTACAAGATCAGTCTTGTTTACGATAATGAGATCAGCCGTTTCCATCTGCCGCCGCAAGGTTCGCAGCAGCGATAGATCAGATTCAAAAATACTGTTGTAAGTAAGCACATGCTCGGCATCCAGCAAGGTTACGATCTGCTTGAGCTGAACGAGCCCGAGCACTTGAGGCTCCGTAAGCGCATCGGCTATTTCTTCGGGATTAGCTACGCCTGTCAGCTCGATAAAGATGACGTCAGGCTTCTGCTTGGACAAAGATTGGATGCTGCCGGCCAATTCACTGCGTCTGCTGCAGCAGACGCAGCCATCTAACAGTTTCTCGATCGCTGAATCTGAGTGTCCATTCAGAATATGGCCGTCGACATCCCTGCTGCCTAATTCATTCATAATGACGCCGGGCTGTAAGCCACGTGTTTTCGCTTCGTCCAGCAACCGCAGGAGCAGTGTTGTCTTGCCGCTGCCTAGAAACCCGCTTAGAACAATGACTGGTATTCTCATAGATTGATTCTCCCTTTTCTTCGTTTAGTTGTATGTATTCATGGATCGAATAAAGAGTCGTTAAAAGTAATGATTACGATTAAACGCATTCATCATACTATATTCACCTAGTTCCGTAAACCATGCCAAGGTGCATAAATATTCTTGTCATCCGACAACCGCTCAAAAACTTATTTATTGACGAATGTAAAGCTAGTTGCTACACTTTATTAAACGTAATAATTACTATTAAGCCGTCTTCGGTCGGTTTTTCTCTCGTTCAAATATCGTAATAATTACGAATTGTGCTCGTAATACCTTAGAAAGGCGGTACGTCCTGTGAAGGAAAGGGATGCAGAGCTTATTGTTCAGTCCATGACCAGACATGGACTGCGAATAACCGAACAACGTAGAACGATTGCCCAATTGTTTGCTGATGCTTCCGGATTCTTATCGGCTAAGGAAGTGTATCTCGGGATGATCGATAAATACAACGGACTCAGCTTTGATACGGTATATCGCAATTTAAGATTGTTAGAGGAAATAGGTGTCATCGAGCAATTTCAGTTTGAGGATAGCAGCAGGTTTCGAGTAGGCTGTTTCGGACATCTTCACCATCATCATCACATGATCTGTCTGACATGCAGCCGTCTTATTCCGCTCGAATATTGCCCTATGGACAATTTTCAGGCTCCAGATCATTTTCAGATTGTAAAGCACAAGTTTGAAATTTACGGCTATTGTGACAATTGCCAGCAGCAAGGTATGGGGGAGGCCGTTGATACGATGTCAGCATAGCCTCTTGCAAAATGATGAAAGAAAGGATGATTGACATTGCTTTTGTCTTCCATGAGTAAAGTAGTGTTCGGTTATAGTGACGTTCCCTGCTTAGAGAATGCGAGCATAGATATTTATTCAGGTGAATTCGTCGCGGTAACAGGCCCGAACGGCGCTTCCAAAACTACACTGCTCAAGCTGGCGCTGGGCTTGCTTAAGCCGTGGCGCGGAGATATTTATTTAGCTAAACAAAATCAGAGCGGCAAGAAGCTTGTTATTGGATATGTTCCACAGCAGATTGCTGCATTTAACAGCGGATTTCCTAGTACGATTCTAGAATTTGTTCGATCGGGCACTTATGTAAAGGGCTCTTGGCTTCGTAAGCTTAGTCCTAAAGATCACGCCTATACGGAGCAAGCTCTCCGTCAGGTGGGCATGTGGGAGCACCGCAATCGGAAGATTGGAGAGCTGTCAGGCGGACAGAAGCAGCGAATTTGCATTGCACGTGCTTTAGCGCAGCAGCCTGACCTGCTCATTATGGATGAGCCTACTACCGGCATGGATCAGGAAAGCAGATTCGGCTTCTATGAATTGATGCAGCATCATGTGAAAGAGCATGGAAGGACCGTCGTTATGGTTACCCATGGTCTTACCGAGGTCCGCTCTTATCTGGATCGTATTATTGAGCTGGAAAGGAAGGAGGACGGAGGATGGAAATGCTGCACTACGACTTCATGCAGCGGGCATTTTTCGCCGGTGGGATAATCGCTTTGGTTGCCTCTGTTCTAGGTGTGTATCTCATGCTTAGGAGGCAGGCGCTGATGGCCGATATGCTCTCGCATGTCTCGCTCGCGGGAGTAGCAGGAGGTGCATATCTT
Source organism: Paenibacillus prosopidis (assembly GCF_003337375.1). Classification (GTDB taxonomy): domain Bacteria; phylum Bacillota; class Bacilli; order Paenibacillales; family Paenibacillaceae; genus Pristimantibacillus; species Pristimantibacillus prosopidis. The sequence continues at coordinate 172,989 of NZ_QPJD01000006.1, forward strand.
CATCTAAATCCGACGCTTACCGGCTTTGCTATTGCGGTTGTGGGGGCCATTGCTGTGGAATATGTAAGAAGATCGTACAAGACTTACAGTGAGATCTCTACAGCCATTATTATGATCGGCGGCTTGTCCAGCGCGGTTCTCCTAATGAGCTTGAATCAAGGCATGAACAAAGGCTTCTCCTCTTATTTGTTCGGATCTGTTGTAGCCGTTAATCAAACAGAATTGTCTTTAATGATAGCAGTAGCCATTATAGGGGCAATATTCTTTATTGTGTTCCGCAGACCTTTATATCAGATTACCTTCGATGAGGAGACGGCCAAGACGAATGGTATTCCGGTCAAGTGGATCTCGCTTATTTTTAGCGTCATTACCGGGATGATTGTCGCAGCAGCTATGCCGATTGTCGGCGTTCTGTTAGTATCCTCTCTTATCGTACTGCCCGCTGCCCTTGCAATCCGGGTTTCACCAAGCTTTACGGCTGCCTTATTCGTCGCTATGGGAATTGGATTAATTGGCGTTTTCTCTGGTCTAACTGCCTCGTATGAGCTTAGCACGCCGCCCGGAGGAACGATTGCGCTTGTACTCTTAGTCTTGTTGGTTGCCGGAATTGGTCTTAAGAAGCTTATGTTACAAATGGGCAAATTAAGAAATAAGAAAACAAGCAGTAAGACGGACATCGATAGTACCGTTTTTCCTCGTTACACGAAGAACTCATCCATTCATACAACTGGAGGTAAAGAAAATGAAAGTATGGTCTAGCAAAATATTTCTAATCTCTGCAGTGACTGCATTACTATTAGCAGGATGCGGAGACGAGGGCATCAACAACAGCAGCGGCGAGTCTGAAGCCAGCAGCAAGAAGTTAAAAGTTGTAACGTCCTTTTATCCGATGTACGAATTCAGTAAACAGGTTGCCGGCGAGTACGCTGACGTTATTGGCTTGATTCCGGCAGGAGTAGAACCGCATGACTGGGAGCCAAGCGCCAAGGATATGGCTGAAATTAAAGAAGCTGATGTATTCGTCTATAACGGGCTTGTCGAAGGCTGGGCAGAGCAAGCGCTAGAGAGCGCACCAAATGATAAGCGTATCGTAGTAGAAGCAAGCGGCGATATACAGCTGATGGTAAGCGAAGAGCATGGGCATGAAGAAGAAGGCCATGAGGAAGAAGAGCATGAGGAAGAGGGGGGGAGCCTCGATCCGCACATCTGGTTGAGTCCGGTATTAGCGCAGCAGGAGGTGCTTGCGATCCAGGAGGCATTCGAGAAGGCGGACCCAGCGAATAAGGATGCTTACAAGGCGAATGCGGATGCCTATATTTCTAAGCTGAAAGAACTGGATAATGCTTTTAAATCCGGACTTCAAGGTGTAAAGCATACCGAGTTTGTAACCCAGCATGCGGCATTCGGCTATCTCGCCAAGGAATATGGTCTGACCCAGGTTCCGATTGCGGGGCTGTCGCCGGAACAGGAGCCGTCTCCAGAGCAGATGGCGGAAGTTGTCGCGTTTGCGAAAGAGCATAAGATCAAAACGATTTTATTTGAGACGCTCGTCGACCCGAAGATTGCTCAGACGATCGCGGATGAGATCGGAGCTAAAACGGATGTGCTTAATCCGCTCGAAGGGCTGACGGACGAAGAGAAGAAGGACAATCTCGACTATATCGGCATTATGATCAAGAACCTGGAAGCCTTGAAGAAAGCATTAAATGAATAGCTGATGAAAGGGGCTTAGCGAATTATGGCGACATGGAATTTGTCCGGTACGAAGCATCATCTTCTTCTATGCAACGGCGGCAGCTGCATGCTAAGACATGCAGAAGAAGTGACGCAGGCCATACGTAGCGAGATTGCCTTGCATAATGCGGATTCGCTCATTCATACGACGAGAACAATGTGCAACGGTCGATGCAACGATGCTTGCACCGTCGTTCTGTATCCTCAAGGTATATGGTATCGCAACCTTACTCCTTCCCTCGGAAGGGAGCTCATTCGTCGGCTTCTAGATGAGAAGCTTCCACTGCTTGAACAGATTTCCTATACGTACCAGCATCAGCAGCTTCTTGCAACCGGCCGTGCCGCAGTCGGGGAATTCAAATCAGCCCAATTCAACAATTAAATAATAGGACAATGAATAAGCAGCTGTAATGCTGCTTTTTTTGTTCAGATAAAAATAGGGTACAGGGGTATAGTAAATAAAAGTTGACTAAATATACCTAGGTGGGGTATATTGAGGGTACAGATTGATCAAACCAAGGAGAGATGAAAAATGATAAAAACGACATTACAAGTACAAGGTATGAGCTGCCAGCACTGCGTAAATTCTATTGAAGGAGCACTGAAGGAAGTAGGGGTTGTCGGTAAAGTCAATCTTGTGAGCAGCACTGTGGACGTATCGTATGATGAGAATCTCATCACCATCGGAGCTATTAAAGAAGCCATCGAGGAACAAGGCTACGACATCGTTTAATATAACTGTTAAGTAGGCATAGGGGTGTATAACCATGGGAGAAACCATAACGAATGAAAGCAAACAAGCCAATATTTATGTCGATTTCCAACTGGAAGGTATGACATGCGCCGCTTGTGCGAACCGGATTGAGAAGGGTCTTGGTAAATTACCCGGCGTTACGAATGCATCGGTCAATTTTGCTATGGAAACGGCACGTGTAGAATATACTCCAGGTGAAATCTCCGTTACAAATATGCAGACCAAGGTGCAGCAGCTCGGCTACAAAGCGATCACGAAGCAAGAGAATGACATCAGGGGTGAACACCGCGAGAAAGAAGCGCTGCAGCAAAAACGAATGCTGCTTCTTTCCGCGATTCTATCGTTGCCGCTCTTGTGGAGCATGGTCGGTCATTTTTCGTTTACTTCGTGGATTTACGTGCCGGAAATTCTCATGAATCCTTGGGTTCAGCTTATTTTGGCTACACCGGTTCAATTTTATGTGGGTAGGCCTTTTTATGTAGGCGCCTACAAGGCGCTGCGCAACGGCAGCGCCAACATGGATGTGCTGGTATCGCTGGGAACTTCGGCAGCGTATTTCTACAGCCTATATCTAACTATCTCTTGGTTTTCAGACGGCGCATCGGCGCATCATGGACCATCCTTATACTTTGAAACGAGTGCGGTATTGATTACACTGGTTATAATGGGGAAATTGTTCGAATCGCTCGCTAAAGGACGGACGTCGGAAGCGATAAAGTCCTTGATGGGGCTTCAAGCGAAGACGGCTTTGGTTGTCCGCGATGGTCAGGAGCTCACTATTTCGGTGGATGAAGTTATCACAGGAGACGTCGTACTCGTCAAACCAGGCGAGAAAATCCCTGTAGACGGGAATGTCATTGAAGGAACATCATCCGTCGATGAGTCGATGTTAACGGGGGAGAGTATTCCGGTAGAGAAGAAAACCGGCGATGCCGTTATCGGAGCGACGATTAACAAAAACGGCATGCTCCGAATTTTAGCGACGAAGGTTGGCAAAGAAACGGCTCTGGCGCAGATCATTAAGGTCGTTGAAGAAGCGCAAGGATCAAAAGCGCCGATTCAACGTGTGGCAGACGTTATTTCCGGTATCTTTGTTCCGATTGTTGTCGGTATTGCATTAGTTGCATTCATAGTCTGGTACTTCTTCCTAACAGCGGGTGATTTTGCGGAAGCTTTGGAAAAAGCGATCGCGATCTTAGTTATAGCATGCCCTTGTGCGCTTGGACTTGCAACACCGACCTCTATCATGGCGGGATCCGGCCGTGCAGCTGAGCTTGGGATCTTGTTCAAAGGCGGCGAGCATCTGGAACAGACCCATAAGATTGACGCGATTATTTTAGACAAAACAGGAACAGTCACGAAAGGGAAGCCGGAGCTGACGGATGTTTTGACCGATCATCATGACGAAGCGCAATTTCTAAGGCTTGTCGGCGCAGCGGAGAAGAACTCAGAGCATCCGCTTGCAGAAGCGATTGTTGCGGGGATTAGGGAAAAAGGAATCTCGCTGCCCGGGACGGAAGCTTTCGAGGCCATTCCGGGCTTCGGGATTAAGGCCGCTGTGGAAGGCAAAGAGCTTCTGATCGGTACCCGCCGCTTGATGGAGAAGTTTGGCGTGGACGCCAAACCTGCCTACGAGTCCATGACTCGTTTAGAAGAAAGCGGCAAAACGGCGATGCTAGTCGCAGTAGACAACCGCTACGCAGGCATTGTAGCTGTGGCGGATACGATAAAAGAGACCTCAAAAGCCGCGATTACCAGACTCAAGGAAATGGGCATTCAGGTCATTATGATCACAGGCGATAACGAACGGACAGCCAAGGCTATCGCGGCCCAGGTCGGCATCGAGCATGTGCTTGCGGAGGTCCTTCCGGAAGGAAAAGCGGAGGAAGTAAAGAAACTGCAAGCCCAAGGCAAATTAGTAGCCATGGTCGGCGATGGCATTAACGATGCGCCTGCCCTTGCAATAGCGGATGTCGGGATGGCTGTTGGTACCGGTACGGATGTAGCCATGGAAGCTGCGGATGTAACCCTAATGCGCGGAGATCTTTCGAGCATCCCGGATGCGATCTACATGAGCCGCAAGACAATGAACAATATCAGACAAAATTTGTTCTGGGCTCTCGGTTATAACACGCTCGGGATTCCGATCGCAGCGATTGGTTTACTGGCGCCATGGGTCGCAGGTGCGGCAATGGCATTAAGTTCGGTTTCCGTCGTTCTCAATGCTCTACGGCTGCAGCGTCTTAAAGTGCGGCATTAATTCCTCTTACAGAAGATTGGAGAGATCAAGCTATGAATAAGAAAATGTTACTAGTCTGGGCGGTACTGATTTTAGCATTATTATCCGCCTGCGGAAATTCAAATGATAACCACGCTTCCGGCCATGGGAACCAAAGCGGGCAAACGCCGGCCGCGAATAACACAACTGAAGATAGCCATGGCGGTCATGGTGGCGCTCAAAAAGAGGTGTCTGATAACCTCAAAGCAACGTTTGCGTTCGCCTCTGGAAGCGCAAAAGCAAACCAAGAAACGGAATTGACCATTCAAATTACAGATGAGGACGGTAAACCTGTAAGCGAGTTTGATATCAATCATGAAAAATTGCTTCATCTAATCGTTGTTAACCACGATCTGTCGTTTTTTAACCATATCCATCCCGAGTTCCAGGGAGATGGCAAATTTACCGTAAACACCTCTTTTCCAGCTGGCGGCGAATACAAATTGTTCGCGGATTTCATTCCAACGGGCGGATCTAATATTACTCTTAGCGAATGGGTAAATGTAGAGGGTCAAGAGGGTGAGCATACGGCTATCACACCTGACGAGAAGCTGGTGAAGGAAGTCGAGGGGAAAGAAGCCGAGCTTGCCTTGAGCGGAACGAAACCGGAAGAAGAAGTTACGCTGACATTTAATATTCGCGATGCCAAGACGAAAGAGGGAATTGACAGCTTAGAGCCTTATTTGGGAGCAGTAGGCCATGTCGTTATATTGTCAGCTGATGCGGAGCATTATCTTCATGTTCATCCGCTGGATGAAAAAGCAACCGGGCCGGCAGCAGAATTCGCAACCTCCTTTCCGCAAAGCGGAACCTACAAGATTTGGGGACAATTTCAACATGAAGGAAAAGTGTTCACCGTTCCCTTTGTCGTTGCTGTAAAGTAAACCTGCCTATGAACGTGAATAACCCATGAAGCGCCAATACTTCATGGGTTTGGGTTTAGGGCGGGTAGGATAGTCTGCTTTCCCTATCATGCGCCGACAATATCCTCTTGAAAAAAAGCTTTTGAAATGGAGAATCCCAGCTGATTGCAGGATTGTAACAATTCATGAAGCAAATCGGAATCGAGAAGCCGGGAATTGGGCAGTTCCATAAAATTAAAGTCTTCCTGCTTGATTGCCTTCAAATAGCTTTCCAACGATGCAAAAGCGAATTGGATGGAACGTGGAAAATGGGGATTCAGAATCAAAAATTCCATCACTCTTGCAAATGTTACGTTATCGGCATGCGACTTGCGGAAGGCCTCATAGCCGCCTACTGACTTCAAAAGCACGGTCATGCGGTTATAATGGCTCTTGTCTTGTGAAGAAGCGGGATCACTTATAAAATTGGTTTGGATGGTTTGAAGGATACGTACCGTGTTCTCCGCACGCTCCAAATATTTGCCGGCTTGCAGGAAATTCCATTCCTGTTCCCGAAGCATGGTCGAATCCGCGGCCCCGTAAAAGAGGGATACCCACTCTCTTACACGCTGATAGAACATATAGGGAGATTGCTGCATCAATTTATTTACATCCTGATCCTGCAGCCATAGGTATAAGGAGTTTGTAATTTCCCACAGCTCTCTCGGCAGCAGCTGCCGTAAAGCCCGGATATTATTTCTTGACTGATGAATAATGGAATAGATCGAATTGTTGTTTGTGCGTTCAAAAGTCAGAAAGTGAAGAACAGTCCATTCATTCGCGATGGCGTTATTCTCCTTGAACCGGGCGAGATCTCCCACTGCCGATACAAGCTTTTCCCATGTATAGTCCCGATCATTTTCGTTTCCTCTTAATTCATGACGCATATGATAATTGGCATCAATCAGTCTTGAATGATTTTCGGCTCTTTCCATATAACGTCCTATCCAAAATAACCATTCCGCGTAGCGATTCATCATTTTTATCCTCCTCTTTTATTCGGTTTATTATTTTGTGTGGATTTACAAAACCCAAGTATCTTTTGTACCCCCGCCCTGTGAGGAATTTACGACAAGCGAACCTTCCTTGAGGGCTACCCTTGTCAGTCCGCCCGGAACAACGTGAGTCTCTCTCCCCATAAATACGAAAGCGCGCAAATCGATATGGCGGGGAGATACATGGCTATCCGTTAAAGAAGGGCTGCATGACAGTTTCATAGTCGGCTGGGCAATATACAGCTCTGGCGATAGCTTAATTTTGCCGGCGAATGCTTTAAGCTCCTGCTCGGAAGCGGCTGGACCGATCAGCATCCCATATCCTCCGGAAAGCGATCTTTCTTTAACCACCATCTCAGACAAACGGGCAAGCACATACTCTCTTTCATGCGGCCTTGATAGAATATAGGTTGGCACGTTCTTCAAAAGCGGTTCTTCCTTCAAGTAGTAACGAATCATATCGGTTACGTAAGCATAAACGGCTTTATCATCTGCAACTCCTGTGCCCGGGGCATTGGCAAGCGCGACATTCCCGGCGCGGTAAGCTTGCATCAGTCCCGGCACTCCGAGTAAAGAATTCGGCAGGAAAGCGAGCGGGTCCAGAAATTCATCATCAATCCGTCTGTAGATCACATCCACCTGCCGAAGTCCCTGCATGCTTTTCAAATATACTTTGTGATCAATGACGGTTAAGTCTCTTCCTTCCGCCAGTTCAATCCCCATTTCTTGTGCCAGAAACGTATGATCGTAGTAAGCAGAATTATGAATACCGGGTGTCAACAGCACAACGAGCGGATCCGGCTTAGGATGAGGGGCAATACTGCGCAGGCTGCTCAATAAAGCGTTCAAGCCGTGTTCGATATCGCGCACCCGGTTTTCGAAATACAGCTCGGGAAAAAGGCTCGTCATCAACGAACGGTTTTTGTAAACATAAGACAAGCCCGAGGGCGTTCTCAAATTGTCCTCCAGCACATAAAATTCACCCGTTTCGCTGCGGATGATATCAATTCCGGACAAAGGGATATAAGTGCCGTCCGGGACATCCAGACCGACCATTTCCGGGCGGAAATAGGGATTATCTATGATCAATTTCCTTGGGACGATGTCATCCTCCAGGATGTGCTGCTCATGGTAGATGTCCCAAATGAATGCATTCAAAGCTTGAACCCTTTGTTTTAGACCCCGCTCAAGCAGCTCCCATTCATCTGAAGTAATAATCCGCGGAATCATATCAAAAGGAATGGTCCGTTCCAGGGATGTATCTCCAAGGCTTTCACTGTTTAATGTAAACGTAATGCCTTGCGTGACCATGTGGGATTGCATGAAAGCGTTCCTTTTGTTCAGCTCTTCAATACCCATCTTCGATAAACGTTGGAAAATTTTGCTGTAGGAGGACCTCACTTTACCGTACCGGTCAAACATTTCATCATAAAATGCGGGGCTGTCATAATGGGTAAACAAGTGCTTGCGTTTCGTCATCAGCATATTCATGAGTCATCCTCCAGTTTTCTCATCTCTTTGTTCAATTGAGTGTCACTTTTTCTCACGCACTGAGAATATGGTTAAGTATAGGGGATGGCAACCATGTCTGTATGTCGAAATTACCCCTCTTAATTGTGACAACTTTGTGACTTATCGTTTTTAATCATTTTGTTAGTTGACATTTTGTAAATTTATATACCAACCATGGTTAATTATAGTTACATTGAGGAAAATGGAGTGTATTCGCAAAAAAGGATAGCTGAGCTGGGTTTCTGCTGCAATTTCGCCTGTATTGGGGCTTTGTCAAACAAAATGGACTAATATATGATAGGAATAGAATGAATAACAAACCGGCAATGGCGCCTTTTCCAACGACAACGATGTCTCTATCCGATGGATAGAGGCATTTTTTTTAGAAAAAGATGAAAACCGGCGGTGACGACAAATGAGGTTTACGATTGGAAAGAAAATATTTACGGGTTTTTTATCAGCGGCTGTTTTACTCGGCGCTGCGAGCGGCCTCTCCTATTACTTCATGAACAAAATCAATGATTCCTATACCGATTTAATTAACCGGCGGGTAACGATTCTTACCGCCACCAAGGATATTCAGGTTTTGGCCTTGCAGCAAACGAACGGTTTGCGGGGCTATCTGCTGACGCAAAGTCCGGAATTTATTAATGAACTTGAAACGGCAAACGAGCAATTAAACGTTCGGATTGAACAAACAGGAAGTCTTGTGACCCAGCCGGAAAGTAAAGACTCCGTGCAAAAGTTAACAAGCTTAAACCGTCAATTCAAAGAGAACTATGAACAGCTGCTGGCCAATTATGAGAAGGATCGGAATCAAGAGGAAGCCTTGAATTATTTCAAAACGAAAGTGCTGCCTTTGGGGATCCAACTGGGACCGCTGGCCAAGTCAATCATGGACCGTCAGCAGCAAATATTGAACCAAGGAATACAAATGAATACGGAAATGGTTAAACAAGCCAATGAAGCTGCCTTCTTATTAAGCATTCTTGCATTTATTCTGACCCTATTGATCGGATTTGTCATAACGCGGCACATCACGGGCAATTTATTTAAAATCACAAAGGTGATGGCGGGTGTTACTTCAAATTCTGGCTTGAGAACAAGATTGCCGCGTATTGATGTCCGTACCCGGGATGAAATTGGCGAGATTTCCTATACCTTCAATGAAATGGCTATAGCGCTCGAAAATTATTCAACCCAAGAGCAGGAAAAAAGTATGCTCGAAACAAACATTGCGGAAATGGCTACGATGTATCAAGGGATCCATGATTTAAATGCGCTCGCGCAGCTGTTCATTACCAAGATTACGCCGATGACGGGTTCAAGCTGCGGTGTGTTTTATATCAAGCAGGGCTCCGGGGACAGGCAGCGGCTTCAAAGGCTGGCCGGCTATGCCGACAACCGGCAGGAGATTGGTTTCGAAAGCTTTCTTTTCGGAGAAGGACTTGTCGGGCAATGCGCTTTGGAAAACCGGACCATCATGCTCTCCGACATTCCGGAGCATTATATTCAAATCGTCTCGGGGACCGGGAAAGCATCGCCTTCGAACTTGATCATCATGCCGGTGGAATATGAAGGACAAGTCGTTGCTGTCATCGAATTGGCCTCGTTTACGAAGTTCAGCAAGGCCCAGCAAACGTTATTGCAGCAAGTTTTGAACCATGCCGGGATTACGATTAACAGTATTGCAGGCCGCATGCAGGTGGAAAGACTGCTGCAGGAATCGCAGGCTTTAACGGAAGAACTGCAGAATCAGTCCGAGGAGCTTCGATTGCAGCAGGAAGAACTCAGAAGGATCAACGGTCAGCTGGAAGAGCAGTATAAAAAATCCGAACAAAAGACCAAGGAATTGGAAATTACGAAAATGGAGCTTGAAGAGAAGGCCGATCAGCTTGCGCTCAGCTCCCGGTATAAATCGGAATTTCTGGCCAATATGTCGCATGAATTGCGAACGCCGCTTAACAGCTTGCTAATCCTGTCGGGCCTGCTTGCCGAAAATGCCGATGGCAATCTGAGGGCGAATCAAGTGAAGTACGCTCAAACGATCCATTCATCAGGAAATGACTTGTTGCATTTGATCAATGACATCCTTGATTTATCCAAAGTCGAGTCGGGAAAAATCGAGATCGTCCCTGATGAAATCAGCTTGACGTACATCTGCCATTTTGCGGAGCTTGAATTCCTTCAGGTCGCGCAGCAGAAGGGACTGAAATTTACGACAGAGCTGGATGCCGGACTGCCGCCGACTATTTGTACCGATACGCACCGATTAATGCAAATTTTGAGGAATTTATTAGCTAACGCCTTCAAATTTACGGAACATGGTGAAGTGGCACTTCGCATACATAAAGCGGACAAAGAGATTTTATCCGGTTATCGCGGTCGGATAGATCTGGAGTCGGCCGTTGCCTTTTCCATATCGGACACAGGCATCGGAATTCCGGAAGAGAAGCTGAGCCTCGTATTTCAGGCGTTTCAGCAAGAGGACGGAACGACCAGCCGGAAATACGGAGGGACGGGATTGGGGCTTTCGATCAGCCGGGAACTGGCTCATTTGTTGGATGGATTCATTGAGGTTAGCAGCGATAAGGGGAAAGGAAGCACTTTTACGCTCCTATTACCTGGTATTGTAGGGGGCCAGGCAGCCGGAACTCCGATTTATAACGATGAAGCCGACGCAGCTCATGTTGAAGTTACCGAAAACGAAGAAAAGGCTCCTTTATTACAGCTTGAGGATACCGCCTTCGCAGGTAAGAAAATCTTAATTGTCGATGACGACATGCGCAATATATTTGCTATCACAACCGCCTTGGAAAACAAAAAAATGAAGGTGGTGTTTGCGGAAAACGGAAGAGAAGGCATTAGGGTCCTGCAAGAAAATCCGGATATCGATCTTATCCTTATGGATATTATGCTGCCGGAGATGGACGGATATGAAGCGATGCGTACGATACGGCAAATACCGGAATTCCAGTCTATGCCGGTTATTGCGCTTACGGCGAAGGCCATGAAGGATGACAAAGAGAAATGTATGGAGGCCGGCGCCTCGGATTACATCAGCAAACCTGTGAGCTTGGAGCAGCTTTTCTCGCTCATGCAGGTTTGGCTGTACAGACAGGCGGGATCATATGAGCAGCAAACCGTTTGACCTTTACACGACGAATGAAGCGGAAGAAATTGCCGAGCTGGAAAGGATCGAAATGGAATTGTTTCTGGAAGCTATTTTTAGGCATTATGGCTGCGACTTCAGAAACTATGTGACCCCTTCGATTCGGCGTCGAATTTGGCATCGAATCCACGCCGAAAGTTTGTCGACCGTATCCGGTCTTCAGGAGAAGGTTCTGCATGATCGCCGGGTCTTAAAGAAGCTGCTGTCGGACTTCTCCATTAACGTGACCGAAATGTTTCGAGACCCGAATTTTTTTGCGGCCTTCCGGAAAAAAATCGTACCGTTGCTTAAAGACTATCCTTCTATAAGGATTTGGCACGCAGGCTGCTCAACAGGCGAAGAGGTCTATTCGATGTCCATTCTTTTGCACGAGGAAGGCCTGCATCACAAAACGAGAATATATGCCACGGATATGAATGAAGATGTCATTGAAGAAGCCAAAAATGGCGCTTTCCCACTCGAAAAAATGCAAACTTACACAAAAAATTATGTAAATGCCGGGGGGACGAAAGCCTTTTCCGAATATTACACCGTAAAACACGAACGAGCCGTTTTCCACCCTTTTTTGAGTGAAAATATCGTTTTTGCCCAGCATAATTTAGCCGTCGACGGCTCGTTTAATGAATTTCATGTTATTATTTGCCGTAATGTTATGATTTATTTTAACCATATATTGCTGAATCGTGTTCATAATTTGTTCTACGAAAGTTTGGTCTGCTCCGGATTTTTGGGACTCGGGAATAAGGAAAGCATTGCTTTCACCAGTCAAACAGCGAATTATGAGGAGATGGATGCGAATGAAAAACTTTATCGAAAAATTAAGTAGCGGCATTCAAAAAGTTAATATTTTACTGGTAGATGACCGCCCTGAAAATTTACTGGCACTCGAGGCTCTATTGGACTCCCCTCATTATCGCTTGTTCAGTGCAAACTCCGGCGAGGAAGCATTGAAGTATGTTCTTTCTGAAAACTTTGCGGTTATTTTATTAGATGTGCAAATGCCTGGTCTAAACGGGTTTCAAACGGCAAGCCTCATCAAATCAAGAGAAAAATCGAAGCAAATCCCGATCATTTTTGTAACTGCAATCAGTCAGGCTATGGAGCATGTCAAGCACGGTTATTCCGTAGGCGCGATTGACTATATATTCAAACCTTTCCATCCCGAAACCTTAAAAATGAAAATAGAAGCGTTCGTGAAAATGCATCAATATCAGGAGCAGATTAAGCTTCAGAACGAATTATTGAAAGCGATCGGTGAAACATCCAGCGATACCATCGTTACTACCGACGGGGAAGGGAAAATGTTAACCGTAAGTTCCGCAGTGACACGGATGTTCGGCTACCACCCCGAAGAGTTAATTGGCCAGCCTATCGATAACCTTGTCCCATCGTTGTTTTCCTATTTTTCAGAGGAGCAAGGATTAAGAAAGATCATTGAAACCTCGGGATTGCGCAAAGATACAGGTATATTCCCGGCCGACATCCAGACAGGAGAAGCAAGCATAGAAGGTCAGCGCATATGCGTCTTTTCTATCCGCGACGTGACCGAACGCAAGCTGATGGAGGAGGAACGTTTCCGTAAAATATTCGATGCGACTCCTAATTTAGTTTCCTTGAGATCGCTTAAGGACCACAGATATATTAATGTGAATGAAAGTCTGCTGAACGCTACCGGTTATTGCCAAGAGGAGGTAATCAACCAAACTACGGATGTGCTGCAATATATTGTTGCTTCTGATGAAAAGGGGGGAGTTGAGGATTTATCTGGATCGGGGAAACAGGACAAAAATGTAAGAATTAGTTATATGACGAAATCAGGTGATATGCGTGAAGGATTAATGTCGTCTGAAATTATGGAAATACATGGCGAACAATGCCTGCTTAGTGTAGTGACGGATATTACGGACCGTCTGTTTCTTGAGAAGGAAATGGTCAGGCTGGACCGACTTAATTTAACGGGGGAAATGGCAGCTGGGATTGTGCACGAAATCCGTAATCCGATGACAACTGTGCGCGGTTTCCTACAATTGTCAAAAAGCCGTCCGTCAGCGGAATATACAGACATTATGATTGAGGAACTGGACCGGGCTCATAACATCGTGACGGAGTTTCTCGCCGTTGCTAGCATTAACCCGACGAATCGTAAAATAAAGCAGCTGAATGCAGTGGTAGAAGCGCTATTTCCGTTAATCCAGTCGAAGGCAATGTGCGATAATCATCATGTCAAGCTTGAGCTAGGAGATTGCCCTGACTTGAAATTGGATGAAAAGGAAATTCGCCAGCTGCTTTTAAATCTCGCGCTCAACGGTTTGGACGCGATGCCTGCCGGAGGAATATTAACTATTAAATCGTACAAGGAAGAAAATGAGGTCGTCCTGGAGGTAAGGGATCAAGGCTGCGGGATCAAAGAAGAGCTGATTCCAAAATTAGGGACCCCTTTTTTCAGTACAAAAGCGAATGGCACCGGGCTCGGATTATCCGTAAGCTATGGCGTTGCCGCCCGGCACGATGCGGTTATTAAAGTGAAGACAAGCGAAAAGGGAACGATATTTTATGTTCACTTCAGGTTGCATTAATCAAAATTATATAAAAATTTATGGAAGAATCAAACGTTTTCATTTACTTTAAAGTCTGTTATTCTACTGAGGTATGAATTAATGGGCTGAGGGGTGAGCAACTATCAAACCGGTTACTGTTTATGATATCGCTAGGGAAGCTAACGTCTCAGTAGCCACTGTGTCGCGCGTGCTTAACAACACGGCTCCTGTAAAAAAGTCGACGAGAGATCGAATTACGGAGCTGATCAACAAGTATCAGTTTCAGCCGAACGCGCTTGCCAGAAGCTTATTTAAGAAGGAGACCGGTATGATCGGCGTGATCCTGCCGGACATTACAAACCCGTTTTTTCCAGAGGTGCTTTCCGGACTCGATCAGGAAGCAAGAAACAAGGGGTATACGTTTTTCCTTTGCGATACCGTGTCGACGAATACGAATGGGGATTCTGGGGAACAATACGTGCGCGAATCAGAGTATTTGAATATTCTCGTCGAGAAGCAGGTCGATGGGATTATCATGCTCGGAGGCCGAATCAACTTGGCCAAACCAAGCGCGGAATTAGTGAATGAGGTCGTTGAGGTCTGCAAGCGCGTGCCGGTGCTGTTGATTAATGGAAATCTTCCTGGTGAGGGCATGAACCGCGTTTATGCCGATGAGAAGGTGGGTGCGGAGCTGGCGACACAGCATTTAATTGATCTGGGTCACCGTGATATAGCGTTCGTTGGCGGTTACAGGCATATGTCAAACACGCTTCAGCGTATCCAGAGCTTTGTCAAAACGATGGAAAAAAACGGATTGAAGGTTCGAAAGGAATGGATGCTGGACGGAGGATTTTCCGTAGAAAGCGGCAAAGCATTTTTGAATATTCTTCTTGGCCTGCCTGAGCGTCCGACAGCTGTTTTTTGCGCGAATGATCTTGTTGCCATCGGGGTTATGAAGGCGGCAAATAAAGCGGGACTTCGGGTGCCGCATGATTTATCACTTGTCGGGTTTGACGATATTCCCTATGCATCTAACAGCATTCCTGAATTGACTACCGTCTCATTAAAATGCTATGACGTAGGTCGAAACGCGGCTGATTTGCTCCACCAAATGATCACCAAGAACAAGGTCAGCAGAAATACCAAAGTAAGACCTGAGCTGATTGTTAGAGAGTCTACAGCCCCTCCTGGCGGGAAAGGACTAAAGGCATAGATTCGTTATAAAAAAATATTGACAACGCTTACAATGTCGAATAGAATCAAGGTGTCTAAAGTTTACGGACTGACGCGGAATCAAATGTAACCCGTTACATGCTGCTGCAATATCTAATTATTTTTATACTAGTCCCAACACAAATACACATCAGAATACCGTAGTGAAAAACAATTGTTGTTTATATCGGTTTATGAGTGTATTTATTTTGTTTAAAAATGTAACGGGTTTCATGAAACGGGTTACATTTTTCGAGTTTTTAACCCATTTATTTGGAGGTTGTGACATGAGCATGGAAACCCAGGCAAGGACGGTTGTCGAATTCGAAGCAGAAGCCGTACGTATCCACAATAAACCTCACATTCTGCTGTGCGCATCGCTTTTTTACTTCCGTATTCCGAGAGCGCTGTGGAAGGAGCGGATGGAACAGTTAAAAGACTTCGGCTACAACAGCATTGATGTCTACTTTCCATGGAATTACCATGAACCGGAGGAAGGGGAGTGGGATTTCAGCGGTGAACGGGACGTTGCCGCATTTCTGGCTGCCGCTGCGGAAGCGGGCCTATGGGTAGTCGCCAGACCTGGTCCTTACATTTGTTCCGAATGGGACGGCGGGGCTCTTCCGGCGTATCTGCTCGCTAAAGAAGGCATGAAGCTTCGCGACAATGATTCAGAATATTTGCATTATGTTTCTGGGTGGTTTGACCGGATTTTGCCTTTGCTGAAGACAAACCAAGCGGGAGAGGGCGGTACGGTTATTGCTGTTCAGCTCGATAATGAGCTTGATTTCTACGGCTGTACCGACCCCGAAGGTTATATTGCAGCACTTCGCGATATGGCGCTTAGCCATGGCATTAAGGTTCCGATATTTGCCTGCGCGGGCCAAGGCGGGCTGCTGCAAGCATCGGGACTCGCAGAGGACGTCGTTCCAACCTGCAACTTTTATCCGGACAATCGGGATCCTGAATTCGAAGAGAAGGTGCTGCACTACCGTGATCTGTTAGCGGGAATGGGTTATCCGCTTCTCGTAACGGAGACGAACCGGGCGCATTACCTGCTTCGGAGACTTCTCTCTTGCGGAGCGAAGCTGCTGGGACCCTACCTTCAGGTGTCAGGTACGGATTTTGGCTTTACGAACGCGACGAACAACTGGGGTAAACCGCTGGCGTTCATGACCTCTGACTATGATTTCGGCGGCATGATCTCGCCGGAAGGGCATATCCGGGAGGAGGCATACGAAGGCAGGCTCCTTAGCCGGCTAATAGATGCCTATGGCGCTGCGCTGGCGGAAGCTTCAGTAGCAAGCACTTCCTCCGGTGCAATATCTCTTGCAGGAGAATGTAAGAACGTGATTGGACCTTATGCCCTGGAGCTTAAGGGAGGCGGCAGCCTTCTGTTTGTAACGAATCTTGAAGACATCGATAGAGAGATTGCAATCGTACCGGCTAACGAGCCGGCAAAAGGAGCTTTCAAATTGAGAGCCGGACGTTCGCTTTCGCTGCCTTTTCAAGTACCGCTTGCAACATGGGGATTCGAGGGGCGGCTGGAAAGTTCGACCGCTGAGCTTTACATGGCCGAGGGGGGAGCGGCTGGATCGCTGCTCGCGTTTCATACCGAAGGCAGGGGGGAAATCATTCTTCTAATCGATAGGCCTCTCGAGGTTGAATCGGTGAATGCAGCGGCCGAATATCGCGATGAACGGCTTGTTGTAGCCTTTGATGGAAAAGATGAAGCGTCCTGTTCGATTCATTTTCATAGCGGCCGTGAGCTGAAGCTTTTCATAAGTGATCGTTTGAAAGCGCTTTATACGGAGGGTGTGGATGAGACCGGGACGCTTAAATTCGGGGAGCCGTATCGATATCCGGACAGCCCGGAAGAAGCGGCGGCTGAATGGAAGCTAAGCGAGCTCGATGCTTCGCAGCCGATGACGGACGTGAATAAGCGGATTTCGCGGGAGAAGGCGGATTTTCTGGAGCGCGAAGGTGTCTTCCGGGGTTATGCCTGGTATGAAGCAGATGTTCAGGTACCGGACGGTAAAACGGTGGAGGGAGTACTGATCCGTCAGGGCAGTGATGTGATATCGCTGTATACGGGAGACAGATATGCAGGTACGGTGACGCCGGGAGGCGGAAGCTCCTTCATACCGCTGAGCGGTGGCCTTCAGGGTGAAAGGCTGAGCGCGAGAGTGGAGATTTGGGGACATTCAAACTTCGATGACGTCCGTCTCCCCGGTCTTCGCCTGCAAGCGATGAAAGGAATAAAAGGGATGTCGGCCGTAACGGAGGTTCGCGAGCTCACCCGGAATTGGAGCGTGTACCGTGCATCGGATCGAACGCTGCCTGAGGAGCTTACGGATCCAATCGACTGCAGCATGTGGCCAATTGTGAACTTTGGAGGCTGGATGTCTCCGGATCACCCCGCATTCGAGTACTACCGGAGGTCATTCACAGCATCCGGGGATGCGAACTCGTGGACACTGCATTTTAAAGACCTCCAGTCTCTCGCAAGGTTGTTCGTGAATGGGAAGGAAATTGGAACAGTGAATCCTTTCGATCCTTATATCGACATATCGGCGTTCGTATCGGCTGGGCAAACGGTCCAGCTAATGGTATACGTCGAGAGGGTGCTTGGCTTGTCGGCAGGAAGAGTGCACTTGTATGAAGGGGTTGAAGCCGAAGGATGGACGGTGAGTGCAGCGGAGGAAGAAGAGCTACTCACTCATGCCGGACTTCTGAAAGAGTACGCTTCGTCAGTGCAGCTGCCCGTTGCCTTGGAGCCGGGAGCGACAGCATGGTTGTATGCATCTACTGTCAATTCGGATGCGGGCAAAGGATGGCGCGCTAAAGTTACCGGTACCGGACTCAAGCTGACCGTATTTCTGGAGGATCGCATCGTTGGCCGGCTTTGGCTTCCATGCGGGTCAGATCGGCCTGTTCTAACGGGCGGCAGCCCGGACTCCTTTTATTTGCCTGGAGCCTGGTATCAAGAAGGGAAGGGCAGACTCTCGATAATGCTGGAAGCGGTTGACCGAAATCAGCAGGGACGTTTGGAATCGATTCAATTCATTTCTGTTTAGAACTTGATAACAAGGGGGGATTAAGGTGGCAGCCATTGTCGAAAGGGCACTCGAGAGCAAACAGCAAAAACAGCAGCGATTAAGCGCAGGCAGGCTGAGACGTTTTTGGAACAATAAGACGCTGCTTATCATGTGTTTGCCGGCCATCGCTTTTTTTATCATTTTTGCCTATTTGCCGATGCCAGGCTTGTATCTTGCTTTCATTAATTACAACTACTCGGACGGCATATTCAAAAGCCCGTTCGTTGCCTTCGATAACTTTCGCTTTCTAGTGATGAACGGCGATTTGTGGAGGCTTTCGTTCAATACGGTCGCTTATAATCTGGTCTTCATTACGCTGGGGAACGTGCTGCAAATAATGGTCGCAATCCTGCTGAATGAAATCCGCAAGAAATGGTTCAAGAAGGTAACGCAAACGATTATGTTTTTGCCCCATTTCATATCGGCGGTTCTTATCGGTTTGATCGCTTATAACATACTGAGCTACGATTACGGTTATTTGAACGGCGTCCTGCAGTCGCTTGGCATGGAACCGGTCAAGACGTATTCCAATCCGAGCATTTGGCCGTTTATTATCGTGCTGACGTTCTTGTGGCAGTCGACCGGCTACGGATCCATTGTCTATTTTGCAGCGATCATGGGGCTTGACAACGAAATTATCGAGGCTTCGGAAATCGACGGCGCCAATGCTTTCCAACGGATCATCTATATCATTCTTCCGTGGCTGAAGCCAACCTTCATTATTCTGATGCTCTTCTCGCTCGGCGGCATCCTGAAAGGAAACTTCGGACTGTTTTTCAACCTGGTAGGAGCTAACAACACCGCACTATATGCGACGACGGATATTATCGAAACCTACGTGTTCCGCTCGCTGATGACGAACTTCAACTTCTCGATCGGCAGCGCCGTGAGTCTCTATCAGTCGGTATTCGGATTTATCATCGTCATAACGGTAAACTGGCTCGTTAGAAAGGCTTCGCCTGAAAACTCGTTATTCTAGGAGGTGTCGAATATGGAAAATACAGAGGAATCCCGGAGTATTCGTACAGATCTAAGCGGAATAGCCGTGAAGGCATTCGGTTATCTGTTTATCGGCTTCTTCTCGCTCTGCTGTTTATTGCCCTTCTTGCTCGTCCTCGGCACCTCATTTACGTCTGAGGGTATGATCAAGAAGCACGGATTTAATTTTTGGCCGCGTGAGTTTAGCACGTTCGCTTATAAAATCGTATTTGAAAATCCCGACCTTATGATTGGATCTTATCTCGTCACCATGGGCATCACGATTGTCGGAACCGCCGCAGGGCTGTTCATCGTGGCTATGACCGGATATGCGCTCCAACGTCCGGATTTTGGATACCGCAACGGCATCTCGTTTTTCATTTATTTCACAACGCTGTTCTCCGGCGGTCTCGTGCCGTTCTACCTGCTCATGACGCAGTATTTGAGCTTGAAGGATAATTACTTGGCCGTATTGCTTCCGGGGCTGCTGAGTCCTTTTCTCATCATCATGATGAAGAGCTTCGTGCGTTCCATCCCGCATGCGATTACCGAGTCGGCCAAAATCGACGGAGCCGGCGACTTTACGATATTCATGAAGCTCATTCTGCCTATGACAACGCCAGCGCTTGCAACAATTGGTCTGTTCATAGCGCTAGGTTACTGGAATGAATGGTACAACTCGATGTTGTTCCTTTCACCGGATATGGACTACCGTCCGCTGCAGTTGTTCCTGTACAACGTCGTCACAAGCGCAGATTTTATCCGGAATTCCGCGGCCGCTTCTAACGTGGAGCTCCGGGATATGCCGCTCGAATCGATGAAAATGGCAACTGCAGTCGTTGCGACAGGTCCTGTCATCCTGTTCTATCCTTTCGTACAGCGTTATTTCATCAAAGGTATTACAGTCGGTGCTGTAAAAGGCTGATGTGCCGCGGGCCAAGGTTTGGCCTCTTCACATAACGGGCAATGCCCGATCAATGAAACCAAAGGGGAGAAGTACCAATGTCCAATTTGAAAAAGGTTTCCGCTCTGCTGATCGCGATCCTTATGATCATCAGTCTTGCAGCTTGTGCAGGTGGCAACAGTGGAGGAAGCAATGAAGGCGGGAAAAACGAGGGCACGGGAAATACAGGCAGCACGAATAAGCCGGAAGGCGATACGGCCGTTGATACTTCAAAATTCGTAAAAATCAGCTATGTCGTTCTAGGCAATAAGCCGACAAACGGTCAGTTTGAGAAAGTAATGGCTGAAGTAAACAAGAAGATGAAGGAAAAAATTAATGCCGAGCTCGAGTGGAAATGGGTGGAATGGGCAGACTGGCAGACAAAATACAATCTGCTGCTTGCATCCGGCGAGCCTGTGGACCTGATCACGATCGGTACGGACTGGCTTGATACTTGGGGCAACGCGCAGCGCGGCGCTTTCATGAATCTTGACGAGCTGCTGCCGAAGTACGCGCCGCAAACCTTTACTTCGATCCCGGAAGAGGATTGGGCGGAAAGCAAGTATAAAGGCAACATTGTGCTGATCCCGGAAAACGACTATACGCAATGGGTTAACCACGGCTTCTTCTACCGCGGCGACTGGGCGAAGGAAGCGGGCATTACCGAGCCGATCAAGGATTGGGAAGGTATCGCCACTTATCTTCAATATATTAAAGACAATAAACCGGATGTTGTTCCTTGGGATGCTGTTGCTCAAACAAGTACTTTCGGAGGATTCAATCAATCCTACTCGGATAACCTGGAGCTGCCGATTTCTACAGGCTACCTGCCTGTATTTGCAGCCAAATCGTTTGATGAGAAGTACACGGTTGTAAGCCCGGTATTTGAAGATACTTTTGTAAAATTTGCTACGATGATGAAGGATTGGGCTGACAAAGGCTACTGGCGTGAAGATGTGCTCAATAATAAGAACGATGTCCGCGCTGCTCTGAGAGCGGGATTGACGGGACTTGATCAGCATCATACGCAAACCTTCGGCGGACTTCGCGTAACCATGGATAAAGACCAGCCTGGTTCTGAGCTGCAAATGTTTCCTTTTAACCGCACAAGAGGCACAAACCTGACAGAACTGTCTATCACGCACGGCGGAACATCTGTCGGCGCGCACAGCAAAAATCCGGAACGCGCTCTTATGGCTTATGACTTGATTCGCAATGACGAAGAAATTTACCATCTGATCAACTACGGTATGGAAGGCGTTCAATATGAAGTCAAAGACGGCAAGCGCGTACTGCCTGAAGGCTATGACGAAACAAACGATGCATTCTACGCTGATTTCTGGGGCGGCCGCGTCGATAAATTCGAGATTCCGAGCATAAATACATGGGATCAAATCGAAGAGACGCTCTATGCGGAGTATGATGCCATCAAAAAACCATACCCTTATGGCCAGTTCGTGTTCGACAAAACGCCGGTTGAGGCTGAGCTTACGGCGATTACACAGGTTTCAGGCGAAATGGGACCTGCAATCACGTACGGTAAAGCAGGCGATCCTGTTAAAGCCGTTGAAGAATTCCGCAACAAGCTGAAAACAGCAGGCTACGACAAGGTGCTTGCCGAGCTGCAGCGCCAGATGGATGAGTATAAGAAATTGATTGAAGGGTAAGACACTGGGCCATACGGCCCGAGAAGAGAGGGATGCACGAAGGTGCATCCCTCTTTTTTGTGCTTGTTTAGGGAATGATGAACGTAGTTGATCACTGTAAGTTTCGTTTTGCCACCGCAACTAAATGACTAGGACCGCTCTGGAAGCGGGCGACCCTTGCCTTACTTAAAGGAATTCCTACAGTTAATATGCAATCGAAATTATGAGACATCAAACTAACCGGAAAAGCTCCCTCTAAATCGGCTGATTTCTTAATTATTGACCGAAATGGATTAAAATAACGGGAGGTTTTCCATGTATAGGCCTAGTTATCGATCAAATAGAACAATTAGCGGGATGTTTTCCCGTTATGTCTCCCTACCGAACTAATCTGCTTTTGAGCCTTAAAACAATTGATGATATGATTAAAACGGTAAGCGTTGATATTACACTTCCAATAAATAAATCATCACTGTACTCTTGGATTTTTTCTGTTAATAGTAAGGCTTTTCCGTCTTCATTGCCTGTTGGCAGGAAATAGATGAAATGGTCTGCGGCTAAATCCATTAAAGCGAGTATCCAAAACAATGAAAATCCCATAATTGTTGAACTGATCACGACAGAATTGTACTTTTTCTGATGATTAAAATAAACATTGAACGCTATGGAACTAATAGAAAGGGAAACAATGATAATAAACAGCTCTGTCCATTCCACATAAAGGGATTTAGTTATAACAAGCATGATTAACGTGAAGGCTGCTAGAAACCCAATAACTTTTTTCACTTTATTCCCTCCTCATGTCTATCCTAATTTCTAATCCATATAGACGAAATTTAATGATAAATGGTTACAATTTTTGTTAGTATACGTTGACCCCCGTCAGCAAAAAGATGATAAAATGATTTTGTATAAACAGAAAGGCGGAGAAGATATGGGACATGCTTTTATCATCGATCCAAACACGTATTACGCCTTCGAAAACGAGGCGGCACTGATTGAAAAATGTAAAGAATGGGGTTTGCTGTCAGAGAAAGCAACCAAAACAAAAGATTTTTTCTATAAAGGAAACGGTAAGAATATGGCCTGCAGCATTATCGGTTATGTCGATAACATGAGCGCGGTCATTCAATTTGATAACAAACAATTGCACTGCATTCACCCTTCGTACCTGAAGGAGATGCAGGCATCCACTTATGGCCAGAGGCTTTCGGCAGCAGCGGAAAAACCGGTAGAGCCCGAGGTCGTCGTGCTTGAGACGCTGCAAGAAGAAGCTCCTCCTATTGAGGTAGCCAAGATTAAAGAAGCGAAGGTCGAAGAGCCGCCGAAGGGAAAAGCCAAAAAAGAAAAGGCACCGAAACCTCAGCTGCCTGAAGAAAAAGTCAAAATGACCGCTACCGTAAAAGAATTTACTACGGTACCAAACCATTTCTCCGATGATGATGACGAAGTAGTCATCTACGAAGCGGTTTCCATTCTCGAGCCGGAAACCGAAATCGGCACAGCCTGGTCCAGCCACAGCAACACGATTAAAAAATTGGAACTGGAAATCGGAGACAAGATCACGTTTGAAGGTAAAATCGTTGCAAAGAAGCTAACCAAGCATCCCGTGCCATACAAGATCAACAATCCCGGGAAAATACAAAAAGAAGAATCCTGAAGGCAATAATAAGGGAGTGTGCGACTGCACACTCCCTTATTAGACCAGTCCTGCATAATATCCGCGTATCATCCTCAGAATAGTAAAGAAGGTTAAATGAGGTGAAAGCACGTTAACTTTCGTTCGATGTTTGGTCGATTAGGATTTTTTAGTTTCGCATTACTTATGTTCATGACGATCATAGTAAGTGTTTTTGATCGAATCCGGCAGAGTGTGCTCTGTTGCTGCGAACCTTATTTTCTCCATGAATTCGGGCCGAATAAGATGAATCAGCGGTTGTTCAACATCATAGAAGTTTTTTAAAGCCTCTATTACCTGCTGATCCCATTCTTCGTAATAATAAAGAAGATCATCTGGGTATACGGTCCTCCGCTTCATCCCTTCTTCAGGAATACATTCAAAAGGTTCATCCATATTTAAAGTTCCATAATCATCCGTTAGCTGCTCTCCTGGATAAATGTCCCTGACAGCAACTTCAAATTCATATGCTGTTCCCATGCAATTGGCTTGAAAACTGTGGTTCACATATCTGCCTATATCCCAACAAAGAATATATTTACCTTCTTGATTACGAAATGAGTATTTCTTAAGTATCTCGCTGCTGTATTTATCTAGAGTATCAAAATAAGCCGGTTCAAGTATATGATCCAGCCCATCCAATGCCCACGTAATTGTTCCCTTTGGAATGAATTTAGTAGCAAATACTCCAAAACCGATTTGATCATTTATATATCGCAGTTCCGTATGCGGATAGATCATGTTGGGTATTCCCCTTCACTAAATTGGTTTTACCCATAATATGCAGAGGCGGACTGCTTGTTGAAACATTATAAATTTTACTTTTTATCTTATCAGCGCAAGGATAAATAGTAACAAAGGCATGAAGAAAACCGCCTGCTTTACAGGCGGTTTTCTATATAGTTGCTATTAAATCGCATACTTAGTTAATGAGCGGCTGCGTACTGTTCCGCTTCGGCTGCCGGGTCCAGCTTTTCCTTGCTCATCATGAATGCCGCGGCTAAGGCTAACACAGCCGGGATGAGACCGACCGCAAATGTGAAGACGATAGAGGAAGAAAGCCCCTCTGTAATGAGGCCCAGTGACTGCTCCGGGATTTGTGCACGGGATGCAGGATCCATTAGCGCATGCGGATCGCTGAAATCAATGCTTTGCAGGCCCGCAGCAGAATCATTTCCCGCGAACGCTTCTGTGAGCTTGCGCGTTAGGGAATGGCTCTGAACAATGCCGAAAATCGTAATGCCGAGCGTCATGCCGAGCGAACGCAGGAAGTTGAGCGTTGAGCTCGCTGTCCCCCGCTGCCGGATCGGCATGGCGTGAATCGCCGCGTTGCTCAGAACCGAGAAGGATGCGCCGATGCCAAGGCCGATCATTATCATATAGACCGTTACCGTGAGCCGCGAGGAATCCGGAGTTAGTGTCGTCAGCAGCGCGATTCCTGCGACAAGGATGATTACAGTCGAAATCATAATCGTACGGTAGGATAGTTTAGTCATCAAAGAGCCGCCGGCGGTCGCAGTCACGACTGTGCCCAGCATCATCGGCAGCAGGACGAGCCCGGCGTTAGTCGCGTTCCCGCCGAGAACGCCTTGAATATAAAGTGGAATGTAAACGGAAGCCGTAATGAAAGCAGCTCCACTGAGAAAAGCCAGCGCATTGCTTGTTGAGAACAAACGGGCTTGAAACAGGCCGAACGGGATAATTGGCTCTTCGGCGCGTTTCTCAGCAAAAATAAACAGAGCGGTAAAGAAAGCGGATCCTACGAGCATGCCGATGATCGGCAAAGAACCCCAAGCAAATTGTCTGCCGCCGAGCTCCATGGCGAACATGAAGCAGATGACCGCGCCGACAAGCGATATTGCGCCCAACCAGTCGATTCGTTGTTTGGAATGCTCATGCGATTCCTTGTAGAAGAAGGCAATAATCCCAAAGGCGATCAGGCCAAGCGGCAGGTTAATGTAGAAGATCCATGCCCAATGGATGTGGTCGGTTATATAGGCACCGAGCAGCGGACCGAATATACTCGACATGCCGAATACGGCACCGAATAGTCCGCCAAGCTTGCCTCTGTTCTCCGGAGCAACGGCATCCATCATAATCGTGAAGGTAATCGGGACTAAAGCGCCTGCGCCAATTCCCTGAACTGCGCGATAAATGCTTAGCTGAATAATCGAATCCGCGGTTCCGCATAGTACGGAGCCGGCCATGAAGACGATAACACCAAAGATGAAGAAACGCTTGCGGCCGTACATGTCGGACAGCTTGCCGAATATCGGCATTCCGGCCATTTCCGCGACCATATAAGCCGAGGTGACCCAAATAAATTTGTCGAGTCCGCCGAGTTCGCCAATAATCGTCCCCATCGCGGTCGCCATGATCGTGTTGTCCATTGAAGCCATCAGAATCGCAAGCAGTAAGCCTGCAATAACGATCCCGGTTTTCTGTTTTGTTTTGTGCATGATTTGGTTCCCTCCATTTGATCTCATGTAATAGCTTCATTATAAGGGGCCATTACTGACAGCATTATGTCAGTGTTGCTGGAGAAAATAAAATACTAAACAACAAAATAAAGTGTTAGACTAGAGCAGAATATTTAGGGGGTATGGTTATGGATCACAACAAAAGCAAAAAATCGAAACAAGGAACAGAGATGCTGGAAAATGTACGTCGTATTTGCAGCTCCCTGCTTGAAGTAGAGGAAATCATCGACGGATTTGGCCATACAACGTTTAAAGTAAAAGGCAAATCGTTTATCATGATGGGCGAAAACGAGGATGGTGCCGGATTATCCTTCAAGTCGGACCGAGAGAATCAAGAAATTCTGCTGCAGCAGGGCCGGTTCATCAAAACGCCGTACATCGGCCAACACGGTTGGGTATCGACGAAGACCGGCGAACCGATCGAGTGGGACGAGCTGGGCGAGCTGCTCAAGGAGGCTTATCTCCGGGCTGCACCAAAACGGCTGGTCAAGCAGCTGCTATCGGAATCCTATTAAAAACTCAAACATTGGATATGATCTTTCGTTGAAAGAGGTCATTGTCATTATCTGTTCATTGTCATTATCTGTACTCCACCCTGTCTAGTAAGTTATGATAGGTTGGCTTTCAAAAATCCTAAATGGGATTAAAACTAACGAGCGTATAGTTTTAATCCCATTTAGGATTTTATTATAGATAGAACAGACGACATTGATAACTAATTGACCTGTTATACTCTAAACATTCCTGTAGAGCCTAAGAAATGGCTTTGTAAAAAAAGGAATATTGACGATCTGTATCCATTCCATTTCACCTCACGTCTTTTTATAAGCTCCTCTTTCAGTTCTTTCCCAGTGTATTATTCAAATTGGCGATAATCCTCGTATAAATTGTTTGAAAGTATGCAAATCTTGCAGTAGAATTGGATTGATTTAAGCGAGGTGACATTATGGAGAGCAATTGTGCCATATTTTCAAAGAGGAGACCGGCTATTCGATTCATCAATATATTACTTATAAAAGGATGGAAATCCTCCAAAGGCAAGCGGAAGTGAACTATGACCTGCATGATGCGCTTGTCGCTTGATTACCAACACTTGCAGCATACGAACCTCTAGTAAATCAAACATAAGATCGGTATACTTGTTGTGCGTATGTCATTCGCTCCGGCGGATTGGTTGTGACAACCACATTGCGGAAAAATCTAACCTATTAATTTGACTTTTGTCATCAGGGTATGTGCCAGGAGGGATCCTTATGAAAGCGTTGCTTTTCTACAGAAATACTTTTTTTACCCGTCTCATCTTATCGTTTACGGCATTAGCTGTCGTGCTGCTCGGACTTACGGGAGGTTACCTGTACACGCAGGCTAATCAAATGATGGTGGACGAAATCGCCAGGGATAGTCAACGACGTCTCGTTACAGCGAAAGATTATGTAGAACAGACATTGCTGCGAAAGTACGAAGAAAATCTTCAAAATAAGGCCGTAACCACAATTCTCACTCGGAACAGCTCTAATTTGAATTATTTACTCAATAATAGTTGGTCAGAAAACCTCGACCGTGTATTGTCATTACAACAAGATCTTGAGATTTTTAAAACAACAATTGAAGGCGCTTCCAATATAACCGTGTATTTTCATCAAGGAAATTACGCTGTAACCAGTAGTCTTTTCTTTGAAAATCCAGAAAATTCCAAAGACTTCGTATTTATCGAGGGGCTTCCGCAAATGACTCCGAACCGGTGGATGATCCGGACATTGCCGGACGGAAAGCAGGCGATGACGTATGTCGTTAAGCTCCCATACGGGATAGGCAGTTCTCCGCCGAAAGGATACTTATATGTTGATGTCGATCTGGAGTACCTGAAGCAGGCCGTCTCTAAAATCATCCACTCCTCCTTCGAGAGGTACTATATATTCGATGCAAACGGGAATTTGATCCTGCAAACAGCCGGGGCGAATCCAGAAGATGTCGGGTTGATCCGGCAAGCCATCAGATCCGGTAAGACCGCCACACAGATCAACGACAGTTTAAGCGGCACATTCGTATTATCGCATCTCGCGGGTCAAGAGTCGGAACACAGTTGGACCTATGCGATGGATCGGCCGATGAATTCATTTGTGCTGGATACAAAAAAAATGAAAACCAAGATTTTAATAGCCTGCTGTCTTATGCTCGTGTTTGGGCTTGCTATTTCCTACATGATTTCCAAACGTTTCTATCTCCCGATGAAAAAGCTGATCCAGCATGTTCGCAACCTGTATCAACCGGGTCTGAACCCCAGCCATGCGAATGAATATATGATAATCGGAAGTGCGCTGAATTTCATGGATCAAAAAATCGTCAGTTTGGAATCTCAGGCTAAAAAAAATGAGATGAAAAACCTGGTGATGGGCGCCAGTCTCGGGCTGGAACATGTGGATGGCCTTCAACAGGGTTTCCGCTATCAGTTGGTGCATATTCAACTCATCGAAGGCGATAGTGAGAAGCTCAAATTGCGATACGAGCAATTCGACCGCCCCGTGCCATACGAGGTTGTTTGTTTGAACCCGCAGGAAGCGGCCATTATCTACTTCCTGGATTTACGCGCCGACGAGATGGATGACGGGATGATAGCTGCGGAATTGGACAAAATCCAGGACGAAGTAAGAGGAGAGCTCCGATTTGGAGCGGGTATCGGCACATCGGTCTTATCGCCCGAGAAAATTCCTCTCTCCTACCGAGTGGCTCATCAAGCATATCGCTACCGGTTTATGTACGGTCATGAAGCAATCATTCCGCATTCTAAAATTTCCGCTTTCGATCCGAAGCCGCCACTGATTTCTCTAGATATATTTCAGAATACGCTTAAGGCCGGGGATGTGGAGAGCGTTAATCAATTTATCGATGAATTTGCCACTATTCTGATGGAACGGAATATGCAGCTTGAATCGGTGGAGCTTGCGCTTCTTCAGCTCGTTTCCGCACTGTACGAAACGATTATTGAGCTGGAGCTGCAGCAAATCATTCCTCCTTCCAATCTGTTTGACGAGTTGAAGAAAGATACGCTGGCAGACACGATCGCATCGATTCGCAGCCTTTCCGAACGTATTGGGGTCCATGTACGGGATTCAGTCAAGCATAAGCATGCGGAGGTCATTTTCAAGCTGAAAGCCTATATCGATGAGCATGTGCACGAAGATCTTTCGCTTAATATTCTTTCCGAGGTGGCTTCACTTGCTCCCGCCTACATTTCCACCTTATTCGGCGAAGTGATGAACGAATCGTTTACCGAGTACGTGACCCGAATCCGACTCGAGAAAGCCGCCCGCATGCTGCTCGAAGACGACAAGTTGTCCGTCACGGAAATCGCGTCTCTTGTCGGGTATCGCAACCTGCAATATTTTCATGTCAAATTCAAAGCGCGATTTGGTATTACTCCCGTTCGGTACAGGCAAACGAAACAAACGTCGAGCGCGGCCAATTAGCAAAATTTCTATAGACAAGCTGTTAGAGCTGAGCTTTTTCTTCCATTTTTTGCATTTGAATATTTCAAAAAACGGAATCTAACGGGTATGAAACTTTTGCTTTCATCAGAAAAAAAAGGGAGGTCAAAGCAATGCATCTAAGAAAGAAACAAAGAAAGAAAACTTTGCTGAGTTTGACGGGCATTGTCTTATCGATGACGTTCGTCGCGACCGGTTGCGGCAAGCTAAGCGATAGCGAGACTACACCGGGTTCATTCGTTGAAGCTGTGAAGCCCGAGGCCAACGACAAACGGATCGAGATTACTTGGGCGAACAACTTCAATGCTCCTGAAGCTGATGACAACTATGTGCAGAAACAGCTGGAGCAGAAATTCAACGTCAAAATCAAAAATGTCAAATTGGAACGGCAGGGATGGAGGGATACATTCAATGTCCTGCTTGCTTCCGGTCAAATTCCCGACATTTTTCCAATCGATGCGAACGAGATCGATTTTGCCACATGGGCGGATCAGGGCATCATTGCCAGCATTTCCCCGGATGAAATCAGAAAAAATATGCCGAGTTATTCGAAAGCGCTGGAATCGTTTGACGCCGGCGCATGGAATGCCGGTTTCTATAATGGAAGGAACTGGGGAATTCCGAAGGTATGGCCTACCGGCAATTCAGGCATGATCCCAGGTTATAATGAAGCATGGTTGAAGAAAATCGGCTACAACGAGCCTCCGAAGACGCTCGCGGAGCTGGAGGATGTGCTCATCAAATTCGTGAACAATGACCCGGACGGTAACGGCAAGAAGGATACGTACGGCATGTCGGGCCGAGGCAAGCTCCCGATCCAAATGTTTACTTCCGTATTCTCGGCTTATGGCGTATCGCCGTATCAGTTCAAGTTGGGCGCAGACGGAAAGGTTGTGTATGGGGGGATCACCGAAGAAACCCGCTCGGCACTCAAGCTTCTGAATAAGTGGTTCGAAGCCGGACTTATCGATCCGGAGTTCATAACAGCAGATAACGTCCAGCTCAATGAAAAATTTGCTAACCAAAAGATCGGCATGGTCGATAACATGAGTTGGCGCAACTTCGGCGCTGAATCCGGCTATATTACGAAACCCGCATTGGAAAAGGGACAACGCGTTATCGGCGGAAAGCCGGTTGTAGGACCAGCCGGTAAAGCCTACGCATTCTCCTCAGGCACGCGTCAAACCCCTTTACTGTTAGGCGTGCAGCTTGAGGAGGATGCAGCTAAACGGATCATTATTGAGCAGATTCTCGAATACGTTGCAACAAATCCGGAAGGCTGGCTGCTTACGGTTTACGGTGAGAAGGGTGTCAACTACGACTTGAACGGCGACTTAGTCGTTGTAAGGACGACACCGGCGGCCTCAAAAGCCGGAGCAGGCAGCTTCTATAATCCCCTCGCCAACGCAGATACTTCGATGTTTAAATATAACACGACTAAGGAATTGTTGGATTTGAAAGCGAAGCTGGATACCGGTTATGAGCCGCTCAGGGACGTTATTGCACCGACTGCATTGAGCGCCAAGGGGAAATATTGGGCGAATCTGCAGACGCTCGTGGACAATTATTTAATTAAAGCCATCATCGGCAAAGCGGATACGGATAAAGGGTTCGACGACTTTAAGGTAAGTTGGCTGAAATCCGGCGGTCAAGAATTGACGGACGAAGCCAACATGGTTTATGCAGAGAGGCATATTAAGTAATCGAATAGGATGGTCAGATTGGTAGAACAGTCAGACGAATACGAATGCATGGGCCAAGGCGGGGTTGATGTTCCGGGAATCGCTAAGCCCGAACGCCAAGAATGTGTTCGTTGCGATGACTGGCTATACTTCACCAGATGGAACGAACTGGACGCAGCTCGTATCCACGACTATCACGATGTCAAGCACCGCCTATATTGGCTTCGCCGTAACATCGCACGATAATCCGATGCTGAGTTCGGCAAGCTTCGACAATGTCACGAACAGATTAAGAGCGGAGCAACTTGAAAGACCGCCATAGCGATAAGCTGGCTGGCGTTAGCGGGAGTTCTACTGAAAACGGTGCATGTATCGTGCGGCAAACCGATACCGGGAGATACCGGAGGAAGCAACCAACAATGGTATTTGATTAAGCAGTAGCAAAATAGTAAGAATAGAGATTCAAAGGTTATATCCATGAGAGACACTGCCTGTGGTTTGGGTATGTGTCTTTTTTGCATGCAGTATCCTTTTGGTTTCCTTTTTAGGGTGTATTTGTAAGAATCGTGAGTTTTGTTTGTTTTAAATCGGCCCATGACAAAAAAACAAAACGATTTTTGAAAGAATCTAAAATGAATTTAATGATTATAAAATAGAAAAAGCGCTTGCATAGTTCTACAATGTGAGACATAACCAGTCATCGCTGAAAGGAGTTTGTCACATGAACACAACCAATGCCCCTGACATTGGCGGCATAGGAAGCCCCCATAAAAAGCTGAAAAAGTCGTCCGGCACGTGGATCGACAATGTTAAGCAAATCGGGAGGGACTATGTAAAGAACAGATATTTATTATTGCTGCTTTTTCCCGTATTGATCTGGTATGGCATATTCGCGTACGGACCCATGTACGGGGTTCAATTAGCTTTCAAAGACTTTTACATTAAAGAAGGCATCTGGGGCAGCCCGTGGGTAGGATTGAAGCACTTTGAATATTTGTTTACCGCTTCGCCGCAGTTCCCCCAGATCATGAAGAACACGATCATAATCAGCTTTTATCAAATCATTTTCGGATTTCCGGCTCCGATTATTCTGGCGCTTCTGTTCAATGAAATCCGGTTTACGTTCTTTAAGAAAGTTGCCCAAACGATCTCTTACTTGCCGCATTTCTTGTCCTGGATCGTTATCGGCGGAATTTTGATAACGCTTTTATCGCCCTCCACCGGGGTCGTCAATTACATTCTGGAGATATTCGGTTTTGATCCGGTCTATTTCCTTGGCACCGAAAAATACTTCCGCTTTACGCTCATTACATCGGCGATATGGAAGGAAATTGGGTGGGGAACTATTATTTTCCTTGCTGCCTTGTCGAGTATTGATTCGCAAATGTATGAAGCGGCAGTCATCGACGGTGCGAACCGTTGGAAGCAAACGATCTATATTACGCTTCCGGCTCTCATGCCAGTCATCGCCATATTGCTCATTTTACGGGTTGGCAATGTGCTCGATGCCGGATTCGACCAAATTTTTAACTTATATTCCCCTGCCGTTTACGGTGTCGCCGACATTCTTGACACTTATGTATACCGAATAGGCTTGCAGGAATTCCAATTCAGTTTGACTACGGCCGTCGGTTTGTTCAAGAACGTCGTCGGGTTCATGCTGGTATTGACAGCGAATTTCATTATCAAAAAGATGGGGCAGGAAGGCCTCTATTAAAGTAAACCAGATTCGAGAGGTGTGAGACAACTTGCGTCTAACAAAAGGCGAGAAAATTTTTCAGTGGTTCCTGATTGTTATCATCACGATGTTATGTATTGTCATGGTCTATCCGTTCTTGCATGTGCTGTCGATTTCGCTTAGTACGCCCGCGGAAGCGCTGCGTCCGGGAATTCATCTCTATCCGAAAGAAATCTCGCTGTTTGCCTGGGAGCGCGTATTGTCGACGGACAGTATATGGCGGGCGTTTGGCATTACAGTGTTCAGGACCGTTGTAGGCACTTTGCTTTCTCTTGTATTTATGTCTATGGCCGCCTACCCGCTGTCCCGTAAATATTTGCCACATCGCGGGTATTACACAACGTTTATTATCATCACAATGTTCTTTGGCGGCGGTCTGATTCCGACGTACTTGCTGATAAAGTCACTGGGATTGATTAATTCGGTATGGGTCTATATTATACCTGGACTAGTCAGCACATTTTCCATGCTTATTCTTCGCAACTTTTTCATGGGTATTCCGATGGAACTGGAGGATTCGGCGAAAATTGACGGCGCGAACGATATTCGCATTCTGGTACAGATTATTGTGCCGTTGTCAGCCCCCGTGCTGGCAACGCTCGCGCTTTGGGCTGCGGTGGCGCATTGGAATAACTGGTTCGATGCGATGTTATATATGCAAGATAAAACGAAGATTACACTGCAGTTACTTTTGAGAAGGCTTGTTATCGCCAATATGGGAGACCCGATGATGCCTGTGCCGACGGAGGAGGAAGACCCCGCAATGGTTAAAGCGGCAATCATTATGTTTACCGCCTTGCCGATATTGGTTGTTTACCCGTTCTTACAACGATTTTTTGTTAAGGGCGTCATGGTAGGGTCACTCAAGGGTTAGTAACGACTTTTGGTACCACTTGTTTTAAACAGCATTCATATTACGTGTTGCTGTTTAAATAGATTAAGAAACAACAAAAGGGAGGAAAAACATCAATGAAACACAGTAAAAAGAAATGGACGACCTTAACAGCCCTCCTGCTTTCTCTGGTGCTGGTGCTAAGCGCTTGCAGCGGAGGAAACAGCGGAGGCGGGAACACGAACACTTCCGAGGGCAGCAACACGGGCAGTAAAGAGGAGACGGTGGCTCAAGAAGAGCCGATCGAGATTGTGTGGGCGAACAACTTTAGCTCGCCTGAAGCAGACGGTAACTATGTACAGACTGAAATCGAAAAGAAATTCAATGTAAAGATTAAAAATATCAAGCTGGAAAGATGGGGCTGGAAAGAGCAATTTTCCGTCTATCTGGCATCCGATGAAATTCCGGATATCTTCCCGATCGACGCCAATGAAACAGACATGGCGACGTGGGCGAAACAGGGAATCATCGCCAGTCTCGATCGCGCCGAAATTGAAGCGAACATGCCCAATTATGCTGCAGCAGTAAATGAGTTTGACTCTGGTGCTTGGATGGTAGGTATGGTTGACGGGAAAAACTGGGGCATTCCAAAATATTGGCCGCCAGGAAACGACGGGTTCATTCCGGGTTATAATAAGGGCTGGCTGGAAAACATCGGCTACAGCGAGCCGCCGAAGACGCTTGAGGAATTCGAAGATGTCCTGACGAAATTTACGAAGAACGATCCGGACAAGAATGGAAAGAACGACACTTACGGGATGTCGGCAAGAGGCAAGCTGCCGATCCAGATGTTCACTTCCGTATTCACTGCGCATGCCGTGAGCCCATACCAGTTCAAGCTGGATGCCGAAGGCAAAGTTACCTGGGGAGCCATTACGGAAGAGACGCGCACAGCATTAAAGCTTCTCAACAAGTGGTACAAGGACGGATTGATCGATCCGGAGTTTATTACGAACGATAATGGTCAAATCAACGAGTTGTTTGTGAATCAGAAAATCGGTGTTGTTGACAATGCGGGCTGGGTCAACTTCAATCCGGAGTCGGGATATGTGACGAAGCCTGCGCTTGAAGCAGGAATAATCAACACGCCAGGCAAGCCGCTTGTCGGTCCGAACGGCGACGCATACGCATTCGCATATGGAGCTCGCCAGGCGCCTGTATTACTGGGTGCACAAGTCGAAAAAGATGAAAAGAAACGTAAGAAAATCTACGAAATTCTGGAATGGGCAGCGACAAGCGACGAAGGCTGGTTGTTAACCGTTAAAGGGCAAGAAGGCGTCAGCTACGAGTTCGACGAGAACGGATTCCCTGTTGCAAAGCCGGATGAAAGCGTTGCGGCACCGAAATTGGGCTATGGCAGCTTCTATAACCCGCTTACTCACATTGACATCAGCAAGCAGAAATACAACTTCGATTCTAAAATGATAGAACTGAGAGACGAGATCACGCCGGGAATCGTACCGTTGCTTGACGTATTGGGCCCTGTACACATGGAAAGCAAGAGCCAGTATTGGGGTAACCTGTTAACGCTGCAGGACACGTATCTCATTAAATCGATTTACGGGGAAGCAAACACGGACAAAGACTTTGACAAGTTTAAGGAAGACTGGCTGCGTTCCGGCGGACAAGCAATCATTGACGAAGCCAATAAGATCTATCAGGAGCGTAAGCAATAATTACCGACTTATTGATAAGGCCGACTTGTAATGCAAGTCGGCTTTTCTTGCGATTAAAGTAGATCTCCAAGCGTTTCTATATCCCGATGAAAAGGCTGACCCAACAGATCCGGCGCGGCAGAGTAGCGCGTATCTATACCAAATTCCTAACAGACATCCTAATTTCAGGAGTTTGTTAGAAATTCCGAAAGAAATTGAAACCCGGTTTTGAAGGAATTAAAAACAATCGAATGATTTTGAAATATAAAAAAGCGTTTACAATCGTTACAATTAATTAAAGAAAGCCTCGCTTTAGAGACGTTCTGCAAGCGGCCGTCCTGGAACCCACAACGCAATATTGGCCGAATCTTCAGACGATGCAGGACACTTATCTGATCAAAGCGGTCATCGGCGAAGAGAATAAGAACTCCAATTTTGACACATTCAAGGCGCAATGGCTGAAACCAGGCGGTCAAGCCTTGACAGACGAAGTCAATCAGGTGAACGCAGCGCGCAGCATCCAAAATTAGGTTTTGAGGAAAGGACGAGACAATCATGACATACGTGTCAAATCGGTTAATCACGTATCCAGATCCCGAGGGTGCGATTGGCAATTCCGATTATACGGTGCGCGTCCGGCAGGGACAAGGCGAATGGCGGCAGCTGTTCAGCTATAACGTGAAGGTGGACATGCATGATGTGCGGGATGCCTCCATGGTTTATTTCGATTGTGCCGGCGCGGTTGAAGTCGAAGTGATCAAGAATGACGGGGAGATTCGCGACGTGGCGATCCGCCCCTCATCAGCGGGGATTGACGGCGTCGTGGGTGGAAACCGCGTGACGTTCACAATGGACGAGCCCCGTAAATTGTCGCTCGAAGTGAACGGAGACCGATTCCATAATTTGCATATCTTTGCCAATCCGATTGAGAAAGATGCGCCGATGCAGGACGATCCGGGCGTCTTAGTCGTTATGCCGGGCAAACATCAGACCGAAGATCTCCAGCGTCTGATCACGCCGGAAGTATCGGTCATCTATTTCGATACCGGCATACATGTTCTGGAACAGCCGCAATTCCGCTTGCCTTCCGGTGTAACGGTCTATGTTGCCGGAGGATCGGTCGTCTATGGGGCGTTCATCTGTGATCATGTACGGGATGTGACGATCCGGGGTCGCGGGATCGTCTATATGTCCGACTTCGAGAAAACGACGTATTATCGCGCCGTTGAGATTTTGTTCTCCGAACATATTGCCGTCGAAGGAATCATTGTTATTGATCCGCCCCATTATACCGTTAAGATAGGGAGTTCCGAGCATATCTCGATCCGCAACATCAAATCGTTCAGTACCCGCGGGTGGTCGGACGGCATCGACATGATGTCAAGTGCCCATGTGGACGTTGACGATGTGTTTCTGCGAACGTCCGACGATTGCATCGCAATTTATGGCAGCCGATGGGACTATCAGGGGGACACACGGGATATCACAGTCCGAAATTCCATCTTATGGGCGGACGTGGCTCATCCGATGAATGTCGGCGGGCACGGCAATCACGATAAAGGGGACGTTATCGAAAACATTCTTTTTGAAAATATAGATGTGCTCGAGCACCATGAGCCACAGCCTTATTATTGGGGGTGTTTTTCGATTAACTGCGGCGATAACAATACAGTCCGGAATGTGACCTATCGGAATATCCGGGTAGAACAGTTCGAGCTCGGACAGCTGATCGACATCCGTGTGCTCTTTAACCCCAAATATAATCCATGTCCCGGCTTCCGGGTGGAAAATATTTATTTCGAGAATATCGCGTTCAACGGAATTTGCGATAACCCGTCGCTTATCGCGGGCTTCGACGAGTCTAAATTCGTAAGGGGGGTGAAGTTCAGGAATTTGCGAATCAATGATCGGCACATCCTCAGTCCGGAGTCTGGAAATATTCGGATTGGAGATTATGCGTATGATGTCAAGTTCACCTAAAGCAAGTCGCATCAAAAGATTGTATTGGGGGAGTGCAACATGAAGGTTCGTAACAAAGAATCTGGTAAAGTATTGAAAAAGTTTCTGCCGTTACTCATTATCGCTAGCATGATCGTCGCATTGTTGCCCGTATCGGCGGGAACCGTATCAGCCGAAACAGGCTCGGAATCGGTTATAACGGATTATTTGCCGACGATTTACGAGACCATAGATGCAAACGGTTTCAAGCATCCGGGTGTCGGACTAACCAAGGAATTACTCGAGAATTTGCAAACGCAGGTACGGGCGCAGAAGGAGCCTTGGAAAACCTATTTCGACCAGTTGGTAGCGTCGACTGACCCATGGGGAACCCCGCTTGCGACCCGGACGGTCTCGTCCAGATTTTCCGAAGGCTGTTGGTGCAGCCAGGGCTATAACGAAAAATTCATATGGGATGGCTTAACAGCGTATACGCAGGCTCTTATGTATGTGATAACGGGCGATGAGGTTTATCGGGCCAATACGATGTATATTATCCGGAAATGGGAGCAGAAGAACCCTGCGGATTACGCGTATTTTGTCGATTCGCACATTCACACGGGAGTGCCTCTCTACCGTATGGTTACCGCCGCGGAGATCATGAGGTATACCAGCACGCAGACGCCGGAACTGGAATGGACAAACCAGGATACGGCCAATCTCACGAATAATGTGATCGTTCCGGTCACCGATACCTTCAATCATACGAATGGCCGCTTCATGAACCAGCATCTTTATCCGCTGATCGGAGCCATTTCCGGATATATCTTCACCGGCAATGTGGAGCGGTATCACGAGGCAGTCGAGTGGTTCACGGTGAACAAGACGGCTGTGGATCAGCACGTGAACGGTTCCATCAAGAGATTGTTCCGGCTCGTCGATACGAATGCGGCGACGGGCGAGAAGGTGGAAAACCCGCAGGTGCAGATTACGGAGATGGGCAGGGACCAGGCTCACAGCACCGGCGACGTCATCAATGTCTCCATTATATCTCGTCTGTTGCAGGCTCAGGGAACCAAGGTGGATCCGGTTGACGGTACGGTTTCCACTGCGGAGAATGCGGTTACCTCGTACGATTTTCTCGGCAAGCGCATTCTGGCAGGCACCGATCATTTTGCCCGGTATATGAACGGCTATGATACGCCTTGGATCCCGACAGAGGCGCGTATGCGTGAGGATGGCAGTCCGGTCATTTACCAGGTATTGAGTACCGAATATCGGGGAAGAATCGGCGGCAATGCCTATGATCTATACTATTACTATAAATATGAGCAAGGCTTGGACATAGAGCAGGTTGCTCCGTACTTCGCCGAGATGTTCAAAAAGAGGACGAATTACTGGTGGGCATCACGGGATTCCGGAGGGGAATATTGGTTGTACATCCCCAAGGAAGCCGAGGTCGAGGGAGCGACAAATCTCCCGAAGGTTAACCCGAACCCGAATTGGAAGGAGATTGAGGATCGGTTCACCAGCTTGGACGGCAACTCGACCGCCATGCAAGAGGGCGATGTTTCCTTCGTCCGCATTAACGCCACGGAATCCGGCAGCAAAATCGCTTTGGTTGAATCCGGCAGCGGTACGAAAGTGCTCGGATACAAGATTCGGACAAACGGTGCGGCGAAGCTGGAAGCCTTCGGCGAAACGATCACGTTGCCGGATACCCAGGGGCAATGGAGATATGTATATTATGAAGGCCATGGGCTCGGGGCCCTGAATTATTTCACGATTATAGGCAGCGGAACGACGGTCGATATCGACCATATCAATGTCAACGCGGCCAATGAACTGACGCCGCCGGTGTTTAATGAAGGAAATGCCGCTTTGAACCTGTTTACCTATGTTGGGTCCGGGGCGGCGCTCCATTTAGATTTCTCGGCGACGGACGCAGGCACGTCCGATGTTGTGACCTATCGGATTGCGGGTGTGCCCGAAGGCGCCGTATTCGATATAAGCACCGGCGCATTTGACTGGAAACCGACGCAGGCCGGAACGTATGCCTTCGTCGTGGAAGCTTCCGACGGCACGACGGTATCCACGAGAGATGTCATGGTGACCGTCGCCAATGATCGGCAGTCGGCGGTGGATGCCGTCATTGCGCCCTATGACGCCAATAAGGATTATATCTGGGCAACGCTCGATACGTATAAACTAACAAACGATGACACCATGAGCGTCATTGACACCGCAACGGATGCCGAGTTCTATCAGAAGCTGGCGGCTCTGGATGACGCCGTGCAAGGACTTGAGTTAACCACGCCGTTACACACTGACGGCAGCATTTATTATCAGAATATTTTCGTATCTTCCGGCTTTAACTTGAAGACTTATCTGGACAGTGTCACGAGTACGTTCGGTAGGGACGTTCATATGGACATGGGGCCCAATTTCCGGGTTTCGGCTAGTAGCTTCCAGATTCAGGCACGGGCAGGATTTCCTGAACGCGGCGGCGGCATTACCATGTACGGATCCAATGACAATGAAACCTGGACCCGGTTGACGCCGGGAGTGACCCCCGTGTCATCAGAGATGCACACGTTGACGGTGTCGCCGGAGCTCCAGAATGAGCAATTCCGTTTTCTGAAAATCCAAATGATTCATAAGCCGTACGACGCTCCCTTCATTGAGTTGTCCGAGTTCCGGATCTTCGGGAAGCGTCACGAGGTCATCAACAAGATCTCATCGGTCTCCATCGGTTCGGATCAGGCCTTCGGAGGGCGGATTGTCCTGGGAGACACAGCGAAATTATCCTTCCAATCAACTGAAGCCATTCAGAATGTGAAGGTTACGCTTCAGGGTGTACCCGCGACCGTTCATTCGGAGGATGGCCTGAATTGGACGGCCAAAGCGGTCATGGGACCGGATGCGGCGCCCGGCACGTTGAAATTTAAACTCAATTATCAGACGGCGGAAGGTATCGATGCCCCGGCAACGTTGTTCGTAACCGACGGGTCTCGCTTGATACTGGTGGACGAATCGGACGTGATCCCCGGTGTGACGTCAATCGCTGCAGTGAGCGATTCTTACGGCAGATCGCCGGCAGACGCGATCGCATCAGCGAACAGATTGTTCGATAACAATCCGGGTACGGTGACCGATTACCGCTTGAACGGAAGCGGTGCCGGAGCATGGGTCACCTTCGACTTTAAACAAGGCGGCAACGCGCGATTGAAGTATGTGGAGCTACTGGCAAGGCAAGACGGATATTATACAAGAATCAACGGTACGGTCATTCAGGGCTCCAACGACAATGTAACATGGAAGACCATCTCCACAGGAGCCGTCTCCACGCGGGACTGGCAGATCTTGTCTATTACCGACAAGAACCCCTACCGGTATATCCGTATTATCAATGGGAACAGCTGGTTCGGGAATATGGCGGAAGTGAGATTCCACGGCGATCTGGATTATGATGCAGCTTACTTTGATTCCATCGTGCTGGCGCCGGACGGCTATACCCGAGGCAGCTACTACCTGTATCAACAAAAAGTGAAAGAGATCAAGGCGGAATTGGCGGAACTGGGAGCGAACAAAATGGCCATTCTGAATGAATTGCTTCAGGCGAGTTCGATACTGGTGCCGATAAGCGCTATTACACCTTCTATGGTGACGGCAAATACGGTTTCGTGGGACGGCAAGTTGAGTGCGGCGGCGAACGGATGGCGTGCTTTTGACGGCAACGCGAACACATCCCCTGACACCAAAACCGCAGCCGGTTGGGTGAATGTTGACTTGGGCGAAGGAAACGCCATAACGGTTAACGGCATCAAGTTTATACCACGCTCCGGCAATGAAAACCGAATGAATGGAGCGCTGATCCAAGGCTCCAATGATGGGGTTAACTTCAACACTTTGCATACAATCAATGGGGTATCTGGTCAGCAATGGTATACGCAAGCGATCAACAACAATACGGCATATCGTTATCTGCGATATTACACGCCGAATGGTTTTGCCAACGTCGGGGAGTTGCAATTCCTCTTCATGGATCGCACGTTGCTTGCGCTCTTGCTGAACCAAGCGGATCAGGTCGTTACCGACCA
This sequence comes from Paenibacillus prosopidis, assembly GCF_003337375.1. Classification (GTDB taxonomy): domain Bacteria; phylum Bacillota; class Bacilli; order Paenibacillales; family Paenibacillaceae; genus Pristimantibacillus; species Pristimantibacillus prosopidis. Next base: position 214,398 of record NZ_QPJD01000006.1, read on the forward strand.
CTATACGGCTGAAAGCGTTGCAGCGCTTCAGGCTGAAGTATCGGCGGCACAATCTGTGAATAACAATGCCGGGGCACCGCAGGGCGAGATCGATGCGGCAGCTCAGAAGCTGCGTGAAGCGCTGGAAGGTCTGGAGATTAAGATCACGGCTTCGCTCGATCCTTCCGCACCGAACGGCCTGAACGGTTGGTATACAGCTCCCGTGACGGTGACGTTATCGGCCTACGGGAATGTGCAGTACAGTCTGGACGGCGGAAGCAGCTGGAGCGTTTATGACGGAGCTGTTGCCTTGAGTCAGGAAGGGCCGAACCTAATGCTGTATCGGCCGGTTACGGTTACCGATTCGGTTTATCCGAAATCGGTGAATGTCAAAATCGATCTGACTGCACCGCAAGTCACGATTGCCGGTGAAGCTTCGTACACCATTGATCAGACGGTTAACATCACGTGCAGCGCGGTGGATACCGTATCCGGCGTGACCTACTCGCCGTGCGATGCACCGCTTGTGAATATCAAAGCGTATACGCTTGATCCGGGCCCTCATAAGGTGACGGCGGAAGCGGAAGATGGCGCGGGACACCGCAGATCGGCTGAACATTCGTACAGCGTAGTGGCGACATTCGACAGCCTTTCTGCGCTGACCGGTACTTTCGCGGCCGAAACCGGTGCTGCAGGTGCCGATCAAATTGCGGCATCGCTGCAGCAGCAGCTGGAAACGGCTGAAGCGAGAGCGGCAGAAAGAAAAGGCGCGGAAGCCCGCAAACTGCTGCAAGCGTATATCACGGAAGTGAACAAGCAAAGCGGTAACGTGTTCACGGCCGAGCAGGCGGCAGTGCTTGTTCGCTGGGCACAGTGGCTGCACGATGTGACGCCGTTAGCATCGGGAGCACCGGGTAAACCGGTCCTTTCCGACAACAACGGACATGACACGGGACTGAAGGACGGCAGCTATACCGTCACCATGAACCTGTGGTGGGGGAACAACGGCACCGAATTCAAGCTGTACGAGAACGGCAAGCTGATCTCTGCGCAGAAGCTGACGGACAACTCGCCGGAGGCCCAAACCGTGAAAATCGATATCACGGGTAAAGCGAACGGTACGTATACGTACACCTGCGAGCTGACGAACGTCTTCGGCACGACAGCATGCGACCCGCTTATCGTAAAAGTCACCGACGCTTCGCCGGGCAAACCGGTATTGTCCCATAACAACTGGGACGGCGACGGGAATTACGATATTACGATGAACATGTGGTGGGGAACGAACGGTTCCGAGTACCGCCTGTACGAGAACGGCGTATTGATTGACACGAAGACGCTGAGCGTGGCAACGCCGAAAGCCCAGCAGGCGGTAACGAATATATCCGGCAGGGCGCCGGGCGTATACGAGTACCGCGCTGTGCTGGTCAATGCGTCGGGCGAGACGTCCAGCGAGACGATCACCATTACCGTCAAGCAGCAATAAACCGGACAAACCGGTACGTTTGGCAAAGTCGCTGAATTATTAGGCATCAAAGCATGGAATAAATGGAAGGCCGAAAGGAGCGCATACCGAGTCGGCCTTCCCCTTTAGTTTGATATTTCGCTTTCAATCCTGCTCATGATTTCGGCCATCCCTTTAGGCGTAACGGTCAACCGAAAAATGTAAGCGCCGCCACAACGGCGCACGAGGGAATCTTGTACACGCAAGCCGATTTTGACCGCGCCAAGCAAAAAGTCGCAATAGGCGCGAGAGGATTAAGATTTTTCCCGCATATAAGACGAATTTTCAATCAACGATAATGTTGTAAGCGATTACAACATGTTGAAGAGCGAAAGCACTTCAATCCAACGATAGCTATATATTTGTACATGATTTCAGAAATGCGTTTGAAAGGGGGGGATGCGATAGAGGAAGTGATTGTAAACGGGCTGCGGAGATAAAACAGGCCACAATGAGCAGTTAAAAAAAGGAGGAAATGACATGTATCTCTTCGAGAAGAACAGTTTTCCCCACAGGATTGTTTCTGGCATTCTTTGTTTGGTGTTGGCGATGACGACCTTTCTCACGATCGGCAGCCAAACGGCACAAGCGGCGATTTCGCCGCTGATAACTCCTTATAAGCCGCAGGTAGTAAGTACGTCTGCAAATTTGTCCTATACCGATTCCTCCGGGAACACGGTAACGGGAACCATTAACCATCCAGGCATTGCAATGAGTCAGACGGATTTGGACAACATGCGCGATCACGTTAGAGCGGGGGATGAACCTTGGAATACGGCGTTTAATGCCTTTGCCGCCGACTCTCAATCCAGTAAAACGCCAAGAATCTATTATGAAAATACTTATATCTTCAAGCACATACAAGGGCCTTGGGGGTTTAACGATATTTATACCGACCCAGCGAATCCTAAATATTACAGTAATCCCAGCGAATATGTAGGAGCGCGTGCCAATACCGATTCTGAAACTGCTCTCATGCAGGCGGTTATGTGGTATATTACCGGCGATGTAACGTATCGCACAAATGCCATGAAAATCATCAGGAGTTATTCTGCCGCAGAGGATATCGTTACCCATACGAACTTCCGTTTTGCTATAATGAGTTATCTTCTCTCGGCAGCGGCGGAAATCCTGCGCTATTCCGATACGCTTACGTTGAGTGAGAAATGGACGGATGCAGATACAGCGAATCTTACCCATCTCATGGACATCGTTGCCGTTACTTATAACGCTCATGGAATGTTTATGAATCAGCATCAGTTCGGGGTTATGGGAACGATGGGAAGAGCGATCTTCACCAATAATCTGCAGCTTTACGATGAGGCTGTAGAAGCCACGACTGTAAATGCTGCTGGCAATGACGGGGGAAGAAACGGTTCCATCAAGCATCAGATGCGGTGGATGACGAAAAATGAAAGGACAGGAGAACCGCTAGACCCGTCGGATTACCATGTGCAATTAGTAGAAATGGGACGCGATCAGGGACATACGTACGCCGATATCGCCGGACTGTCTACATTGGCGCAAACCATCAATGCCCAAGGCACGAAGGTTGACCCGGTAACCGGAGCGAGATCTACTGCCGCTAATGCGGTGAATGCATTCAATTACCTGGATGACCGCTTGCTGGAAGGGACGACTTATGCTCTGAAATATCATTTGGGGTATGAAATGTTATGGACGCCTGCATGGGCAAACGAAAACAGTACTATTCAGTATTATGATAAGATCAACCCATGGCCGGGCAGGGGCAGATTCGATCCTTACTTAAGTGTGTTGTACAACTATTATAAATATATCGAAGGGCGGGATATGACCCAGGAAAAATACAAATACTTGGCCTACGCATATGAAACGAGAATGCCGGAGGTTGCACAGAAGGATTATCCGCTTGCTTCTTTGCTGTACACACCTGATACGGCAAAGACGGATGGCTTGAGCAATAAGATCACATTAGGCTCGATAACGGGATTGACGGCAACGGCGGCGGGTGCGAATACGATCTACTTAAGCTGGGAGGGAGTGCCGAATGCGCTTGGGTATAACATCTACCGGTCCACAGATCCGAATGGCACCTTTACAAAGATTAGCAGCGCCCCCACTGCAGCGACAGTATATCGCGATACAAGCTTAACCCCTGATACGACCTACTATTATCAAGTTGAGGTAGCCGGAGGATCGAAATCCGCTGTCGTATCTGCAGCTACAGGAGGAAGTTCAGGGACTGCTTCAGTCAGATTCAAAAACGCCGCCACCGGCTTGTATATCGATGGGATAGGCCGCACGGTGAACGGCTCCGCTGCCGGACAATGGAGTTCCAGCACCAGCAATAATCAGCGGTGGATTGAAGAAATTAGCGGGAGCTATGTGCGATTTAAGAATGTTGCAACCGGACTTTACCTGGACGGTATGGGCCTCACGACCAACGGCTCCATTGCCGGACAATGGAGCTCAAGCACCAGCAATAATCAGCAATGGTCCGTCTCGATTGATGGCAACAATGTGCGGATCCGAAACCGAGCTTCGGGGTTATATCTGGACGGGGTGGGCCGCACGACCGACGGGGCGGACCTGGGTCAATACGGAGGAGGCAGCAGCGCCAACCAAAGGTGGCAGATTGTAAACTGAGTATACTGAATGCTTGATTTATACCGCTCATTTCCGTTCGGGGGTGAGCGGTTTTTTGATGTTACACGCTAACGGGCACAAGATTCTAAAGAAATCAAAATAAAGTAAATGATTTTCTGATTGAGATTGATTACGATGCTCATACGGCTTCCATTCAGGCTTACGAGATATTGGTTAAATATATGGAATTGCGGGAAGCTTTAAGGGACTATACCCGTGAGCTGATGAAAGAAGCCCATGAGAAAGGTGCGCCGGTTATGAGGCCGCTCTTCTATGAATTCAAAAATGACGATAAGGTCTGGGATATCAAGGACGAATACCTGTATGGTCCGGATCTGTTGGTGGCTCCTAACCTTTATGAAGGCGCTGTATCCAGAGAGGTTTATCTGCCTGAAGGTTCAAAATGGACGGATGCGCGTACGGGAAGTGTCTTCGAAGGCGGACAAACCATTCTTGTTGAAGCTCCTCTAAGCTCGATTCCGGTATTTTTACGGGATGGAAGACAAGCGTATCTCATTGGAAAAATATGATATTGTTTCGGGTTTCACGGAGAAGCAGGATTAACGCCTGCTTCTCTTTATTTCATTTTATGGAATAAACGGGATTAACAGGGATGATTCGTTATAGGAGTGCCGGTGATGCGTTTGGCATAGCGGACAGTCATGTCAATGAAATCGTCCGCATGTTTTTGAACGTTCGTCACGTCCGGGATACGCCTTCCTTGTTAGTGCCCGAATTGTCAAACGGTGAGACGTCCAAATCGAGCGGCATAAGATGCCTCAATCCCTCTTCTCAATGGTAAGACGGCCGCCATCCTCCACCGCTCGAAACAGCACGGGACGTTCGTTTGGCGCGTCGTTTGGTGCATGGATGGTTAGCATGGATTGACCGGAAAATGTCTGAAAGAGCATCCCATGTCCCCCATCCTTCGCGAACAACGGCAGAGGATCATGCGTCCAAGGACCAGCGATTTGCCCAGATTGGGAACGTGCAATTCCCAGCGCATAACCTAGATCACCATGCGAAGACCAAAGCATTATCAATTCGCCGCTCGGAAGTCTATACAAGAATGGTCCATCCGTTACATAATTTTCTCCTGATTCTCCAAATCCCGTGGTCCATGGAGCTTCCGACGCCCGAAAGAGCAAGACCGGTTCGCCAACCGTACCTGTCAAGTCTTCCTGCAGCCGAATAGCATACATTTCGCCATCCTCCACCTGCAGCCATTCACGGCAAAAAACCATCCATGGAGCACCGTTTTCATCCACAAATAGAGTACCGTCCAGGCACTCCCAATCGGGAGGTGTCAAAGGCAATCCCATGGAATGAAAAGGGCCTTCCGGCGATTCTGCCGTCAAAATACCAGTCCCCCGGCACCGCCCCTCAACTTTAAAGCTTGCAAACATATAGTAGCGCCCGCCCCAAAGGTATACCTCCGGCGCCCAAAAGTGATGGTCCGCCCAAAAGTCAGGTTCGGGACGAAAGGCCGGTATCGGGCCTGTCCATTCCTGCAAATCGCTGCTTACATATACATCAAACCCGATCGCTGGACCCTCCCATACATTCACACCAAGGGTTCCATATAAATAGTACTTTTTCTCGTTCTTGTCTGTAAGCACAAACGGGTCCCGCAGATGAATATCCGACAATCGCTTTATCTGCATGCTATTCCTCTATCCTTTCGTCCGTTGTAATGATCAGATCGCTCGCACATTCAGCAATTCGATTTTTTTAACATGGTTGCAACACTTCTTTAAAAAGAAGAATAGCAAATGTGACGTATCAGTTCAATTTTAAAAATCAACAAAATCACGGAATTGTCGGAAATCGAACTCAGGATTAAGGACTTCGATTTTTCCCAAAAAGAACTAATCTCCCGGATTAAAAATTGTCGGTTGCAGTTTCGCTCGGGGTGATCCTTGATTTGAATACTCGGGTCGCTAAGCAGCATGTGCTTGCTCTTTTAAATCTGGCATTTTAAGATATAAGAACAGGCGTCATTTTACTTTTTTGATGCAAAGACGGGGGCAGGCGATGAAGAGAATCAGTGGTATTCCTTTCAAACTTTCAATATTGGGGAAAACGGTGTTTTTTCATTCCATGCTTGTGCTGATTTTGGTTAGTGTGGTTACGTTTTTCATGATAAACACAGTCTCCAGTGGCTTAACCAAGGAAGCAAGAGCATCTGTTGATACCATGACAGAGCAAGCTTACCACACGGCTGACGTCCTGCTGAGATCCACCTACTACTACTTCGGGCAGCTTTATACGAATGATATGGATATTTTTAACGCGATGTATGGGGATGAATTTACCGGCATGCAGTCCAAGCGGATCCGGGATAAGCTAGTGGATTTGAAAGCAGCCAACCCCTTAATTGAATCGGTCTATATTTATAACATGAATCATGATATCGTCTTTTCCTCTGAAAGCACCCGAAGAAATGTAGATGACTTCTACGACAAAGGGATGACCCAACTGTTGAAGCAAGGACGAAATATCGGCGGAAGTGGAGCCTTCATTCCAAGAAGGGAACGGCTTTCTTATGGTAATGAACCCGTTGACTTGAATATGTTATCGATCATATATACACAGTTTAAGCAGGATGGAGCTTCAGACGGGGCGCTGGTTGTTAACTTGAATCAACAAACGCTTCAAGAGCTCATAAGCAAAGCAGGGAAGGAAATATCACGGCAGTCCATGATTATCGATCAGCATGGGACGGTGCTTTCCCATAAGGACCCGCAAATGTTCATGAATCTTTTAACGAAGGAACCTTACATCGATGAGATTTTGCATTCCGAGAATACAAGAGGACAAATCAGTATTTCGATCCATGGGGATAACCATTTGGTTTCCTACATAAAATCCGATCAACTGGGATGGATCGCAATCAGTATGGTGGAAGAAAATAGCATTTTGGGAACCGTAATCATGGTTCAGCGGTTCATCCTGGGTATTACCGGTCTGTTTATCATTATTGCGATAGTTATTGCTTTTTTCTCCATCCGGGCGATCTACATGCCCATTCGGAACTTGGCAAGGAAAATAGGGGAGGCTTCATCCAAAACGTTGCATCCACAACATGCGGATGATTATAAAATGATTGAATCCTGGATATCCCATCAAGAGGAACGGGTGCTTGATTTGCAGAGCAGCATGTCCAGGTATAGAAATGCCAGCAAGAAGGAATTGCTTAATGAGGTTATTCTTGGCATGTTCAAGGAAACCCCCGATAATCTTAAGAGTCTTCATAACCTTGGAATCCATCTTGCCGGCGGACCTTATCTGGCTGCTGTGATTCGGATCGATGATTATTCTTCTCTAAGCAACAGATTTCAATTGAAAGACCAGGCGCTGTTCAAGTATGCGATCATGAATATCGTTGACGAAACCTTGCGGCCTTACTGTACTGCGGAGCTATTCGAATATAATGATGACACGATCGCTGTTCTAATAAAAATGATTGAAGGCCAACTGAACCATGCCGATGCTTATCAAAAAGCATTCTATGAAGCGCTGGGAAATATCAGGGAATATCTCCCCTTATCCGTAACCATATCCTTCGGAACTGTTGTACACCGTCTGGAGCAAGTGACTTATTCTTGGAACCAGGCTTGTCAGGCGGCGCAATACAGAATTATTCAAGGGAAGGGAACGGTAATCCCTTATGTGCCGGAGATGTCGCAGCGGATGCCGGTGGATGAATACCCTTACCAATTGGAAAAGATGATTACGGATCAGATGAAGACGGGAAACAAACAAAAGTATCGTGCGCTTGTAGACGAGTTTTTCGAAACGATATCGAAGTATCCATATGAAGAGTTCATTCAGTACCTGTCCCAAATGGTGATGATGTCGGAACGTGTTGCGAAGGTGATTACAGATGATGATGAGCTGCTGCACATGGATCTGTCCTCATTATCGGAGTCCTTGCGTCAATGGGATACATTAGCCCAGATCAAGGAAGAATACATCAGAATATGCGAGAAGATCATGGATTTCCGGGAAAATGATTTTTCATTGCGAGGTGTCAAGGTTGTTGATAAGGTGAAGGAATATATCCACACGGAATACAGCAACCCGAATCTAACTATTGACGACCTTGTGAAGCAAACCGGAATGACCAAAAACCATGTCCGCAAAATATTCAATGATCTATGTGGCGAGACCATAAGTCAATATCTCAGCAACTACCGTTTTGAGAAAGCCAAGGAACTGCTGATCCAAACGGATTACCCCGCTGTGAAGATCAGTGAGATGGTCGGCATAGCAAATTCCAATTATTTTTATGTCTCGTTCAAGAGGTACGCAGGCAAGTCGCCGCAGCATTACCGAATGGAGCATCGGTTGAATTAATGGTATATATAAACAAGGCTGCCTACCTGACAACTGGGTTGTGGGGAAGGCAGCCTTGTTTCACTGTTACAGTAGTATTTAGGCCCCGTAAAAGACTAATTTTGGCTAATTCCGCTTAATAAGCGCTCTAGTATATAATCAAATGGAAAGGGGGAAATCGCAACATGAAAAGCAAGTCGATCAAGAACGCAATCTTATTGATGGCGTCTGCAACAATGGTGCTATCTGTTGCAGCTTGCTCCAAAAGCAATGGAGATGCCGGAGCTTCAACTGCTCCGAGCGCCGCCTCTTCCACAGCTTCAAGTGCACCGTCTACGCCACCGTCACCTGTAACATTGAAATTACTGTTCATGCAATCCAAGCCGGCAGAGATGGATAAGGTGTTGGCCGAGTTCGAGAAGCGCACCAAGGATACACTGAATACCAAGCTCGAAATCGAGTTTGCCGGCAGCGAACTGACGCAGAAGCTTGGACTGAAGATGGCCGCCGGCGAGGAAGTGGACTTGTCGTTCGACTATCTTGGCTACGTAAACTTGTATCAGAATATTGCACGGGGGTATTATCAACCGCTAGAAAAGTATTTCAACAATGATGAATACCCGGGATTGAAGAAAGCGTTTCCGCCGGAACTCATTGAAGCCAATAAAGTGAATGGTCATCTGTACAGCATTCCAATGACGGAGGCTTGGAAAATTCCGGGCGTTATTTATTACCGCAAGGACTTGCGCGAGAAATATGGCTTGCAACCGATCAAGACCATGGAAGAGTTCCAGGTTTTCATGGATAAGGTGAAGGAGCAGAACCCGGAGCTGGTTCCTCTGGCTGTACGAAATACTCGCGGCTTTGCCAATGGTGAAATGTTCGCTAATGAAGAGGTGCAAAAGAACATTCGCACCAACCCGTACTTCATCTCCGGTACAGGCGTGAATTTCAGCGTGGTTCTTACCGATGACGGCAAAAAGGTATTAGGTGCTGTAACGTTGGGTGACCCGGCATCGGATTATGCAAACCTCCCGGCTCCGTATAATAAACCGGATTACCTGTACCAATACCTGGATAAGTATGTTCAATGGAACAAATACCTTGAGGAAGATGTTTTGGCTCAGAAGAACCCCGGAGCGCTGTTCAATTCCGGCAAAGCCGCAGCAAGCGAATGGAATGTAAGAGCGATGGCTGACGTTAAGAAAACGATCCAACAAGCTATTCCCGGCGCAGATATCGAGTACTTCGTCTATAACACCAAAGTCGCCAAACTTCAGCCCCAAGCTCTCGGAACCAACTATATCCCGTACAACCACGCTGTCGTTCCGGTAACGTCCAAAAATGTTGACCGTACGATGAAAGTCTTGGATTGGATTTTCAGCAGCCAGGAAAACAACGATCTGTTCACCTGGGGAATCGAAGGAGAGCACTGGACCAAGGTCGGAGATCATGGCTATTCGCGTACGGATGATCAAGCTAAAAAATACAGCTTCCCGTGGTATGAATTGTCGATGAATTCAATGTATGAACGCACAAATGCTGATATGGATCCGTATGCGAAAAAGGTACTCCAATTTGTAAAAACGAATGACGCGTATTATACGCTGCCTCTGGCACAATTTGTATTTGACGCAACGCCAGTAAAGACCGAAATTGCGAAAGTATCTCCCAAGCTTGAAGAATACAAGCCTCTCTTCGTAACGGGATCCGATCCGAACTGGAGGGATACGGCCACGAAGATGAACAAGGAACTTCGTGCGCTGGGATTGGATAAGATTCGGGCAGAGCTGGTCAAGCAAGTCCAGGCGTATCTTGATAAAGGCGGCAAGTAATCCTGAAATCATGCACGATTACAGTGTTGGAAGAGTTCGATCACAGTATTCGTTATATATTAAAGTAGTTTGCAAGCGCTATTTTGTGCATACTTAAAAGCATCGAGAAGAGAGTATCTTGTTAAAGTGAGGAAAAAATTGATGAGCTTTTTAAAGATTTGGGAGGCGCCCGAAGGGGCGGTAGGCCGGGATGATTTTGAGGTTAGCGTCCGCATTCCGGGGGAGAGATGGCAGCCACTCTTCGTGTATGAAGCGAAGGTGGACATGCACAATGTCAGACAGGCCTCCATGGCCTATTTTGACATGGAAGGAACGGTGGAGGTAAGGGTCGAGAGCCGGAAGGAAACCGTACAGCAAGTCGTTATCAGGCCTCTTTCGAAGCAAATTCCGTTCGAGGTGGAAGGAGCAGCTGTTACCTTCCGTTTGAATGAACCTTGCAAGCTGTCCATAGAAGTGAACGGGGACCGCTTCGGCAATCTTCATCTTTTCGCGAATGCTCCGGAGGACAATCCACCGAAACCGGATGACCCGAATGTGCTGTTCTTGAAGCCTGCCATCCACAGAATGGAGGATATTCAACGTCTGGCGAATAGTCCGCTCCCTGGAGGAGCGGCACCGGAAGTGATCTATTTTGGGCCAGGGATGCACTATCTGGAGGAGACAATCTTCCGCATTCCGTCCGGGAAAACCGTCTATATCGCCGGCGGCGCCATTGTGGTCGGCTCCCTCGTCTGTGATCATGTACAGAATGTTACCATCCGTGGCAGAGGGGTACTGTATTTAGCTGACTTTCACCGGTTTTCTGCGTTTCGGGGTGTCCGAATCCTCTTCTCGCAACATATTACCGTGGAAGGGATCGTACTGCTGGACCCGCCTCACTACAGCATATATATCGGCAAGTCCGAGCATATCCGGATCCGCAACTTCAAATCCTTCAGCACGCGGGGATGGTGCGACGGTATCGACATGATGTCCAGCTCGCATATTGAGATCGAGGATGTGTTCCTGCGGACGTCCGACGATTGCATTGCCGTATACGGAAGCCGTTGGGATTATAAAGGGGATTCACGCTGCGTAAGTGTCAAAGACTCCATCCTTTGGGCTGACGTAGCTCATGCAATAAATATCGGCGGACATGGGGACTATCGTCGGGGAGACTTGATCGAGGATATCCAGTTCAGCAATATCGATATTTTGGAGCATCATGAGCCCCAGCCCGGTTATTGGGGGGCCATGAATATTAATGTCGGAGATAATAATACGGTGCGGAACGTCACCTATGACAACATCCGTGTGGAGGATTTTGAGCTGGGCCAGCTGGTGGACATCCGTGTGGTGTGGAACGAGAAATATAACCCTGTTGCCGGTAAACGTATTGAGAACATTCATTTCCGGAATGTGACCTATAATGGCAAAAATGAAAACAAAAACCGAATATACGGGTTTGACCGTGAACGGAGTGTGGAAGGGGTTACCTTCACCAATCTGCGGATCAATGGCGAGTTGATTCTAGATGCGGAGCAGGGGCGTTTCGACATCAACGAGCACGCCCATGGCATTCAGTTTCGTAAGTGATTATCAAATTTGAGGCGTATTTTTTACCTGGACATCAAGAACGGGCCTTGGGCGAACTGGGGGACTGAATACAAGATCGGTTTCCCAGGGCGTTCTCCCAATAGCTATTTCGAGGGGGACTGCAAAATGAAGGTAGATAGAGAAGAGGGCAGGCTAAAATCCCTCTATAGAAGAAATAATTTATTAATAAAAATCCTTTCATCCTATTTAGTTATTGTTATCGTTCTATTATCCGTTTTTTCCTTTGTCTTATTTCGCACTTACAACAATAGAAGTATAGAGCATGTCAGTCAAACCTCTGAAAATTTTATATCGCAATCTTATTATATTGCAGATTTAATGCTCATAAATGTTTATTATAACTTTTATCACTTATTTATTAATGATCTGGATAGTGATCTTAATTATGGATTGTATGATGATAAATCAGATGCATTCGCCGATCAAGATGTATTAAAGAAATTAAAGCAATATGTGAATTCAAATCCGCTTATTCGTTCCATTTATATTTATAATGCCAAGGCTGACAGGGTAATATTCAGTATATCTGAGTTAGGAGAAGGGATTCAGAAGACAACTGATTTTTTGGATCAAGATATAATCCATATTCTGAGGAATACGGAACAAAGCGTTTCTGATGAATATTTCACAAGAAAAGTGGATTATGTAATAAATAATAAAAATATAAGCGAAAATTTCTTGACCTTGGTTCTTACAAACACTTCGAATAATGGTGAAGTTGAATCGTCATTAGTCATTAATTTAAATGAAAGAATACTACAGCAGATGGTTACCAGTGGAAGTGCCGGAGATCTTAATCAAGTATTGATCATGTATAAAGACGGTAATGTATTATCTCATGATGACACTTCTATGATCAATAAAAATCTTGCCAATGAAAGCTTTGCGAAACAAATCATGCAGTCTAACAATGAAAAAGGCAGTTTTTTAACGAAGATTAATGATCAGGAATCACTTGTCAGCTATGTGAAAGCAAAGCATTTAGGCTTGATATTTATAGGCATTGGCGAATATAGCAAGCTGTTATCGTCGGCCTATTCTATGCAAAAGACATTATTGATTTTAACGATTATTTTCATACTTGCGGGGATCATTTTAGCTGTATTTTTTACATCAAGTATCTATAATCCGTTTAGAAAATTGCTTCATAAATACAGACTGGATTCAAACCGACTATTGAATGATAAGAAGAAGACATATTTGGGAAAATTAGTTGATGGGGATATTGACGAAAAAATCTGCGACAAAGATTATATGATGGAATGCGGGGTAAGTTTTGACGCTCCATTCTTTTTGACCATTGTACTTAAAATGGATTCACTTGAAAAAGTTCTTTCAGGTAAATGGTCGAAAGACGTAAGATTAGTTAAATTTGCAATTCTTAACATTGCATGTGAATTCTTTAGGGAAAAACGATTTAAGGTAGAGGGCGTTGATAACGGACACGATTATGTCAGTATTATTTTAAATGTAAATAATAGAAGTGACGAGATTGTGAGTAAACTAATCGATACGACAACGGAAATACAAGATAAAGTAGACAAATATCTGAAGATATCGGTATCAGCGGGAATAAGTGATATTGTTGAAGGAGTTGGAGGTATAAGTAAATCTTTCCAGAACGCGCTGGCAGCTTCGAATTACCGAATTATATTCGGTAGAAAAGCAGTCATAAAATATGGCGATATAGCTGAACGAAATAATAATGATCTCCATGAATATCCTTATGATATTGAGAAGAGAATGATCGAAGCCATAAAGGAACGACATATAAGAAAAATTGACACAAGCCTTAATGAGTTTTTTGAAAGGCTTGCTTTATCTAGTGCGGATGAAATACAAATAACGGTGTTGCAGTTAGCCGTGTTGCTTACAAGGACACTAAGCGGTATAGCCAAGACTAGTATTGAGAATGGAGAATACAGCATAAAGGTGCTTGTTTCTGAAATCCAAGCTTGCGAAACGTTGGAGGAAATAAAAACGTATCTCTATTCACTCTGTTCCAAATTTGTAGAGACAAAAGACAATGATGCTAAAGAAAATGTAAAAACCATTATTGCGAATAAAATTAAAGATTATGTCGGAAAGCATTATGATAGTATGAATATATCAACGGATACAGTAGCAAAGTATGTAGATCTGTCTCCTAATTATGTCAGGTCTATATTCAAAGAGATAACGGGTATATCATTGTCGGATTATATTACACAATGCAGGATGTCAGAAGCACAGAGACTTCTAATTGAAACAGATTATCCTGTCAGCAAGATTGCTGAATTGGTTGGGTATCCAGAGAATAGCAAGCACTTCTTTACCGTATTTAAAAAACACTTTAGCAGAACCCCGGAGAATTATAGAATAAGTATCCATAATAATGGGAGTCAAAACAAGTTAAGTTCGAATGGGTAAAGTGAAACAGATAAAGAGCTGATAGCGGAATTGACTTGTTGAAGTAGTCATCTAAGCTGTCGGTTCTTTTTCTTGTAAACCGCCCGAGTTCAAATAGCATCGGGATCCGTTGCAGTGTGTTTTTGAACAGGTTCAAAAACCATCAAATCGGCATTTTGATTAAACGAGAACTTGAACACTCATAAATGGGGTATTAGAGTCAAAAGAGAAAGGGCTTTCAGTGTTACCACGACGAGAGCCGAGAAATATATTTAGGTAAAAAAGGGGAGGAAGAAAAATGAACAAAAAGTTTTTAGTAACGCTGCTTGCTGTAATGATGCTTGCTACATTATTTGTTGGATGCAGCAGCAAGCAAACAAGCGAGCCAGCAGAAAGCACTACGCCTAACAGCAATGCGACAGAAGGTACTGAACCCGCAACAAAGAAGGCTCCGGTTACGCTTAATATTCGTTTCTTCGGGAATGAGAACGGGCATT
>NZ_QPJD01000006.1:229260-390035 GCF_003337375.1 Paenibacillus prosopidis
ACGCCTAACAGCAATGCGACAGAAGGTACTGAACCCGCAACAAAGAAGGCTCCGGTTACGCTTAATATTCGTTTCTTCGGGAATGAGAACGGGCATTATCGCGATGTCGATCCGGCCTTTAGAGAGTTTGAGAAACGGACGCAGGATACGCTTAATACGAAATTGAATGTTGTATGGACACCGGCTGCCGACTATATGACAAAACATCAATTATGGATGACATCGGGAGAAGACATCGACCTCTTTATCCCGTGGGATTTAGCTAAATTTGCCAAAGATGGTGTATTGGCAGATTTAGGCGAATACTTTAACAATCCAAAATATCCTGGACTTCAAAAGGCTTTCTCAGAAGAGTATATCAATGATAATAAGATCTTTGGCAAAACCTATGCTGTTCCGGTTACAAACGCTTTCATGGATATGGAAGGTGTATGGTACAGAAAAGATTTGTTAAAGAAGTATGGAATGAACGATATCAGCAGTTATGACGATTTGTACAACTTCCTTGAAAAAGTTAAAGAAAACGAAAAAGACATGATTCCGTTTGGAAACTATGGAAATACTGCTTTCTTCAAACTATTTACCGATATCAATGCACAACAGCTGGAGGGGAAAGTATTTCCATTTACCGGCCAAGGAAATCCGAAGAAAAATTTCGTTTACGTTCAAATCGCCGATGATGGTAAATCCGTTGCAGGTGTGGCAGCTTATGGCGATCCGGCATCCGAATGGGCAAACTTTCATCCCGAATACGGTCTGAATTATCTGATGAACCAGTTTAATCAAGCGAAGCGATTTAACAAATTTATTCCGGCAGATACTTTGACAAACACGGCTGGAACAGGCATGCGTCAAGCCGCCGGATACATGACTGTAGGCGGTTTCAAGGGGAAAGAAGCCGAGCAAAAGGCGTTAGATCCGAATGCGGAGATCGGTTTCTGGCCGATCATGAAGAACAATCAGGAGATGACGCCTGGAACGCAATCTACGGATGGCAAGGCATGGAATTTCATGGCAATACCTGCTTCTTCTAAAAAAATTGAGAGAACCATGGAATTCCTGGATTGGGTATTCTCCAGTCAAGAGAACAATGACTTATTCAATTTCGGTATCGAAGGTAAAAACTGGGAAGCTGTAGGAGATAAGGAGTGGAAGATTCCGGATGGAGTCGATCCGGCCAAAAATTACTCGTTCCCTGGTTACCAGTTGACCTGGAATCCGACATTGACCAGAATTCCTGCAGGATTGCCGGAGCAGATTCAACAATATACTGAATATCAATTTAAGCCGGATACGTATCAGAAGCATGTATTGGCAGGATTTACATTTGATCCAGAGCCTGTAAAAAATGAAATGGCCAAATGCAACACCGTAATGGATAAGTACCTTCCATTCTTATTATCCGGTTTTGGCGATGTTGAAGAGAATTTGGCGAAGATGAATAAGGATTTGAAGGATTCAGGTGTAGATAAGATTAAAGAAGAATTGAAGAATCAAATCAACGCCTTCCTCGCTCAAAAATAAAATTTAAGTAAAATCAGGAACATCTATAGATTTAGGCAAATCAAATCTATAGATGTTCCTAACCTAGATAGATGCCGGCTATGTGAATCTTATATAATCAAACAAATTAGGGTTATTGAAAACGCTTTAATTTCCTAGCAACATGAAAGGGTGATTACAGATGAAACAGAAGGGAAGAAGAGTGTTATCCCTTGTTACAGCCATTGTAATGATTGCACAGATGCTTCTAATCGCTTTGCCGGTAACCGTTAAGGCGGAAACAACATCGATTTTTACAGATTATCTGCCGGAGATTACTCCAGTAACCGATGAAGCCGGATTTACTCATCCCGGTGTCGGACTGACCAAGGAGCTTCTTGAAAACCTTAGATGGAAGGTCAGAGCGGGAGCGCAGCCTTGGACGTACTATTTTAATACCATGCTGCTCCCGGCTGCTGAAGCTTCAAAGACGATTTCATCAAGCAACAGCAGAGACGGTGTGACAGTGCTAAGCGATAATTTCGACAGTCAGGGTATTCAAGGAAGGTTTATTGCAGATAGCATAAAGGTATATGCACAGGCGGTTATGTATTATGTGACCGGCGATGAAGTATACCGTGCCAATGCAATGATGATTATCCGTATTTGGGAACAGATGGATCCTGCGAAATACAAGTACTATTCAGATGCTCATATTCACGCTGGAATACCTCTTAACCGAATGCTCATGGCAGCGGAGATCATGAGGTATACAAGCACGCAAACAGAATCACTGGCTTGGACAGATCAAGATACAGCTAAATTAACCAATAATCTTATCATTCCGATAACGGAAACATTGCTGCATAGCCAACACCATTTTATGAACCAGCATAATTATCCGCTCATTGGAGCTATATCCGGGTACATCTTTACCGGCAACCGCGAGCGATACAATGAGGCTATTGAATGGTTTACCGTTAACCGTACAGCTAATGACCAAGGCTTCAACGGATCGATTAAGGCGCTGTTCCGGTGGGTAACGGAGGAACAAAAGCCGGGAACGATAGTCGGGGAAGGAACGCCGGTAGAACCTCACGTTCAGCATATGGAGATGGGCAGGGACCAAGCACATGGCGGCGGCGATTTAACCAACGCGGCCATCATTACCCGGTTGATTCACGCCCAGGGAACCAAAGTAGACCCGGTAGCCGGAACCCCGTCTACTGCGGACAATGCAGTCGATATCATGGAGTTCCTGAATCATCGACTTTTGGCGGCAGCCGACTATTTTTGGCAGTTCATGCTCGGTTATGATACGCCATGGACACCGCAGGCATACGCCATTACCGGCGGCGACCCTGATAACATTGGTATGGGTGGATATATAAGAGACACTTATAATACAATTGCACACGGTTACTGGGGAAGGTTTTCAACTGCTAACTTCTGGGATTTTTATTCCTACTATACGTATGTAAAACATGAAGATGTGTCCCAAATTGCACCGTATTATTATGAAGCCTTTACCAAGAAACTCCCGTCAACTCCCGATGGCTGGCGCAATAAGGATGCAGGCAATGACTTCTGGCTCTATTTGCCTCAAGAGGCTGAGGCTGATGCGGCAAAATTTATTCCTCAGGATCAAACAAACGGAAAAACTCTGCATCTGGAAGACCGGTACACGAATCTTGACAACCATACGGCTACTATGCAAGAGGGCGATACCCGATTCATCCGATTTAATGCAACGCAAGAAGGAAGTAAAATAGCTGTTCTCAGCTTTGCAAGTGCCGGTGCGGGGTCCTTTGGATTCAAAATTCGAACCAATGGCGTAACCACATTTGATTGGAACGGTTCGACCTTCACCCTTCCCGATACAAAGGGGGAGTGGAAATATGTAGTGCTGGCCGGGGGCTTTGGCGATATGGTCTTTATGACGGTTAAAGGTACCAACGGTGTTACCGTCGATATAGACTCCGTTGATGCGGCGGCAGATACGAATCTGACACCGCCGGTATTCAAAGCTGGAAGCTCGGATTTGAAGATCTATACCTATGTAGGAGCGACCGTGAATGTAGATTTGTCTGCTACGGATGCAAGCAGCACGGATGTAATTGCGTATGAGCTCCAGAATAATTCCCAAGGGCTTCCGATCGATGCCCATACAGGCGCATTTTCCTGGCAGCCTACAGAGGCGGGGAATTATTCCGTTGTCGTTGCGGCGACGGACGGCACTGCCGTTTCGGCCAAAAATGTCAACATTATCGTAAGCAGCGACCGTGCTTCCGCAGTACAAGCTATCACTTCGTCCTATAATCAAAACCAAGTTTACGTGGAAGCAACGCTTAACCATTTCCACACGGTTCATAACGATACGTTGAGTCTGATTAACACAGCGTCCGAAGTGGATTTCGATAAGCAATTGCAAGCGCTAAGGGCTGCAGTCGATGGTCTGGCATTAGTGACGCCTTTAACTGATTTCGGTATGCCTTGGTCCAAGCTTGTTGCTTGGTCCACCTTTGGTAAAGATGCCATTTATGTAAATGATGGTGATTGGGAGAGCGGCGCTTGGTTTGGTCTGGCGCAGGGGTCACCGCCGAATTTGTATCATCTGCTGGATTTCGGTCCCGATTATAAGGTTTCAGCTACCAAGTTTGGATTCAAGAGCAATATTTTCGTAGATCGTCTCGCCAACTCCACGGTATATGGATCCAATGATAAGGTGAACTGGACACGTCTGACACCGGGAGTCACCCAGTATACGCAAGCTTATCATACCCTTGATGTCGATCCTGCCTACCAAAATGAGAAATACCGTTATATCAAGTTGGAAATGATCAAACCGCTGCCCGATGTTCTTCATGGGAGACCGGTAAATCTCTTGGAAATGCGCGATTTTGACATTTATGGAACGCGTCATGAAATCGGCAACAAGCTTCAATCGGTTTCCTTAAGTTCGGATCAAGCTCTTAACGGCAGGGTTGCACTAGGCAATACAATAAAAGCAACCATCAAGGCCAAAGAAGCGATCAGTAACTTAACGGTAAAAATTCAAGGCCAGGATGCCGCAGTCAGTACGACGGACCATATCAACTGGACGGCTACAGCAATTTTGACCGGACAAGATCAAACCGGCGATGTGAAAGTCAGTGTCGACTATACCAAGCAGGACGGAACGAACGGAGATACCCTGTACGGCACAACCGATGGTTCCAAGCTGTTCGCTGCCGATGATTCGGATTTGATTACGAATCTGGCCAGCCTCGCCAATTTGGTTGGTTATAGCGCGGCAGATACGTTAAAACAAGCGAATTATCTATTTGACAACAATGCAAGTACGGCTTCCGAATTCCGGTTGAACGGCTCTGGAGCGGGAAGCTACATGACCTTCGACTTCAGGGAAGGCAATCAAGTGACGCTTTCGAATGTAGAGCTGCTTGCAAGACAAGATCAAGTTGCTCGACTAGGCGGTGCAGTCGTTCAGGGCTCCAACGATAATACGACGTGGACGACGCTCACCAAAGGAGCGGCATCTACAGCGGATTGGCAAATGTTGAAGGTTAGCGATACGAAAGGGTACCGTTATATCCGAATTTACAATGCGAATACGTGGTTCGGCAATATGGCGGAGGTAAGACTCCATGGCGTTGTGAAGTCCCTGAGCAAGATCGCGTCGTCTTCGATCAGTTCGGCTCAGAGCCTCGGCAACAGGATTGTTCCAGGCAACACGGTCAAATTGACCTTCACGTCCAAAGAAGCGATCAATAATGTCAATGTCACAATCCAAGGTCAAGCCGCGACGGTTACTTCTGCGGACAATATCAACTGGATCGCAGAGGCGACCTTGAATCAAGGCGCAGCAACAGGCACAGTAAATTTCGCCATTAATTACAACCAGCAGGATGGAGCGGTCGGATTCCCTATTCACAGTACTACAGATAACTCGACACTGTTCCTTGTTGATGAGTCTGATTTGATTGGCAATGTAACAAGTATCGCCAATTTAATTGACTCTACTTCAGGAAGAACTGCAGCAACGACCCTGCAACAGGTGAATTATCTGTTTGACAACAATGCAAATTCGAGTTCCGACTTCCGTATTGGAAGCAACAACTCCGGCTCCGGAAGCTATATCACCTTTGACTTTAAAGAAGGCAATCAAGTTACGCTTTCGAATGTGGAACTGCTTGCAAGACAAGATCAAGTTGCTCGAATAAACGGTGCAGTGGTTCAGGGCTCCAACGATAATACGACCTGGACGACACTCACGAATGCAGCGGTTTCTACGCCGGATTGGCAGACGTTGCCGGTCAGCGGCAATGTCCCGTATCGTTATATCCGAATTTACAATGGCAATGCGTGGTTTGGCAATATGGCCGAGGTGAGATTCCATGGAAAATATGAATCGCTGATCAGAATCCAATCGGCTTCGATCAGCTCGCCTCAAGGCATTATGAACAGGATCGCGCCCGGCAACACAGTAAAACTAGCGATTGTAGCCAAAGAGCCGATTAATGATGTAAAAGTCGCGATTCAAGGCCAGGATGCAGTTGTATCTTCGACTGACAATATCAACTGGACGGCTACGGCGACCTTGAATCAAGGCGTGGCAACAGGGCCGGTGAAATTCACTATTAATTACAACAAACAAGACGGAACGGCAGGATATCCGGCTACTCAAACGACAGACAACACTTCTCTTTATCTTGTTGATGAGTCGGATGTGATTCGCAATGTTACCAGCATCACAAATTTGATTGATTCCACTTCCGGAAGAACTGCCGCACAAACCTTGCAGCAGGTGAATTATTTGTTTGACAGCAATGCAAGCACGGGTTCCGATTTCCGTATTGGAAGCAACAACTCCGGAACAGGAAGCTACATTATCTTTGATTTTAAAGCAGGCAATCAAGCTGCGCTTTCGAGTGTTGAGCTGCTAACAAGACAAGATACAAACTTTGCAAGAATCAATGGTGCAGTGATCCAAGGCTCCAACGATAATACGACCTGGACGACGCTCACCAAAGCGGCGGTAGCTACACGGGATTGGCAAACCTTGGCGGTCAGCAGTAAAGTACCATACCGTTACATCAGAATTGTCAATCCAAACACTTGGTTTGGAAACATGAATGAAGTGAGATTCCATGGGGTCGTGAAACCGGCAGACGTGACGCCTCCGGTTACATCGGATGATGCTCCACAGGGTTCGGTTGTCATAGGTACAACGATAAACCTCAACGCTACAGATGACAGCTCAGGTGTTGCGGCAACTTATTACACCGTTGACGGCAGCGCGCAGCAAACCGGGAACAAGGTTACGTTAACCGCCGATGGAACGCATACGATCGTATATTGGAGCGTAGACTGGGCAGGCAATGAGGAGCAGCGTCACACGCTTACTGTAAACATCGACGATACGACTCCGCCTGTTGTGGCCGGTTTGTATGCAGATATTACAGTGCCGACCAACAAAGATGTTACAGTGACGATCTACTACCCACTTGACGCGGCGGTGAAGGAGTACAAAGTGGGCGATAACGGTGAATGGACCGTTTATACTGCTCCTGTAACGGTTTCCGATAACACAACGGTGTATGCAAGAAGTGCGGATACCGCAGGCAACATCTCGGAAGTGGCGAGCTATACGGTCAGCAACATCTATAAGACAGCACCTTCGGACGCTATCTTCACAGCTGACATTACAGACCCGACCAGCGGCAAAGTTACCTTGACGATCAGCTATCCGGACAACGCGACGGTCAAGGAGTACAAAATCGGTGAGAACGGCACATGGACAGCGTACGAATCACCTGTCACTGTATCCGACAATATTATTGTCTATGCACAGAGCAAGGACTTTGTGGGCAATGGTTCGAATGTGACCAGCTATACCGTCAGCAATATCGACAGGACGCCGCCTGCGGACGCCGTATTGTCCGCCGACATTACAGCGCCGACGAATCAGGATGTAGCCGTAACGGTCACTTATCCGGTCGATGCTGCAGTGAAGGAGTATAAGGTTGGCGAGACCGGCGTTTGGACCGCGTACGGCGCTCCTGTGATTATTTCTGAAAACAGTACGGTATATGCAAGAGGAACAGATGCGGCGGGCAATGTCTCTAACGTCACCCAATATGCGGTTGGCAATATCGACCGTATGCCGCCTGCTGATGCAGTCTTGACTGTAGATATCTCAGCTCTGACCAATCAAGGCGTAACCGTAACGATCACCTATTCGGACGATGCGGCGGTGAAAGAGTATAAAGTGGGCGATAGCGGCCTGTGGAAAGCTTATACGGAGCCCGTTGTTGTTCAGGAGAATGATACGGTATATGCAAGAGGAACGGACGCTGTAGGCAATGTATCGAATGTAACCAGCACGGTTGTAAGCAATATTTGGAAGAATGCTCCTGTCACCACGGCAGCATTAAGCCCTGTTAAGCCTACCGGCAAGAACAGCTGGTACACTACGGATGTTACCGTAAGCTTATCGGTATCCGCCGATCCAGCCGGAGGGGATATAACAACGGAGTACCAGGTCAATGACAGCGAGTGGATGGTATACACCGGTTCCATTCCTTCCTTTGGCGATGGAGTTTATAAGCTCAGTTACCGCAGCAAAGATGAAGCCGGCAATGTAGAACAACTCAAAACGATTGAGTTCAAAGTGGATAAGACAGCCCCTGTATTATCCGTCCAGTTGGACAAGACGTCGATTTGGCCGCCTAATCATAAGATGGTACCTATTAATGCCACTTTGCTTTCGAGTGACGACGGTTCAGGAATCGAATCGGTGGTGTTGACCTCCATCACGAGCAATCTGCCGGATAGCGGCAGAGGCGGCGACATTCAGGCCGATTTCGGCACAGCTGGCACTTCATTCAGCGTACGTGCAGAAAAAGGAAGCATCTACACCATCACGTATACGGCTACCGATAAAGCGGGCAACAAAACGGTAGTAACGGCAACCGTAACGGTGCCTAATGATCAATCCTTAATTGATTAGAACTCATTTTATCGGAGGAGAAGCAGGATTCATGTCTGCTTCTCTTTTTTTGCGCTTAGCAACGGGTGGGAGTGAGTTCAAAAAGCATCAGGAACCTTTGCAGTGATATTTTGAACAGGTTCATAAACCATCAAACCGGCATTTTGGCAAAACGAGAACTTGAACAGTCATAAATGTGGTATTAGAGTCAAAAGGGAAAAGGCTTTCAGTGTTACCACGACGTGAGCCAAGAGATTTATTTAGCATACAGGGGGATGATAAATGTGAATGTAGCTTTGAGCAATAATAAATCAGACAGCGTAGTGATTAAGAAGAATAAAAAGAGCTTCCTATCAGATGTAAAACAGAATTTCTATTTGTACTTATTAGTTTTACCAGGCATTTTATATTTCGCGATCTTCAAGTACCTGCCAATGGTGGGGATCATCGTAGCTTTTCAGGACTTTAATACGATGAAAGGACTTTTTAAAAGTGAATTTGTCGGTCTGAAAAACTTTGTATATTTCTTCACTTCAAAGGATTGGCTGGTTGTAACCTGGAACACGGTGTTTTTAAATATATTGTTTCTTTTTACCGGTTTGTTTTTTTCGATCCTTATTGCCATTGTGCTATCAGAAATCAGCTCCAAGTATTTTAAGAAAGTGACACAATCTCTTGTCATTCTGCCGAATTTTATTTCCTGGACATTAGTTTCGATGTTTGTTTTTGCATTACTGTCGACGGATATAGGATTTATTAATTCCGTTTTAAAAGCGTTTGGTTTTATTCAAGAAGGACAGGAAATCAGTTTTTATTCCAATCCGGATTTATGGGTCGGAATACTGGTTGTTCTAAAAATATGGAAAGGGGCGGGTTTCGGCTCCGTTATCTATTTGGCTGCTATAGCAGGCATTGACCAGGAAATCTATGAAGCTGCCAAAATTGACGGAGCCACCCGTATGCAGTGTATTACAAAGATTACCTTGCCGCAGCTTAGAACAACAGTAGTTCTTTTGACCTTATTTGGCATCGGAGACATATTCCAAGGGGATTTAGGAATGATTTATGCGATTGTAGGCGACAACCCTAATTTGTATCACACGACCGATGTCATTGACACTTATGTATTCAGAATGCTTAGGCAGATGAATGACATCAGCATGTCTTCTGCAATCGGACTTTATCAATCCCTAGTAGGTTTAGTCATCGTATTTGTAACAAATCGTCTTGCCAAGAAATATGATTCGGATTCAGCTATTTTTTAAAGGAAGGAGATTTAAAATGAAAATCAGCTTAGGGAATAAAGCAATAGATACATTTTCTTATCTTTTTATGGCCATATTTTCTATATTTTGTATTATTCCTTTTATCCTTATTATTTCAAGCTCCCTATCAGACGAAAAATCTGTACAATTGACCGGTTTTACTCTTATTCCAAAACAATTCTCGTTACTTGCTTACGAGGTCATATTTCAGGATAACACCATATTCACCGCTTACAGGACAACGATCATTTTCACGGTTGTGGGTACGATCCTTTGCCTTATCATTACTAGTGCTATGGCTTATGCCATTTCCGTCAAAACGTTTACTCACAGAAACAAGATTGCTTTTTTCGTCTATTTTACGATGCTGTTTAACGGAGGTTTGATACCTTCGTACCTTCTTATCTCCAAATATTTAGGTTTAAGCGATAATATCTTGGTTTATATTGTACCGGCATTGGTTAATCCGTTTAATATGTTTCTGTTAAGAAACTTCTTCAAGCAAATCCCGGATTCGCTGGCGGAGTCCGCCAAAATAGATGGAGCCAATGACATCTATATTTTATTTAAAATCATCCTTCCATTGGCAAAACCTGCATTGGCAACGATCGGATTGTTTTATGGACTCGGTTTCTGGAACGAATGGTTTACAGCCACCCTTTATATTAACGATAAAGATCTGTACTCCTTGCAATATCTGATCATGAAGGTATTGAGAGAAGTGGAATTTATGTATCAAATGGATTATATGCAAGGAGTTATAGTTGATTATGTAGCCCCAAATAATACGGTCAAAATGGCTACAGCCGTAGTCACTGTAGGTCCCATTATTTTTGTTTATCCATTTCTGCAAAAGTACTTTATTAAGGGATTAGTAGTTGGAGCTGTTAAGGGCTAAACCCGCAAAAGCGGTTTAGTATATATGCATTGAAAAATAAAAGGGAGGAAGAAAAATGAACAAAAAGTTTTTAGTAACGCTGCTTGCTGTAATGATGCTTGCTACATTATTTGTTGGATGCAGCAGCAAGGCGCCAGACAAGCCGGCTGAAAGCACTGCGCCTAACAGCAATGCGACAGAAGGTACTGAACCCGCAACAAAGAAGGCTCCGGTTACGCTTAATATTCGTTTCTTCGGGAATGAGAACGGGCATTATCGCGATGTCGATCCGGCCTTTAGAGAGTTTGAGAAACGGACGCAGGATACGCTTAATACGAAATTGAATGTTGTATGGACACCGGCTGCCGACTATATGACAAAACATCAATTATGGATGACATCGGGAGAAGACATCGACCTCTTTATCCCGTGGGATTTGGCTAAATTTGCCAAAGATGGTGTATTGGCAGATTTAGGCGAATACTTTAACAATCCAAAATATCCTGGACTTCAAAAGGCTTTCTCAGAAGAGTATATCAATGATAATAAGATCTTTGGCAAAACCTATGCTGTTCCGGTTACAAACGCTTTCATGGATATGGAAGGTGTATGGTACAGAAAAGATTTGTTAAAGAAGTATGGAATGAACGATATCAGCAGTTATGACGATTTGTACAACTTCCTTGAAAAAGTTAAAGAAAACGAAAAAGACATGATTCCGTTTGGAAACTATGGAAATACTGCTTTCTTCAAACTATTTACCGATATCAATGCACAACAGCTGGAGGGGAAAGTATTTCCATTTACCGGCCAAGGAAATCCGAAGAAAAATTTCGTTTACGTTCAAATCGCCGATGATGGTAAATCCGTTGCAGGTGTGGCAGCTTATGGCGATCCGGCATCCGAATGGGCAAACTTTCATCCCGAATACGGTCTGAATTATCTGATGAACCAGTTTAATCAAGCGAAGCGATTTAACAAATTTATTCCGGCAGATACTTTGACAAACACGGCTGGAACAGGCATGCGTCAAGCCGCCGGATACATGACTGTAGGCGGTTTCAAGGGGAAAGAAGCCGAGCAAAAGGCGTTAGATCCGAATGCGGAGATCGGTTTCTGGCCGATCATGAAGAACAATCAGGAGATGACGCCTGGAACGCAATCTACGGATGGCAAGGCATGGAATTTCATGGCAATACCTGCTTCTTCTAAAAAAATTGAGAGAACCATGGAATTCCTGGATTGGGTATTCTCCAGTCAAGAGAACAATGACTTATTCAATTTCGGTATCGAAGGTAAAAACTGGGAAGCTGTAGGAGATAAGGAGTGGAAGATTCCGGATGGAGTCGATCCGGCCAAAAATTACTCGTTCCCTGGTTACCAGTTGACCTGGAATCCGACATTGACCAGAATTCCTGCAGGATTGCCGGAGCAGATTCAACAATATACTGAATATCAATTTAAGCCGGATACGTATCAGAAGCATGTATTGGCAGGATTTACATTTGATCCAGAGCCTGTAAAAAATGAAATGGCCAAATGCAACACCGTAATGGATAAGTACCTTCCATTCTTATTATCCGGTTTTGGCGATGTTGAAGAGAATTTGGCGAAGATGAATAAGGATTTGAAGGATTCAGGTGTAGAAAAGATTAAAGAAGAATTGAAGAATCAAATAAATACCTTCCTCGCTCAAAAATAAAATTTAAGTAAATTTAGGAACATCTATAGATTTAGGTATATCGAATCTACAGGTGTTCCTATTTACGAGAAAAATTAGTACCAAAGGGGGGTGAGAGAATACATACGAAGCAAGATTGGGGTTGGCGAAAGAAGCAGCAAGCAAAAAAATTTACGTAAGGAGAGGACATTACTTATGGTTTTACAGAACAAGAAAGCAACCTGGGCGGTGCGCACCCTGGCCGTCTGTCTGGCGGCAGTCATGCTGTGGCAATTGTTTGTACCCGTGGCGAACAATCGTGTATACGCGGCTAATGAAGATACGCAGCCTGAACCTGCACAGTCTGAACCTGCTAACGGTTATTTGGACAAAATCGGCTTCGGCAATGCCGATTCTGAAAGCGCTCACAACTTCAATGGCGCCTTTACGAGTGTGATCACCGGTTTTTTGGGAGAAAAGGCCAGGGTATCTGAGCCGCGTATTCCTGCTTCAGATACAGGAGGTTTTTTAACCTTTTCCATGAAGGTGGATCCGTATCTGCAAAACTACTTTACGGTGAAGTTTGCAGGTGATGAGACGATGCCTCCGGGAGCTCGAGCGCAAATTGTGATCAATGGCGAGCAGATCGGGTATTTCAGAGGGGGGGATTATGCTGCTCTGATAGGCGGCGAACGAGCACCGAATCAATTTATATACAACACTATTGTGCTTCCTCTGGAGTCAACGAGAGGGAAGGAAATCGTTGAAATCACAATCAATACAACAAATCCTTTTGGTAAGGTAGAACAACGATCAAGGGGGTACTATACCGGTTATACCCATACCCAGGCTTATATTGATGTAGAAGATGAAGTGCAAGGGTATAAATTTAAAGAAAATCAGGGACCGGAGACTGTAGTGCGACCTGAAGAAACGACTGAGCAAATTGAAGCAAGAATTGCACAGTTAAGACAAGAACCCATTAACACCTTTATGAATCATTATAACCATCTTGGCAATAATCCGAATAACACGTTAAATATCGCTAAATACACAAATGCTCTTCGGTATTATGCCATGGTCTTGAAACAGGACTTATCTCCAATGCAAACCCCGGAAGCGAAACGTGAAGCGTTAATGCGTATGTTTCAAGCCATTGATGTTCATACGAAAAACTATTATGGAAATACAAGACTGGTGCTTCGTGGAGGACACCAAGGGGATTGGGGCGGCTTTTATGGCGAATTAGGCGAGGCGTTGTATCTTGCGGAAACCCTAATCTTTGATGATGAAGTGTTAGGAGAAGAAGCCTATAACGCCTTTCTGGATCAACCCTTTGCTACAGGAACGGTTGAAGGAGAATTTTCCCTTGCCAGCGCAGGGTGGAATGGTGAACCATTAACCCGTCGCATGGCATGGGAAAGGGTACTGAAAGCGAATTTTGATTTCGCCCGTTCCAGACAATCTTATATCACGAATCAGGTGTTCTATACGTACGAAGGCGCATGGAAGGCTCATGAAGGACTCAGGATGGTTGGGTCCGAATTTTATGAAGGGAAAGAACGCAGTCATCAAATTGTATTAGAAATGTTTGGAGTAAGACCATGGTTAGGAGAAGAAGTACTGGTTGGTCCTAATGGGGAAGAATTAGATCTCTATCATTCTTTGTTTTCTCATGATAATGCAGCTGTCTTTACAGATGACTATGTACATATAGTCGGAAAAGGGCTTGCAAAAAGCAAATTGGATGAAGAAGGTCATGTTGTACGACGCAAGCCTTATGGAGAACATTATACAAATCTAACCAAAGCCGGGTTGACAAGAGAAAATCACTATGTAGGAATTTATGGGGAAGTAGCCAATTATATTTTGGATTACTTCTATAAAACCTTGAATCAGCCTGGGGATGAAGAACTCAATGATGAGCTTCTGAAACAAGCTCTTCACAACTTTTATGCTCGTCTGTGGACTCGAATCAATGACCTGGATGATGAGGGCAAACGACTCATCGCGATGAATGCCACTATAGATGAACGAAATGGGGGTATGCCTTCCAGAACTGTTGCTTATGGCGCCAGAATGCTC
Organism: Paenibacillus prosopidis; assembly: GCF_003337375.1. Lineage (GTDB taxonomy): Bacteria > Bacillota > Bacilli > Paenibacillales > Paenibacillaceae > Pristimantibacillus > Pristimantibacillus prosopidis. The sequence goes on from NZ_QPJD01000006.1 coordinate 243,618, forward strand.
GGATATGGCACGTCCTATGCTTATCTAGAAAAGTACATGGCGGATCATGAGGAACGTTATAGCGGTCCGGAATGGGAGAAGTATTGGGACTATGCCAGATATACCGTAGGGGCCGTTCAGCAGATGAAGATGGATAATCGCTTACTGGGTGATTTGTCTTCGAGGGATTTCCATCTGCGTGACACCTATGACTATATATTCAAAACCCGAAAGGACTATGCAAGATTTAATGATGTTAAGGCCGGGGTTGTCCTTCCTCAGACCGATTTTGATTATTATACAGAAGAAGAGATTGCCGCATTGGGTGTGAATCCGGAGGAATATGAACAGTTTGCGTGGATCGATGTAGATAATGCATTTATCTCCATGCGAGATGGGGACTTTAGAATGTTCGGGGGTTTAACATGGCTGAATATGGGAGTTCCGGCTACTGGCAAGCTTCATATTGTCACACCTGAGAATGTGCGAGTGGTACAGGTTGCTCACAATAATCAGTTCCAATATGAAGATTACCACATCAGACAACAAGATGTAGATCTCTATTACCAGCGAAATGATCCGGCAACCAAAGGCTTTGCGCCTCAATCCCTGGCAGGTGAAATATTACCCATTGCGTATCAGCCAGGGGTTGGTAAAGTGGTGCGAGACAATTTTGAGGTCGATCACCCCTATGGGGCATTAACAGATTTAATGGCTGCAAGATATGGGGAGTATTTCATCCTCATGAATACTACTCGTCCTGAATACGAGAATGAACGTACCTTTGAGGTGGAGTTGCCTTCCGATTATACAGGAAATGAGATCTTCGATTTTGTTTCAAAAGCAACTATTCCGGTAACCAATGGAAAAGTAACCATTGGACCTGAAAGAGGAATGGTTCTTAAATTATCGTCCAAATATGATCCAGCGCCAAAACCAAATCATGTGGATTTTGTCAAAGCGAATAAAGGAAATGGATATGTGGATGTGATATGGAAAACCACTGCCGGAGGGCAAACGTATACCCTCAAACGTTCTGAAACCGAACATGGTCCGTATGCCGTGATTGCAGAAGGGTTAACGGGCAATCACTATAAAGACACCGATGTAGTCAATGGGAAAGTATATTATTATAAAGTGGCAGCCGTGAATGAAAATGGATCAGGCTGGGAATCATGGCGCGCAAAAGCTGATCTGAGCGATGCCGGATCCAAAAATCTTGCTTCTCCATGGCAGCAGGACTTCATTGGCACCACGCAAGGCAGCGCAACGGTTGACGGTGATGTGGTCACAATCCAGAATGTGGATGGAAAAGGCTTGGGGGAAGGGGATGATTTTAATATCTATAGAAGAGATATTAATGACTCCTTCCACTATGTCCATCAGGTCGCCATTGGAAATAGCTCTATTAGTGCCAGGATTGATCAGAATAGCGGCGCTCTCAGCGGTATTATGTTAAGGGAAAAGCTTTCTGTAAATTCCCGTTATCTATATTTTGGCGCGGATGACCAAGGGAACCTGGTATTGCAAGATCGTAATCGAGTGTCCTTTGGAGTATGGAATGGTGGTATTCCTGTAAGTCCGTGGAATCATAAAATTAAAGGCTATCATGTCGATGACTATCCTTATGTCAAGCTGTTATGGCATCATAATTCACAGATGGCCTATGCTTTTGTATCAAAAGATGGAGTCGATTGGGAATACATTGCCAAGTCAGATAGTTTATTCCCATATGCTTATTATATAGGGCTCATATCGTCTCAAGATGCAGCATTCAGTGAAGTAACCGTATCGGCTATGCCGAGAGAAAGTCTGATTCCGTTTGTCGTAAAAGATAAAGATCAAATCACTTTGCATTGGACTAAACCGAAGCAAGCCTCTTGGTTCAACGTATACCGCACCTATGATGAAGAGGCGAGCTTGACCGATCCGGTATTCAAGCCAGGCACGTCCGAACTAGAAGACGGCTCCCCCTGGGAGGAGGTTCTCACGGGTACAAGAGCGAAGCCATTCCAGGATGCCTTACGGTATGGCAGGGTGTATTATAAGGTGCTGCCCGTTCATGACGACGGCTCCCCGCAACCGTTCTCGGCCACTGTTTCCGCTGATGCGGATCCGATTTCGGTGGTGATGGAGGATGCGAAGAGCTTGCCGGCCTACGATTATACGAAGGCGAGCTTCTACTTGTTCCATAAGGAATTGGATCGTATTAAAGCGGAGATGATGAAGCCTGAATTTGACGAGGCGCAGCTGATTGACGAAATCTACGATGCGAAGAAGCTGCTCGTTTCGGCTCGGACGCTGCTGACGAAAATTCAGATGGATCCATCGATGGTCAAGGCCTCTGAGAAGTTCTGGCAGAATGATAACATCTCTGAGGAACAGAACGCTTGGTTCTTATTTGATCAAAATCCCGACACGATTGCCCATACCAGGTCTAAAGAGAGCTGGGTTGATGTGGACTTTGGAGCAGGAAACGAAAAAGTGGTGGATACGTTCCGCTACCTGCCGAGAAGAACGCATGTAGGCCGTGTCAACGGCACCGTCTTTAAGGGCTCGAATGATGGATTGAATTGGACCGATCTGTACAAGATTCCGAATGCGTCGATTTATGAGTGGTATTCCGCACTTAACCCTGATAAGACGCCATATCGCTACATTCGTATCTATGACGATCATAACGGTTTCGTAAACTTTGAAGAAATCGAGTTCCTTGAAATCGGCATTGACAAGACGCTGCTCGCGCACTTGCTGGATGAAGCGGCAGCAGCGAATGAGGCCGGAGTCTATACGGAAGAAAGCTTGCAAGCGCTCGGGCAGCAGGTAGCTGCACCAACTGCGGTGCGCGATAACCCGAATGCGACGCAGGAAGAGGTTGACACTGCGGATAACAACCTGCTGACGGCATTGAAAGGACTGCAATATATTCCGGGCATGCCGGTTCTTGAATCCCTTGCCGACAAGACCGTCATTGCGGAAAATACGCTCACATTCAAGGTTCAAGCTGTCAATGCGGCTGCCGAAGTCGTCTATGGGGTACAAGGTTTACCCGAAGGAGCATCCTTTGATGCAGCAACTCAAACGTTCGTCTGGACGCCGGGTAAAGAACAGGGCGGCGTGCATTCCGTAACCTTTAAAGCGACGGCAGGTGAAATGTCTTCTTCGAAAACGATCAAGATCACCGTCAAAGGTCAGCCGGTAATTGATACCGATACGACGGTGGAACTGACGGCGAAGCAGGCATTCACCTATCAGGTGCAAGCATCCGATCCGACGGGTGGTCCGCTCGTTTACAGCGCAGCGAATTTGCCGGCAGGGGCGGCGTTTAATGCGGCGAACGGCACATTCAGCTGGACACCCGGCCAGGCCGATTACGGCAGCCATTCGGTAACCTTCACCGTCAGCAACACAAATTATTCGGTCAGCCAGGCGGTGGACTTTAAGGTGAAGCTTAATATCCTTCCGGCTGAAGATTATACAAAGGGCAGCTACTATCTGTACCTCAAGGAAGCGGCACGGGTCGAAACAGAGATGGCGAAGCCGGAGGCCGATAAAACGCAGCTTGCAGCTGAGCTTGACCAGGCGGAAAAGTCGCTTGTTCCCGTCCCTCTCTCGCTCTATGCGTTTGAAGGAAATACGAATAATTCGTTCGGCTCGTCCGCATCCGGAGCGACCGTATTCGGACCTCCGGTTTACACGGAAGGAAAGGTCGGACAAGCGATCAAACTGAACGGCACCGACAACTATGTCAAGCTGCCGTCGACGCATACTCTGGCCGGTTACAATGAGATCACGCTGGCAACCTGGGTAAATTGGAGAGGCGGCGGCAACTGGCAAAGAATATTCGACTTCGGCAACAATACGAATCAATTTATGTTCCTTTCGCCGAAATCAGGCAGCGGTACGCTGCGCTTCGCGATCAAGAACGGCGGCGGGGAGCAGAGTGTGCAGACCGCACCGCTGCCGTTGAATCAATGGGTGCATGTGACGGTGACGCTCGGCTCGAATACGGCGAAGCTGTATGTGAACGGCGAGCTGAAGGCGACGAATACCAACATGACCATCAAGCCAAGCGATTTCAAGCCGGGCGTAAATTACATTGGTAAAAGCCAGTTTAACGATCCACTGCTGAACGGCATGGTCGACGAATTCCGCGTCTACAACTACGTGCTGAGCGCGGACGAGGTCAAAGCCGCCATGAACAACACGGCGAAGTGGGTTGACAATACCTTGATCCCGGTCCTGCTTGATGAAGCAGCGAAGGTCGATGCCGAGCTCTACACAGAGGAGAGCGTACAAGCGCTTCAAGCGGAAGTATCGAATGCACAATCGGTCTATAATAATGCAGCTGCAACCCAGGCCGAGATCGATGCGGCATCCGCGAGTCTGTTTGCGGCTCTCAAAGGGCTGCAGTGGAAGGATGTAACGGCATCCGTAGATCCGGCAGCTCCAAACGGCAAGAACGGCTGGTATAATTCCCCTGTCACGATCACGCTGTCTCCTGCGGCAATCGCGGAATACAGCCTGGACGGCGGGGTCACTTGGGCCGAGTATAACGAGTCTGTCACCCTGGACCAAGAGGGAACGAATAAGGTTATGTACCGGCGTACCGTCGAACCGGAAGAGGCGCAAACGCTGGAGATCAAGATCGACCGCAGCAAACCCGTCGTTCAGATAACGGGCGCGACGTCGTACATGATCGACCAGACGGTAACCATTACGTGCACCGCGACCGATGTCGTTTCGAGCGTGTACGGTACGCCGTGCGGCCAGCCGCTGGTTCAAGCGAAGGCATATACGCTGCCGGCCGGTGAGAATACGGCAACGGTCACGGCGGAGGACATGGCGGGCAATCAAACGACAGCTTCCCATACGTTTACGGTGAAGGTTACGTTTGACAGCTTGAAGACCGTGACGAACACCTTTATGCAAACGACCGGCTATAAGGGTTGGGAAACTGTTGCTAAGTCGTACAATCAAAAACTTGATCAGGCCAAAGCTGCAGCCGCCAGCGGCAAAACCGACACGGCGAAGAGCATGATGGCCGACTATATCAAACAGGTAACGGACCAAACCGGGAAATATTTCACGCAAGAGCAAGCGGATATTCTGATCCGCTGGGCTCAGATCGTGATCTAGCTCAAACGGAATATCGCGGGTGGCATCTGGCGAAAGCATGATCAGAGGCCCCAATCTCGATTTCGAGGTTAGGGGCCTCTCTTCATTAAGCTGTAAGGGCGATGTGGAAGGTTATCAGAAAAACAGGCTATGATTGTTCAAAAAAAAGGAGGCATGAAATGGACTTATCACAAATAAAAACGGTTACCAAGAAGGTTTTTTCCAGCATTCTTTGTTTTACGTTAGCCATGACCTTTACTGGTTTTGGAGGCATCGAAACAGCGAATGCGGCTGTTTCGCCGCTGATTACTTCTTACAAACCGCAGGCACTCAATGCCGATGTGAATGCTTCTTATACGGATGCCAACGGGAACACGGTATCGGCGACGATCCATCATCCGGGCATTGCCATGTCGCTGGCCGATCTGGACAATATGCGCGACCATGTAAGAGCAGGGGACGAGCCTTGGAATACGGCGTTTGAGGCGTTTGCCGCCGACCCGCAATCCAGACCGAACCCAAGAATCTTATATGAAGTCGGAAATGATCTTTTCGTTAATATTCGCGGGCCGTGGGCCTTTACTGATGAGAACGGGAAATATTGGGCAAACCCAAGCGATTATGTGGGAACGCGTGCGAATACGGACGCCTTAGTCGCTTTTAAACAAGCGGTTATGTGGTATATTACCGGCGATGAGACGTACCGTTCCAGTGCGATGTATATCATCAGAGCTTATTCCGGTATCCAGTCTGTTGCTCCTCATACGAGCTTCCGTTTTGCGACGATGACTTATTTGCTCGCGGCAGCGGCAGAAATTTTGCGATATTCCGATACGCCGACGGAAAGCCTGAAATGGACGGAAACCGATACTCAGAATTTTACCAATATGATGGAGCTTTGCTCGGTAACTTATAACCCTCATTCTTTTTTCATGAACCAGCATCAGTTTACGGTTATGGGAACGATGGCGCGGGCGATCTTTACCAATGACCTGGAGCTGTATGCGGAGGCCGTAGAAGCATCAACAGTGAATGCACTAGGCGATGATGGGGGAAGAAACGGATCGATTAAGCATGAAATGCGATGGATGACAAAAAATGAAATGACAGGAGAACCGCTCGACCCGTCGGATTATCATGTACAGTTAATGGAAATGGGTCGCGATGTGGGACATTCTTATGCTAATATCGCCGGATTGTCTACATTGGCGCAGACCATCTACGCCCAGGGTACGAAGGTTGACCCGGTAGACGGAACAATGTCTACTGCCGCAAATGCGGTGAATCCATTCAATTTCCTCAATGACCGCCTGTTGGAAGGGACTACTTATGCTCTGAAATACCATCTGGGTTATGATGTATTATGGACACCAGCAGTGGCAAACCAAAGCTATTCCGGTCAGATTTTTGACCAGATTAACCCGGATCTAAGAGGCAGAATCGATGGGTTCAACAGTGTTTTATATAACTATTATAAATATATCGAAGGGCAGGATATGACCCAGGAAAAATTCAAATACCTGGCCTATGCGTACGAAACGAGAATGCCGGAGGTTGCAGGAAAGGATTATCCGCTGGCGACGTTGTTGTACACGCCTGACGCGGCAAAGACGGTTGGACTGAGCAACCGGATCACTTTAGGTAATATCATAGGACTGACAGCAGCGATGGCCGGCTCGGATGCGATCAACTTAGGTTGGACGGCTGTATCTGGAGCGCTCGGCTACAACATTTACAGATCCACAGAAGAAAATGGAACTTATATACAGATTAACAACGTACCGGTTACAACAACGACTTATAGCGATACAGGCTTAACACCGAACACGATTTACTATTATAAGGTCCGTGTATCCGGAGGATCAACGTTTGCCGTTGTATCGGCCACAACCGGAGGAGACAGCGTTCCGGCTTTCGATGTAAGCCATTATGAGCTTAAGGTCAACCATACGCATCAATCCGTACTAAGGGTCATTCATCCGGATCGAAGCAGCCAAGTTCTCACAAGCCAAGCGAGTTTTGCTTCATCCGACCCGGCCGTGGCAACTGTCGATTCGGCAGGTTTGGTGACGGGGATTAACGCAGGTACAGCTACGATTACCGGGACATTTAACGGGCAAGCTTATCATGCAACCGTAAAAGTCATCGTCGACACCGATTTAAAAGCCTGGTATAAATTTGATGAAACTAGCGGAGCTTCAGCCGCAGACGCATCTGGATATGGCAAAACCGGGACAGTAAATGGCGGCGCGGCCTGGACAACCGGGCAAACAGGCAACGCAGTAGTTCTTGACGGGACAAACGACTATATTGCGCTTCCTGCCGGCGTTGTCTCCGATGCCGACACGATCACGGTTGCGGCGTGGGTTAATTTGGATACCGTGAGCAACTGGACGCGAATTTTCGATTTCGGTTCCGGAACTTCTACCTATATGTACCTTTCGCCGAAAAACGGAGCCAATGGAAAAATCCGCTTTGCGATCAAAAACAATAATTCGAGTGAGCAAATCATTGAAGGCCAATCGGCGCTGGCAACGGGAGGGTGGCATCATGTGGCGGTCACATTAAACGGTTCAACCGGAACTCTCTATGTTGACGGCGCCCAAGCGGGAAGCAATACGTCGATGACCATGAAACCGTCCGATCTGGGCTGGGCGACGCAGAATTGGATCGGACGGTCCCAATACTCCGACCCGTATCTCGACGGACGAGTGGATGATTTCAGAATCTATAACCGCGCGATAAGTTCATCTGAAGTTACGAGTGTGATGAACGGACAAACCTTGGTAACCGTAACGGCAGCACCGACGGGTGTGACAGCTGCGACAGCAGACCATAGATCGATTAACGTAAGCTGGCCGGCAGTAACGGGAGCAACGGGTTATCATGTTTACATCGCCGATTCTTTGGCGGAGAATGCCGTCTATACAAAGGTTAATAGTAATGTGATTACAGGAACATCGTATACCAGCCTGGGATTAAAGCCGATTACTGCCTACCATTACAAGGTAACGGCAGTGAATGCAATAGGAGAATCGGACATGTCGGCAATTGCTTCCGCAACAACCGATGGTATGCCGGTCGCGGGCCTCATATCATGGTATAACCTTGACGAAACAAGCGGAACTTCAACCGCAGACGCATCCGGAAACGGCAATCATGGGACGATGAATGGCGGTACAGCCTGGACGGCAGGTAAAATCGGCAACGCTGCGGATCTTGCCGGAACGAACGGCTATATTGCTCTTCCTGGCAGTATTGTCTCCGGTACCGACACGATCACCATTGCGGCTTGGGTGAATCTGGATAGTGTGAGCAACTGGACGCGTATTTTTGATTTTGGTTCCGGGACTTCGACCAGTATGTTCCTTACGCCGAAAAACGGAGCCAATGGCAAAATCCGCTTTGCGATCAAAAACAATAATTCGAGTGAGCAAATCATTGAAGGCCAATCGGCGCTTCCAACGGGAGGCTGGCATCATGTGGCCGTCACGTTAAATGGTTCGACCGGCACTCTCTATGTTGATGGAGCTCAAGTGGGAATCAATACCTCGATGACCATTAAACCGTCCGATCTGGGCGCCACCACTCAGAATTGGATCGGCCGCTCCCAGTACCCGGATCCATATCTCGACGGACGAGTGGATGACTTCCGTATTTATGACCAAGCTCTTCCTGCCGACGAGATCGCCGCGCTAGCCGCACCCGGCCTGATCGCCTGGTATAAATTTGACCAAACCGGCGGGATAACAGTTGCAGACTCGTCAGGAGATTTCAATCATGGGACGATGAATGGCGGCGCAGCCTGGACGACAGGTAAAGCCGGCAATGCAGCGGATCTTAACGGAACAAACGGCTATATTGCCCTTCCTTCCGGTATCGCCTCCGGGGCCGACACGATCACCATTGCGGCTTGGGTGAATCTGGATAGCGCTAACAACTGGACGCGTATTTTTGATTTCGGTTCCGGAACTTCGACCAATATGTTCCTCACGCCGAAAAATGGGGCGACCGGAAAAATTCGTTTTGCGATCAAAAACAACGGTTCAAGCGAACAAATCATTAATGGGCAGTCGGCGCTGCCAACGGGAGGCTGGCATCATGTGGCCGTCACGTTAAATGGTTCGACCGGCACCCTCTATGTCGACGGGCTTGAAGTGGGGAGCAATACGTCGATGACCATTAAACCGTCGGATCTGGGCGCTACGACTCAAAATAGTGTCGGCCGTTCCCAATATACCGCCGACCCTTATCTCGACGGGCGAGTGGACGACTTCCGGATCTATAACCAAGCTCTCTCTGCCGGCGAGATCGCTGCCCTTGCGGGATTGTAACAGGCGGGAAAGAGAAGGATAGCTTGCAGGTAAGCCCGTCTTACCTTCTCCTGCATTGACTTCTTAATCCTATAGCGAATAGGGGTGCTCTGCACCCTATTTGTGTTGTCTAGACAGGTTCAAAATGCATCAAATCGACATTTTCAAATAATGCGAACTTGAACACTCATAAGCATGATATTAAAGTCAAAAGAAGAAAGTATTATATTATGCATAATGTGAAATCAGGAATGGAAAGGAGACTCTATTTATGGAGGATCACTACAATCTGTTATCGAAGAAGGGAGCTTGGGGGGATCAGGGGGACGGAACCTATGTCAATCCTGTATTGCCGGGAGATTATAGCGATCCGGATGTCATTCGTGTCGGGGATGATTATTACGGCATCTCCTCTACTTTGCATTGTTCGCCGGGGATGGCGGTGCTGCATTCCAAGGATCTTGTGAATTGGAGAATGATCGGGCATGTTGTACAAGACTTAACAAGCATCGGCCCGGAATACAATTACGATCGCATGAATCGTTACGGCAGAGGAGTCTGGGCCGGCGCCATCCGATTCCACAAGGATAAATATTGGGTGTATTTCTTCACGCCCGATGAAGGATTGTTTATGAGCACGGCTTCCGATCCGGCTGGGCCTTGGGAGCCGCTCCATCATGTTTGGGAGGTTGCCGGTTGGGATGATTGTTGTCCGTTTTGGGACGATGACGGACAAGGCTACTTGGTTGCCACCAATTTTGCCGATAACTATAATATCCATTTATTTAAACTAAGCGATGACGGCAAAGAGCTATTGCATGACAGCGATACGATAATCCATCAGTACAAGGGGAGCGAAGCCAATAAGCTCTACAAAATAAATGGAACCTACTATTTCTTCCACAGTGAGGTTCGCTTTGAGGCAGGCAGTGACGTTAGAGTCGTCATGATGTTGAGGTCAAAGCATATCTATGGGCCATACGAGGAAAAGGAGCTTATCCATACGCACGGCAAGGAAGTAGATCGGGAGCCTAATCAAGGCGGGCTTGTTCAGACTCCCTCCGGAGAGTGGTATTTTGTTTCTCACCAAGGACATGCGGGTATTTACGAGGGGAGAACACTTCATTTGCTGCCCGTAACGTGGGTTGACGGATGGCCGATCATCGGAGAAGATACGGACGGCGACGGAGTCGGAGAGATGGTATGGGGAGGCAGGAAGCCGATTAACGGGTATCCCGCAACGGTTCTTTCTACATACGACGATTTTGATAGAGCTGATCTTGAGCCGTATTGGGAATGGAACCATCAGCCAAGAGCAGATAAGTGGTCATTAACGGAGCGGCCCGGCTATTTGCGTCTGCACGCATGCCAACCTATCGATAAGGACAATTTTTTTACCATCTGCAACGTCCTTTCACAAAGAGCGTTCAGAACCATACACAACGAGGCAACGGTGAAAATAGAGATCGGCGGCATGGCTGACGGACAAGAAGCGGGCCTTTGCCATTTTGCGCAAACCTATTGCACGATTGGCGTACAACAACTGAATGGGACAAGGGTCCTGAAGTTCAACAGCTCGGGAACGATTGCATGGGGGCCGAAATTAACAGGCAGCGCCCTTTGGTTAAGGTCTGTTTGGAACATAGACGGAATAAACCGCTTCAAATATAGCGTCGATGGGGTGCATTTCACAAGCTTTGGAGACGCGTATCAGCTGGGGTGGGGGAATTATAGGGGAGATCGGATCGGGTTATATAGCTATAACTGCGAGAGTGAACAGGGTTATATCGATGTAGATCGATTTGGTTATGAGGCCGCAGGAGCCATGTAAGCCACTTGGGGCTTGCCGTTGCGGATAAAAGCTGAAAGAGGAGACGAGAATGAATGAAATCGCCATTGTTTAGGGATCCCATCTATGACGGTGCGGCAGATCCTGTAGTAATTTGGAATCGGCAGGCCAAGGAATGGTGGATGATCTATACGAACCGCCGCGCAACACAGGAAGGTCCGAAATTCGGATGGGTGCATGGCACCGATCTCGGTGTTGCTTCTTCATCGGATGGCGGATCAACCTGGTTATACCGGGGAACCCTGGAAGGTCTCGAAACAGGCTGGGGCAGAAATACGTTCTGGGCGCCTGAAATCATATGGCATGATGGGCTGTACCATATGTATGTCACATATGTCCACGGCGTACCGGAAGATTGGACGGGCAAGGCTCGTATCAGGCATTATACAAGCCCCGACCTTATTCGCTGGGAATTCCAGTCCACGCTTGGCATTAGTGAAGAGAACGTGATCGATGCCTGTGTGTATCGGCTGCCGAACGGCATGTTTCGAATGTGGTTTAAGCAGTGGAATCATACCTACGCTGCCGAGAGCAAGGATCTGTATGATTGGCAGCCGATTGGTCCGGTGATAACCGAAAGAGGCCACGAAGGACCGAATGTGTTCCGCTTAGGCGGCTATTATTGGATGATCGTAGACGAGTGGCGCGGTCAAGGCGTATACCGCTCGAATGATCTTGAGACGTGGGAACGAAACGGCATCATTCTCGACCAACCCGGCAAACGTGAGAATGACGGGACGATTGGCCTTCACGCGGATGTGGTCGTACAAGGAGAAGAGGGGTATATCTTTTATTTCACTCATCCTGGTCGTGTGATAGGACATAATGAAGATTCGGGCTATGAAATGCGCCGCTCGTCCATTCAGGTTGCCAAGCTGGAGGTTGTGGATGATGTGCTGATCTGTGACCGCGACAAGGAGTTTGAGTTAAATCTTGGAGCGGAGGATTGATCATGTTGCTTTCAAAGTAAGGGAGTTTAACATGAATATGACAGTTACAACGGTGAGTCTGAATGGCGCGAATCAGTATGTCGCGCTTCAAGCTGGTGACGTTGCCGGCGAGATTCCAACGGATGGATATACACGGCAGGAATACCCAGGCAAACCATCATGAAGCAAGCTGATGCCATCAAGAAGTTAAGCTGTATCTTAAATAGCATGGCAACAGAAAATAATAGAAAAATAAGTTTTGGAGGTATGAGTGTGCAAGATCATAATCAAGCATTCACAATCGGAGATCAATTTTATTTGCATGACAAACAGTTTAAAATTATATCAGGCGCCATTCATTACTATCGCGTCGTGCCCGAATATTGGCAGGATCGACTGGAGAAGCTGAAAGCTCTTGGATGCAACACGGTGGAAACCTATGTTCCGTGGAATATGCACGAGCCGAGGGAAGGCGAATACCATTTTGCAGGAATGTATGACATTCGCGCCTTTATTCAAACGGCCGGCAAGCTTGGGCTGTATGTCATTCTGCGGCCGTCCCCGTACATTTGCGCCGAATGGGAATTTGGCGGACTGCCGTTCTGGCTGCTGCGGGACGGGGACATGAAGCTGCGCTTCAGCTACCAGCCTTATCTGGATAAGATTGACCGCTATTATGAACGGCTGTTCGCGGAGTTCAGGGATATGCAAATTGCCGACGGCGGCCCGATTATTCTGATGCAAGTGGAGAACGAATATGGCGGGTATGCCAACGACAAGGCGTATCTGCACGCGCTGGCCGAGCTGATGACGAAGCATGGCGCTAATGTGCCGTTGGTTACTTCGGACGGCCCCTGGCACGATTTGCTGGACAATGGATCCATTCAGGAGGCCGCTTTGCCGACGATCAATTGCGGCTCCAATATTAAGGAACATTTCGCCCGTCTTAAGCGCTTCCATGGACAAGACCGGCCTCTCATGGTGATGGAATTCTGGATCGGCTGGTTCGATGCCTGGGGAGACGGGAAGCACCACACGAGGGATGCGGACAGCGCAGCGCAGGAATTGGCCGATATTCTGGAAGAAGGCAGCGTCAATATTTACATGTTCCATGGAGGGACCAACTTCGGCTTTACAAGCGGAGCCAACTACTACGAAAAGCTGGCGCCGGACACGACCTCTTACGATTACGATGCGCTGCTGACCGAGAGCGGTGATATTACGCCCAAATATCAGGCGTTTCAGCAAGTGATAGCCCGTTATACCGAGCTGCCGGAGGTGAAATTGTCCACCGATATCCGAAAAAAAGCATACGGCGAGGTGGAGGTTAAAGAGAAGGTATCCCTGTTCTCTGTGGAGAATCGGCTGGCGCAGCCGGTCGAGTCGCCGTATCCGCTTACGATGGAAGCTCTGAATCAGCCATTCGGTTATGTGCTGTACAAGATGAATTTGGGCAAAAACAGGCTCATCGAGGACTTCCGGCTCATTCAATGCACGGATCGCGCGCATGTGTACGTGAACGGTAATCATCTGTTTACGAAAGACGATCTGGAGATGGAGGGTAAAGAGACCTTTGAACTGACGGAGCCGGAAAATGAGCTTTCGATTCTGGTAGAAAATATGGGAAGGGTCAATTATTCGGTCAAAATGAACAGCCAGCACAAAGGGATAAAGGGCGGCGTAATCGTGAATGGCGCTTTCCAAAGCGGCTGGAGCCAATATAGCCTTTCCCTCGATAATTTGGACAAGCTGGACTTTTCCAAGCCTTTCCGCTCCGGAACGCCCGCCTTTTACCGATTTGAACTGGAGATTGAGGAGACCGGCGACACCTTTCTCGATTTTACGGGATGGGGCAAGGGAGTGGCGTTCGTGAACGGCTTTAATCTAGGGCGCTTCTGGGAGATCGGCCCGCAGACGAGATTGTACGTGCCTGCTCCTCTGCTCAAGCAGGGGATGAACGAAGTCATTTTGTTTGAAACGGAAGGGAAGGCGGGAGAGTCGATCGCTTTTATGGATACATCCGGGTTGGGTAATTAACGGCTCGGCCGATTTCTCCGCATATATAGCGGCGATAAGCGCTAGGTCAGTATCATGCAGGAAGACGAAGAGGTTCAATATTCACAAGAGTCGAATGGATGTATCGGATCCCATTTAATAAGCAATATAATTGGACTTTTACGATTTTTTGGAAGGGGATAAGCATGAATTATTATTACTGCCGACAATGGGAAGCTGATTATTGAGAATAACGGAGAGACCTTGGGGAGTGGTATTTCATTAGTCATAGGAAACAATGTGCGGCTCCAAAACCGCGCAACAGGGTTATATCTGGACGGGATAGGCCGTACGACCAACGGGTCTGACCTGGGCCTATGGGGAGGAGGCAGCAGCGCTAATCAAAGATGGCAGATTGTAAACTAAGCATATTGAATACTTGAGTATATGCCGCTCATTTCCGTTCGGGGGTGAGCGGTTTTTTGATGTTACACGCTATCGGGCACAAGATTCTAAAGAAATCAAAATAAAGTAAATGATTTTGAAATTGATGAAATAAGCATGATTTGCTAGTCTAAGCTAGATTAAGAACCTTTGGGCTAATCCGATCTGCTCGAAACGGATATCTTCATTTGGTGCCTTGAAAGAAGATCGTCCTGGATCGCAATATATATTTTGAGGTGAAAGTACGATGGTAGAAGCATCATATGGAGAGAATAGTATTTGCTTGAGTTTAGATGATAGCGGGAAAATATGGTACACCGTTAAGCGTAATGGGGCTGAGGTTGTTCTTCCTTCCAGGCTTGGACTGCACCTTGCCGATTCCCATCCATTATGTGACAGGTTTACGATAACAAAAGTAACCAAAAGAAATGTGGCAGGTACATGGAAACCGATATACGGAGAACGGGCTGAGATTGATGATAGTTTCGAAGAGGCAACGGTTTGCGTGGAAGACGATCTGGGACGGAGAATGGAAATCCGGTTGCGTGCCTATTTTGAAGGTACTGCATTGCAATACGTAATACCGGAGCAGGAAAAATTAAAAAGTTTTACCATTATCCAAGAAGATACAAGCTTTACCTTTCCAGAAGGAAGTCTTGCATGGGAAGAGCATGGAGTAGAAGGGGAATACACGATAAAGCAAGTCGGTGATGTGAGCGGCTATTGTGAACGTCCATTCGCAGTGCAATTACCGGAAGGCGGATATGTTCTTATTCATGAAGCAGGGCTGACAGATTACGCAAGAATGTTGATTGTAAAGGATGAAGAAGCCGAAAACACATTAAAAGTACATTTGTCAGGACATTTGTGCGGACTATTTAGGCAAGATGATTATGTAGGATACGGTTTTACTTTAAACGAAGATGAAGATGACAGTATATCCTCTTCTGTGGAAGGAACTACCCCGTTTGCAACGCCATGGCGTACTTTCATACTTGCAGATCATGCAGCGGAATTGCTATGTCGGAGCGATATGGTGCTTAACCTAAGTGAGGCTTGCAATGCTGAAGATTATACATATGTAAAGCCCGGAAAAGCACTCAGGGATATGTTGCTGTCTACCCGAAGTGCGTTTGCCTGTATCGATTTTTGTGCAGACCATGGGTTCCAATACATTCTTTTTGATGGAGGCTGGTATGGATCGCTCGATTCGGAAAATAAAGCAATTGATCCAAGAAGGGAAGATTCCGACCGGGACCTGGATGTAAGGAGAGTCATTTCGTATGGCAAGGAGAAAGGCATAGGGATATTCCTATATGTTGATAGAACCGCTGCAGAACCGTATTTGGACGCTGCACTTCCTGTATGGAAAGAATGGGGAATAGCAGGTATTAAATTGGGTTTTGTGAAAGTAGGACCTCAAGAGTCGACGCGTTGGTTGATAGATGCAGTAAAAAAGTGTCATGAATATGGTTTAATGGTAAATATACATGATGCCTACCGCCCGACAGGCCTTTCACGTACCTACCCTAATGTACTTACACAGGAGGGTATTCGGGGAAACGAACATTTTCCCACGGCTGCACATAACACAACATTACCTTTTGTGCGTTTTCAGGCAGGGGCCGGTGATTATACGCTTTGCTATTTTGATAAACGGCTGAAGGTAACACATGCACATATGCTGGCTATGGGCGTTATTGTGTATAGTCCTATGCAGATGATGTTTTGGTATGATAAGCCGTCGGATTGGCATGGTGAGGAGGAAATTGAATTCTGGGAGCGACTTCCGGTAACTTGGGACGAGTCGATCGGGATATCGGGTGAGATCGGAGAGTATGCCATTATTGCAAGACGTAAGGACAGCAAATGGTTTATTGGATGCATTAATAATGAGAACGTCCGTACTGTGAAAATTCCGCTGCATTTTCTGAATGCCGGGAATAAATATACCGCACAGATTTATGAGGATGTACCGGAACTTGAAACTCGCACAAAGGTGGGTATTCGATCTGTCGAGGTTACCAACGATTCCATACTTGAATTTCATTTGGAAAGCTCGGGAGGATCAGCTATTTATTTAGAACCTATAAGCGAACTCAATAACGAGTGAAAAGTATTGTGCCAATGTGCATTATTATCATATAAGACGAGGTTGTTCAGGATGAATTAACGCCAGTAACCGAAAATTTGATACGGCGGTAATTAAACTAACTCAGTTGGAGGTAACAACATGACAAAGGAAACAAAACTGATTACGTATCCGGGACCCGCGGGGGTAGCGGAAAATCATGATTTCACGGTTAGGGCAAGACCGGCGGGCGGCGAATGGGAGCAGCTCTTCGTCTATGATGTCAAAGTAGACATGCATCAGGTCCGACATGCCTCTATGGCGATGTTCGATTGCTCGGGCCCGATTGAGATTGCGGTTACAAAGAACGAGGGGACAGTAAACGACTGCGTGATTCGTCCGTTGTCGCGTGGGGTTACTTATGCGCTTAACGGCAACACGATCACGTTTACCATTGATAGTCCACAAAAGCTGTCGGTGGAAGTGAACGGCGACAGGTTCCATAATCTGCATCTGTTCGCCAATCCGCTCGAGCAGGATGCGCCGTCCCCTGACGGGCCGGGCGTCGCTTACGTTAAGCCGGGCATCCACCGGACCGAAGACCTTCTGGCGCTGCTGACAGCAGCTGGAACGGACGGCAGCGATACGCATACGCTCTATTTCGGGCCTGGCATGCATCATTTAGAGGAAGTGATTTTGCCCATCCCGTCGGGGAAGACGGTTTATATCGCCGGAGGAGCAGCGGTCGCGGGCTCGATGGTTTGCAACTCCGTCAGCGATGTTACGGTCCGCGGCAGAGGCGTTCTTTACTTGACCGAATTCGGGCGATTTTCCGCATTCCGCGGGGTACGCATCATCTTCTCCAAGCGGATTCGCATCGAGGGAATTGCCCTTATCGATCCGCCGCATTACAGCATCTATATCGGCAAGTCCGAGCAGATCCGGATTTCGAACTTCAAAGCATTCAGCACAAAAGGCTGGTCGGACGGGATCGATATGATGGCCAGCTCGGATATCGAGATCGAGGACGTGTTTATGCGCAATTCCGACGATTGCATCGCGGTTTACGCCAGCCGTTGGGATTACCAGGGAGACACGCGGAATGTTACCGTTCGCAATTCCGTCTTATGGGCGGACGTGGCGCACCCGATGAATCTCGGCGGGCACGGCAATCACCATAAAGGGGACGTCATCGAGAACGTCCTGTTCGAAAATATCGATGTGCTCGAGCATCATGAGCCGCAGCCCGACTATCGGGGCTGTATGTCGATTAACTGCGGCGATAACAATACGGTCAGAAATGTAACCTACCGGAATATCCGGGTTGAACCGTTCGAGCTCGGACGGCTGTTCGATATCCGCGTGCTCTTCAACCCGAAGTACAATCCGGTGCCGGGCAATCGGATCGAACAAATCCGCTACGAAAATATTTCCTTCACCGGGGATAACGGCAATCCGTCGCAGATCAGCGGATACGATGCGGACAGGACGGTCGAGCATATCGTATTCAAGAATGTCACCATCAACGGGAAGCCGGTGACGGACGCCGAATCGGGCAACATCCAGGTCCTTCCGTTTGCAAGTAATATCCGATTTGAATGGTGAACGTTACGTTAATCAATACTTATCCAGTCTGAAAATCTGATTTCCTGATAAAAATCGCCACAGCAATGTGGCGATTTTTATTTTTTGCCGCGCGCGTAGCTCCCCGATCGATCATGACGTTATTACGTATGTACAAATACGACTATTATTCCGTAAATGGGATAACTAGTGTATATTCTAGCTGATGAAGTTAATGATGCAAGCTAGTTATTCTGATGCTTAGGAGGTCTGCTTACATGATACGGTGGTTTAAGCGGTTAACGCCCGAGACGTTTAAGAACCGCATTCTACTCGCAGTTCTGTTATTTGTTCTGACACCTATCGCGCTGCTGGTTCTCTATAATTTTAAAGAAACGGAACGTGTGCTTCAGGAAAATGCCGCTGCCAAAAATATGGAGCAGCTCGAGGATATTAAGAATAGTTTCGTGGACGTGATGAGTATTGTTATGAAAACGGGACTTCTCCTAGAGCAGGATACGACGCTGCGCTCTGCTTTGCAAAACCCGGAACAATATGACGCCATTAAACGGAAATCGATTGTGGAGAACAGGTTCGCTGCCATCGAGAACAGCTTTTTTCTGACAGGGGCGACAGTTTATTATACGCTTCTTGATCTCCACAGCAATGTCTATACTTCTTTTAACCCGAGCAATGCGCTGGATTATGAAGAGCTGAAGCGGGAAGCTTGGGTCGAAGCGCTGGGGAAAGAAGGTGGGGAGCGATATTTCTGGAATCCATCCGACTCCAATTATGTGTATCGCGAGCAGACGAAAAGCCGAAATATGCTAAGTCTCTACGAGCTGCTGCGCGACGACGGCTTGAAGCCCTTCGCCTATGGAAGGTTCAGCATCGACTACGAGGATTGGTTTATTCGCACCACCAAAGGCAGGCAAGGAGAAGGCGCTTATTTCCTGCTGGATGCTTCCGGCCATACGACTCTGCAGTCCGTAGCCGGAGATTCCATCAAAAAAAGTGTCGTCGAGCAAATTGTAAGCACTTCAGGTGAAGCGTTATTCACTGCATTGGTGGATGAGCAGGAACGGGAGCAGTACACGTTCAGTTATATTCCTGAGCTTAAAGGATATATCGTTAAGAAGGTGCCCTTGTCGCTTCTTTTCCAAGAGGTGGATAAGCTTAAGCAGCGTTTTTTTCTGGGCTTCAGCCTCATTCTCCTATTGTTTGTTTTACTGATCTATTTCATATCCTCCACCATCACGGTTCCGCTAAAACGGTTTCAGAAAAAGATGGAGAGCACGGTGAAAGCGAACCTCAAGGTTAATCTGAAGGAGGATGGCCGGGGAGAGATACTGGCGCTGACACAGAGCTTTAACATGATGATTAACGATATTAACGGTTTGCTTGAACGGCTGAAGCTGGAGGAGCGGCAGAAGCAATTCGTGCGGTTTCAAGTGCTGCTGGCGCAGATGAACCCTCATTTTCTTCTGAATACACTGAACACGGTCAAGAGCATCGCTTTGGAGAGGGATCAGGATGATATCTATGAGATTTGTGTTTCTTTAGGCAAAATATTAGAGACGACGCTGAACACGGAGGTCGACCTTATCCTTTTGAAGGATGAAATGATCCTGATTGATTCCTATATGGATATACAGAAGGCCCGCTTCGGCCATGGCATTACGATCAGCTATGAGGTAGGCGGCGAGCTGTTATATGCGCTCATTCCGAAGTTTTGCCTTCAGCCGCTGGTAGAGAACGCTTTGCTTCACGGATTCGGTCAGTCGCTTCAGAACGGTCATATTCATATAAAGGCAACAACAAAAAATGCTCTTTTGTATTTGGAGGTTGCGGATAACGGGGTCGGATTGGAAAAGGCGAATGAGATGAAGGCGTCCCGCAAGAGGAAGGGAATCGGCATTCAAAATATTCGCGAAAGCTTACAGCTTATTTTCAAGGATCAGAGTACCGGCGTATCGCTGGATTCCAACGGAAACGGCACCCGGGTGCTGATGCACCTGCCGCTCCTGTTGTCGAAGCCGTACCAAAAGGAGGACAAAACCAATGTGGCGGACATTAATCGTTGAGGATGAGCAGCATGCAAGGGCGAGCTTGCGCAAGCTGATGCAGAAAGCAGCCATTCCTTTTGAAATCGTGGGTGAAGCCGGTGACGGAAATGAGGCGCTTGGGCTCATTCGCGAATTGAAGCCTGATGTCGTTATTTCCGATATCGTGATGCCGGTGATGGATGGGGTCAAGCTGCTTAAGGCGGCGCGGGAGGAAGGCTATGAGTGCCGGTTTGTCATGCTGACCTGTATGAGTGAGTTCGAATACGCCCGCCAATCGCTCGAGTATGGCGCATCGGGCTATTTGCTCAAGCTGTCCATGGACGTGAATGGACTGAGGCAGGCGATGGAAAAGGTGTCTCATGAGCTTGAGCAGAGGGAACGGCTTCGCAAGGTCGATAAGTGGTTCCCGGATAAAAGGCAGGCAGAGCCCACGGATCACCCGGAGATGAACCGGATTATTTCGTATATTGAAGAGCATTATGCCGAGGAAATCACGCTAAAAGGGCTTGCGGAGCTGATTCGGATGGACGCCAGCTATGTGAGTGACTTGTTTAAGAAGAAGACAGGCTCGACATTAACCAGCTACATTCAGAACTGCCGCATTCAAGCGGCAAAAATGCTTTTGACGGAGACGGGACGGACGGTCAGCGATATCGGAAGACAGGTTGGATTCGAGAACGACAACTATTTTATCAAAATATTTAAGCGCTGGTGCGAGATTACGCCAAGCGAATACCGCAAACGGTATAACGATTGAGAAACAAAAAATCGTTCTATGAATCGCCAAACGCCGTTCATCCCCCTTTTGTCCGCCGGATGATACAGTTATAGACGTAGAGTACAACTTAATTGCTAGAGGGGGATAAGCAAATGAGAAGAAGTAAGTGGTTAGTCACTGTGGTGTGTTTTCTTATCACGGCGCTCGTTATTGGCGGATGCTCGGGTGGAGCGGGCGGAAATACGAATGGGAATAAACCCAATACGGACCCGGCTCCAACAGACAAGCCGGCCGAGAAGGTTAAGCTGAAGCTCTGGGGCGCAGTACCTGCCGAAGCCGGTCCGCAGGCGGTGGTAGAGGCCTGGAACGCAGAAAATCCGGACATTGAGGTGGAATACATCCGTTTCGTAAATGATGACCCGGGCAATTTGAAATTGGATACCGCTCTCATGACGGGGCAAGACGCCGATCTTTACATGAACTATCAGCTGACACGGCTGCAAAAGCGCGTCGACGCCGGACTTGCAGTAGACCTTAGCACGCTGACGGATTATAAGGTCGACGAACAAATGGGACCGGATGCGGCGCAATGGAAAATTGCTGATAAGTACTATGGGCTGCCGACAAAGAAAAACATGGCATTTATTTGGTTAAACAAGCAAAAGCTCGATGAGGCCGGCCTGCCGGTGCCGCCAATTGATTGGACCTGGTCCGATTTGCAGCAGTACGCAGCCAAGCTGAAAAAGGATAATGTATATGGCTTGCTCCAGCACGAAGCGGCTTATACGGCTACATTGGATGGCACGATTGCAGGTCTTGGCGTAACGAAAGCGGACGGAACCTCCAATTTCGACAATCCGCTCTGGAAGCAAAACTTCGAAATTTTACACAACATGATGTTCAAGGATAAATCTACGCCGGAATATAGCGAGCAATTGACAAGCAAAATGCCGGTCGACACGATGTTCCTGAAGGGTGAAGCGGCGATGCTGACGGCTGGGGAATTCATTTTCCGCAACGCGAACAATCTGAAGGATTACCCGCATGACTTCCAAATTGCATTTGCAGCCATACCAAGAGTGAATAAGGAGCAAACGGATTTCAAATATCCGGGCGGACTTGGCGACGTGCTGTCCATCAATGCGAAATCGAAAAACCAGGAAGCGGCTTGGAAATTCGCGCAGTGGTATGCAGACGGCGGCATGCTGCCGATGGCGAGCGGCGGACGTATCCCTTCCTCCAAATCCGTAGACAGTAAGCAAGCTATTGATCTGATGTTGAAGGGGGTTGAAGATAAATACGATCGAGAATCTCTGAATAACGTTGTATTCGGCAAGTTCGAATCTTTCCAACTAAGCGTCCCTCAACAGGTAATCGATGCCCGCAAAGAAGAGTTTGAGAAATATTTTCTGAACAAACAGGACATCGATACGACACTCAAAAATATGGCGAAGCGTCATCAGGAATTTATTAAATAACACATTCTGCAGCGGGGAGAAGAAGGAACATCCGCTTCCTTCTTCTTTTTTTCTGCCCAAATCTGAGATGCGAAAGGCGGCGATACCGTGAAACGGCGAAGCTGGCTGCAAAAGCAAGGCTGGATGGGTTACGCGTTCATCCTGCCGAACATGCTAGGAATCTTATTATTTTTTATCCTGCCGGCCTTATTTTCTTTCGTTCTCATGTTTACGAACTATCAATTTGCCAATCCGGACGTGTCGTTCACCGGATTGGACAACTTCAAGCGGTTGTTCCAGGACGAAAACTTCTATAGCTCCATTAAATATACGGCCATCTTCCTATTATCCGTTCCGGTGTCGCTCATCCTTGCGTTTGCGGTCGCTCTCATACTGAATCGCAGCGTATATCTGAAGGGCCTGCTTCGAGGTATGTTCTTCCTGCCGTATATATCAAGCGGCGTTGCCGTTGCATTCGTATGGATGCTTTTGTTCCAGCCCACGCATGGTCCAATCAATGAAGCGCTTAGATGGGTCGGGATGGTATCGCCGCCTGGCTGGTTCGCGGATCCGGATGCCGCAATGTATGCGATCGATGTCGTGCAAATTTGGTTCATGATGGGCTACAACATGATTATTTACTTGGCTGCATTGCAGGAAATATCAACGGAGCAATTGGAAGCGGCCAAAATCGACGGCGCGAAGACAGGGACAATCACTTGGAAAATCATATGGCCTCTCGTTAGTCCGACCACCTTCCTGCTGCTTATTACAGGGCTTATCATGACGATGAAATCATTCTCGCTCATTCAAGCGATTACGCAAGGCGGACCAAGCGGCAGCACAACGATTTTATCGCTGTACGTCTATAAGACAGCCTTCAGCTATTACGAGATGGGTTATGCTTCAACGATTTCCTGGTTTCTATTTGCTGTCATTATGCTCATCACCGTCATCCAGTGGATTGGTCAAAAGCGCTGGGTTCACTATTAGAAAGGAGTGCATCGTATGAATAATTTAGCCGGTTCTGTCAAAACAAAGCTGCCCTTAACGATCGTCATGCTGCTCGCCGGTGTATTCATGATCATTCCTTTTCTCTGGATGATCAGCACGTCCTTCCAAAGCCCGAGCGAGGTGTTCGTCAAATGGCTGCCCTCGCGGCTGGACTTACGCAGTCATATCCGGATCTGGACCGGAGACTATAGCTTTGTATCCTACTACTGGAATTCGGTTAAGGTATCGGTGCTCGGTACGGCCGGCGCTGTATTTATGTCCGCTTTGGCCGCCTACGGTTTTGCGCGCATTGAATTCAAAGGACGCGATAGCTTGTTTCTCGTTTATCTATCGATGATGATGATTCCGCCGCAGGTTATTTTTGTACCGAAATTTGTTATTTTTAACTGGATGAATATTTATAACACGCATTGGGCGCTGATTTTGCCGGGAATGTTCTCTATCTTCGGCGTGTTTATGCTTAGACAGTTCTTCATGAGCATCCCCAAGGAAATTACGGAGTCAGCGTTCATGGATGGAGCGGGCCACATTAAAATCTTTTTTAGGCTCATTCTGCCTCTAGCTAAACCGGCGCTTGCAACGTTCGCTATTATCGATTTTTCTTGGCATTGGAATGATTACGAGAATGCGCTCGTGTTTCTGACCAGCCCTGAATTGTATACGATCCCGCTGGGCCTCCAAAACTTCATACTTGAAAACAACATTGACTACAACGGCATGATGGCGGCTTCTTCCGCGGCGATCATTCCGATGATCGTCATTTTCCTTATCGGTCAGAAATATATTATTCAAGGCATTTCCAGCTCGGCTGTGAAAGGCTAATAATGGAGGAATTAGCGTGAAGCATGAAGCTGTAAAGTCGGACGTGACGGTAGTTGGCGGAGGATTAGCCGGCCTGTGCGCTGCTATAGCGGCAGCTCGTTTGGGACAAAAGGTAGCTCTCGTTCATAACCGTCCGGTGCTTGGGGGCAACTCGAGCTCGGAGGTACGCGTATGGGTATGCGGAGCGACGGGCCATGGCATTAACCGGTATGCCCGCGAGACCGGCATCATGGGTGAGCTTTTTGTAGAGAATCAGTACCGGAACCCGGAGGGCAATCCTTATTTATGGGATTTGACGCTGCTTGAAGCCGTGCGCTCTGAACCGAATATCAGCCTATACTTGAACACGGATGTGAGGGAGGCGGAAGCGGACGGGGATGCGGAATCGCGCGTCATCCGCAGCGTAACCGGCTGGATGATGGGCTCGGAGCGGCTCATCCGCTTTGAGAGCGATGCTTTTATCGATTGCACCGGGGATGGACTGGTTGGTTTCCTGACAGGCGCAATGTACCGCATCGGCCGTGAAGCCCGGAGCGAATTCGGCGAGGATTGGGCTCCCGAGGCTGCGGACGACATTACGCTTGGCAGCACCCTGCTTTTCTACACCAAAGATACGGGCAAGCCGGTTCGCTACGTACCGCCTTCCTTTGCGAAAGATATTACACAGACGTCTATTCCGATTAAACGGGTTATTCGCAGCGGCGATTCGGGCTGCCACTATTGGTGGATCGAGTGGGGTGGAGAGCTTGACACCGTACACGAGAACGAACGGATTCGGGATGAGCTGTGGTCGGTTATTTATGGGATCTGGGATTATATAAAAAATTCCGGCCAATTCGATGCCGATACGATGACGCTGGAATGGGTAGGCTCGCTTCCGGGCAAGCGGGAATACCGGCGCTTTATCGGCGATACGATTTTGACGCAGCATGATATTATCGGACAACGGCCGTTCGTTGACCGGATCGCCTTTGGCGGCTGGTCGATCGACCTGCATCCGCCGCAAGGGATGTACGCAACCGAAAGCGGATCGAAGCATCTCTACGCAGACGGCATCTACCATATTCCTTTTGGATCTCTGTACTCCCGCAATGTAAGCAATTTATTATTCGCAGGCCGCAATGTGAGCGCGACGCATGTTGCCTTCGGAACGACCAGGGTTATGGCAACATGCGCAGTCATGGGTGAAGCGGCCGGAACGGGTGCCGCATTGAGCGTGATGAAAGGAATATCCCCGCGGGAATTGCGTGAAAATCATAGGGCAGAGCTTCAGCAGGTGATGCTGAGGAACGATGCTTCGATTATAGGCATTCGAAACGAGGATGCGGCGGATAAAGCATTGCAGAGTCGGGCCAGCGCATCAAGCACGATGACACGGATACGATTGGATCAGCCGGTTGAAGCGTATCCGCTTGCGTCAGACGTGGGCTTATTGTTCCCGGTTGAGGGAGCGATAGGCAAGCTTGAGCTGCTTTTAGCGGCAAGTGAGCGGACAGAGCTCATCGTTGAGCTGTGGGAAACGGGACGTGCAGAAAACTATGTTCCGGCTTCGCTTAAATCAGAGCATAAGCTCCCGCTTATATCCGGCGGCAAACAATGGATTACGATCCCGGTAGATGGGATAGCCGATGTCGATGCTAGGCCGCATAATGTATTTCTAATTATTCGTGCGAATAAGCATGTCAGCCTCTATAAGTCTGCCGTGCCGATGTCGGGCGTATTAGCTTTCGAGCGGGGGCAAAAGCCGAACGTATCGTCCGATCTCGAGGAGCGTCAGCCGGATCAGCCCGTCGTAGAGTGGAGCATGAGATCGCTCGTGAGGCAGCCGTTCTGCTTCGCCGTCGATACAGGGGCCTATGGAGCGGAGAAGGTAATCGATGGTTATGCCCGTCCTTACGGCGGACCGCATATGTGGGCGTCGGATAAAATGAAAGCCGGACAGAACGAGTGGCTTGAGCTTGAATGGGATGCGGCGATCCGGCTGAGCGAGATTCATTTGACCTTTAATGATGATGTCAATGAAGACCTGATTAACCTTCACCATCATGAGACACCGTTCGCGGTTATTCCTGAACTTGTCAAAGATTATGATCTTGAAGCCTGGGGTGACGGGGAGTGGAGGGTGCTCGTTCAAGAGCGCGGTAACCGCAAACGCAAGCGTGTCCACCATTTAAATGAAGCAATCCCGGCAGACCGCATCCGAATTGTGGTTCGCGAGACAAACGGCAGCGGGCATGCGGAGCTGGTGGAGGTACGCGTGTACGAGTAGAGATTTTCCAAACGTATATTGGATCATTTGCATGAGCTAAATTCAGCACGCACCTTTGTTACTTTTATCCTATTGATTAACCTGTTTTTTCGGCATAGAATGTACTTGTAAAAACTATACAAGTGGGATTGTGACTGAATTCTCAGGCAAGACCCGAAATGATGCGAGAGTGGCCATATTTATGGTACTCATTCTTGCTCGTTTTGGGTCTTTTTTTCGTGGGGAAAAGGGGGGAGAGTGAATGGAGGAATATTGGTTTCGGCTATTCATTGCAACAAAAAAGAAGAAAAAATGAAGGGGATAGATCTATGAATTGGAATGTAAAAAAGACCGTAAAATTTCTGTTTGCCGTTACTATTGCTTTTTCCGTCGTTTTAACACCAGTCACCAGTTCGGACTTATATGCGCAAGGAACGTCGGTGACGACGGACTGGACGCGAGAAGCGGCAAGCCAGATACGATTGGACGGCAGCAATACGGCGCCCAAGATCGATAAGGACAAACTTGAGGAAATCACTTCGGAGTTTATAATTTGGGATACTTGGCCGCTGCAGGATAAGAACGGACATCCGGCGGTGGTAAACGGTTATAAAATCATTTTTGCGCTATCCGTGCCTAAAGGTACAATTCCCGGCAAGCGCCACGATTCGGCCGAAATCCGGTACTTCTATTCCAATGATGGAAAGAGTTGGAGGCCCGGCGGGCTGGTATTCGAAGACGGAAAAGCACTCGGCTCTCGGCAATGGGCGGGCTCTTTCGTTATTGACAAAAACGGAAGGGTTCACATGTTTTACACTGCAACCGGTCGGAAAGGCGAAGAACGGCTTTCATACGGACAAAAGCTAGCGACTGTAACGGCCGACATCCTGACCAACAAATCCGTTGCGTTTGCCAACTGGTCGAACCACAAAGTCATTCTCGAAGCCGATGGTACCTATTATCAGACCGAGGAGCAGGCCGGATATGGGGAGTTTTCATACGCATTCCGTGATCCTTCCTACTTCCTGGATCCGAAAACCGGCGAAGAGTATCTGTTGTTCAGCGCGAACAGCAGCGGGACGTTGGAGGAACGCGCTTGCCGACCGGAACATGCAGGAACCGCGGAATTTATGCGAACCATGCCTTCAGAGGCAAAATTCTACAACGGAAGCATCGGTATCGCTAAAGCCGTCAATGACGATTTGACCGAATTCGAAGCACTTCCTCCGCTGCTGGAAGCGAATTGCGTTAATGAAGAGCTGGAACGACCGAACGTAGTGGTTAAGGGTAATCAATACTATCTGTTCACCAAAACACATAGCAATAAGTTTGCGGAAGGCATAGACGCGCCGGAAGGATTGTACGGCTTTGTGTCGGAATCTTTTACCACGGAATATAAACCGCTAAACGGCACCGGGCTTGTCATCGCCAATCCGGATGACAATCCGTACCAAAGCTACTCCTGGATGGTCATGTCCAACGGTACGGTGATCAGTTATGTGGATTATGTCGATGTCGACGGGAAAGACATTCAGGAAATAGGCGAACAATCGACGGAATATCAAATTGAACATTTCGGCGGTATGCTGGCACCATCGATAAAATTGTCGATAACCGGAGACCGAACGAGCCTTCTTGGGGAAAAGAAACAGGGCGTTTTTAAGTAATTGGCAAGGGTAACGCAAAAAACACCTATTGTTTATACGGTGATAGGACTTTTACGATAAGAAGCAGTCCAAAAACTCGAATGGCAGACTAACTCCTGGATTTCGACCAAAATTAATTTTAAGAATCAATTAGTTGATTAAACTAACGAGTACGATAGTTTCATAATGCTTCACTACGTAGGCTGCTGATGATTCACTCTGCAGCCTGTTGTGCTAACTGGCAGATTTGTTCAACAAAATAGGAGGTATGGCATATGAAGCATCTGAAATTCTTCCTTTTGTTCTTTATCATTGTTTCGGTGTTTTCATCAAATAAGAAGGAGCGTTAGCCAGTACCTACCCAAGTTCCGTTGCTTGGAATAATCTCCTATATGGACTTTCCACCGAGGAAGTCGATAACAAAGACATTGGCAATGAGATTGGAAAGATTGAACGCCAAAGAACTCCGATGCCAAAGAAGAACGGCGAGTCAAATGATATACGTATACCAGTAGGAAGCCTGTTGTTTGAAATTAAAGGGGCAGACACTCAAGATGTAATAGCAGTTAAGGTAAACGATAAGTTCTTCAAGGCATCTAAATTTGGACCGATTCAAGTTACAACAGACCAGTCCAATAAACAAGCATGGATAGTTACACTATCATTTATTTGTTTCTTGGTCCTTTTAACAATGATAATTGTATGGAGAAGAAGAAGACGTATGGGTTAGTTCATTCCGCTAACGGGTACGAGTTCAATGGGGAACGATTAGCCCGATAGGCTCTTCTGAGCTATCGGGTTATTTATGATTTCTACGTTGCTTGTTGTACACAACGTCAAAAAATTCGACAACACAGGCGAAGATCTCGAGGATTTGATCTCGATTGGGACCATCGGATTGATCAAGGCGATTGAATCCTTTTCGCCGAATAAGGGAACGAAATTGGCTACGTTTGCGGCACGATGTATCGAGAATGAGATCTTGATGCACTTAAGGTCGTTGAAAAAAACGAGGAAAGATGTGTCACTGCACGATCCAATTGGGACGGATAAAGAAGGGAACGAAATTACGCTGATCGACATCCTCGGGACGGAGGCTGACGATGTTATAGATAAGGTACAGCTAAAGATTGAGAAGAGCAAAATCTATAAAAATTTAGATATATTGGATGACCGGGAAAAGGAAGTTGTTATGGGTCGGTTTGGATTGGAGCACGGCGGTGAGGAGCGGACGCAGCGAGAGATTGCGAAGGAGCTGGGGAGTATGTGTCGCGGATTCAGAAAAGGGCGCTCATGAAGCTGTATCATGAGTTTTATAAGGTGAAGCGGTAAGGAATTAAAGATTTGGTATTACTTTATTATTTGAGGAACAAGTGAGAAAGAAGAAGCATGGAGCAGACTATTATTGGGGTTTGCTCTTTTTGGTTTAAATCGAAACAATAAATCTCGGCGAGGTAAATGTTCGCCTTTGATCACACGCACGCGCTTACATACCCAAGAAACGAAGTTTGCTAAGGACATATTCGGCTTCATTATTTAGAAAGGTTAATCGGATTGTATACGTTTCATGAATTTCATCGTAATCAACTTGCTTCTCAATGTCTAAACCAATTTGGGCGACTCGCTCAGGTGAAATGGACAACTCTTGGATTGATTCAATTTTTTCAAGTTTGGATTTCATCATTGCTCGATGATTGATGTGATACCAGAGCAAGTACCATTCTTTTTTCACCAAGGAATACTCAAGAAAATTACTATCGGGATCTTTTGATTCAAAGTGAGGGCTAATTCCAGGATTGGGAAAAGCCCCTTCTGCGCTATTCGCAGAAGGGGCTATCATTAAAAAATAGTTTTCGGTGCTTTCGTTATTACTTTAAATTCGGCTTTTTTTACTTTCCCTTAAAATTGCTTCTGAATTGATTCGGCGTGACTCCATAGGCCTTTTTAAATAAGGTGTAAAAATGGCTGCGGCTTGAAAAGCCTGACTTTTCCATAATCTCGTTAATGGTATCCTCCGATACGACAATTTGATTGCTGGCATAAGTAACCCGGACATTATTGATATAGTCTGTCATAGAGATCAGCCTGTGTTTTTTGAATAATTTCCCCAGATAAGGCGGGGATAAGTTCACTTTTTCCGCTATGGTATCCAATGACAGGTAAGGGTTTCTAAAGTCTGCTTGAATAAATTGGTCAACGTCTTCCAACAGCTTGATATATTTGTTATCCTTTTTGGACTCCAGCTCTTTGGACAGGTTTTCGAACAATTCAAAGAAATCAGCTTCGATTATATCCAACGTTTCCATTTTTTGCAGGTTGGCCAAATACGTATTGAAATTAAAATTCACTTTGATGTGATGATTGGCTTCTAGAATTTCAATCGCATAACGGATGGACAACAGCAACCTGATAAGGACGGAATTAAGTATGGTGTAGCTATATTGAGATGCATGCCGGATCATATCCGACAATATATCTTTGGCCTCATCCGTTAGACCTTGGATTAGCCTATCTGATAATTCTTTTTCCTGGTCTTGCGGATATTTGAAATCATCCGTATTAATATTTAAGCTTTCGCTGAAAATGATGCTTTGATGCCCTAAAATCATTCTGTAATAGGATAAATCCAGCGTTTTCAAATAATGATAATTCACATTCGACAAATCTTCGAACGCCTCGCTGATTGTAGCTGAGGTGGAGATGCCAAGATACTCGGTTGTACAATTTTGGATTTGAGTGACAAGTGTAAACAAAGGCTTATCTTTGAAAGGCAAATCGGAGGACTTGTAATGAATCAGTACAAGAACTTGGTCTTCT
Organism: Paenibacillus prosopidis; assembly: GCF_003337375.1. Taxonomy (GTDB): domain Bacteria; phylum Bacillota; class Bacilli; order Paenibacillales; family Paenibacillaceae; genus Pristimantibacillus; species Pristimantibacillus prosopidis. The sequence goes on from NZ_QPJD01000006.1 coordinate 274,667, forward strand.
TCGACCTCTACACATTCATGAACGTATGTTTCGGTAAGAAGCTCCGAAATAATATTAGCCAGTCCGTATTTTAACAATTGGCGGTCATTCAGATTATATTTTGCGCAATAATTGCTATAGTTATCCAGTTTGATAAGAAGCAGAACATACCATTCGGTTGGCTCAAGCGTAATTTGAAACTTCGCAAACTGCTTGCGAAGGGAATCGGTTTGAATCAGATCGGCCGAATGAACCATCTGGCGTAAAAAATCTTGTTTTCTATAGTAGAACGCATTTCTTTGCTCGGATTCTAAAATTTTGTAATTTTGTAGCACCATATTGATGGGCCTGAAAAGCCTCCGTGCAAAATAGAGCGAAAGCAGGATGCTGCCGATAATGAATAAACATACAAACAGGTACGTTTTTTCCTTCATCTTTTGAACATCTTGGACAATGGATGCATAAGGTGTGATGCTAATTAAACTCCAATTATAAGCATCCGTGGACGCATAAGTGACGTAAGAATCCACCCCATTAACTTTGATTCGCATATTGCCTGCTTTTGCATTGGACGAGATAATCTGATGGATATACGAATCCCCGCTGAGATCGCTTAATAATGGATGCGAACCATCATCAGACAGCAGCTTCCCGTTATGATCTACAATAAAAATCCGGTTTTTATTGTTCGGATCCGAAGAACTGATGCTTTGCTTAATCGAATCCTGAGAGATATTCAAAATAATGGCTTCGCTCACTTTACCGCTTACAACTTGAGAATCAAAGAACAAATAAGAATAAACGTAAATTTCCTTAGGGGCATTGACATCAATATCTGCCATGACATTTGGGATCTTCCGAAGCACAATGCTGTGTGAGCGGTTATGCTGGATGTCGTCCAATATCGGGAAAATGCTTTGATCGCTGAAAGTCGTACGCCCATTAACGAAGTCTTTACTTGGAATCGCATAAACCAGATCGCCATTATAAATATAAATGGATTGCAGGAATGGATATATATTTTTATAAGTTTGCAGTTTATTAATATATTTCATATAGTCTTCCGGATTGATGTCTGAATACAGCAGATCTTTAATCATATCGTCAAAAAAAGCGGTGGTTGCCACGGACCTGACCGTGTCAGCCATTAAACTGACATTCCGGCTTGTATTCTGCAAGTCGGTTTTTTGTTGATTGTAAACCATATTTAAGGAAAAATTCACAAAATTCTGATTTAAAAATGAGGATTGTACAAATAGGAGCAAGACTGTACTGAGCAGGAAAGGCAGCAGTATCGTTATGAACAACTGATAAGGGTTCTTAAGTACGAATGATTTGAGCAAATTAGTCAACTCCTATAGTACAAAGACTATCATAAACGATAAAAAAGAATCAATCAGTAATATTTTCATTTTGCCAACCCCTAATTTCTGAACAAATTCTTAAATTGCGTACTCGATTTTTACTCCAAACAGACCTTATTGCGAGGATAAGAAATTGTTACTGTCTGGGGCGGATGATATTGTTATGCCGTAAGGCACCCATTAGGACGATACTTTAGAAAGGTGGAATGAAAGCGCTTGATTTGAAATTCGGTTTCAAATTATTTTCCCTACCCAAATATACTTATGGAGGAATCGAAATGATATTAAGAAGATGGAAACCAACGCTTATTGCTTTTCTTGCCATATTGTTATCTTTTAGTGGTTTCGCAACTATTGTTGCTCCCAATCAGGCAGTAGCCGCAGTTCAGACAACGCTTTATGCTTCACCGACCGGAAGCGGCACTGTTTGCCGTCAGGCTTCGCCATGTTCCCTTGAAGGAGCTAGAGATCAAGCCCGCACTATAAATGGTAATATGACTGGAGATATTATCATTAGATTGTTGGATGGAACTTATACATTATCTTCTACGTTTCAGTTAACGGAAAGCGAGACTGTACATGATTCGGGAACGAACGGCTACAATGTAATCTATCAAGCGGATCCCGGTTCACATCCTGTCATCAGCGGAGGCCAGCAAATTACAGGTTGGACGCAATATGACAGCGTGAAAAACATATATCGGGCTAATGTGGGAACTTCACTCAATACCCGGCAGCTTTATGTAAACGGCGTACGCGCGACCCGCGCCAGAGGCGCCTTGAATCCGCCAGGCTGGTCGGTAATGAGCAACGGCTTTTTCGCCCCTGATTCAACAATGGCCAGCTGGGGCAACCAAAGTAATATTGAAGTTGTTTCCAATGTAGCATGGAGAAGCTATCGTTGCGGCGTTTCCTCCATTTCCGGGACTTCTGTTACGATGCAGCACCCGTGCTGGGCCAATGGCAAATCTTTTGGTTCTAACAAAATGGGGAATCCGGCGTGGATTGAGAATGCCTATGAATTGCTCGATTCGGAAGGCGAATGGTATCTGGATCGTACTGCCGGCTATCTCTACTACAAGCCTCTTGCGAATGAAAACATATCGACGGCTACAGTCGTAGCGCCGGTTTTGGAAAAGCTTGTAAACGCAGCAGGAACCTATGCTACTCCGTTGCATAACGTGCAATTTTACGGCATCACCTTCGCCTATGCGACTTGGTTGCGAACAAGTACCGGGGAAGGTTATATACCCGGGCAGTCAGGCGAGCTGCGCTTCGGAACTCAAGGCGGATCAGGAAACGAAATCAAAACGCCAAGCAATGTCACATTCTCGGCTGTTAAAAATGTGAGGTTGGAACGCAACACATTTGCTCATTTGGGTGCAGCGGCGATGAGTTTCGAATACGGGTGTCAAAACAACACCGTTATCGGAAACGTCTTTCAGGATATTTCGTCATCTGCTATCTGGATGGGTGACCCCTTTGATCAAGGGCATAACGTAAGCGCCTTCTACAATAATAACGATAGTGCAATCACTTATAGTGGAAGCTTCTCTAGTTCTTACAATTATAATTCTTCCAATTACCAGGGTGATGTCCGACAAACCCAAAATAATAACGATTACTTTGAGTTTACCTTTACGGGCTCCGGCGTCAATTATTACGGCACTTCAGATACGACTACAGGCACCCAAGATGTGTACATTGACGGAACATTTCAACAGACGATCGATGGTTATTATGCCAACGGCAGCCTTGTTAAACTCCTCTACACTAATCCAGGGCTGTCGTATGGCCAACATACGATAAAAGTCGTTAAGACGGGCGGGAGCTGGATGAGGCTTGATATGTTAGGTGTTTACGCGGAAGCGGATCCGACTGTCAAAACCATTAAAAACAATACGATAAAGAATAACTATATCGCGCAGGCCGGTGTGGAGTATATGGATGCACCGGGTATCAATGTGCTCTTTACGGATGGCACCAACATTTCCCATAATGAAATCACAGACGTTCCATATGACGGGATTTCAATAGGCTGGGGTTGGGGAGTGCCTGATCCTGGATCAACAAATTTTGGCTGGACAACGCCTTCAGTGGCCCAGAATAATACCGTTCAATACAATTATATACACGACGTGATGAATGTTCTACATGATGGCGGCGGAGTCTATACCTTAAGCTCACAACCGAACTCCTCCATCAATAACAACTATTTTCGTGATGATTTCGCGCCAGCCGGAGCAATCTATCTGGACGAACAAACTCAAGGTTTTAACGTAAACAATAATCTGGTTGCTAACATTGGAAATAACGTGAATTGGTTGTATGTTCAAAACTATCACCCCAACAGTGTATCAAGAAATAATACAATATATTCCAATTATGGGAGTTCAGTGAAAAAAACTGGTGATTGGACTAAGAATACGTACAATAGCGATAACCAAGATGGCTTAACTTCCAATGATGTATTTCCGTTGCAGCCGTACAACATTGCGCTAAATTCCGGAATTGAGGACTCCTATCGGGATATTATACCGCAGTCCAACTTCTCATTGCCGGATTACCTGCTGCTTGCTAGTGTATACGTGGATACCAATGCGTTAACGATACCGATCCGCAGCGCTGGCGATGCGACTAAAACGGTATGGTTGGCTCCTTCAGGCACGACTACCTTCGCGGAAGGCAACACGATGACCAAGGCAGGCGGTACGGCGACCTCGATCTCTGTACCGAAAGCTGCCGGAGATTATAAGCTTTATGTTGTGGACGCACTTGGGAATCGTTCCGCAGAGTCCAGATTCCTTGTTAGACAGCAATGGAATTATGTGGACGACAAGAATGCCAGTGTCACCTATAGTCCCGCATGGGGCAACTGGAACGATTCACGGGATTACAATGGTTCTGAATCGTTTATCAATAGCGCCAATAGCTATGCGGAATATACGTTTAACGGAACGGGCGTTCGATATCTGAGCATGACACAAGCCAACATGGGAAAAGTAGATGTCTATATCGATGGCGTTCTTGCACAGGCCGATATTGATGCTTATGCGCTAAACATGACGAAACAAGTTCTTCTGTATCAAAACACCAATCTTCTGAATGGGTCTCACACCATTAAGGTCGTTTGCAAGGGAACCAAAAATGCTGCTTCAAGCGATACAGTCTGTGCTTTGGATGCGTTCGCTTCTATATCAGCTCCAGACCAAACCGCTTATTACAAGCTTGTGAATAAAAATAGCGGCAAGGTAATGAGTGTAAACGGGAGTTCCATGGATTCCGGCGCGAATATTATTCAATCGAATGACATCAGTGGCTTCAATCAGCACTGGCAAATTGTCAAAACAGCAAGCGGCGACTACAAAATCATAAATAAAAATAGCGGCAAAGTGCTCGATATATCTGGGGGTTCCACTTCCACTGGCGCGAATCTTGTTCAGTGGGACGATACCAATGCCTCCAGTCAACACTGGCAACTCATCGATGTCGGAACCGGAAATGGTTATTTCAAGATCAAGAACACGAATAGCACCTACTTGGCCGATGTTACCGGCTCTTCAACGACAGCTGGCGCACAGATCATCCAATCTAGCGATACTGGCGTCAATAGTCAGCAATGGCAGCTTGTTAAAGTGGATTTCGGAAACAAAGGCGATACCTTGTTGAAGGCGCAACTGCAATTTGACGAGCCATACGGAACGACGGCTATTGATACGACTGGCAATGGCTGGCACAGTACATTGGTTGGCGGCGCAAATCGGGTGGCAGGCGAAAGCGGCAGCGCTGTGGATCTGAGCGGAACGAATCAATATGTCGCTCTTCCATCTGGCGTCGTTTCCAACAATGATACCATCACAATAGCAGCTTGGGTGAATCTGGATACGGTGAGCAACTGGACGCGGATCTTCGATTTCGGTTCCGGATCGGCTACCAATATGTTCCTCACGCCGAAAAATGGAGCGAACAGCAAAATCCGTTTTGGGATCAAGAACAACGGCTCGGCTGAACAAATCATTGACGGGCAAGCAGCGCTCCCGACAGGCGGCTGGCATCATGTAGCGGTCACGCTTAACGGTTCGACAGGCATCCTCTACGTAGACGGCGCTCAAGTAGGCAGCAATACCGGGATGACGCTTAAACCGTCCACTCTGGGAGCTACCTCGCAAAACTGGATCGGGCGCTCCCAATACGCTTCTGATCCTTATCTCGACGGACGGGTCGACGACTTCCGGATATATAATCGCGCTCTAACCGCTACGGAAGTCACGCATGTCATGAACGGGCAAACGAAGTTGCCGATTGCAGAGCTTCCGTTTAACGAAACAAGTGGAACGACGGCAAACGATGTGTCCGGCAAAGGCTGGAACGGCACATTGATGGGCGGCACCACTTGGGCGACCGGCAACAGCGGCAACGCTGTGGATCTGGACGGAACGAACAGCTATGTCGCCCTGCCGGCAGGCGTTGTTTCCGGTGCTGCCACGGCCACAGTAACTGCCTGGGTGTATCAGGATACCGTGAGCACCTGGTCGAGGATCTTCGATTTGGGTACCGGAGGGAACACCTATATGTTCCTGACGCCGAAAGCTGGGGGAACCAACAAGATCCGCTTTGCTATCAAACTGAACGGTTCGAGCGAGCAAATCATCAATGGGACAGCGGCTCTGCCAACGGGCGGCTGGCATCATGTGGCGGTTACTCTGAACGGTTCGACGGGTACGCTATACGTCGATGGCCAGATAGTAGGCAGCAATAGCGGTATGACCATTAAACCATCCGACCTTGGCGTCACCACACAGAATTGGATCGGCCGCTCCCAATTCCCTGACCCCTATCTTAACGGGCGGGTTGATGACTTCCGCATTTATGATCGTGCTTTATCCGCTCCGGAAGTATTGGGAGTTATGAACGGGGGGTAACCGATTATTCCGAATGGAAGTCGGTTGAAGAAATCCAATTAGCCATGTAGATTATTTGAAGTAATTATTCATACGGAGTCAGTTGCTGTCAGAGCAACTGGCTCATTAAGATTTTTTAATAAGACTGGAGGCTCACCATGTCACTAATTCAAGGGATTCACACTATTTTTGCAGGCGACTATCCGGATCCATCCATTGTTAGAGTCGGCCGTCACTATTATATGACGCATTCTTCATTCCACTATACCCCGGGGCTGCTCGTGTGGCATTCCCATAATCTGATCGATTGGGAGCCAATCGGTCACGCGATTCTTGAGCATGTGGGCGGATCGATTATGGCACCGGATTTGATCTATCATAAGGGACTATTTTATATCTATTTTCCAGCCGGCGGAACCAATTGGGTCGTAACAGCAGAATCCCCCGAAGGGCCATGGAGCAAACCGATCGACTTGAAGGTTGGCTATATCGACCCGGGACATGCGGAAGATCAAGAAGGGAATCGTTTTCTATTTTTGTCCTCAGGATATGTGGTCAAGTTATCAAAGGATGGCCTATCTACCGTAGGAGATTTAAGGAAGGTATACGACGGTTGGAGATATCCCAAGGAATGGATGACGGAAGGTTTTTATCTGGAATCTCCAAAGCTTACGTTTAAGGATGGATATTACTATAAAACTAGCGCGCAAGGGGGGACTGCCGGACCTGCGACCAGCCACATGATCGTCTCCGCCCGCGCCAGGTCGCTGGAAGGGCCATGGGATAATTCTCCATATAATCCGATTGTGCGCACGAAGGACCGCAGCGAAACCTGGTGGTCCAAGGGTCACGGGACGCTGGTTGATACGCCCGAAGGGAATTGGTTTGTCGTGTATCATGCTTATGAAAAAGATTATTATACCCTCGGCAGGCAGACGCTGATCGAACCGATTCAATGGACAGCCGATGGCTGGTACACCTCGGTTGATGCCGAAGGCGGAGCAGTTCCTGAGGTTACTGTAACTGCACAGCCTTCGGATGGAGCTTTGGTGCTTGCGGATTCCGGACGATTGGGGCTTCACTGGCATTTCTTCGGAGGGGAACGTCTTGGTGATTATAGAATAGAAGATAATCGACTGGTACTAAAAGCAGACTCCAAGAAACACGCAGAACCGCTGTTGTGTATTCCTATGCATCATGCTTATACAGCCGAAGTTTCCGTTACGGTGGAAGGCGAGGCAGAAGGCACGCTTGGCTTGTTCTATAAACCGGGTTTTCACTTTGGTATCGGCTTTGACGGCAAGGAGGCGTTTGCTTTCCGAAATGATTATTCGACTGAACATATGCCATTGTCCGGAGAATCCGTAACGCTCCGAATCGTTAATGATCATCATGAGGTAAGCCTGTACTTCCGTGACTTGAAAGGACAGTGGACCAAACTGGACCATGGTTTCGAAATGTCGGGCTTCCATCACAATGTATTGGGTGATTTTCTAAGTCTCCGCATTGCGTTGAACGCAACCGGCGTAGGAAATATCAAATTCAGCGGATTCTCCTATCGGGCTGGTTTTTCGATGGCTTGAAAATGGGTAACGGAGAGTTAATCTTACGACCGGAGCAAGGGAACTTTGTCATTAATGAATACGCTCGGGGAGTCAGCTTCCATAAGATCGAGGAGGATAAATGAAATGAATGAAATTCTGACAGGTGACGGAAAACAAGCCAATCCATCCTGCGGTTATATTATGGGCTACTTTACCGAGTCGCCGGAACGGCTTGCGAATGCTTTCGCGCTGCATCTCGCATCGAGTCGTGATGGAAGAAATTGGAGACCGCTTCATGCCGGCCAGCCTGTCTTGGTACCCGAGATAGGCGAATGCGGGATGAGAGATCCATTTATTTTTAGGAAGCAAGACGGCCAATATATCGTGGTCGCGACGAATATGTGGAACAGTGAATCGATTATGTGCTACGAGTCGCCGGATCTGATTTACTTTGAAGCGGGCAGGCTGCTTCGTTTGAACAGTTCGGGCATGCATGCCTGGGCGCCCGAGATCATATACGATCCCGAACGACAGCAGTATGCGATCTTTTGGTCTGGGAACACGGAGCGCAATCGGATTTACGTAAACTATACACAGGATTTCCTGAGCGTAACGGAAGCAGAGGTATTCTTTGATCCGGGATACGATGTTATTGACGCCTCGATCATACCTCATGGAGATATGTATTTTTTATATTTCAAGGACGAACGTAATCCCGACGAAGCTCCCTTTGAAGGGAAGAGGATCAAAGGAGCTGTCGCTTCATCACTACAACCAGGGAGCTTTAACAAGGCGGTGTATACACGGCCCATTGGGGAACCTATGATTGAGGGACCGTTTGTGATCAGGTCACTGGATGAAGACAAATGGTACTTATACGGAGATTGTTATACGCCCATCAATGCCAAATTTTTTGTGTGGGAAACCTCCGAATTGAATAGTGGGAATTGGCAGCCGATGGACCGGCGTAACTATCAACTGCCACCGAATGCCAAGCATGTTTCCATTCTGAGTGTAAATGAAGCTGAGTGGAGCAGGCTGATTCAGACTTACGAGCCGCCTTTCTGGTTCAGGATCAGATCCTATGCGCTGCCTGATTATTATTTGAGGGCGGACGATTCATTCGCAAAGCTTGCGCCAATCCCGTTCGACCCGTATACTTCCTCGCTTTGGAAGGTAACTCGCGGCTTAGCGTCGCCGGATGGTGTAAGCATTGAGTCCGTTCATCAACCAGGCTTCTACTTGAGGAGTAGCCAGTTTGTGCTGCGATTAAGCAAGCTGGAGGATTCCGACAACTTTCGGGAGGAGTGCACTTTTATGCGCATGGAAGGGTTAAGTGACCCATCATGGTCATCTTTATGTTCGTTTTCGTATCCGGACATGTACTTGATCGTGGATGGTGCATATATTCGGATATCCATCATAGAGTGTGAACGGGACAAGGCCTACGCGACCTTTCAGTTAGGATAGCAGAACTACATTATCAAATCATTGGAGGCCTACGATGTCTATAATTCAAGGTATTACCACTATTTTGGCAGGCGACTATCCGGATCCTCCCCGGCGGTGCTGCACGATCAGCCTTTTGATTATGATTTGAAGCCTGCACCTCAGATATCTCCGGACATGACCTATGTCCATCATCAAACATTCATCTAAACCGTTTCCTATTGGTTAACTCCGATGTGGAAGCGGTTTTCTTTTTACTCGTAACCTGGATTGAGAAAAGCCCCTTCTGTGCTATTCGCAGAAGGGGCTACCATTAATATATAGTTTTCGGTGCTTGCGTTATACAGATGAGGCTGTCGATTAATTGTTGATAGTTTTAACGTAAACGTACACAAGCATAGAATGTATATGATTTTTCGACTACATTTTCAGAATCCGGGCTCAAATCGCGGTTTGTGTATGAAATATCGTATAGAATCGACTGTTTCGATGTGTGTGCCGCTAATTTTATATGATTTATCGCATACATTTTGTGGTCTCCCACGCTAAAAAAGAATCAATAAGTAATGCCAACCCCTAATTTCTGAACAAATTCTTAAATTGCGTACTCGATTTTTACTCCAAACAGAACTTATCGCGAGAATAAGAAATTGTTACTGTCTGGGGCGGATGATATTGTTATGCCGTAAGGAGGACGATACAGACAAATCAATAGTATCTATTAAGAATTACTAAATATGTGAAGGAGTATGAAGAAGTGATCAATAAAATTCTGGGCTCCAGAGAAAATAAAAAAACGATTCAATTAAGCATCCTTGCGCTGCCGGCCATTCTGGTTTTCTTCGTCTTCTCGTATATCCCGATGACGGGAATCTTCATTGCATTTAAAGACATCAACTATGTAGATGGGATTTTTCACAGTCCGTGGATCGGCTTCGATAATTTTAAGTTTTTTTTCACTTCCAATGACGCATGGCTTGTCGTTAGAAATACGCTCGGATACAATATAGTCTTTATTGTGGTTGGGACTGCGCTTGCTGTCCTTTTCGCCATCCTGCTTAATGAAGTGATCAGCACAAGATTTCTGAAGGTTTATCAAACGATCTTTTTCTTTCCTTATTTCTTTTCGTGGATTATCGTGGCTTACATGGCTTACTCCTTAATTGGACCTCTTGGAGCTATCTCGAGTCTAATCAATAAAATGGGCTTCACGTCCTTTGATTTCTATACGACGACCTGGATTTGGCCCATCCTTCTGACGCTCATCCATATCTGGAAGGGGATCGGTTACGTCAGCATTATTTTCTATGCGGGCATAATGGGCATTTCCCAAGAGTATTTTGAAGCGGCGGCCATTGACGGGGCAACTAAGCTTCAAATGATTCGTAAAATCACGATTCCGTTATTGATTCCTTTAATTACCATTATGACTCTGTTATCGATAGGAAAAATATTTTATTCGGATTTCGGATTGTTCTTCTTTGTGCCGCGTGAGATGGGCCAGCTTTTCCCGGTGACGCAGGTTATCGACACTTACGTTTACCGTATGCTGAAGGTTTCCGGAGATTTGGGAATGTCTTCGGCTGTCGGCTTGTTCCAATCTACGTTGGGATTTATCGTCGTCCTGCTGAGCAATTATGCCGTCCGAAAAGTCAACGAAGAAAACAAACTATTCTAGAAATCGCATGGAGGTGAGTACAGAATGTCGAAAAAAACATTGCCGCAAATGATCATTCACTTTGTTTTCATCCTATTTAGTTTAGCTTGTATCATTCCACTGGTATCAATCATCTCCATCTCTTTAAGCAACGAAACCGATATTATCAAAAATGGCTATAGTTTGTTCCCTCGCGTATTTGATATTAACGCTTATGCGTATGTCCTTTATGAACCGATTCAAATTATAAATGCATTCAAAGTATCGATTATCGTCAGTATTCTCGGCACGTTTATTTCCCTTATTGTGATGGCATGTATAGCTTATACGCTGTCCCGCCACGATTATAGATTCAAAAACCCGCTAAGCTTCTATGTATTCTTTACCATGATGTTTAATGGCGGATTGGTGCCAACGTATATATTACTCAGCAACTATCTTCACCTAAAAAACACGATCTGGGTTTTGATTTTGCCCTATGTTGCCGTTCCCTGGTTTATTTTGCTCTTAAGAACGTTTATGCAGAAAATTCCTTACGATATTATCGAGTCCTGCATGATGGATGGCGCCAGTGAATTTAGAATCTTTTTTCAGATCATACTGCCTCTCGCCAAACCGGGCCTTGCTACGGTTGCATTGTTCACAATACTGCAATATTGGAATGATTGGTTTCTGAGCTTGCTCTACATCGAGAAAGAAAGCCTGGTCCCTTTGCAGTATATGTTATATAGAATGATGAGCAATATCGCTTTCCTGACCAGTTCAAGCAATCAATTGCCGCCGGGATTAAATAATGCTGTGATCCCTTCGGAATCCGCCCGTATGGCAATGGCCATTCTTGCTGCAGGACCTATGCTGGCCGTGTTCCCTTTCTTTCAACAATATTTTGTCAGAGGGCTCACGGTAGGAGCTGTAAAAGGCTAGCTTAATGATGGACAATGTCCATTTTAAGATATATTAACCAAATAAGGGGAGGATTCACCATGACAAAAGGCTTTAAGGCATCAAAAGCAGGAATTGTATTAACCATCATGATTTTCCTTTTCACCATGCTGCTTTCAGCATGCGGCTCGTCCAGCAAACCGAACGCAGCTGCAACAGGCACCCCGGCGGCAACGGCAACGGAAACGGCAGCTCCATCAGCGGCTGCAAATACGCCAGCTAGCCTGCCTGAAGTTAAGCTAACTTGGTATTTCGTAGGACCCTGGCCACAGCCTGAGCAGGATCAAGTCTTTGCCGAAGTCAATAAAGTCATTAAAGCAAAGATCAATGCTACAGTAGATTTTAAACCGCTTGCGTGGGGTGATTATGACCAGAAGATGAAGGTTGTTATTGCATCCGGCGAACCTTATGATATCGCATTTACTGCAAATTGGATCAACAACTATTCGCAAAATGTAGGGAAAGGTGCTTTCTTGCCGCTTGATGACCTGCTTGCAAAGTACGCTCCGCAATCGTTTGCCAATGTTCCCAAAAGTTTTTGGGACGCGACGAAAGTAAAAGGGAAAATCTACGGTTTCGTTAATCAGCAAATTTCCGCAAGAACGCCGTCCATCGGTATTCCAAAAGATTTGGCCGATCAATATAACTTTGATATCAATACCCTTGCCGGAAAAATCAACGGATTTACTTTTGGTAACCTTGTTGAACCGATCGTTAAAAAAGTCATTAAAGACTATCCGCAGAAATATATTGGCATGTCTATGGACCAAATTGCGGATGCTTTCAATTTTGAACCGATTGTCGGATTCCACACTCCAGGCGTTGTAGCTTATTCAGATGACAGCCTGAAGGTAGTGAATCAGTTTGAAACAGATGAAGTGAAGGCATTTGTCGCGACATTGAGAGACTGGAATGCAAAAGGCTATATGAACTCCAAAGAGCGTATTTCCTCAAAAACTGATGATCCTGGAGCCTGCAAAGCCGGTAAATGTATGATTGGCATGGGTGGAACTTATAAACCGGGCAATGAACAGATTGGTCTTGCGCAAAATGGATATCTAAGTGTGGATGCTCCAGCTAACATTGCGCATTTGACGACAAGCGGCATCACTGCAACGATGATGGCGATCAACCGGAACTCGAAAAACCCGGAAAGAGCTATGATGCTGCTTGAGCTTATGAACACGGATAAAGATCTATATAATTTGTTGAACTTCGGTATCAAAGATAAACACTATAAAATCGATGCCGATGGATTTATGGTTCCCGGCGATGACCAAAAAGAATATAATCCATACGTGCCATGGATGTTTGCTTCCAATTATCTGGCGAACGTAGAGAAAGGCATGCCAAAAACCATTTGGGAAGATACGAAGAAAATTAACGAAAGTGCGATTCCATCCAAATTGCTAGGTTTCACATTTGATGCTGAGCCGGTTAAAGCTGAAATCGGTAAAACCAACGCAGTTTACGATGAGTACCACAGAGCAATTGATTTAGGAGTAGCCTCGGAAGCCAAATACAACGAATTCGTGGCAAAACTTAAAGCTGCGGGCTCCGATAAAATTATTGCCGAAATGCAAAAACAAATCGATGCCTGGAAAATCACCAAATAATCTTTAAACAAGTTGCTTCCCAAAAAGCTTTCCAGTCTGTTTATACAGATTGAAAAGCTTTTTTATTAGCTTACGTTCCTTACATTATAAGAAATATATGGTTTACTTTCGATAAGCTCCATGCGTCATACCTTTATAATGACGGAAAGCGGGGAAACATCGTTTTGGTCGAACCATATCCAACCTCGCATGTACAGAAGCGCTGCCCCCGCTGCACCTGCGCATTTGCGACATATTTGTGTTCTATTATGTCGCTCTGAACGATTCATGAACTTTCTCCTGCCCGTTATAATTAAAACCATAACGAGCAGATCAGGAGAGAAATAAGCAAGCCATGGATCAACTTGTCAAAGCGAAGGTTCAGCAAATCGAAGCAAAGAAGTATGGTATTCTCGATGATACTTCTTACGATGCGTTTCTATCCAAGCTAAAACAGGAAAATGACCAACGGCGATAGAACTGAAAAAAGCTTTGGCTGAAAAGAGTTGGCAGATTACAGATAGCGACTTGCAAAACTATTACGATCAAATCAAGAATACCGTTTTCAGGAGTCCGGCGCCGGTGCGGCTTCAAAAGCTGGGATTATTTTTCTCAGACGGCAAAGGAAATATCGATGAAGGAAAAAAGACAGCCGCATTGTCAAGGCTGGAACAAGTCGTGCGTGAATTGAAAAGCGGCAAAACCTTAAACGAAGAGATCGCGCTATTGAAAAATGAAGCGTCCTTCCGTATCGATGCCGATGAGCAAACATTTGAAGGGACATTTAAACGAGCGGATTACCAAGTTTACGGAACAATTAGACAGACAGCCGATAAGCTTGACAGCGGACAGACGAGCGATATTTTCGAATTTGGCGGCTATATAATCAAGCTCTTGGAGAGAGAAGATCGTGGATTCAAGGATTTCGAATCCGTCAAGAATGATGTGAGGGAGCAGTATCTGGACAGCAAGTACGAGGATACGGTAAGCGAGTGGGCACGACAAGCCGAGGTAACGATTAATCATAACGTGTATGACCGATTGAAAGTGCGTTAAGCATTAAACAATCACTTGCCCATGCAGATCAAAATAAGGGTCGATTCCATAATAAAGTTATCCACATTCCGATTTCATGACGAATAGTCCAAGTTAATGGAGGTTACAAGATGAAGTTCAGAAGAATATTGTTTCAAGGTGATTCGATAACGGATGGAGCCAGAGGACGCAATGATGATCTTAATCATATATTGGGGCATGGTTACGCTTATATCATTGCAGGCAAGCTCGGTTATGAACTGGCAGAAAACCGGCTGCTGTTTCTCAATCGGGGGATCAGCGGGAACCGGGTATCGGATTTGTATGCACGATGGAATGAGGATACATTCAGTCTAAAGCCCGATTTGATCAGTATTTTGATCGGAGTCAATGATGCTTGGCGGATCGTAAACGGCGAGCCCGGAGGTGCGACCGATCGATTCGAGCGTGCTTACCGTCTTCTGTTGGAGGAAACGAGAGAAGTTCTCCCGGCTGTGGGCTTGGTCTTATGCGAGCCGTTCATTCTCCAGGTCGCCCCCATTGCGACAAAATGGGAAGCTTGGCAGGAACGAATGCCTCGGTACCAGGAAGCCGTCCGAAAGCTCGCTGACGAATTTGGCGCGGTCTTCGTACCGCTACAAGCTGTGTTTGACGATGCCTGCAAGAGAGCCGATGCGTCATACTGGATCTGGGATGGGGTGCACCCGACGGCGGCAGGCCACGAACTGATCGCACGGCAGTGGTTAGCCGTCGTACAGGAGAGTCATTTGGCCATCCTTTGACGTTTATGATCCTGTCAACGCCATTGCCCTAGGAGCCATCGCTACTGATTTCAGCGATGGAGCACTTCGCGATAATCCTGAGATAAACAAGCACGTCGCAGGAATCGCTCTTGGTCGCGTCGGTCAACTCGACGACGTCGAAGAGGTGATTACTTCGCTGCTTTGTTTTTTGGATTATTTATCCTGGGTCGCTTATTTAGGGGAGATGCTACTCATATGTAGCCCGGAATGACATTGAACTTTTACATCGGTTCTTGTTCACAATGTCAAAAAATTCGACAATACAGGAGAAGATCTCGAGGATGCACTTAAGGTCGTTGAAAAAAACGAGGAAAGATGTGTCCTTGCATGATCCCATCGGTACAGACAAAGAGGGGAATGAAATTACATTGATCGACATCCTCGGGACGGAAGCGGACGATGTCGTGGATAAGGTACAGCTCAAGATAGAGAAGCGCAAAATCTATCGTAATTTGGAAATACTGGGTGAGCGGGAGAAGGAAGTTGTTGTTGGGCGGTTTGGGCTAGAACTTGGCGGGGAAGAGCGGACGCAGCGGGAGATTGCGAAGGAGCTGGGGATTTCGCGATCGTATGTGTCGCGGATTGAGAAAAGGGCGCTCATGAAGCTGTATCATTATTTGAGGAACAAGTGAGAAAGAAGCAGCATAAGAAGATCAAGTACATCCTTTGATCTAATATCATTCTTAGTATAAGTTTTATAGTTTGGAAATGAATGATGGTGCAACAAAATCGGTTCTTTACAGTTGTTACAGCTCTGCGTGCTCAAGGGACTCTTGTAAAAAGATCAAGTGTTTGAATACGAAGATGAGACCATGAATGGCGAAAAAGTATATGAATCCGTTAACTATCGAGAATGTGGAAAGAGATTTTTGTTGTTAACCGTTTAGTTGAAAATAAATATCCATCCGATATTAGACTAATCATTACATTTGATAATTAAATGTATTGTTCAACTAACGGATACGATAGCAATAAAACAGCGGCAGTCTAGGACTTCTTTTCACGTCCCTGGCAGCCGCTGTTTCTATTACTGGGGTCTAGTCTAATACTTTATTTTCCTTGAACATCGGAACACTATAGTGATACAAGAATCAGAAAGCCGAAAAACGTGATAATTACAAAGCAGCTTCTGTGTAGAAGCTGCTCATAATATAACCCTGACATACAGTTGTCAGGGTTGCCATTGTATGATGAATACATAAGTAAACTACAAAAACCGGAGGTAATTGAAATGACAAATCATAGTTTGAGATTTTACGACTATCATGTATGGGCAAATAAAATAATCTTTAATCGATTAAAGGAGCTACCGCATCACCTATACAAACAAGAAATTCAAAGCGTGTTTTCTTCGGTGTCGAAGGTCATGGCACATATATACAAGGTTGATTGCGGTTGGCTGGACATCCTGATGGGTAAAAGTATGAATGAAGCCATGGAAGCTTCTTTTCAAATCGAGGCGGATGCAGAAGCTAGAAGCCTTGAGGAACTGGAGGCTATGTATCACGATTTGTCCGTGAGATTCAAAGCATGTCTTAACGGGCATGCGGATCTTGAGAAAGGGGTTGTTTTGGATAATCCTTACGCTGGGATTTTGAACACCAGATATTCAGAATTTATTATACAAGTTGTGAATCATGGTACGTACCACCGAGGTAATTTGTCTGCTATGCTTCGTCAACTGGGCCACTCCTCTGTTATGACAGAATATGGACTTTTTATGTACCAGGATGAATCAAACACTAGTATGTCAACAGTTCCTGCCAATTAGGCTAAACACCGTCTTCCGCGGCTACTTATGCAAGAACGGTTACGTTTTTACGCCAAAAGGAGTCTGTACCTTAAAGTGATAGCACAAGTTACAAGCACCAGAGTTTCATTTACATTTGCATAACTCTGAAGAGTAACTAACGGAACACACACTTACAAATATTGAAATCAAACAATGATATATGATGTTATTCCATTACAAAAGGGAGATGTTGGATATGTATAAACACATCGAGGATTTTGCCGCAACTTGGCGGTATGAAACGGCAGCAACGATGCGGACGCTGGAGATGCTCACCGACGAGTCTCTTGGCCAACAGGTAACAAGTGACCATAGAACGCTTGGACGTCTTGCATGGCACCTTGTACAGACGTTGCACGAAATGCCATCGCGGACTGGATTATCTTTCGAAGGACCGGGCGAAGATGTGTCGGTGCCAGCTTCGGCAGCGGAAATTGCGGCGGTCTATAAGCGGACCTCGCAAGCGCTGCTTGATGCTGTACAGTCCAGTTGGAAGGATGAGAATCTGCTCATCATGAGCGACATGTACGGCGATCAATGGCCCAACGGCTTGACGCTGGATATCCTCGTAAAGCATGAGATTCATCATCGCGGTCAAATGACGGTTCTGATGCGTCAGGCCGGCCTTCGTGTGCCGGATCTTTACGGTCCGACGAAAGAGCAGTGGGCCGAGTATGGCGCACCGGCTCCGGTAATATAGAGTAAGACTATATCCCGCTTTGGCCGTTTGGCTGAAGTGGGATTTTTAACGAAGGGGGTACAAGTGAGGGAATTAGGCGGCTTTGGAGCGATAGACGTTAAGAGGCCCACAGACTAACTTGTCTGCAGGCCTCTAAACGTTCTGTTTTACTTGCTGTTTTGGTTTTTTTCATTATTGTTATTATGCTTATTCTTATTATCATTCATTTGTTTGATGAGAGTTGCATCATTATCAATCTTTACTTCTTTTTCAATCTTTATTTCTTTTTCAATCTTTATTTCTTTATCAATCTTTACTTTCTTATTCTTTTCTTCCTTTTCAATCTTTGCTTCCTTCACCGGCTTCGTTTTCTTGTCTACAACCGTTTCTTGTTCTGTCTCGGTTTCGATTGAAGTCGTTGCATCGGTGCCACTGGAAACGACTATATCCGTATCCGTATCCGCACCGGCAGGAGCCACCGCAGGTGCTGCCACCTGATCAGTCGAAGTCTCGGAAGCTTGTTCCACTTGAGTCTTGCTTTCGAGCTTGGCAAGCTTTTTCTCCAAGTGGCCGAAAGACTTTATA
This sequence comes from Paenibacillus prosopidis, assembly GCF_003337375.1. Classification (GTDB taxonomy): domain Bacteria; phylum Bacillota; class Bacilli; order Paenibacillales; family Paenibacillaceae; genus Pristimantibacillus; species Pristimantibacillus prosopidis. The sequence continues at coordinate 292,992 of NZ_QPJD01000006.1, forward strand.
ATATTTTTCAAGAGCGATTGCTGGGCTTGCGGGTTTTTCACCTTTTCGAGCGCGGCGGTAAGAGCGATAATGTTATGCTGCAGGTCGGATTTAACCTCTACCGCCTGTTCCAGATCCTTCTCCACATTCTCTTCATCCGCCTCAGCCTCTACTAATTCAATTGCAAGCTGCTGGTTTTCAAAAGACTTCTTAAGCACTTCTTCCGACTTTTCCGTGTCCCCCTGAGCATGTAAGGCAGCTGCTTCGGAAAGACGCTCTTGAGCGAATTCAGCGAGTAATTTGGCTTCCTTCACATCATCAGTTGTAATCGATAACTTGATCTTTTCATAGACGACTTTAATAAAATAGAAGAAATCTCCAGGCAAAAGGTTTGGCGTTTTCTCTGTACTTTTCGAAATGGCCACCTCTGTCGATACCTCAGCCGATACCTCCGTTGTCGCCGTAGGAGAAGGTACCGGAGCTGCTTCCTCGGAAGCAAACGCACTGCCTGTCCCAACGCCGAATACAAGCATGCTAATTAAAGCTCCCTTGGCTAAGAAAGTATATCTTTTTGATTCCGTTATTTGTTTTTGATTCATCCCGACTACCACCTTCGTATCATTGTTTTAGCTGCAGCTGCACTCAAACAATACGGGATGGGGATACGTTTTTTGGGGGTAGACGGTAATTCCTTTTTCTGTAAGGGCCCGAATTTGCGATGTATTTAGCCGATATTAATTCAACTTCTTGATAATATAATCCGCTGTACGCATCGACAAAGCAACGGTGGTCAGCGTGGGATTGGCCGTTCCGCTGCTGGGAATGACGCTGTTATCCGCTACATAGAGTCCCGATACGCCATGAACTTCGCCATATGGATCCGTTACCGAGGTATCAGGGTCAATCCCCATCCTGCAGGTCCCTGCATCATGGATGGCCTCTAATAAAGGTCCTATTTCCTCTTCTACTGTTGTGGCTTGCATGGCTGCAAATAGCTGTCTGACGCCTTGCTCCATTTGACGAATGACCGTATGATCTTTTTCGCTATAAGAAAAATGGACCCGGATAACCGGTACCCCGTATTCATCCCGCTCAAACGGATCTAATTCGACCCGGTTTTCAAACCGGGATTCGACCATGCCAAAGGCACCGGCTACCACTCTCAATTTTTCCTGAAGAGGTTTAATGAGATATTGCTGGTATGCATTATATTCCTCCGGAGGGCCGCCGATCATGACTTGGTAGGGACGATTTTCCGTACCCGGGACCAGAATGCCGAGTGCTCCCAAAACCTCCGGAAATTGTTGGCGGTCAAAATATCCCGTTAACCCCCTAAGCGAATGGGTGGTGAGATAATGGCCGATTGCCCGTCCCGGAATCCCGGATGCCAGCAGCAGACGAGGGTTCTCAAACGTGCTTGTCGACAGCACGACGGTTTTAGCCTTAATCTCATACGATTTCTTGTCTGTCGATATCACCCTAACGCCTGATACTTTTTCTTGCCCGGTAAGAATCTGGACGGCGCGGGAATTGACAGCCAGATCGTATGGACGAAGGTTCAAGGCTTCGGCAAACCATGCGATAGAGCTGAAAGCAGGGCTTGAATGAAGCTGTCCGAATACGGTCGGTTCCCGGTCGACCGCTATCGGCATAGGGATTGCCTCAGGAAAAGCATGATCGTGAAGCCGGTTCAGCAAAAGGGTTGTATAATAAGAACCTTCTTGATAGAAGGGAGTTACTTTCATAGCCCTTTCCGCAAGCGAAAAATAAAATTCCAATTCGTTTGCAGGGACTGGCCAGTCTACGGTCTCCGAAAGGGGCATACGGGGTGCAACCAGCTGCCAGGCCAATGTTCTGCCGCCAAACGCGATAAGCTCTCTGAAATAGGTTTGCTGAACCGGTCTGGATACTTTATCGAAGTAAACTCTAAAACGAGGGAGAGTGTAGGTTGGAATGTTATAAAAATGCGTCGGGAGCAGAAGATCTCCCGCTTCCACGATACCGATCTTTTTATCGTTTGCACCCCATTGCTGGCATAATCTCGAGAGAACAGCGCCGCCGCCCGCTCCCGATCCGACAATGAGCACATCGTACTCCGTTTGCTCCATTTTTTCCAGCGGAGTGAGCGGAATCCATTCATTTCGGTAGTCCGTTTGGCGCGGGGAGGATGTCAAAGGTTCCTGGTATCCCGCGGTTACCGGTAATGGAGGCAGCATGACCGGCCATCTGGAAATGATTGCGTCAGGATCCGCTGCATGCGGGTTGAGGGGAATGAGTTCATCCAGCTTGACATTCTGCATGCGAACGATGCTTCTTAAGGTCTCACCGTTATTGCCGATATAGAACCTCATGAACCTCTTCCTTTCTTTGCCCGGCCCAAGTGACCGGTCATTATCGCACGCCGCAACCATAAGATTTATATGAGAAAAACCTGCGTTTATTACCTCCTGAGATACATTAGGCTCAAGAAGAATTGTTCATGGAATTAATGGTATAATGATATGTAATGCAAACAAAGAACAAGAGCATAAATAGAGGTTACAATAGTGGAGTGATCATATGAGCAAGGCTAAAGGCGGGACCGGAAGAGGAACAGACAAGAAGGGCTGGAACCGATGGCAGGCAAGCGCAAAAGCGAAATCGGCCAAAAGGGTTTTCAGCAAAAATAAAGGAGCGGACAGCGCAAAAGGCAATAGCGGCAATATTAACGCGGCTAAAGGCGGAAATCCGGAGAAGTAATTAAAAAGAACAATAGGAATGAATCGACATGATTGACCGCAGCTTCGCAGGAATGTGAGGCTTGCGGTCTTTTATTGTTGGATGATAAACCGGCCTCTGAAGATTTCGACCTCTGAATATTTGGCTATTCCAATCCGCAACCATTTTTTTTAGAATAAGGAGGACTCTTTCAAATGACTTGTACATCATTCTAATTATTAGGAGGTAATATTAATGCCATTAGTAGATATGCCCTTGGAGCATTTGAAGAAGTATGAGGGTGTCAGTCCCCGTCCGGCCGATTTTGACGCGTATTGGGATAGGGCGCTTACAGAGTTGAGAGCTGTTGATCCGCAAATAGAGCTCGTTCCCAGCTCCTTTCAAGTACCGTATGCGGAGTGCTATGATTTGTATTTTACGGGAGTACGAGGCGCACGCATTCATGCGAAATACATAAAACCGAAGAATGTACCGGAGCCGCATCCGGCGGTACTGCAATTCCATGGTTATACCGGACATTCGGGCAATTGGCAGGACAAGCTGGGTTATGCCGCACTCGGATATTCGTTCTTCTCGCTAGACTGCCGCGGACAGGGAGGACTCTCGGAAGATACGGGAGGCGTCAAAGGAAATACGCACCATGGACATATCATTCGGGGGCTAAGTGACCAACCGGACCAGCTGTTGTTTCGTCATATCTTTCTGGACACCGCTCAGCTCGCGGGAATCGCGATGCAAATGCCGGAGGTCGATCCGGACCGGGTCATGGCCATGGGAGGGTCGCAGGGCGGAGCTTTGACAATCGCATGCGCGGCGCTTGAGCCGAGGATCAAGAAGCTGGCTCCCGTTTTTCCTTTTCTGAGCGACTATAAACGGGTGTGGCAAATGGATTTGGCCAAAGATGCTTACGCTGAGCTGCGTACTTACTTCCGTCACTTTGATCCGCAGCACAAGCGGGAAGAGGAGATTTTTACGAAGCTCGGATATATTGATATTCAGTTTCTGGCCGCGCGTATTCGGGGAGAGGTTCTCTTTGGAACAGGATTAATGGATACGATCTGCCCGCCCTCAACGCAGTTCGCTGTATATAATAAAATTACGTCACCGAAGCGTATGGAAATCTATCCGGACTATGGGCATGAGGATCTGCCGTCTTTCGCCGATATGACCATGCAGTTTTTCTTGGAGAAGTAGACGTTCTTTAAGCCGAGCGAGTAACAGGAATCACTCCTGTTTCTCGCTCAGTTTATTAAATCTAGAGCAGGAACCATCATTCATAACCAAATAACTACATAAATATAGAGTACGACGCTCTCTCCATACGCACGGCTGGTTATATCACGAAGTTATTCAGGGGTTATCCCTCAAGGTTATAACCTTGAGGGATAACCCCTGTTATTTATAACTAAATTTATAACGAAATTAGAATCTAATGCAAATCTTGCCGAAATGAGTGCCTTTAGCCAAGTAATGAAGCGCATCGACTGCTTGTTCGAACGGGAAAACGCGGTCAATGGCCGGGCGCAGCGTGTTCTGCCCGATCGCCCGGTTCATCGCCTCGAACATGTCACGGCTGCCGACATTGATCGCTTGCAGCCGTGCCTTCTTCAGGATAGCGGGGACGATGTTGAAGCCTTCCACGCTGGCTCCCGATAAAATGCCGACAATGCTGATTTGCCCGCCCACTCTTAGAGCCGTGAGTGACCGGTTAAGCGTAGCCGCACCGCCAAGATCGACGATAAGATCGGCCCCGCGGCCGTCTGTATGTTCAAGAACGGCCTTATCCCAATCGGGATTGCTACTGTAATTGACGCCAAAATCTGCGCCGAGCGACTTTGCTCTCTCCAGCTTCTCGTTACTGCTCGATGTAACGATGACGTTTGCGCCATGAAGCTTGGCGAATTGGAGTGCGAACAGGGAGACGCCGCCGGTACCTTGCACGACAACCGTGTCGCCGGCTTTGACCCTGCCCTCCTCGACGATGGCATGCCACGCCGTTACACCCGCGCAAGGGAGTGCGGCTGCTTCTTCATCAGTCAGATGCTCAGGTATCCTAACCAAACCTTCCTCGCGTATGACTGCATATTCTGCGAGGAGCCCGTCTAAAGGGTTTCCAAGCGTGCTAACCCAACCCTCCTGCGTCGGTTCGCCGGAAATCCAGCTTTGTGTGAAAATTGCGCTAACGCGGTCCCCGATCTTAAACCTGGATGCTTGCTCACCCAAAGCAACAACTTCTCCGACGCCGTCGGATACCGGGATGAGAGGCAGCTTCAGATTCGGGTTATAGAACCCCTCGATAACACCTAAATCTCGGTAGTTAAGGGAAACCGCCCGCATTTTGATGAGCACGTCTTTAGGCCCAGGAACAGGAACCGGACGTTCGGAAGCGATGACATGATCAAGCCCAAACCCGCCTTGAATTTCATATGTTTTCAATGAACATCTCTCCTTCTAAAGGTTGTAGACATACAATAATACATGAACTAAAATTAAGTAAGTAGGCACTTTGTCGTTCGTTGGGAACCTCAAGGTGCGTGAGGAGGGGTACGTATGACAAATCTAATCGGGTTCAAACAACCCGACATTTCGATATCAGCATGCAGTTATCGCAGGGTGCTCGAGATTATTTCGAATAAGTGGACGGCACTAGTTATTTACGCTTTGGATGAAGGAAGCTTGCGTTATGGAGAAGTGAGAAGGCGAATCGAGGGCATATCGCAAAAGATGCTGACCCAAACGCTGCGGCAGCTGGAGCGGGATGGATTAATCAGACGCGATATTACGCCGTCCGTACCCCCAATGGTCGAATATTCATTGACCCCGCTAGGCGAATCGTTGAGCCAATTGATGAGGCCGCTGAAGCAGTGGACGAACGAAAATTATCCGCTTGTCGAGAAGGCGAGAGAAGAATACGACCAGAGGGAGGAGGAGTGACGTGAAAACTTGATTCATTTTTATCTCAGAAGAAGATGAAGTATACTTATATGAATGCGAAATAAAGTACTTGCAACCGTTTACAACACTCGTTATAATCAAACTACAAAAACGTTTTGGAAAGTAGGGATTTCCAGTCGTCACCATAAAAGAACTTGCTAAAGCAGCTGGAGTATCCATCACCACCGTATCCCGGGCTTTAAACGGCTACTCCGATGTCAATGAGAAGACTAGAAAGCGAATTAAGAAACTTGCGGAAGAATTATCCTATCGACCCAATGCTCAGGCCCAAAGCCTTGTTCTGAAAAAAACGAAAACAATAGGCGTCATCATGTCCGATCTAAAGAGAACAAACGTCAAGGACGCTTTTGCTTTTGAGGTACTTTGCGGCATTAACGACCGAGCGGGCGAACTAAACTACGATATCATTTTATTCAGCACTAACCCGAACAAACAGATGAAGAAAACGTACACCGATCTGTGCCGTGAGCGTAATGTCGACGGGGCAATTCTGCAAGGACTACGCCTAAATGATCCTTATCTAAAAGAAGTGGTCTCGCAATCGCTTTTTCCATGTGTGATGATCGATATACCGTTTTCTGGAGAAAGAGTCGGTCATGTCACGACCGATAATTTAAGCGGAGCAAGAGATGCCGTTCGCCATTTGGAAGGGCTTGGACACCGGCGGATCGCCATGATAAACGGGTATGGGGAAGCAGCCGTAAGTCACGAACGCTTATCCGGTTACAGGCTTGCGCTGCAGGAAGCTGGAATCGCTTATGATCCCGCACTGGTCTATGACGGGCGTTTTTCGGAAGAAGGCGGAAATGAAGCGGCCGGACGCATCTTGACCGAGCATCCAGACGTAACGGCTGTGTTTTGTGCTAGCGATATTATGGCATTAGGAGCCATGCAGTCGCTTAATCTTTTGGGTAAAAAAATACCGGATGATATTTCCGTCGTCGGGTTTGACGACATCTCACTCGCATCCTATTGCTCGCCTAATCTTACAACCGTTAGACAGGATAAGTATGGAATGGGATATCAGGCCGCTCAGATGTTAATCGATATGCTGGAAGGCAGACAGGTACACCACAAAATTATGCTTACCAATGAACTGATTATTCGTGAAAGCACAGCTAGAAACCGCTTTTAGCCGTGCAAGGTCTACAATTTCCCCAAAACGTTTTGGGGAATTTCGAATAATACTTACCAATGAACTAAATCCTAAAGCAAACTAGAACCCCCTTTAGCCGTGAAAAGATATTTTTTTTGCAATTTTTCCAAAACGTTTTGGAGATAATTCGAAGACTTTATAAACTTTGGTTCTTTAACTAATTAACTTCGATTTAAAGCGTTCCTCATTGGAAACTTTAAATATAATCAATCAAAGAAGGGGAGAAAAGCATGAAAAAAGGTAGTAAAGCCTTGTTTTTGCTGTGTCTTTCAATATTACTAACCATCACGGCCTGCAGCGGACAAAACGGAAACTCCACAGTTGACAATACGTCGAATGGCACGGAGGACGCCGCATCTCCGAAAAAAGAAGTGGTTCTTAATATCCCTCATTACAAGAGCGGCCAGAACGTGGGTGCAAAATTTTTTCTGCCTCAAGTTGAACGTTTCAACAACAAGTATGCCGGTCAATATAAAATCGTCATTGAAGAAATTCCACAGGATGATTATGCGGCAAAAATTAAACTGCTTGCGCAGCAAAACGAGCTTCCTGCTTTAATCGAAGGCGGAGACAAGGATTTCCTTCGCGATGTAATCGTAAAGGGAGAAAAGTTCTATGATCTGAAACAGTGGATTGATTCGAAGCCTGAGATGAAGAAGCTAATGGTTGAGGAATCCCTCGTTTATAACACGACGCAAAGCGGTAAAATCGTCTCTCTGCCGATCATCTCTTTCAGCCCGATTGGCCTGTACTACAACAAGGAAATGTTTGAGAAAGCTGGTATTACGAAGCCGATCTCGCAAATGAACTTCGCTGAGTTTGATGAGGCTCTTGAGTCCTTGAAGAAAGCGGGATTCACACCGCTATCCCTGATGTCCGGCGAAAACGCATGGACATCGATGCTTTTGGCATCTTCCTTCCTTGCCAACGAGCCTGGTGGTGCCGAGCTTCTAAAGAGCACGGAATTCTCTTATGATTACACGGATCCAATGTGGATCAACACATTTGCTGAAATAAAAAAATGGTTCGAGAAATATACAACCGACAATGCCATCGGCGCAGGCTATGCTGACGCGGCGAACAACTTCTTAAATGAAAGAACAGCTATCATCGCGAACGGACCTTGGATGGTGCCTGATTTCAGTGATACAACCAAAGCTGCTGAAGGACTGGACAAAAAAGTCGGAGCGTCGATCTATCCTGGCGGTGTGGCGCTTGCAACGGTTAACGAATATACTTGGTGGATTCCGAAGGGACTAAAGGAAGAAGAAACGCAAGCAGCTCTGGCCTTTCTAGAATTCATGAGCATGCCTGAAGAGAAGGAAGCGGAAATGGTGTTGTTAGGTGGAACGTCCCCTAAACTGGAAACCTCCGCAGAATTTGACTCCAAGCTAGATCCGATTCTGCTTGAACTGAACAACACGATTAAGAGCGACCTGAAGCAAACCGTACAATCCCTTGGCATCATCTGGCCGGAACAAATCGCAGGTACGGAATTCGGCAAGTTCCTGCCTCTGCTGGCTAAAGGTACCTTAACGCCTGAACAATTTGCGGAAGAAATGACAAAAAAAGCCCAACAGTTCAAAAAATAAAAGCAACGGTTCTCCCGCCATACGGCGGGAGATCCCAATTTGGTCCATTAAGGACTCCCCAAAGGGCATATGCATTTTGGGGAACTTTTTTTGCAGAAAGGAGCTGAAGAAAGGAAATGAACAAGAAATGGAGCACTAAGTTATGGATTGCCATTTTTTTGGCACCGACCATATTGATGTTTCTTATGTTTAATTTGACACCGATAGTCACCGTTTTTGTTACAGGCTTTACGGAATGGAACGGTTTCAGTTCTCCAAAGTTTAACGGGCTTGATAACTACATCAACCTCGTCTCATATGATGATACGTTTCTAATCTCGCTGCGAAACCTCTTTTTATGGTCTGCTATTGCTGCGACATTGCATGTAGGCTTCGGGGTGCTCGTAGCTTTCATTTTGTATAAAAGGCCCTTCGGATGGCGGGTGGTACGGGGTACATTCATGATTCCCAATGTTATCTCTGTTGCTGCTTGGGCTATCATCTATAAATTTATATTCAATGATGACATCGGAGTCATTAACAATTTCATGCGTGATATCGGCTTCTCCGACTTCCATGTGAAATGGTTTTATGAGTCGCCGGCTGCTTTTATTGCGATTACATTGACCTGGTTGTTCTATGCTGTCATCGTCACACTTATTGTTCTTAATGAATTAATGGCGATTCCCAAGGAAGTTCATGAAGCTGCACTTCTGGACGGCGCAAATGGATGGCAGGTTACCCGTTATATCAATTTACCACTTGTAAAAGGCGCAATCGGAACGGGTGTTATTCTGTCCATCACTGCGCGCATTGCCATGTTCGAAGAAGTAGCGCTTACCTCCCGAGGGGGCCCGGGCAACGATACGTATAATATCCCGTTGATGTTGTACAACGGCATCGTGAATTCCGAGTACGGGTATGCCAACTCAGCAGCAACCGTTATGATCATTATTGGCGTGCTGGTCATGATCGTCGTGAGCAGACTTTTCAAGATGAACGAAAAGATTTATTAAGAAAGAAAACATTGCCTTAAAGTGGGAGGTGTCAACCCGATGAAAAACAGTGTAATGCCGCAAATCCTAGGAAAGTTGTTTATCTATATCGTGATGATCTTTACGATAGCCGTATCGACGTTCCCGATTTTATGGATCATGATGTCGTCATTTAAGACGAACAAGGAGATTTTGGGCAATCCTTTCTCTCTGCCGCAGACGATTAGTTTACAGCCGTATATCGATGTTTTTCAGAACTATAATTTTCTGATCTATTTCAAGAACTCAATCTGGATCGCCGGATTGGCCACCTTGGTCGGGCTGTTCATTTACAGCCTTGCAGGCTATATTTTTGGCAAATTTGATTTTCGGGGCAAAAACTTTATTTACGCCCTGTGCACGATAACATTGCTCGTTCCTGGTCATGCGAAAGCACAACCTATTTTCTCGATTATTATGAAGCTTGGCCTTTACGACACGAAAACGGGGCTTATTCTCGTTTATTCCTCTTTTGGTTTGGCATTAGCACTGTTCATTTTGCGGGCGACCTTTATGACCATTCCGAAGGATCTTGATGAAGCTGCTTTGATCGACGGCGCGAGCTTCTGGCGGACTTTCTGGAATATCAACCTGCCTCTAGCCAAATCCGGAATCGCAACAGCGGGGATTTTGATGTTCCTGGGCAGCTGGAATGAGTACTTTTACGCGCTGATCTTGACCACCAGTTCTATGAACCGGACACTGCCGGTTGCTTTGCAATTTTTTGACGAAGCGTTCTCCTATAATTACACGAACATGTTCGCGGCGATTACGATGGTCGTGCTGCCTGGTATTATTATTTATCTGATCGTTCAAGAACAAGTGCAAGCGAGTGTGGCATCAACCGGGGTTAAGGGATAATCATTTAAGGAGCTAATATGTATATGGATTACAGAGTTATTAAAGAGAACGATTTATTCTTGCTGACGGATTTATCAGGAAACATATCGGAGAACAACTGCGGACACGGCCTTTATACGAAGGATACGCGTTTTTTGAGTCGTCTTGCTTTGAAAATTAACGGGGCGGATCCGAATCTTCTGGAATCGGAAGCCGATCAGAATTACATCTCGGAGATCGTTCTAACAAATACCGCAACCCAGGTTGACGGGAAAGTGTGTCTGTGGCCGGAGGCTTTAGAAATTGTTCGTACACGTTTTATCTATAAGGATGTCATGTACGAGACGGTGAAAATGACTAATTTCAATCCACATAAGGACAAGTTCGAGCTGTCCATCCTGTTTGACGCGGATTTTCAGGATATGTTTATCGTTCGCGGGTTTCAGAATGGAAAAGTGGGCAAGAAATCAGGAGTCAAGCAATATGACACGGGTTTCGAGATTGGATACGACGGTGAAGACGGTGTCGCTCGGAAATTGCTCGTAGAGTGGGACGAAAAGCCGGCTAGAGTGGAAATAACGGAAAACGGCGTTGAGGTGACTTTCAATGTCACGTTGGAAGCCCGTGATAAAAAGTCGGTTGCGTTCTATGTGATGCCGATTATCGGCAATTGTGTGCCGGTACGTTACCCGCTTGAATCTGCGGTTGAATCACTGCGCGCTTCCTATACGGATTGGGAGAAAGGATCGACCAAGGTGGAAAGTGATCTGCCGATGTTCAACAACTTGTATGACCGCGGGCTACAGGATATTCGTGTTTTGTTGACCGATCTCGGCTACGGCCGTTTTCCGGTAGCTGGACTGCCGTGGTACGCGGTGCCATTCGGGCGTGACAGTATAATCGCTGCGTTGCAGTTGATGTCCATCCATCCTGAAATCGCGAAGGGCACTATACTTACGATGGCTCATTTCCAAGGTGAGAAGGTGGATCCATGGCGCGATGAGCAACCGGGTAAAATCATGCATGAACTGCGGAGCGGGGAACTAGCGGGTACAGGAAATATTCCGTTTACGCCTTATTACGGAACGATCGATGCGACACCATTATTCCTGGTTTTGATCGGTGAATATGTGAAATGGACGGATGACTCCGCTTTGCTGAAGCAGATGATTCCGCACATCAAACGCGCGCTGGAGTGGATCGATGTTTATGGCGACCGCGACGGCAGCGGTTTCGTTTCGTACTTCCAGGAGTCAGAGAAGGGAATTGCTAACCAAGGCTGGAAGGATTCCGGAAACTCTATTGTTCATCGTAGTGGTGAATATGCGAAGGCACCGATCGCCTTAGTGGAAGTCCAAGGTTATGTGTATCAGGCGAAGTCGACTCTTTCTCAGCTGTTTGGCACGTTGAAGTTGAAACCTGAAACCACGGATTGGAGCGGTTGGTCCAATGCGCTAAAGGAGGAAGCGGAAGCGCTTCGTATTCGTTTTGAAGAAAAGTATTGGGTGGAGAGTGATCAGTATTACGCGCTAGCACTTGATGAGGAACAGAAACCAGTTGAAACCGTGACCTCCAATACTGGTCATGTGCTGATGTCTGGAATGATTCGCGGTGAGCGCGCAGCTGCGATTGCGCGAAAATTGGTGGATAAGGAGTTGTTCAGCGGTTACGGGATTCGTACGATGGCTGATGGCGAGATCGCATACAATCCGATGAGCTACCACAACGGCAGCATCTGGCCTCATGACAACTCTGTCTGTCTGATGGGTTTGAATGCGCAGGGGTTCCATAAGGAAGCGGTGATTGTAATGGAAGGCTTGCTCAAAGCCGGTGAGCACTTCGAGAACAACCGTCTGCCGGAGCTCTTTTGCGGTCATTCCTCTGAGCGGGGTAAACCGGTCCGTTATCCGGTCGCTTGCTCTCCGCAAGCATGGGCGGCTGCGACACCACTGATGTTTGTCCAAGTGATGCTCGGCATGCGCCTAGACTATACGGGACGCCAGATTATACTGGAGCCTGCTCTGCCAACCGGCATGAACAAACTGTCGGTCAGCCGCATGCGTCTCGGCGATGGTTTCATGAATGTGGAGGTACAACGCAGGAACGGCGTGTTCACGTACCAAGTTTTGGCGAACACGACTGGGTGGACGATCGGCGGTTCCGCTAGCTTCACTATGGAGATCCGATAGCCCTTTATTGAACTTGAAATTCGAGCGACAGCCAAGCGGAGAACCGCTTGGCTGTCGCTCTTTTGTTGTTCAATGTCAGCTATTCGGACATTATTTTTCTTGGGATTGCAAAAAGTTCTTGAAATTCATAATAAATATGTTATATTAACTAACATAAAAGTTGAACCGGTTCATCTGCTTGCAAGCAGCTTTTGATACAACCTAACTGAATAACCATTGTTTTCTAGGGTTCCGCGACAAATTGTGTGTCGGACAGGTCCGAGAGAAGACGCACAGCTTCGCCGCTGTGTCCACGGAGGGATAAAAGCCCGGGAGGATATGTTACATATCATCCCATGGGCTTTTTTCTTTTTGTATAAGCTTGTTAGATGAGGTCGGAGGGAGAGTATGGGGATGAAACAAGAGGTTACACTTCGCCAATCGCTCACACTTGTTCAGGTGGTTGCGTTAGGTTTAGCTTGGATGACACCAATGATTTACTTCTCAGTTTTTGGGATTGCGTACGATGCATCTAAGGGTATGATCACAGAAGCTTACTCACTTTCGGTAATCGCAATATTTTTTACAGCTTACAGCTACAGTATTATGGCGAAGATCTTCCCAGGTTCCGGTTCATCGTATACGTATGTCAAGCAATCGATGCATCCCATCCCTGGGTTCACCGTTGGCTGGGCGATTCTGCTTGATTATCTTTTCTCGCCGATCATCGCATGTCTGACCTTCGGCATCTACCTGAATGCGCAATTCCCGGCTGTTCCCGCCTATGTCTGGATAGTGCTGCTGAATATCGTCCTTGCAATTGTGAATATAGCCGGGATTAAATTCTCAGCCAGTCTAAGCAAAATATTCGTTTTGTTCCAAATTGTATTTATCGCAATATTCTGCATCTATCTGATCAGAGGGTTTAACGGGTTTGAAGAGGTCGTGCAGCCATTCAGCAATCTGGATGTCGGCTTACCTACAATCCTGGCAGGGGCATCGATTATCTGCTTTTCCTTCCTGGGCTTCGATACGGTATCCACGTTGGCCGAGGAGACGATTAATGCGAAGAAAACAATACCCCGCGCCATCATGCTAATCATTCTAATTGCAAGCATTCTATACGTGGTCACTTCGTATCTGATCCAGATGAGCTATCCTGCCATGTCATTCGCGAATCTCGATTCTGCCGGGTTTGAGCTGATGAAGATGGCTGGCGGCGCTACATTGGGCGCCATCTTTACGACTGTCTTGATCTTCGCCATCTTCACCCAAGGGTTAACCTCCGTAACCAGTGTTTCCCGGCTGCTCTACGTACTTGGCCGTGATTCCATTTTGCCGAAGAAGTTCTTTGGGGCGATCCATCCGAAATATCGTACGCCGGCTAACAATATAGTACTTGTGAGCATCATTTCGCTGCTGTCGCTTACCATCAGTCTCGATATGGCGGTCAAGTTCGTTAGCTTCGGTGCGTTGACTTCATTTGCATTCGTGAATGTGTCGGTTATTGCGGAATGCTATATCAAGCGGAAAATGCGCTCATGGAATCAAACGATTCAATATTTAATCTTCCCGTTGGCGGGCGCCACTTTCATCATCTGGCTCATTACCTTGATGGATACCAATGCATTGATGCTTGGCAGCATTTGGTTGGCTGCGGGTCTAGGTTATTACCTCTATCGCACGAAAGTGTCAAGTGCCTTTCGTACGAGAGGGAGCCTGTTAGAAGGAACTTCGGCAGCTATGGAGCATGAGTAAAAGCTTAGTTGTGAAGTATGTTGACATCGATGGTGATTCAACATATACTGATTGCATGTTAGCTAAGATGACAACTGAATCAAGGTTCCTGCTCTTATTAAATTGTCAGGAACGACAAAGCTGTCTAGGGTTCCGTTGGTCGATTAGTTGACTGAGTCTGGTCCAAGAGACGGCGTATGGTAGGAAGCTGTTGCCGCTGAGCATACTCGCTTCACGAGCCATATGACACGGAAGGATAAAAGCCTGGGAGATTACTCTCCCAGGCTTTTTTTATTTACTCGTACATCATTTCAAGAAAGTCGAGGGATGAAGATGATATGGAGTATAGTCATGGAACCAGGGGGAAAATGGTCAGGCCGGATTAGTCGTGGCAAGCTGCTTCGTTTTACCGCAATTGATGCAGGGGCGAATGTATCCCTTCTGCTCTATCATGCACACGATTTGACCGAACGATATAACATGCCGGACACACTGAAAGCGCAGTATACCTCACATCTATCAACAGGCAACACGTTGATGAGCGACAATGGGCGCGTCATGGCGAGCATTGTTTCAGATGATCTGGGCTGGCATGACACGATCAGCAGTTACACCTCTCGCGCAATGACGAATGCGAAATACGGAAGTACGAATTATCAGGAATTGCGCAATGATTGGCACCGCAGCGGACAGGAGAACTTCGCGGTTGAATTGATCCGTAATGGTCTTGGTGTGAGGGATCTGATGCCGAACGTCAATTTATTTTCCAAGGTGATCTGCGATGAGAATGGCTCCATGCACCATGTAGCCGAACATTGTTACGCTGGTGCCTCGGTCACGCTTCGTACCGAGATGGATGTCTTGCTTGTGTTATCGAATACGCCCAATCCGCTGGATGCCCGATCCGCTTATCCGTCTGTGCCGGTGAAGATGGAGGTTCTGCAAGCAGAGCCTGTCGATGACCAGGATGTATGCGTCAACCATCGTTCGGAGAATCGCCGTGCTTTCGAGAATACGTGGAGCTTTTACGGACTGATTTAACCCAGTGCGAGCTCGTTGATTAGTGAAGTAACCATGATCGTTCAGGAGGGATTTGGAATGAGTGCTTTTATACGTGTTGAGAGTGATCGCAAGCCAGAGAATGCGGTCTATGATAAGGTCATCTTGGCCGGGGATGGCTGGATGCATGATCTTGAGCCCGGTCAAGTGCTGCGTATTGTGGATTTGGAAGGCAATCAAGCGGCTGATACCTTGTTCTATGACGCGGATCATCCGGAGGACCATTACTCCGCTACGGCAACAATTGTACGTCAAGGTAATATTTATTTGACAACAGGTTCCATACTACTGGCGGAATCCGGTAAGGAACTCTTAAGGATCGTTGCCGATACTTGTGGGAGGCACGATACGTTAGGCGGCTCATGCTCCGCTCAGAGCAACACCGTTCGATATGCGCATGAGAAGCTGCACATGCATAATTGCCGGGATACATTCATGCTGCAATTAGCGAGCCGAGGCGGCAATTACAATAAACGAGATTTGGCGCCGAACATTAATTTCTTTATGAATGTACCCGTTACGCCTGAGGGAGGACTGAGGTTCGACGATGGGGTCTCATCGCCCGGCGCTTACGTAGAGCTGCTAGCATATGGTCGAACGACCGTGCTAATCAGCAATTGCCCTCAGCTTAACAATCCATGCAATGCTTATAATCCAACGCCGATTCAAGTCTTGATCTGGGATCGCTAACATCATATGCCTATTGGGGAAGAAGGAGAGGAATGCTATGTTTACCAAAGTACTGATCGCTAACCGGGGGGCTATTGCGGTCCGAATCGAACGAACGCTCCGCAGACTGGGAATCGCTTCGGTTGCGGTATATACCACAGCAGATCAAGACAGTCTTCATGTGGATCTGGCAGATGAAGCGGTTCTCATCGGGGACGGTCCAGCCAAAGAAAGCTATCTGAACGCGGAGCTAATTCTTCGCATCGCCCAAGAACGCGGTGTGCAGGCCATTCATCCGGGATATGGCTTCTTGAGCGAGAACGCGGATTTTGCCCGGGCTTGTCAGGAAAGCGGCATTGCATTCATCGGACCTCTTCCCGAGCAGATGGAAGCATTCGGGCTGAAGCATTCGGCTAGAGAGCTAGCATTGAGAGCGCAAGTGCCGCTTCTGCCAGGAACGTCCCTCATAACAGAGTTATCTGAAGCGTTAATCCATGCAGAGGAAATCGGCTATCCCGTTATACTCAAGAGCACGGCAGGCGGCGGAGGCATCGGTATGCGCGTCTGTTCAGATGAAGCAGCGCTGCGAACGGCTTTCGACAGTGTGCGTCATTTGGCGGAAACGAATTTCAAGAACGGCGGTTTGTTTCTAGAAAAATATATTGCAAAAGCTCGTCATGTTGAGGTGCAAATATTCGGCAACCGTTACGGAGAAGTGATTGCGCTTGGTGAACGGGACTGCTCGGTACAGCGACGTAACCAGAAGGTCGTGGAAGAAAGTCCTGCACCGAATTTTCCGGCTGATGTCCGGGAGAATATGCTGGCAAGCGCGAAGCGGCTGGCTGCTGAAGCAGGTTATCGTAGTGCTGGAACGGTTGAGTTTCTCTATGATCCGGACAGCTGTAACTTCTACTTTCTGGAGGTCAATACTCGCCTTCAGGTCGAGCATGGTGTAACGGAAGAAGTACTCGGGATCGATCTGGTGGAATGGATGATCCGCGAGGCGGCTGATGAGCTTCGCGACCTGCATACCCTTGTGGCTCAGCCATCTGGGCACAGTATTCAAGCGCGAGTCTACGCGGAGGATTGCCTGGCGCAATTCCGTCCAAGCGCAGGGCAGCTAGACCGTATGAAACTATCTGATAACTCGAGAAATGAGACGTGGGTACGGGACGGACTTACCGTGACTACGTTGTATGATCCGATGCTGGCCAAAGTTATCGTTCACGGTACGGATCGCCAAGATGCGATAGAGAAATTGAAGAAGGCGCTTGATGAGACCCGCTTCTATGGCATAACGACCAATCTACAGTATGTGCAAGCAATGCTCGATGAATCTGCTTTTCAGAATGGGGATGTTTTCACCCAATTGCTGAATGATTTTGCACCTGCTGAATCCGCTTTGGAAGTACTGGACAGCGGAATTCAGAGCACGGTTCAAGATTGGCCGGGTCGAGTCGGCTATTGGGATGTTGGAGTTCCGCCTTGCGGCCCGATGGACCCGCTTGCCTTCCGTACCGGCAACAAACTGCTCGGTAATCCGGACGACGCCAGCGGCCTGGAGCTGACACTTCGCGGCGGGACATACAAGTTCCGTGACAGCATGTGGTTCTGCATAACAGGTGCGAACATGGATCCGGTTCTGGATGATCAACCCATACCAATGTATAAGCCGGTGCTTGCCGAACGCGGACAGGTCCTTCGCTTCGGAGAAGCGAAGGAAGGACTTCGAACGTATTTGCTCATTGCAGGTGGATTGGATATGCCGCTTATACTCGGAAGTGCATCGACCTTTACACTTGGAGGCTTTGGCGGTCATGGCGGACGTGCGCTCCGGGCAGGCGATGTACTCGGCGTCCATAAGAGGGCAAGCCATGCGTTCATGACCGGACTTGCTGAGTCATATCGTCCAACATTTAAGAAGGAATGGACTATTGGCGTGATACCAGGTCCACATTGTACGGGAGAATTTCTGAAGCCCGAATATCTGGAGCAGCTTGCCGCGACAAGCTTTGAGGTACACTTCAATAGCTCACGAACCGGTGTGCGTTTAATGGGACCGGCGCCACTATGGGCGCGCGAAGACGGAGGAGAAGCCGGCCTTCATCCATCGAATATTCACGACAATGCCTATGCCGTTGGAACGCTTGATCTGACAGGTGATATGCCAATATTGTTAGGCCCTGACGGACCGAGTCTCGGCGGATTTGTATGTCCTGTGACGACAGCATCGGCTGAATTCTGGAAGATCGGGCAGCTGCATGCCGGCGATTCCGTAAGATTCAAGCTAATAACGCTCGAGCAAGCCGAAGAGATGCGGCGCGTACAGGAGGAATACCTGGAAGCGATCGGGCAAGGCGGGATTGAATTGCCCACTGCTTCGATTGTGTCATTAGAAGAGAATGTGCCGATGACACCTGATTATCCGGTCCTGCACAGCGACTCTGCAAACCGGAACTTCCCAATCACGATTCGCTGCAGTGGCGACGAGAATTTGCTTGTCGAATATGGTTCACTTGAACTGGATCTTCTGCTTCGCTTTCAGGTTCATGCTCTTATCGAAGCGTTAGGTGACAGCAAGGTGGTTCCGGTTCTTGATCTTACGCCGGGCGTCCGTTCAGTTCAAGTTCATATTGATCCGAAATTCATCACGGTCAAGCAAGCGGCGAAGCTGCTTCTTGAGCTGGATGCAACTCTTCCCCCGCTGGAGTCCATACGTGTCCCGTCGCGAATTGTTCGTCTGCCCCTATCCTGGGATGATCCTGCGACACAGCTTGCAATTGATCGCTATCAGCAGAATGTCCGACCGGATGCGCCTTGGTGCCCGAGCAATCTGGAATTTATTCGCCGCGTCAACGGACTTGAGAGCATCGATGAGGTTCAGCGGATCGTCTTCGAAGCCAGCTATCTGGTGCTGGGACTGGGGGATGTATACTTGGGTGCACCGCTGGCTACGCCGATCGATCCGCGTCACCGTCTTGTGACGACAAAGTATAATCCTGCACGTACATGGACGCCGGAGAATGCAGTTGGTATTGGCGGGGCTTATATGTGCGTATATGGCATGGAAGGTCCGGGCGGTTACCAATTCGTCGGCCGAACCATCCAGATGTGGAATAAATTGCGTTCCACGGAAAGCTTCGCAGCCGGCAAACCATGGCTGCTCCGATTCTTCGACCAGATCCAGTTCTATCCCGTCAGCGCAGAAGAGCTCCTCGTACTGCGCGAGGATTTCCTGCGTGGACGGTTCGAGGCGGATATTACGGAGACAAGTTTCGATCTTGGTGAGTATCTGAAATTTCTCGATTCGATCGAAGACAGCACGGCGGAATTCCGCAACCAACAGCAGCACGCTTTTCGCGAGGAACGGGATAGCTGGAAGGCGCTGGGCTTGGCGGAATACGTATCGGAACAAGAGCAAGGGAAAACGGGAAGCGATGAAGAACTCTCTTCAGAGATCGAGGCCATCCGCTGCTCAATGCCAGGAAGTATGTGGAAAGTACTCGTGTCACCGGGAGATCGTATTCAGAAGGGGGACACCGTTGTCATCGTGGAGTCGATGAAAATGGAGTTCTCTCAGCAGTCCCCTTTCGATGGGTTCGTTCATTCTGTGCATGTAAAGCCTGGCGACTCGGTTCATGCCGGACAGCTTATTGTAGGGATTGCACAAATGGAAGAAAAGGAGCTGACAGCCGTATGAGTACACGAGACTTCCCTGCGTTGCTGACGTTAGACTGGTTGAAGATTAGCTATGCGGAACAGACTTTGACGCCGTATGAAGTGATCCTGGAAGTTATTCGACGTGCCGAGACTGATTCTGAAATGAATATATGGATCTCCCCGCCTAAACTGGAGCAGATTATTCCGTTCCTGAAGCGGCTAGAGACTCTAGACTCGGCCCATGCGCCTCTATGGGGAATTCCTTTTGCCGTAAAGGATAATATCGATGTGGCTAATATGCCGACAACAGCGGGATGCCCGGACTTTACTTATAGGCCTTCCGAGCACGCGACGGTCATTGAGCGACTCGTTGAGGCAGGTGCAATCCCAGTCGGCAAGACGAATCTCGATCAATTCGCTACGGGTCTGGTCGGAACCCGAAGCCCATACGGCGAAACGCACAATGCCCTGCGGCCTGAACTCATAAGCGGAGGCTCCAGCTCGGGATCTGCGGTCGCGGTTGCAAGAGGGCATGTTGTCTTCGGACTGGGAACCGATACTGCGGGATCAGGAAGGGTGCCGGCAGCGTTGAATCAGCTCGTCGGCTTCAAGCCAAGTCTAGGTTCATGGTCAGTGAAAGGCGTTGTGCCCGCATGTGAAAGTCTCGATTGTGTCACAGTCTTCACCCACAACCTGGAAGATGCGCAAGCCGTGGACCAAGTTGTCCAAGGCATTGACACAGACGATCCATGGTCGAAGGAGATCCCGTATTTAAAGGAACCTAAGCTGCCAACGAAGCTTTATATGCCGATAGAGCCGTTGGACTTCTATGGTCCATTTGCCGAGAGTTATCGCCAGGCGTGGGAGAAGACGCAAGAAAGATTGGGGAATCTGGGGCTTCCTGTGGAGTATATCGATACAGCGTTATTCGCTGAAGCTGCAGCCTTATTATATGAGGGCCCGTGGGTAGCGGAACGCTGGGCGGCATTGGGTGATTTCATTGACGCCCATCCGGGAAGTACGTTCGGAGTAACCGAACAAATTCTTCGTACCGGTTCAAATTCCTCCCATTCGGCGGTAGCGATGTTCAAGGCTATGCATCAGTTGCAACGCTATAAGCTTCGGGCGCAGCAATTGCTGCAAGGCGGCGTTCTCGTAATGCCTACGGCGGGAGGGACTTGGACGCGCGAGCAAGTACGCATGGATCCGGTCTCGACGAATCGGGCCATGGGCCTCTATACGAATCATTGCAACTTATTGGATCTCTGTGCCATCGCTTTGCCGGCAGGGGAGGCTGAGGTTAAATTGCCTTTCGGCATTACGCTGTTCGCATCTTCTGGAGAGGAAATCTCGCTCTTTAATCTTGCGACCAGATACGAACAAGCGGAATCACAGCCTGTGACACCGGTTGCCGTATGCGGATTGCATATGCGCGGTTTCCCTTTGGAGGCCCAGATGAAGGCGCATGGGGCGCGCTTCATCCGCGAGGATCAAACGGCTGCTAAGTATAAGCTGCTGAAGCTGCAGACGCAGCCGGCCAAACCAGGACTTATCAAGTGCGAGAGCGGCGGGGCGTCCATTCATCTTGAAGTCTGGGAGATGCCGCTTGCTGCTTTCGGTGCGTTCGCGGCCAGCATTCCCGCACCGCTAGGAATCGGCAAAGTAGAATTGCAGAACGGGACTGAAGTACCGGGATTTATATGTGAAGGTTATGCTGCGGATGGAGCGGAGAATATCACTCATTATGGCGGGTGGCGAGCCATGTCGTTGACTGCAAAGCCTGTGGACACATCTATTTAGACCTTATTTTAAAAATATGAAACCTCTTCTGTCGTTGGCCTCGGATCCATGATCCATGTACCATGCGCTGAAGAGGTTCTTTTGCGTTCATCGGAGTAGTCAATCATCTATGCAGCCGGTTTATCCGATATTCATAGTTGTTTTTGCACAACTGCAGCAAATCGTATTTTAGCCCCCGTTTGGGCTCTGTTATTTTGAGAAGCTTTTTCCCTCCGCGTTTTAAGGAAGCACGAACTCTCTTCAGGTCGGCGACTGTGTTCACGATTAACTCGTCCGGCCTCTCCTCGGCATAACGTTTGACCAGAAACCGGTCACATGCCACCTCGCCGTACGCTTGTTCAAGCTCCTGCATTTGAAAGTTGCTCAGCATCCCTTCTTGAACCTTAGCGATCAGCACATAGGTTTCCCCGAAATAAAGCACGTCCTGGTCAATAACAGCCTCCCTATCTACAATCTGCTTGTCAGACGCTTGCTCCAGGTTACGAATGCTTAGCAGCATTTGCTGCGCTTTTTCAAACTCCAACCGGGAAGCATAAGCCTCCATTTGCCCATACAAGGTTTCAATCAGTCCTTGTCCTCGATTAGAGAGAAGCTCTGCTGCTTGACGGGCTTTTTCCAGGTAGTCAGGCTCCGATATTTTACCCTCGCATACGCCGCTGCATTTACCGATATGATACAGCAAACACACCTGCTTTGGCATCGTTTTACAAGTACGCAGACCGTAATGCTCCGTAACGAATTCCAGGAGAGCGTCTCGAAAGCCAGCACTTTTAAAAGGGCCCAAACGCTGTACGTTCTCAGGTATGGCTTCATTTTGTTTACGTCTGCGATTCCGGTAATATACGTCCAATCGGGGGAAACGTTCAGAGGTAAGCTGCAGATAAGCGTAGCCGCTGTTATCTCTCTTTAATGCTCTATTGTAAGGCGGTTTATGAATTTTAATTAAGTTATTCTCCAGGAGAAGACTTTCAGCTTCGTTATTTACTAATACCACCTCAATTGATGCGATTTCACCGACGAGCTGGCTAATTTTTCTGCGGGAATGCTGCTGCGTAAAATAGGAACGCAGCCGGCTCCGTAAGTTTTTGGATTTACCGACATAGAGGATGTAGCCGTCTGCGTTTTTCATAAGATAGCAGCCGGGGCATGTTGGGTAATCGCCGGCGTTGAAGGTGAACGGCATGAAAAGTCATCCTCCTACTGCTTAAAATCTACCTCGCAATCATTATTCGACGTAGAAATTGCTGATACCTTGTTTTAGTTGCTGGGAAAAATTGTTCAGAGTAAGTGGGCTACATTCGTAAAAGAATGGCTGCCCCAAAAGTAGGTTTAGCTACTTTTGGGGCAGCCTCGTTTATTGTTGATAAACAACCTTTCAGCTATGCAGCGGCATAAATAGCCAGTATAATCTGATAAGGTATAGCTTAAAACAGAGGTGACACACGTGGAAGTGAAATTTTGTATGTTATGCGGTCATGAGATGGAAACACGCGACGTTGACGGTACTTGGAGAAGAGCATGCACGGCATGCAGCTTCGTCCATTGGGGCAATTATAGCATTGGTGTCGGAGCGCTTGTCGTCAAGGATGATAAAATGTTGCTTGTTCGCAGGGCGCAGGACCCCGGCAAAGGCAATTGGACGAATCCCGGCGGTTATATCGAACAGCTGGAGCCGATTCATGAAACGATACAAAGAGAAGTAAAGGAAGAGAGCGGAATCGAAGCTGTCGTCAAGAGCGTCGTGGCGCTGCGCGACCAGCCGAGAAGCATCCATAACGTCTACATCGCGTTTGAAATGGAATACGTCGGCGGAGAACCGGCACCGGATCATGTAGAGGTGGATGCGGCTGGATTCTTTAGTTTGCAGGAGATGGAGACGATGAACGTTGCCGGTTTTACACGTTGGCTCGTAGACGTTGCGTTTCACCGCCGTTCGCAAGGATTGACGATTGATGATGCGCCTGTCGTTCCGCTGAACGGATACGGCTTATTCCGGGTGTAAATACCCGTACTTTTCTACTTCATCTCACATAAAATACAATGTGCATGCTTCTTTTCAAGGACCTTCTTATGGGAGGTCTTTTTTTATATCTTAAAATAACCATGAGACCCAGTAGGACAGAACGACTAGTGTGAAAATGACGGTCACCGGTATAACGAGGTAAGTAACCTTCAAATACTCGCCCCAGCTTATTTTGACTCCGCCCTTTCTAACGATGTGCATCCACATTAACGTAGCTAGAGTGCCGATCGGCAATAGAAGCGAGCCCATATCGCTGCCGATTACGCTGGCCAGATAAGCAATTTTTAACGTCAAGGGATCGAGTCCCATATTCATTAAGGTAATGGTTCCAACCATTAGAGCAGGGTGATTGTTGAATATATTGGATAAGACACTTAACAAGGCACCCATCAGAACACTCGCGTTAAGCAAGCTTCCCGAGACAATTGGCTGCAGGAGCTGAATGAGCCAATCCGTTAACCCGATATTATTCAAGCCATAGATGATCACATACATACTGAAGGCGAAAAGGAGGATATACCATGGCGTTTTCTTCAACATGTCGGCAGGAGAGATTTTCAGATACATCCAGCGCCATGCCAGCAATGAGATGGATCCAATGACAGCCATTAAGGAAACCGGGAAATGAATGTAGGAGGCTGCAAATAAACTGAGACGTACGGCAAATACGAATAGGAGTATATTCCGCATGAACTTGTTGCGGTTTTCTCGCGGAATGGAGTCTTGCAAGGGATGGCTTCCCGGCATAAGATTCCACCTCGCTACCGGCGGCAGCTTTTTGGGAAGAGTGCGGTAGAAAATAGCGAATAGAAGAATTGAAAGCAAGACAAGCCCGAGTGTTGCGGGAACGAACATCATGGCCGTGTGCATATAGAGATCCATATGAACGATTTTTAACGCGATTAAGTTAACGATATTGCTTACGCCAATCGGGGCACTGGATGCTGTTGCAATTAATGCGCCAGATAAGAGATAAGGTATTTTTTGATGATTTTTGAGTCCCATATTTTTAAGTAAAAGCAAGAGAATGGGAGTCGTAATTAATATACTGCCGTCATTGTTTACGAACAGAGTCATGAGAAAGCAAAAAAGATTCGTTAACCAAAAAAGGCGGATGCCCGATCCTTTTGCTTTTTTCGTAAGAAGCTCGGCCGCCCAATAAAAAAATCCAAAGCTTTCTAATACGATAGCCATAACAATGGTCGCTATAATAGTGACTGCGGCTCCGCCTATCGTTTCCGTTATTTGGCCTAAGTCTGTGAGAGAAACGCTGCCGCTAAGAAGAACAAAGAATGCACCGACAGTGGCAGGTATAGCTTCGTTTACTTGCGGTCGCCAAAATATAAATCCGATCGTGAGCAGAAACGAGCAAATCGTAAGAATGACCGTTAAATCGTGCATGTATTAACCTCTTTTCAAGGATGGAAGTTATTTCTCTCTTGGTTGCAACTCTCCTTTACTAAAACTATTAAGCTATTAAGCTATTAATCTAGTAAACAAAGCTTTACATAGTCGATTCCTCCTTATCTATTAGTTGTGGTGGTAGTTTTATACTGTATGTATACGTACATGACACTTCATTCGTACTGGTCAATATCCCTATCTCTATTAAAATCTGCTAGTGTCAATTGATGATGTTTATCTCGTAATGATAGATACCGAGAATGGATAAATGACCATAGAAAACCCCCAAGCGGTATTCGCTCGGGGGCTTCAGCTAATCAGACTCACGTATAAGTTTAAAATATTGTGTAGGCGACATGCCGACGTATTTTTTGAACACTTTGCTGAAATGGAAGGGATCGTTTAATCCGGTTAAATAGCCGATCTCACCGACGCTGAGAGGGGTCGTCTCAATTAATTCCTTCGCTTGATTGATGCGTACCGTGTTGATGTAGCGGCTGATCGATTGGCCCGTTGCTTTTTTGAAGGCGCGGTTTAAGTAGTCGTAGTTGCTTTCGAATGCGAGCTCGATGTCGCTGCCAGTTATTTTGTTTTGGTAGTTTTGATGAATATAATCGAGCAGAGCATTCACCTTCACGATCGACTTTGAACGGAAGCGGTCGTTTCGCTGCAGCTCGTCGATGAAGTTTTCACGCGAGAGCTCAATGAGAAGCTGCGTAAATCTTAATGCGGTTAAGCTTCGATTGTAATGCCTGCGTTTATAAAGCTGCAGCATTTCATTCATAGCATGCAAGGCTTGGTTAAACCTTGTTTTATCGGAAATCGTATGGTATTTGGGAAAATAGCAGCCGTATGGATGGATATCCGCCATTGGCGGCTTATGCTGAGTGAACGGAGATTGATCATGACTGGCGATAAAATAGTCGGCAAGCGCGATCATATCTTCGATTTGCAACGATTTGATATCCGGGTGCTCGAAGTGAATGTAGTAGTAATCGCAAACATGCTTTTCGGTGCCTTCATGGTCCATATTAGGCTCGAGGATCAACATATCGCCTTTCCGAAGGACATAATGCTTGTCTTCCTCTTTGAGATGAAGCTCGCCGCTTCGAATGAAATAGAGAACGTACTCATTAATATTGCGCTTAAAATGAAGCCACGGGCTTTTGTAGGCGATAAACCCCATAATTTTTATTCGAGGAACCATTTCCACGTTGATTGCGAGCAAGGTTAGTCTCCCCCTCATCATTCAGAAAGTCGCTTTTGTACAAAAAGAGTCTCGATCTGACATTCCCGTTCATTCTAACACAAACTATACTTGGGTTGTATTTGAATCGACTTAAAAGATGGGATGATGCAGATGAAGAAGCTGAAAATCGGAGTTATCGGACTTGGCGGCATCGCGAATTTTCATATTGAAGGAATATTGGCAAGCGGGGACGCTGAGGTATGGTCGATTTGCGATTGCAATGAGGAAGCGCTTTTGGCCAAAGGGGAGGAGCTGAACGTGCCGCCGCAGCGGCGATATGTGAATCATTTAGACATGTTAAAGGATGTTGAGCTGGATGCCGTGACGATCGGCACGCCGAACAGCAATCATTTTAGGATAGCTTATGATGCGATCAAGCACCGCAAGCCGTTTGCGCTCGAGAAGCCGATTGCGCTGGATGCGAAGGAAGCGGCTATTCTTCGGCAGGCGCTGGCAGATCGGCCATTGCCTCATATGGTGTGCTTCAGCTACCGGTATAAGCCGGCGGTTCGCTATGCCAAGCAGCTGATCGGGCAAGGCGTCTTAGGCAAAATCAATCATGTATACAGCCAGTATTTGCAAAGCTGGGGGATCAGGGAGGATATCCCGCTTGTATGGCGATTCCGCAAGGATCTGTCCGGGTCGGGCGCGCTCGGTGATTTGGGCTCGCATATTTTAGATCTTACACGTGTCTTGGTTGGAGAAACCGTACGCGTTTTGGCCGATGCGGGTACGATTGTGAAGGAGCGTGAGCTCTTAAGCGGTGAAGGAAAAGGCGAGGTGGATGTGGATGACTTTTGCCATGTGCTTGCAAGATTCGCTGATGGCGCTTCCTCGTCGATGAGCATTTCGCGTTTCGCTTATGGGCGCGGCAATTATCAGCAGATCGAGATTTATGGTACAGATGGTGCGCTTGTCTATAACCTTGAGGAAGAGGATACGATCCACGTTAAGCTGGTTGGAGATCAGCAATTTCGCAAGGTCGACATTCCGGCTTCGTTTACCGCGAATCAGATGCAGTCGTTCTTCGATTTGCTCCGCGGCAAGGGGGACGGCTTCGATGCGACCATTGAGGACGGCTACATCAATCAAGTGACACTCGATTCCATTGTGCAATCTTTTACGGAAGAACGTTGGATCGCAATTAAAGAGGAGGCAATTGTTAATGGTTAACATTAAGATAACGGTTTGGAATGAATACCGCCATGAGAAGCAAAATGAGCTTGTCGCAAGTATTTATCCCGAAGGTATCCATAACGCAATAGGCGGATATTTAAAGACGGTGGACGGCTTCGAAGTGAAAACGGCTGTCCTTGATGAACCAGAGCATGGTCTGAGCGATGAAGTGCTGAACAACACGGATGTACTTATCTGGTGGGGACATCTCGCCCATGCAGAGGTGCGGGACGATATCGTTGAGAAGGTACGGGCCCGGGTGATGAATGGCATGGGATTGATCGTGCTGCATTCCGGACACGGCTCGAAAATATTCGAGCGCTTGCTCGGAACGAAGACAGGCGATCTCAAATGGCGCGACGACGGCGAGAAGGAGAGAATTTGGGTCATCGAGCATGGACATCCGATTGCTGACGGCCTGAATGATTACATCGAAATCCCGAAGGAAGAGATGTACGGAGAGCGCTTCGATATTCCGGCCCCGGATGAGCTTGTGTTCATCTCGTGGTTTGAAGGCGGGGAAGTATTCCGAAGCGGCTGCTGCTACCGGAGAGGGAAAGGCAAGCTGTTCTATTTCCGGCCGGGGCACGAGACGTTCCCGATTTATCATCACCCGGATGTATTGAAAGTAATCGCAAACGGCGTACGGTGGGCTGCTCCTGTGCAGGGTGCGGCAATATCATTAGGTCGGGTTGCACCGCTTGAGAAAATAGGGAAATAACTGAGATGAAGATAAGGTGTTTTATTTTTCTGCCAAAACAGAAAAATAAAACACCTTTTTGGTTTCCTCCGAATTTTTTACAATTCGAACGAAGTAATATGTGACACCATTAGCGTAATGAAAACGGTTTCTTGAGAAGTCTGTTCTTAGCATAATGAAGGAGCAGCACAAATTAAAGGAGGGTCAAATATATGAAATGGTACAAAACAATTTTTTACGGGGTTCTGGCGGCAGTGATGGCGATCACCATTACGGCATGCAGCGGCGGCAATAACACACCTGCAAATTACGGAGGCAGCGCACCGGGAAATGAAAGCGGTAACACCCCGGCTAAGGGCGGCGAGAAAGTAACTATCGAGTACTGGCATACCTATAGCGACCAGGAAGAGAAGGTGCTCACGGAAGAAATTAAGCCGCTGTTCGAGAAAGAAAATCCCGGCATTGAGCTGAAGCTTACAAGAATGCCGTACGAAGGCTTGAAAGAGCAGGTTATCGCAGGCGTAGCGGGCGATGCGGCACCGGATCTTATGCGGATGGATATTATCTGGGTTCCTGAATTTGCAAAAATGGGAGCGCTTCAAGACATCAGCAAGATGGAAGGATTCGATGAGTTAAAACCAAACCTGTTCGAAGCGCCAATGGAAACGAACGCTTATAACGGCGGATATTATGGCGTACCGGTTAATACCAATACGAAAATCGCGATCTACAATAAAGCGGTCATGGACGAAATCGGCGTGACGGAAGCTCCAAAGACAATGGATGAATTCGTAGCGGCAGCGAAGCTTGCGGTTGCAAAAGGCAAGCCGGGCGCAATCGGCATTGGCGGCGCGAGTGTATGGGCAGCATCACCATACTTCTGGAGCCTTGGCGGTTCGCTGACGAATGAGGATTATACAAAGGTTGAAGGCTACTTGAACAGCCCTGAGAGCGTTAAAGCTCTTGAAACCATCGTTCAGTGGAATAAGGAAGGACTCGTAACGCCTACGATTCTTGGCGGCGAGCCAGGCGCTTGGGACGGTATGAAAAACAATGACTACATGATGATTGATGACGGCCCTTGGTTCTACAGCATTCTCATGAACGAGGCGGAATCTACCTTCAAACCGCTTGAGCAAACGATCCGCGGCTTGATGCCTGAAGGCGCAGGCGGCAGCCGTTCCGTTGTAGGGGGCGAGGATCTCGTTATCTTTACCAACTCGAAGCACCCGCAAGAGGCTTGGACATTCGCGAAGTGGATGCTTGGAGAAGAGCCGCAAAAGATCATGAGCAAGCTTGGACTTATCCCTACGAACAAAACTGCAGCAAACGATCCGGCATTCCTTGAGCAGCCATTCGTTACCGAGTACGTCAAGCAGCTTGAAACGGCAATGCCGCGTACTCCGATTCCGCAATACGGCGAAATGGAAACGATCGTTAACCTTGCCTTTGAGAAGGCGATTCGCGGCGAGCTTGAGCCGAAAGCGGCACTGGACGAAGCAGCCAAAAATATTCAAGCTATCTTAACGAAGTAATCGTCATGATGAGGCCTTCTTCTCCCCTATGCGGCCCGAAGAAGGCCTCCCAATTGAAAGATAGGGAAGGAGCATCAACATGTCTATTCAAGTGACGTTGCAACCGGAACCCGGGCAGAAATCCCGGGCAGGCTTAAAGTTAAAAAAAGGCATGCAGCAATGGATGAAGGTTATGCCTTATATTTTTCTCGGTGTTGTGGGTACGGCTGTATTCGTCATCTATCCGATGATCAGAAACATCATCATAAGCTTTCAAGAGTACAGCATTATGCCTAATGCGGAAAACCCTTTTGTAGGCTTCGCAAACTACGTCACGGCGTTTACCGATCCGAACAACAAAGTGCTGATGGCGATCCGAAATACGTTTTTGAACGTCGCGGTAACCGTGCCAATCAACTGGTTCCTGGCTATCGTGTTTGCCGTGTTAATCAATCTTCACTTCGTGAAGCATAAGATGGTCTTCCGTACGGTTTATTACTTGCCCATCATCACCTCATGGATCGTCGTAGCGTTCCTGTTCCGCTTCTTGTTCGCAGGCGGGGAATACGGCTTAATCAACTTTATCTTCTATAAGCAGCTTGGCATCTTTAATGAACCGGTTAATTTTTTATCTAATTATTGGTCGGCTATGATCGTCATTTGGTTGTTCCATATTTGGAAAACGGTTGGTTGGGGCGTAGTCATCTATTTGGCGGCGCTGCAGGGTATTTCGAGAGAGTATTATGAAGCGGCGCAAATCGATGGCGCGAACGGAACAAAGCAGTTTTGGAGCATTACGGTTCCGATGCTCGGGCCTGTAACAGCATTTGTACTTATTAACCTGGTGAACGGCGCATTTAACTTTTTCCCGCAGGTTTATTTTATTACAAAGGGCGGTCCGATGGACCAAACGCAAACGCTGCCGAGCCTTATGTACTTGCAAGCGTTTAAGAACTTTAACTTTGGTTATGCATCCGCGGTAGCCGTCATGATGGGGATCGCCGTGTTCTTGCTCACGTATTCCCAGATGAAAAAATTCGGCAATCAGCGGTTTTTGTAGGAGGGGGAAGCAATGAAAACTAAATGGCACATTCAGCTCCTGGTGTATACCCTTATCGTGCTTGGAGCATTGGCATTTCTATTCCCCTTCGTATATATGATCATGACAAGCTTTATTAAGGGGGCTTATTCGTTACCGCGGCCGAGGGAAGTATTCTCTGTCATTCCAAACCTATACAATTACCAGCTCGTGTGGAGCAAAAATAACTTTGCGAGATATTTCTTGAACAGCTCGCTCGTTACGCTGGTTTCCATGGCGGGAAGCTTGTTCCTGGGTTGCTTAACCGCCTACGGGTTTGCAAGGTTTAAATTTCCGGGTAAAGAATTTCTGTTCCGGACCTTCCTGCTTACGATGATGATCCCCGGCGTTATTAACATAATCCCACAGTTTCTGATTATTAAATCATTCGGATTGGTTAACACGTACTGGGGTCTATGGCTGATTTACATCGGTGGCGGCGTTGTCGGCAGCACCTTCTTCTTGAGAGGCTTCTTCGAGAGCATTCCGAAGGAATACGAGGAATCCGTGTTGATTGACGGCGGCGGCAGCTGGAGGATTTTCTGGAATATTTATCTTCCGCAATCGATGCCGGCGATCGCGACGCTTGCCGTTCTTTCCTTCCAAGGCACGTGGGAAGAGTATTTCACTGCGCTTGTTATTATTAAAGACGAAGCGATGCGGACACTGCCGATCGCGCTGCTTATGTTCAACGACAAGTACGCGACGAACTATTCATGGGTATTCGCGGCTTCGATCATCGCGCTCATTCCGACCGTCTTACTGTATATCATTTTCCAGAAGCGCTTCGTCCAAGGCGGATTTAATGAGGGCGGAGTCAAAGGCTAATAACCCGAACAGGAGTGAATAGATGAATTTGAATCGCAAAAAAATGAAAGCGGCGGCGGCAGCGGCTATCAGCTGCTTTGTCATGCTGGCTGCGGGCTGCAGCGAGCAGAAGGAAATCAGGGCGGAGACGGTGGAGAGTCAGGGGATCATGAGCCGATTGTCGACCGACAAGGCCGCTTACCGTCCCGGCGATAAGGTTAATTTCACGCTGGAGCTAAGCAAAGCCGAACCGAAAGCGAAGATCGTCGTTCAATACCGTCATCTTGGCGAGATGATCGGCGAACAGGAAGTAAAAGCAGACGGCGATCAAATCAAATGGGATTGGGCGCCTCCGAAGGAAGATGGCACGGGCTACATGGCTGAAGTATTCGTCACGGCAGGGGGTGAAGTGAAGGATCATCAGAACATAGCGGTCGATGTTTCTGCCGACTGGAGCAAGTTTCCCCGCTACGGCTATTTGGCCGACTTCCACAGCATGAGTGAGGAAGAGCTGGCGGGCGTAATCGAACGGCTGAACCGTTTCCACATTAACGGTATTCAATTTTACGATTGGCAGTATAAGCATCACGAGCCTCTAAAAATGGATGGCAACGAGCCGGCCCCGGAATGGCCGGATATCGCGAACCGCCCGGTCGCGCTTGACACGGTCAAAGGCTATATCGAACGAGCCCATAGCAAGAACATGATGGCGATGAACTATAATTTGCTGTTCGGCGCTTATGAGGGCGCTGAAGCGGACGGCGTCAAGCAAGAATGGGCGCTTTACAAAGATCCGACGCAAACGAACCAGGATAAGCATCCTTTACCGGACAGCTGGGCGAGCGACATTATGCTATACGATCCGAGCAATGCCGAGTGGCAGAGCTATATGATCGACAAGGAAATCGAAGTATTTAAGCATCTTAAATTCGACGGCTGGCATGTCGACCAATTGGGCGACCGCGGCGCATTGTGGAACGCTAAGGGAGAAAGCGCGAAGCTGACGCAAGGGTATGTGTCTTTCCTGAAAGCAGCTAAGGAGAAGCTGGATGTCGATTATGTCATGAATGCGGTCGGACAGTATGGGCAGGCGTTCATGGCCCCTCAGGCACCGCTCGAATTCCTTTACACGGAAGTATGGGACGGGCATCCGAAGTACAGCAGCCTGAAGGATATTATCGACCAGAACAGCAGGTTCAGTAAAAATAAGCTTAACACGGTGCTTGCCGCTTATATGAACTATGATCTGGCTGACGCTCAGGGAGAGTTCAATACGCCTGGCGTTCTGCTTACCGATGCGGTTATCTTCGCATCCGGAGGCTCTCACTTGGAGCTCGGGGAAAACATGCTGGCGAAAGAGTATTTTCCAAACAAAAACCTGTCCATTCCGGCCGAGCTGGAGGAGCAGCTCACTCGCTATTACGACTTCCTTACAGCCTACCAGAACATATTGAGAGACGGGCTGGAGGAATCGGATGCGGTAGCGGAGAGCGCTGGTGCAGTCGAAGTGTCCGAAAGCGCAGAGCAAGGCAATGTTTGGTCGTTCGCCAAACGGAAGGAAGGCAGCGACATCGTTCACTTCATCAATTTCTCCGATGCAACGACGATGGATTGGAGAGACAACAAAGGGGAACAAGCGGTTCCTGCGGAGCTTCGGAACGTAGACATTTCCATTCAAACGGAGCGGGAAGTAGCCGGTATTATGTTTGCTTCCCCGGACTACTATAACGGTTCGCCTGTTAAGCTGAGCTTCGAGCAGCAAGACGGCAGCGTGAAGCTTAAGCTCCCGGGCTTAAAATATTGGGATTTACTACAGATTCATTACAAATAAAAACGTGGCGCAGCCGATGAGGCTGCGCTGCTTCCGCAGAAGGCTCCTTATTATGATGAAATCCTACTTATATCGTGATGAATTAGTTAAACTAGGAGTATCTCCTTTAGTAAGGTGGACAGCATATGGCGCGCTTCGAGAAAATATCCAACCGTTTCGCTTCGAAAATGATTTTAGCCTTTTTATTGATTATTCTAATACCGACCACTTTATCGGGGTTTTCTTTCTATTTGGAATCTTCAGCGCTCGTGAAAAGAAATGTAAGAGCATCTGCCGTTCAGGTTACCAAACAAACCGCAGATGCCCTTTCTTCCATTTTCAATGCGGGAAGCGATACATCCGATTTAATATACGGTGATTTGAAGGTGCAAGATGCGGCGATGCACTATACCTCGAGTCCGCTGAGCACACAGGTACAGATGTCTCAATCAATAGACACGCTGCTGAATAATGTCGTTTATTCGAGCTCGTTCGTTAGAATTGTTTATATCTTTAAGGATGGCGGAATCGGGTGGGGGAGCGGAACGTTCTCGGCTGTAAAGCTGAGAAAGGTCGATCTAAACCGGCTGGACTGGGTCGAGCAATCGAGAAGGCAGGATGGCGGACTCGTATGGCAGGCTTTGCGGAAGGATCCATTTAGCGGAGGCGGGGAAAATACCGATTTGGTGCTTCCCATCAGCCGAACGTTGAAGGATTTTGAATCATTGGAGCAAATCGGCTTGCTCGTTGTCAGCTTAAACGGCAAGGCTATCATTAATACGATTAATCAGGTCAAGCTGGGTGAAACAGGCCGCTATATGGTCGTCGATCCGTCAGGTCAAATTATGATCGATGCCGACCTTTCGCGAATCGGTAAGATGATCGAGGATCCTAATCTGCATGAGCTTGTTGTTCACAACGATGCTGTAGAATTTGAATACGCCAATAACGGCGTTCATTATTATGGCGTGAAGCAATTGTTGAGCAATGGCTGGCTGCTGGTCGGCACGGTGCCTACGGTTGAAATAACGGGGGCGCTGGACAAGCTTCATACACGTATTTTAATAACCTCGGCTTGCTTTGCTTTATTGGCGGTGCTCATCGGACTGTTAATCGCGAAGCGGGTTACGAAACCGATTAAACAATTAACGCTGGAAATGAAACGGGTGCAGCAAGGAGATTTATCCGTGCGGACCGTGTTAACCTCCACCGATGAGATTGGCCTTATGAGTAAGCATTTTAATAAAATGCTGGATGAAATCGAGCAGCTCATGGAACGCGTGGAGAAGGAGCAGAACGATAAGCTGGAGGCAGAGGTGCGTGCCGTCACGTACCGGATTCATCCGCATTTTCTCTATAACACGCTCAGCACATTAAGATGGCTTATTCGGGCGGGCGAGAAGGAACGGGCGGAACAAGGCTTAGCTGCTCTGACCAGGCTGCTCGAAGCGAACATGGGCAAGAACGGCCAGATGATTACGCTTAAGGAAGAGCTGGAAATCATTCAAAAATATATCGTTATTTTAGAAATGCGGTATGAGCATAAGTATGCATTGTCGATTGACGTGCAGCCTGGAGCCGAGGAGATCAAAATCCCCAGGATGCTGCTTCAGCCGCTCGTGGAAAATGCTATTTTCCATGGCTTCGTTCCGCTAAACCGCGGCGGCGACATATCCATCCATGTTACGATGCAGCAGGGCCTGCTGCATATTTTGCTCCAAGACAACGGAGCGGGTATGACCGCTGAGAAGCTGGAGCAATTGGGAACCAAGGATGGCGTTTCGAATAGGGGAATCGGCTTGCAGCATGTTTATGATTCTTTGCGGCTTTATTTTGGAGTGGGCTCGGGCATGACCTTTGATAGCGAAATCGGAAAGGGAACGCAAATTCATATTGTTATACGTCTATAAAACTATACTTACGATGCAGGTTTGATGCGCAAGCCTTAAGCATACGCTTTCGAAGTAAGTTTGCATTCGCAAACTTTTTAGGAGGGAACAACATGAACGATAACGTCTTAATTGTGGACGATGAGCCGATTATCCGGAACGGACTTAAAAACTTTATCGATTGGGAGAAGCTTGGGTTTACTCTGGCGGGAGATTGCGCGAATGGCCTGCAAGCGTTAGAGCTGCTTCGTTCCCGTCCTATTGATATTTTAATTACAGATATAAAGATGCCGGTCATGGATGGCTTGGTGCTTACGAAACACGCGTTGGAGGTGAATCCCCAGATAAAAATCGTATTAATCAGCAGTTATAACGAATTTGAGTACGTCCGCGAGGGGATGAAGCACGGAGCGGTCGATTATTTACTGAAGCCGTCATTGGAGGCAGAGGAGCTTATCGCCGTGCTGCTGCGCTGCAAGGAAATGTTGGCCAAAAATCGGAAGCAGGCTGTTGAAAGAATCCAGTTCGACCGGCAGGCAACGATGCTTGAAAGAAAACGTTTCGAGCAAGAGATTATAAGACTGCTTATATCGAGTCAATCAGACTTTCGTTTCATAGACATTTTTGGACGCCAAAACGGTTCCTACGTGTGCGCTTTTGTCGAGTACGACGGATTAAACGAGTGGCGGGAGCAGTATGGCAATTTGCATGTCAGCATGATGTATGAGGATATGCAGGCGATCTTTTACGAGCAATTCCAGAAAGGGAGCGCGCCTATATTAGCAGGGGAAGGCTTGTTCCTCATTTATCCCCATGAGGAGTCCGCGAGCATTTCGCTGGAGCGCTTTAAAGTCCGTGTGGAGGAGGAGCTGTCGGTATCCATTTCGATCGGCTGCTGCACGGAGGCAGAAACGGAATGGGTGGAGAAGGGTTTAAGAAGATGCCGCGCTGCAGGGGGACGGCGTTTTTTTGAAGGAACCGGACGTATCTTCTCTTGTGAAGCGCAGAGGGAAGACGGCGGCAGTGAGTCTGCGCAGCATCCTCATGAGCAGGAGAAAATGGATATGCACGCGATGGTGGAAACGATTCGTGCGGCGAATAATAATAAATCCGTCATCGACAGCTTCTTCTCCCGGTGGAAGAATGTAAGGTATACTCCGGAGCAGGTCAAAAGAGAGGCATACGAGCTGCTCTCTGCCTTTGCCTATATTAACGGCGACTCTAAGGGGCTATCCGAGTTCCGGGAAAATATATGGCGCTGCGATACGATTGTTCAGCTCCAAGCAACGATCCGCCATTTGTTCGAAGAGATGGAGCATCCTAATCGGTTACGACTAAACGATAAAGGCCATGGCGGACAATTAATAACAAAAGCAATGGAGTACATTAAGCTTCATTATCGGGAAGAATTAACGCTGCAGGAGGTAGCGGACTCCATCCATGTCAGCAAAAGCTATTTTTCGAATTTATTCAAAAAACAGTCCGGGCACAATTTTATCGATTATTTGATCGATTTGCGGCTGCATGAAGCCAAACGTCTGCTTGTGCAAAATGAGTGTAAAATTTACGAGGTAGCGGAGAAGTCAGGCTTTAATGACGTTAAATATTTTAGCAAGCTGTTTAAGAAGATGACTCAGATGACACCTGTAGAATATCGGGAGAAGCATCAACAATAGTTGATGGGGGGATTCAGATGATGCATGCGAAATGTTGGATTATCGTTGCTTTTATCGTTTTAATGGTATCGGGCTGCGGCCAGCAGTCGATTATATCGGAAGACAGCAGCGTGGAAAGACTGAACAGCGGCAACGATTATGAGATTGAGTTTTGGCATACGTACAGCGATGAGGAAACCCGGATTTTGGAGGATATCCTTATCCCTGCGTTCGAGCGGGAGCACCCTCAGCTTCATGTCGTACCCGTTCGGCAATCGAATGATCCGGAATTAAAGTACACGCTTATCTCCAAAGCCTCCGCGAACCGGGCGCCTGATGTCGTTCGGATGGACATCGCCTGGATACCGGAGTTTTCGCAGAGCGGACTGCTGCTCCCGCTGAGCGATTACGGGGATTTTGACGATGTGATTAAGCTGTTGCAGAGCAACACGGGCTCTGCAGGCTACTATGAAGGCTCCTATTATTCACTGCCTGTTAACATGAACACCAAAGCGGCTATTTTTAACAAAGCATTGCTTGCGAAAGCGGGGTTATCCGAACCTCCCTCCACCTTCCAGGAAGTGATCGAGCTTGCCAGAAAACATCGCTATATGATTGGTCTAGGCGGAATGGAGTCGTGGCTGAGCCTGCCGTACATCTATGCGCTGGGAGGACGCATAACCAATGATTCCTATACACGGGCAACCGGCTATCTGAACGGAGAAGCAACGGTCAAAGCTGTGGAAGAGCTTTACTCGCTTTATGAGGACCGCCTGATCGACCAGTCTGTTATTAATGGCGGCGGCGATAATTGGGAAGGGGTCAAGTCGGGTAATATTTTAGTGACGGACGAAGGCCCTTGGTTTTACAGCGTGCTGCAAGGAGAGGAGCTGAAGAGGGCGGTCAGCTCTACGATTGCGGTTCCATTCCCGCCTACTTATGGACCTTCCTCGATACTAGGCGGGGAGGATCTTGTTATATTAAATGGCTCAAAAAATCCGAATCAATCATGGGAATTTATGAAGTGGATGGTTAGTAAGGAAGCACAGGTCGCGATGTCTCAAACGGGCATCATACCAACTAATCTGGAAGCCAAAGAGATTAAAGTGAAGGGCGAGTCATTTATTCATCCATTCGCGGAAGCGCTGGATCATACCTTCCTTCGAACGCCGGTTAAAAATTGGAGCAGAATAGATGAGGTTTATACCGCGTACATGTCCAAAATTTTTCAAGGGGAGCTTTCGGTTAAACATGGTTTGACGGAAGCGGCCGCTAAAATCGATCAACTGCTCGAGCAATGAACGATACGCAATAAGAAGGGGCTGTCAAAAGGTAAATCACCTTTTAGGGCAGCCCTTGAGTTGGCCTGGAGTGCAATGAGGTGCATTTCTGCACCTCAATTGGCTAGGTAAGCGTCACCCTCACCCTCACCTTTAACCACATTCATCATCAATCTTGCCATGCATTGGGTCATGATGTGATCTATGCGTATTATATGCTGGCTATGCACTCTCGCTCCGAAGTTCCGGCAACGGTCGCTCGGACACCTCCTTTTTGGTTTAAGTACTGTTTCTGTTTCGTTGCCTGGAATTATATATGAAAAATCATATAGAAAATTCCCTGGGCTGGCTAAAGTGAAAAATCTATGTGAAAAATCGTATATAATTTGTCTTTTTGCATGAATCCCGCCAATTATGTTCGAAAAATCGTATATATCAACGGACATTTAAATTGACTTGCTTCTTACTTCTCCCACGAACTCCCTTCGCCGGCTCATGCAGCAAAAAGGACACAATCCGTTTCCCGGTCGTGCCCTTTTTGTGCTTCACTTCGTTATGCATTTATTTATAGAGGTTCTACCGTTATCGCCCCATACAGAAAAACAGAAATCCCCAGAGGGGTCTGGGGAGGGATTTGATCTTGGTCTATACATTTTCCTCGAGGATCCGGTATGCTCCAGGCGATACGCCGTACTTTTTTTTAAATATTTTATAAAAATAAGGATAGGCGCCGAAGCCGCAGCTTTCGGCAATTTGATCGAGCGTCATTGAGGTGTATTTCATCCGCTCCATCGCGGCGGAAAGCCGGATTTCATGCGCGTATTCGATCATGGATTTGCCGAAGGTGCTTTTGAACAGATGAACGGACCGCGAGACGCTGAGGCTGACATGCCGCGCCACATCCTCTACCATAAATGTCGTCGTCGCATGCTCCTCGATGTATCGCTGCATTCGCGTTGCCCTAT
The DNA here is from genome assembly GCF_003337375.1 of Paenibacillus prosopidis. Taxonomy (GTDB): domain Bacteria; phylum Bacillota; class Bacilli; order Paenibacillales; family Paenibacillaceae; genus Pristimantibacillus; species Pristimantibacillus prosopidis. The sequence continues at coordinate 331,888 of NZ_QPJD01000006.1, forward strand.
ACGGTCTCCCTGATGAGGGCGCGGTTTCTTTGTAGGACCGCTCCAAAAACAGACAAAGCACCCGCAGCAAATAGCCGGTTAATTCACCGTTTCCCCCCAAGGATGTACGGCGCTGCTCGACTATGATCTGGCGCCATAAGGCGAGCAGCTGATCATCCAGTTCGATCCGGGAGACCGGCGGTTTGGGGGAACGGTTCCACCATTCGGCAATCCAATCGCCTTCGCAAATTAAATAATAGTCCCCGCTGGAGATCAAGGGGCCCTTCAAGTCATTTTGCTTTTCCTCGATCGACAGCTCATATGAGTCCCCAGGTTTAAGCAGCAGGAGGTGTCCGGGTTCAATATCGAATTTTATTCCGTTAACTGACGCTTCGCATCGCCCTTCCGTTTGCAGACGGAGGAGATAGAACGGAATCCCTGATTTTTGCTGTATGTTAAATCGCTGCGTGTGATAAGAATAGCTGCAATACAAAATGTTTGTCATATGCCTGCCCTCTTATGAAAAAAATAATAGCCAAATTGTATATGTTTCAATTATATCGTTTATCTACAATCTAAGCTATTTCATGTAAGCTATGAACATATAAGAAATATATCAAATTTGAGGAGTGTGTGTGAAATGAGGAAAATGGGGATAGGCGTACAGTTGTTTACACTGCGAAATGAAACCGCTTCCGATTTTCCCGGAACGCTGCGCCATGTGGCTGAGCTGGGATATGAAGGCGTGGAGTTTGCGGGATACGGAGGTCTGTCCGCTGAGCAGATGAAAGACCTTCTGCAGGAGACGGGACTTAAGGCGATTGGCAGCCATGTGGGAATGCAAAGCCTGCGTGAAAATTTGCAGAGCGAGATCGATTATTTGAATACGATCGGCGGAAAATATTTGATTTGCCCGCATATCGCCGAAGAGGAACGCCAAACGCCAGAAGATTGGAAGCGTATTTTTGACTTCTTTGAGGAAGTCGGACAGGAAGCACGGAGAAACGGTCTTACATTTGCTTATCATAATCACGCGTTCGAGTTTGATATACAGGTTGCTGGAGAATTTGCCTTTGACGCCATGTATGCGAATACATCCCCGGATTCCGTTCAAGTCGAAATGGACGTATGCTGGGTGAAGTTTGCCGGACAAGATCCGCTTGCCTATATTCCGAAATATGCAGGCCGGCTGCCGCTGCTGCACCTTAAGGATTTTAACCGGGACCAAGAGAAGATCGATGAGATTAATCAAATGATCGCAAAGCAGCTTGGCCATAACAAGTTTAGATACGAGATGGTGACGCTGGAGCTCGGACAAGGCGAGGTTCCTCTCGTGAACGTTATCGCCGCGGCATCGGATGCCGGCGTGGAATGGCTTATTGTGGAGCAGGACATGTGCCTCACGAACCCGCCGCTGCAAAGCATCGCAAACAGCATGAATTGGGTCAAGCAAAATTATTTGCAGCTCGTTTAAACCATAAATTTTATCTAAGGAGTGATTTTCTTATGTCTAACGGCAAACTGAAAATTGGAATTATCGGCTGCGGCGGTATCGCTAATCAGAAGCATATGCCTGCACTGTCGAAGCTGACGCATTTGGGCGAAATGGTCGCTTTTTGTGACATTGCTCCGGAAAGCGCAGTGAAAGCAGCGAAGGAATACGGAACCGAGCATGCCGCAGTATACACGGATTACAAGGAATTATTGAAGGATGAATCGATTGATGTCGTTCATGTTCTGACGCCGAACCTCCAGCATTCTTTTATCACGGTAGCGGCATTGGAAGCTGGCAAGCATGTCATGTGCGAAAAGCCGATGGCTATTAATTCGCTTGAAGCGAAAAAAATGCTGGATGCTGCCAAGAGAACAGGGAAGAAGCTGACGATCGGTTATCAAAACAGGTTTAGAAACGATTCCCAAATTTTGAAAAAAGCATGCGGTGAAGGGGAATTGGGGGATATTTATTTTTCGAAGGCGCATGCGGTTCGCAGACGCGGAGTTCCAACCTGGGGTGTATTCCTTGACAAAGAGCAGCAGGGAGGCGGACCTTTAATAGACTTGGGCACGCATGCGCTTGATTTAGCGCTTTGGTTTATGGATAATTACAAGCCAAAATCGGTGACGGGTTCTGTTTTTCACAAAATGGCGGATAAGTTTGAAGGCAATCTGATGGGTCAGTGGGATCCGAAGAGCTATCATGTGGAGGACTCTGCTTTTGGGCTCATCAAGATGGAGAACGGCGCTACGATTTACTTGGAAGCGGCTTGGGCGCTTAACACAACAGATACTAGAGAAGCGATGACTACGCTCTGCGGAACCGAAGGCGGAGCGGAAATGAAAGGAAGTCCGTTTCTTGGCAACAGTGAGCTGGTTTTCAATAAAGCACAGTTCGGTCAACTGGTTGAAACGAAGTCTTCCTTGGGCGGCGGCATAGCCTATTTCGGTCCTGGCGCGGAGGAACCTGGCGTCAAAGAAGCAAGACAATGGCTGGAGAGTATTATCAATGATTCGGAGCCTCTCGTAAAGCCAGAGCAAGCCTATGTTGTTACCCAAATTTTAGAGGCTATCTATAAGTCTGCCGAAACCGGACAAACGATAGAGTTTTAATGCAAAAAAAGGAGAGTAACATACCGTTTTGGCCAGTGATGACCGCCATTTTTTTTGGTTCGTTTCTGGCGATTCTCGGGATTAGTACGATCAGCGTGGCCATCCCCGTTTTAATGGAACAATTTCATGCCGGCCTGAGCACGGTGCAGTGGACGATGACGGGCTTCATGCTGGCAACGGGGGTGGTGGCGCCCGTAACCGGCTATTTGGGGGAAAGATTCAGCACCAAATACTTGTTTATGGTTGCGTTAATCGGCTTTACACTGATGTCACTGTTGTGCGCGTTCGCATGGAATGTAGAATCGTTAATTGTGTTTCGAATTATGCAGGGTATATTTAGCGGGATTGTCATGCCGGTTACAATGACGATCATCTATCAGGTGATTCCCCGTGATAAGCAGCCATTTGCGCTAAGTGTATGGACTTTGTCAACGATGCTGGCACCTGCCTTCGGACCAACATTGGCAGGCTGGTTAATCGAAGCGTTCACGTGGAAGTGGCTTTTTTTAATGAATGTTCCATTCGGAATTGCATCCGTTCTAGTCGCATGGAGGCTCATTCCCTATTACAAGCTGAGAACACCGAAAACATTCGATTTGCTGGGCTTGCTCACCGTAATTCTAAGCAGCGGATCACTCTTGGTCGCCATCAGTGAAGCGCATATATGGGGCTGGAGCTCGTGGAGAACGTTGTCGCTATTCGCATTCGGCATGGCAATGCTCGGGATTTTTATCCGGCGGGAGCTGTCGGTACCCGAACCGCTCTTGAATTTGAAGGTTTTGGCCAATAGGAAGTTTACAATTAGCCTTATCGTCGCGGTAGTTATTACGATCAGCTTGTACTCCGGCGTGTATTTGACGCCAGTTTTTCTGCAGAACATTCAGCAGGCATCAGCGCTTGATACAGGCTTGATCCTGCTGCCGGCATCGCTTGCGATGGCGGTCTCCATGCCAATTATCGGCAAGCTTTATGTGCGGGTTGCTCCGCAGTGGCTTATCGCCTCCGGTATCAGCTTGATTGCAATCGGGACGCTTGCAATGGGGCGGCTGGATGTGAACATTTCGCACGGATACATCATGTTGTGGATGATGGTGCGCAACATCGGGATCTCGTTGTCGATCATGCCTATCACCAACCTCGGAATGGAGGCCATTCCGAAGGAGCTGTCCGGGCACGCTTCATCGGTAAATAACTGGATCCGCCAAGTGTTCGGTTCCTTTTCCATCGCATTGTTTACCTCGCTTCTCGCATCACGGATGACTTTACATACGGAAGCGCTCGGTCTGGACGGTGCTGTAGAAGCGCAGCGAAAGCTGCTGGAGGCGGAAGCTTTCACGATGAGCTCCAATGATGTGTATATCGTGGCGATGCTGATCGTGCTTGCGGGCCTCCCGTTTGTATGGATGCTGAATGAAGGGAAACGACGGAAAACTTCGCAGACGAACAAGCGCCTCAAGCAATCATCATTATAAAAAGTAAAGCCTTGACCAGAGGAAAAACCACAGGTCAAGGCTTTTTTAATTAATCATCAGTATCTCCCGGATTTCCTGCTCCGACAGGGAGGACAATGCCTCTTGTCCGGGCTGAATAACTTCATCAATCAGGTTCTTCTTTCTTTGCTGGAGCTCGTACATCTTGTCCTCAACAGTGCCCTGAGTGACAAGGCGGATAACCTGCACGACATTTTTCTGTCCGATGCGGTGCGCCCGGTCGGCTGCCTGCTGCTCGACAGCGGGATTCCACCAAAGATCGTAAAGGATTACGGTATCGGCTCCGGTCAGGTTCAGTCCGGTTCCGCCGGCTTTTAACGACAGGAGGAACAGGTCCCGTTCGCCGTTGTTGAACCGGCTGCACAGCTCGACCCGCTCAGGTGCGGGGGTTTGGCCGTCCAAGTAGAAATATGGCACGCCCTGAAAGCCGAGCTCGCGGCCGATCAGACCGAGCATCTCGGTAAATTGCGAGAAAACGAGCAGCCTCTTGCCTGCGCTGCGGCATTCCTCGATAATCTCCAGAAGCTGCTCGAATTTGGCTGAGCTTCCTTCATAGCCTTCAACGAACAGGGAAGGGTGGCAGCATAGCTGGCGCAGCCTTGTGATGCCTGCCAATATTCTGATCCGGTTTTTATGGAAGCCTTCTTCGTTCAAATGTTTGACCGTTTCCTGCTGAAGCTTAGCCAAATAGCCGACATACAGCTTCTTCTGCTCGGGCAGCAGCTCAGATGCTTGAATCGATTCTATCTTCTCTGGCAGCTCCTTCAGCACATCAGTCTTCAGCCTGCGCAGCAGAAACGGGCGGATCCGCTTTGCGACGGTCTCCCGGGATAATTCATTAAATGCGCTGCGGCTCGGGAACAGCTCGGGAAACACGATGTCGAAAATCGACCACAGCTCCTCGAGCGTGTTCTCCACGGGAGTTCCCGTCAATGCAAAACGATATTGGGCCTCTATCGCCTTCACTGCTTGTGCCGTTTGAGTCGTATGGTTTTTGAAATATTGAGCTTCATCCAAGATCAGGGTATGGAATGATTGCCTCGCATACTGCGCGATATCTCTGCGAAGCAGCGGATAGGACGTAATAATGACGTCTGCCTCGCCCATTTCCTTGAGTACCTCGCTTCGTTCCGTTTTACTGCCGTCGGCAATGACTGCGCGAACTTCCGGTGCGAATTTCTTCAGCTCATTCAGCCAGTTGTAGACAAGAGAAGCAGGCGAGACGATCAGCGCCGGCTGCTCCCGTTTTCTGATTTCCGGGAGGACAGAGACGATAAACGCAATGCTTTGCAGCGTTTTACCAAGCCCCATATCATCAGCAAGTATGCCGCCAAAATGGTAGTGAGCCAACGTCTTCAGCCATTGGTACCCATACTTCTGGTAATCACGGAGCACAGGAGCGAGCCGGTCAGGTACCGGGAATTCCAGGTTGTCCGGATTTCGCATATTTTCTAGAAGCCGGCGGAATGATTTGCCGAACTTAACGGCATTTCCCTTCTCGCTTGAATCCATGAGGTGCAGGCCGCGTACGGTAGGAATGCGGAATTCCGTACCCTGCAGGTCGCCCATGCGTAAGCCGACCTCGTTCAAAAACCGGATGATTTCCTGAAACTCTGCGGTTTCAAGCGGTAGTAACGCGCCGCCCGGCAATCGGTGGTATTTACGCTTTACTACCAGCGACTGCAGCAAATTGCGGATTTCCGATTCCGGTATGCCGTCCATATCGAATTTGAACTCGAGCCAATCGGTTCGCTCATCGATCTCGATCGTTACTTTTGGCGGAGCATACTTGGTGACAATCCTTACTTTCACGGCTGAGGTAGCGTATACCGTCAGCAGCTTCTCCAGCTGCGGCACGACGTTGTGGAGGAAATCGTATTCGGCTTCCTCGTTCTCCATGAAATAGCCGCCTTCGGTTTTGGCGAAAGGGCTTAGCTCCATTAACTCCAGTATGCGCCGCTCCTGATCGCCGTCACGCATGAGTATGCGGTCTGTGCCGCGATTCTTATCGCTTCCTTCTAACGGGTTAATGATAATATCGCCATATTGAAACTCCAGTCCCGCGAGCAATCGGTCTCTCACCCGGTCCAAATACAGATTGGCATTCAGCTGGGTTTGCAGGACGCGATCTGCGATGGTCTCCGCGATGCCAACGCTGCCCAGCTTCATCAAGCCCGGAATAACCTTCTCCATAAAAGGCTCCATTTGCTCCGGTGCAATAGGAATGCGTGGCTTCTGGGAATTGGCGAGCAAATGCTTCAGCTCAGAGAGGCGCTTACAGGATTCAGGCTGCAGCTTAAATAGCTTTCCTTCGGCAAGCGCCAGCTCATATTGCTCTATAATCGTCATTTGATCTAAGCCCTGTACGTCTAATTGATAGCCGTCACTCTTCGCTTGATCGAACGCAAAATGCAGCGGAACCGCCTCGTCGGATAATTGAATGCCATTGTATGTATGGCCGTCATGGGCAAGCAGGACGATAGGAGCCTCTACTAACAAAGGAAGCAGCTTCTCCCAGGAGAAGGGAGGAACAAGCAGCATCCGGTCGCCGCAAGCGGGTGCTTCTCTCAAATAAGAGGAGCGGGTTGATGAATCACGGTACATCGTCTCATTACGATAGATCTGAATGAGCTGGCGAATGACGGCGTCGTTTTCCGGTTGGAAGCTATGGAGGGCTGGGTCGTAAGTAAAGTTCTTGGAAAACACGAACGGTTTGCCAAGCTCGACCCTCTCGAGAAACTCCCTTATTTTCTGTACGATATAAAGCCGCTTAGGACCGACCTTCAGCTCGATGCCGAACATATGCTTTCGGTAACCGTAGGGGTACAGTTTGCACGTAATCTCGACATCGAGAGGCGTTCTTGTTTCAAAGAGCTGCCGGCTGCCGTAAGAACGAAGCGGCTTGCCGCTGAACAGCCCGAGCATATCGCTTGCAAGCCGGGCATCCGCAGAGGCTAGAGCTGCATACTTGGCAAACCGCGGATGAATATGCGCTTCCAACTCCTCGTTCTCGTCCTCTTCCTCGGAAGGGCGGTCTTCCGGATGCAAGAGGGAGGGGTATTTACGGGCAGGTTTACCACCCTCCACCTCCAGTTCATGAATTTGCAGCAGAGTGGCCGCTACATGCTTGCAGTATTTGTCATAGGTGCTGAACGCGAGGCAGGTGCATTCGGCATCAACATCTCCGTTACGATCAATAGCTATAGCAACCGTGTAACGTTTTTTGCCTTGAACGACCGCATCGTAGCTGGAAGCTTCGGCATCGGAATTATTGATGGTCACTTTTCGGTCTCTATAGTAAGCTTCGCCCCGCTCATAAAAGGTGTCTCCGCACAATAATTTAATAACCCGTTTGGACAATGGAAAACTCATTGCGTTGGTCCTTTCTAGTGACAGGGAATGGAGTATCCCTAAAATTAGTTGGTACTTGTACCATTTAATAGGAATTTCGTCCAGATTAGCAACCGTCACTACGTTTCAAATCAAAGCTGGCGCTTCATCTTAGAGGAAGCGTTCGAGATGTTATGGCCGTCAGTCTCCTAATGATAACAGATTTATGGAGTAATTTATAAACAGAGATCTTTTTGCAATGGAGCATGGAGTTGGTTCTTAAAGAAGTCCCCCGCCTGTACGGCAGCACGCAAAAAGAATATAATCATGGCTATGATAAAGACAAATGCTTATTGCATACAAAAAGGAGCTGATCACTATGCAATTTCGCCGTCTAGGAAACAGCGGGTTAAAAGTATCCGCACTCGGATTAGGTACAAACGCATTCGGCAAACGGGCTGACTATGAAACGTCCAAGCAGATCATTCATTACGCATTGGATAACGGGATTAATTTCATAGATACCGCTAATATTTATGCAAACACGGAATCCGAGAAGATCATTGGACAGGCCTTGGAGGGCAGCCGTCATAACGTTGTATTGGCGACAAAAGCGGGGTTAGTGAAAGGAGCGGGTGCGAATGAGAGCGGCTCGTCCCGCTATCATTTGCAGACGGAGCTGGAAAACAGCCTTAAGCGTCTGAAAACCGATTATATCGACCTATATCAAATCCATACGTTTGACCCTGCGACGCCGCTTGAAGAGACGCTGCGTACGCTCGAGGATATGGTGCGTTCAGGTAAAGTACGCTATATCGGCGCTTCCAATTATTTCGCTTGGGAGTTAATGAAGGCTCTGGGAATCAGTGACCGGCTAGGCCTGAATCGATTTGTATCTACGCAAATCAGCTATTCCCTCGCGGATCGTACGCCAGAGAATGAGCTTGTCCCGATGTGTATCGACCAAGGCGTCGGCATCATTCCGTACTTCCCTTTGGCTGGCGGTATTTTATCTGGAAAATATCATTCGCTAGAGCAGGTGCCCGAAGGCTCCCGCGCCCAGACGGACCCGAATTTCAGGAAATTTCTAGACAATAAAACCATTTCGCTCGGCGAGCAGGTGGGAGAGCTCAGCAATAAGCTAGGGTGTACCCCAAGCGTTTTGTCGCTGGCTTGGCTTATGCATAAGCCCGTCGTTTCGACGGTTATCGTAGGAGCTACGCGAATGGGGCAGCTTGCGGAAAATGTGAAGAGCGCTTCTCTTAAACTGGATACGGAAGCCCAAAGCAAACTGGATGCGATGAGCAGTCCGTATCGCTATGGCGATCCTTTCGCCTTTTACCGTCTGCCCGGCCAAGATGAGCGCCAATAGGCTATGGCGTCCATCTTGAATGGAGCAAACGGATAACTGGCAGTAGGCTAGTCTAGTTCGGTAAAGTTTGAAGAAAAATTAGCGTACTGCACAAACTTCTTAACGGATGGCCGAATTTTTCCTTCAGTGGAAAGAGGGGCTTTATCATCCTTGGATGGTTTGGAGTTCACTTCGATCAGCCATACCCGGCCCTGCGAATCGATACCCAGATCAATACCCAATTCGGCAAAATGCCCCGACATTTGGGCTCCGATGCCTTCGGCTATTTGCACGGCGGCCCGCCTTAGTTTCGTTAGTCCGCCAGACGCGGCAGAAGTGCCTGTACGGGAGAGAGCGGCTTTGACGGTGCTTATCGTACCGCCGCGGGCTTGATTTGAAACGAATTGATTAGTTGCCGCAATTCTGGCGACGATGGAGGTGATGCCCCACTGCCCTGTTTCGCCGCGCTGCACCAGCGCGCGAAAATCGACAGGCCTTCTGTTCACGGTTAGAAGCTTAAGCCCCTGCTGGATTTGATAGTTGCTTTTTTTAACTTTCCCATAAATCGCTTTATATAATTTTTCTAGACTAACAAACCACTGTGTGCGATAGCCGTTCATACTATTGAAATAACAGGTGTAGGTTTGATTGGAATTCCGCTGGATACGGATAATGCCTTTGCCCAAACTGCCGCAGGTCGGTTTTAGAAACACGACGTCATACTTCCTGCACATAGATTCCAGCTGTTGGAAATTGTGGAGCCGATACGATTCCGGAAGATACGCATGCAGTTCGGGTTCTTTATTGAGCGCATTGAAGACTTCTGTTTTGTTTAAGTATTTTTCATTGAAAAATACGACGTTATAGCGGCTTCTTGCATATTTTATAAATTGCCGTACATTTACCCGGTTTTCCAACTTGCGCGAAGTTACCCGGTTATAGATCACATTCGGAACGGGAAAGCTGCTCCTGATCCATTTATTGCCTTTGTAATGCCAGCCTTTTATGCTTACGGATTGACTCTGTATATCTTCATGCGTAAAAAAATAAACGATCGAGCAATGCTGCCTGCATGCTTCAGTTAACTCGCGGCAAAACGCCGTATTGACGCCAAACGGCTTATGAGGCATTTTCCTGTAAATGCGTTTGAGCATCACTCCGATTAGAGGACCGATTTGAATCGTTTGGGAATCGGACTTGTACTGGAGGCACAGCTCGTCGCCATGAGTGAGCCCCCATTGTGATGCAAGCGAGGCACATATAAACAGGACGCCGTCTTCTGAAGAAGGCTCGACCATGACCTCTTGGCTGGCTGATCCGAAGCATAAGGTCAGCGGCTCATGGAAGGGGATCGCCCACTTTTCGGCAATGGTTTCACTGAGCTGGAGGGTTGATCCATCCGGAGAGTTGTTAGCGTTTTGTATTTGCAGCTTTACCTTTGTACTATCCATTCGAACTCCTTCCCAGGCTTGATCCTCAAGATGCGGGAGTGAACAGACTACCATGCAGCCTGTTCATAATCTCCTCCTTGCTTTTCCGTTCTTATTTAACAGAAGAGGCTCTGATGGAGCGGACAGAAGAGCGAATTTGAGCGTACAGTTGCGGGGTCGAATGATACTTGAATAAATGATAATGCGGTTTGGTGTTCGCCTCCAGCAGCCAAATTTGATGATTCGTATCGATGGCAATGTCTAAGCCCAGCTCGGTTATATTAGGAAAATGCTGCTTCATTGCGCGGGCAATTGTGCGGGACAACTTCTTGATCCTCTCTTCCCATTCCTCCCCCTCTTCCTTCGTTACTCCAAGGGCTTGATATAGCCTGATCGCCCTGCCTCCGCTGCTGTGGTTCGTCACGAACCGGTTTGGTGCCGCTACCTTCCCCATAATTCCGAAGAACCGCCACTTTCCGCTTGGTCTAAGATGCAGAAGCGCACGGAAATCAATCGGGTTGTCTTTGATTCGAATCAGATCGATGCCCTGCTGCACGAGATACCTTTTGTCGCCAATTAGCTCCTGCAGTTTCTCGGATGCTTGTTCCGGATCATCGTAAATATGCTTCTTTGAAGACGTTCGGATAACGTAATTGTCGTCCTCCAAAGTAACCTTCATAATGCCCTGCCCCTTCATCCCTAGATCCGGTTTGACAAAAAGGACAGAATAACGTTCAATCATTTCGGTGAAAGCTTGCGGAGAGAACAGCATCGTTTCGGGCAAATATTCACGGAGATTCGGTTCGCCCCAGAGTGACTCGTGTTTCAACCATTTTCTTCCAGGATATTTGATTAGCTTTGCTCTCATTGTGGAATCTCCTCCGTTGATAAATAGCAGTTACACATGATGAAATAGGCTCCGCTCGGCCATATTCATATTATTCCGGTATTTGACAAAGAGTACCTATCCATAATATCATTCAGGATTTGGGCGAATATCTAATGCGGGACAAATGCCTGTGAACATATGATGCTATACGGTTCCATACATCGGAGAGATCGGAGAGCCTATCAGACTAAGAAGATGGGAGAGCGGGTATGAATAACATTTTAGGCATTATGACACACCGGATTAAGCGCCCGGAAAATTTCCGCCGTCATGCAAAGTCCGCATTAGCAGAAAAATTTGGCGGCGTCATTATATACACTCCAAAGGATGTGAACCTGGAGCGGGGACAGATCCACGGCTGTGTGTATCAGGATGGCAGCTGGACCAGGAAAACGATCCCTTACCCTAAGATTAATATGGATATCGGTTTCTATCCTCCAGCGTTAGTTGGAAGAGCAACCCGTGTGAAAAGGAGCAAGCAGCTTCGCTTCACCGGTTACGGACTCGGCAACAAATGCAAAATTCAGAAGCACCTGCTTGGTTCCTCGGTTCTTCAGCCTCTCTTACTGCCAACCGAACAAATAAATAATGCGCAGCAGTTCATTGCATTTTTAAAGAAGCATGGAAGTATCATGTTGAAGCCGATTAATGGATGGGGCGGGAAAGGGATTATAAGGGTAACCACCCAGGATGACCATTTCTTGGTTCAAAGAGACGGCTCACGTAAGCTGAGCTTCTCGAATGATCGGCTAGGCACTTACATCAGGAGTGTATTAAAAAAAGGCCGGCATCTGATGCAAAAATGGATTGACATCCGAAACAAAAAGGGGAAAGTGTACGACATTCGCGCGCTCATGCAAAAGAAAGACGAAGGGGTCTGGCAAATGACGGGGATGGCCGTCCGCGAAGGAATGAAGGACAAAATCACTTCGAACATCAAGAGCGGCGGCGACGCTTACGGAGTAGCCGATTATCTGGAGAGAGAGTTCGACAGCGAGAAAGCGAAAGCTCTCACAAAATCCATTGTCGAGGTGGCGGAATACATTCCAGAATTCTTGGAAAAATCATACAAATCCGGCTTATCCGAGCTCGGGATCGATCTCGCCGTTGATACGACTGGCCGACTCTGGCTAATCGAGGTCAATATTAAACCGGGTAAAATGATTATAAAGCGATTGTACGGGAATAAGGCTTGGGAACAATGCCTTCATGTTCCCTTTCAATATGCTCGGAATTTGATGGGGAAAAACTGAAATAGAAGTAAAATAAATGACCCTTCATCCGTTTTTGCATGAGGCGAAAACCGGTGAAGGGTCATTTTCTAATGGAAAAAAATTGAAGCGGAGAAGAGTTTGGATATAAGTACCAGCGAAATTCCCTAGTAAAACTTGCTATTATAGGAATACATCCCACAAAAGGAGTTGGTTCATCTATGAAGAAGAAGATTATTGGTTTGACATTGGCATTATCATTAAGCACGACAGGAATGGCCTTTGCCGCAACAAATTACTCTACGTCCGAAGCCCTGGCCAAGTATAATAAGTACATAAATGCAGACAGTTATGTGAAAGATGAATTGTATAATGTGGCAGACTTCCGCAGCAAATATGCCAGCCTTAAAGGTACTTTGGCTTACAAGGTTGTTGAGCGCGCCATCTGGTATATGGAAAACGGTTACTTGATATATGGTCATGGTCATGATGCCTACGGCAAGTACGGGTATGAAGATTGTTCCGGATTCACACGCCTGGTTTTCGGCGACTTTGGCTACAATATTACGGGAACTTCCAGCAGCTATGATTCCGTCGGAACAAAGGTTGCAGGTGTCGGCAAGAAAAAAGTAGACGGCAAGTGGCAGCTGACCGGCATTGAAAATCTGCGAATCGGCGACATTTTGACGTGGCAGTCGACTGACCACATTTCCCACGTCGCTATTTACATGGGAACCAATCGCGAAGGAAAACCCGTGGTTATCGGAACAAAGGGAGAAAACAACCCTACCGCATTAGGAACGGTGGATGGCTGGTCGTATTGGTGGGGGGAGAAATTCCATTCCGCGAGACGCGTATTGCCTAATGCTGCTCTGAGCGGAATGGCAGGAAAAACCGAAAAAGCGCCTGTAATCCCGCAATCCTATGTACTTCCACCGCAGAAGGCCGTTCCTGCATGGACAAATAGTAGTGTACAACAATCGCAGCCGGCAGCGCAACAACCAGAAATTGTGAATCCGGATAACGAACAACAATCCGAGAAGCAATACGTTGTTACGAGGAAAGGGTGGGTTTCCCTTAAAGCGTCCGCCAGTTCAAGCTCAACCACCGTCGGAAGGCTGCAATTGGGTGAAAAAGCCGAATTGATCAAGAAAGCAAACAATTATTGGTATCAGGTTAAGGTAAATGGCAAGACCGTATACATAACAACAAACAGCACGTACACCAAGGTAATAACGGAATAGAAATCCGTCCCCCATAGGTATGAGCGCTATAACAGGTGCTCATGCCTTTTTTTTGTATGCCTACGGAGAATGCAGAATATGGGCGAATATCTAAAGCCGGACTAGTGCCCTGATCATATGATAATGTGCGGCTCTATGCTTTCTGCGAGCTTTATTATGATTAATGACTAGAGAACGGAGATGAATCATGAGTACGGACATTACGATCGCCGCGGTCGGAGATTTCTTGATGAAAACCAGGATTATTAACTCAGCTAAAGTTTCCGATGAACGGGGTTATTCTTTTGACAAAATATTTGATCAAGTCGCTCCGTACCTGCGCAACACCGACTTTACGATTGGCAATCTTGAAACCAACTTCGGCGGAACCGGGTCTGACAAACCAAGCCAGAAAACGATTGATGCCGTATACTCCGTAGTGAAGAGGCATCCTAAGACCGGTTGGCCCATGTTCAATTGTCCGGACCAGTTCGCCGGCACGCTAAAAAATCTCGGCTTTGATGTTCTTACTACTGCAAATAATCACTGTATGGATTGTGGGATCAACGGTCTCAAACGAACGTTAAAGGTGCTTGATTCCCATGGTCTGGCGCATACTGGAACTTACCGCTCACAAAGTGAGTCGCAACAATATTTGATTAAAGATGTCAAAGGGATTAAGATCGGTGTGTTAGCCTATACGAAGACAACCAATCGGATTCCTGTGCCCTCAGACCAAACTTGGGCCGTCAATTTAATTCAGCCAAGCAAAATTATTGCCGATATCAAGAAGTTAAAAGCCCAGGCGGCCGATCTCGTTATCGTATGCTTGCACTTCGGAAGAGAATACGGCATGTTTCCGAATGATCAACAAAAGAGTCTGATTCCACTATTATTTAAAAATGGAGCGGATATTATTCTGGGGGCTCATTCGCACGTGATCCAGCCTGCCTTATTCTACAAGGTAAAGGACAATACGGGAGTAAGCAAACAAAGGTTTGCGATCTACTCTTTGGGAAATTTCATTTCTACGCGGCTATATTGGAACGACCACACGCTAACTGGACTCATCACCCACATCCACATCCGGAAGAATGATGACGGAACGACGCAGATCATGAATGTAGAGTTTATTCCTACCTGGACACGCATCTTCAAATCCGGCGGCAGGAGTGAATTTCGGATATTGCCTTTGAAAGAGGCGCTGAATAAACAAGCGAGCAGCTATAGAAATGAATTGGACAGAATGAAGAAAATGTATGAGCATGTTAAGCGGCACATAAAACGAAATACTGAGGCTGCCGAATTGAAAGTGCTGTGACTGGCGTATAGGAAAAAAAGATCACCCCTAATCCCGCTTTGCGGGCTAGTAGGTGATCTTTAGGTCTTAATTGGATGATAGCGCTTACTGTATTAATTGTTTATCTACTTAATTACGCGTCTGGCTACAATAAATCTTTCTTTGTAATAGCTGCTCTTATAAATGTTTGAAATGATAACATCGCTCTTGCCGCTGGCATTGTGAATCATTTTTCCATCGCCGATGTAAATGCCGACATGCCCGACATCACTTTTATTCTTGGAACCGCCGTTCCATGTGAAAATCAAGTCGCCTTTTTTAAACTTACCCCATGAAACCTTCTGGCCTACTTTAGCTTGATCGTCATCATCTTTGTTAACAAGCTTTACGCCTACATTGGCAAGTCTGTATGCCAGGTACGTGAAGCCGGAACAATCTGTTTTATAGGGCGCGCGGGTTTCTTGTCTTTGTTTCCAGTTCACGTATTCAACCTTATTTTTCAGAGACAGTGCCGTTTTGACAAGCTTATTTCTTCTCTCTTCTACAGATGAGGCAGCTTCGACGCTCTGCAATAACGTGGTTGCTGGCAAGGTGACGGCTAGCATTAGGATTGCAATTTTTGTTTTCATTCCCTTTTTCATGTTGTTTCTCCTTTTGCTGGTTTTAAATTGAATGAGAGCGCTTACTGAACAATTTGCTTAACTACTTAATTACGCGTCTTGCTACAACAAATCTGTCTTTATACCAGCTGTTCTTATAAATATTTGTAATGATCACATCTCTACTGGAGTTAAGGTTGTGAATCATTTTTCCATCGCCAATGTACATTCCGACATGACCGACATTCTTCTTGTTTTTGCTGTTCAACCAGAAGAAAACCAGGTCGCCTTTTTTTAAGTTGCCCCATGAAACCTTCTGACCTACTTTAGCTTGATCGTCATCATCTTTATTAACAAGCTTTACACCGACATCTGCAAGTCTGTATGCAAGATACGTGAAGCCGGAACAATCTGTTTTATAGGGTGCGCGAGTTTCTTGTCTTTTTTTCCAGCTCACATAATCGACCTTATTTTTCAGAGAAAGTGCGGTTTGGACAACCTTATTTCTTTTGGCCTCTACAGATGATGCAGCCTGAGCCTCCTGCAATAATGAGGTTGCCGGCAAGCTGATGGCCAGCATTAAGATTGCGATCTTTGTCGTTATTCCCTTTTTCATGTTGTTATCTCTCCTCTTCGTTGGGTCTTAAGCCAAGTATAATTATATTAATAGGGGCAAGAAACCTTCAAAAATTGGTATAAAAATGTAACCGAAGAGTGTACAGTTTGGAAAAAGCCAGTCAGAATGCGGTTTATTTTCCTATTGGGGTAATCTAGCATTGCTGTATGAGTATTTTTTTACTTGTTACAGTCTCTAAGGTGTGTTAAAATGCGCAAATTATTTTGCGATCACCAATATCTATTTCTAACGTAATGTAGTAATAATAAATAATTAGTATAATTAACGATTTGGAGGATGCTCATGACTGTAGGCTCGCAGAAAGATATTGACGCTTTGAAGGAAATCGGCAGAATTGTTGCGTTGACGATGAATGAGATGAAACGGCAAGCACGAGTCGGAATGACGACGAAGGAATTGGATGAGCTCGGAGGGCGTATTTTGGAGAGCCACGGCGCAATATCCGCTCCGAAAAAGATATATAACTTTCCTGGCCATACATGCATCAGCGTTAATCATGAGGTTGCCCACGGCATTCCCGGAAATCATAGGTTTCAAGCGGGGGATTTAATAAACATCGATGTTTGCGCGGAGAAGGACGGCTACGTAGCGGATACTGGTCATTCTTTTCAATTGGAGTCTAATAACGATTCCTTGCAGCGCTTATGCGATTACACACACGAAACGATGATGAAGGTGATCGCGTCCTTGAAGCATGGTGTGAAAATAAATGAGATCGGCCGCATCATTCAGCACGAAGCGAAAAAGGGCGGTTATAAGGTCATTAATGATTTGTGCAGTCACGGGGTCGGCAAAGCGGTGCATGAATGGCCGCAAATTCAACCGGTATTCAATAAACGCGATAAACGTACATTGAAAGAAGGCCTGGTCATTACAATTGAGCCTTTCCTCTCGACCGGCGCAGAATTCGTTGTCCAGCAGCCGGATGGATGGACGCTGAGCACCCCCGATAATAGCTTCGCGGCACAGCATGAGCATACGATAATCATTACAAAGGATAAGCCAATCATTTTGACTGTAGCATAGCTATAGTACTAAGTGATTTTTGTATATCCCCATGCGGCAGGGGCCATACTGGTTAAAAACAAACCAGGTAATGGAAACAAGGTGAATTCAAGGTGACGAACAACTCCGGCGGAATGCCGCAAACGGGATCTGCAGAAGCAAATGGAACGTTAAAAGCAGGTAAGGAGCAATTAGACGAACAACCAAAGCTGCCGATATCCGGGCAGCTTTCTGAAAATGTTCGTCACCTTGAAACGGTATTCTCGATTAGCTCGGATATTATTTTCAAGCATTGGAATTACGGTCCGGAGATGCAATACTCGGCTTGTTCCGTGTATTATGAATCGCTTGTCCAAGAAGACACCGTTAATTATATGAAGATGACCCTTCAGGATCTTGTTACGCATGAGATCGGACCCGGCATGGAGGTCACGCCGCAGGATATCCGTTCTTTTTTCGAGCATGACGGAGTCTCCGGGAAAAAAACTATCGTTCTTGAGGATATGCATCTTGTGGTGGAACAAATATCGTATGGACGACTCGTGATCTTGTTTGATCAATGGGATAAAGTATTATCCTTTAAAGCACAGTCCGTTGAAACGAGACAGGTAAGCGAATCGGTCAACGAATCCGTGGTCCAAGGGCCTAGAGAGAGTACCGTCGAAAATTTACAGAAAAATTTAGGCCTGCTCCGTTTACGTCTAAAAACGCCGAAATTTAAAATTGAAATGATCACCGCGGGCGGAGAAACAAAAACGACTGTCGCTTACGGTTATATTGAAGATGCCGTTAGTTCGGAATTACTGGCGGAATTTAAAAAAAGAGTGGAACAAATCAAAGAACTTGAAATCTTGGAGACCTCATACATCGAGCAGATTATCGAGGACTCTACCTTTTCTCCCTTTCCGCAGCACCGGTATACGGAAAGAACAGATATGGCGGTGGCCGCCATGCTGGACGGAAAGATTGCCGTTTTGGTACAAGGCACGGGCGGCATTTTATTATGCCCGGGTCTTTTCACCGAGTTTTTTCAATCCAGTGAAGATTATTATCAACGTACGGTTATCGCTACCTTTGTTCGTTGGCTTCGTATCATAGCCTTTATCATAGCGCTGACGCTGCCCAGCATCTATATAGCTCTATCGACCTTCCATCCTGAGCTGATTCCTACGGTTTTGCTGCTTGCGGTTCTCAATGCGCGGGAAGGCATACCGCTGCCCGCATTTTTTGAAGCGCTACTGATGGAGTTTTTCTTTGAGCTGATGCGGGAGGCCGGGGTTCGGCTGCCTAGGCCGGTCGGTTCTGCCGTCAGCATCGTAGGAGCGCTTGTCATCGGGGATGCGGCCATCAGTGCCGGCATCGCTTCTCCCATTATGGTCATCGTCGTCGCTTTGACGGGCATCGCTTCATTCGCCATTCCGCAATATAATATCGCCATTTCATTAAGGATATTGCGGTTTCCATTAATGATTAGTGCGGCTATAATGGGGGGCTTCGGGATGATGATTTGTTTATTGTTTATTTTGCTCCATCTTTGTCATCTGCGCTCGCTGGGACAACCCTATCTGGCGCCGCTCGCTCCGTTAAGGATAGCCGAACTGAGGGACGTCGTATTAAGGGTTCCCTTGAAGGTGCTGCTTCGTTCTCCCCGGAACCTGCATAAGGATAAAGCAGCCAAGTAACTCTGCAATTATCTTCGAACGGAAAGAATGGGATATGATGAAAAAGTTCGCGATCCATCTTTTCCTAACAGCAATACTACTGGTTTCCCCAGGTTGTTGGAGCAAAAATGAGCTGACGGAACGGGGATTTGTTATGGGTGTTGCGCTTGATCAAGGAAAAGACGGTAAAATCGAAATGCTGACGCAAATCTACCGTCCTACTCCCGCCGAAGGTGCTAAAGGGACTTCAGCCGGGCCTGCAAGCACCAATATTTTGACGAGAGATGACTCCATAAACGAAGCGATACGCGATATTCCTGTTCATTTGGGAAGAAAAGCGCAGTGGAGTCATATGCGCGTCATTATTGTAGGAGAGAAGCTCGCCCAGTCTGTTAACATCGCCAAGCTCCTCGACCTTTTTTACAGGGATCATGAACCAAGAAGCACAGTATCCCTTATGATCGCGAAAGGAT
This sequence comes from Paenibacillus prosopidis, assembly GCF_003337375.1. Classification (GTDB taxonomy): domain Bacteria; phylum Bacillota; class Bacilli; order Paenibacillales; family Paenibacillaceae; genus Pristimantibacillus; species Pristimantibacillus prosopidis. The sequence continues at coordinate 351,073 of NZ_QPJD01000006.1, forward strand.
CTGCCAGTAAGATGCTTGAGAAGAAATCGCTAATCGAACAAACAACGGCTCAGCAGCTTTTGAGAGCGGAGGAATCCACCTACAATAATACCTCTAAAACGATTGATACCTCCTTGCTTGATTTAGTTAAACAGTTGAAGAGTGCCCACAGCGATGCTGTCGTGTCCTACGTATATGAAGACAAACAAACGAAGGATTTGTTTTCCGCAGCCGGTCTTGCTCTCTTGAAGGATGGCAAAATGACAGGGATTCTGCCTCCCAGTAAAGTAAAAGGCCTGATTATGCTCCGCAATAAATTTAGATCCGGCATTTTTGAAATACCATGCGAGGGCAGGAAGAATGAGATGGAGACAATCGAAATTCTGTCCTTGAATACCAAAGTTAAACCGAAGCTGAGTGGAAACAGGATAAGTGTAAGTGTGACGGTACAAGGGGAGGCCTCTACCGGAGAATTGAAGTGTTCGGCTATTGACAAACAACCAGATGAGGCTGCATTCGTACATAAAATGGAAGAAGAAATGAAGAATCAAATACGCAGCACGATACGATTTCTTCAAGTGAATAAAATAGATGTGATTGGCGTTGGAAATCATATCTATAGAATTCATCCCCAAACATGGGACGGCCTAAAGGAAACGTGGGATAAACAATTTGCGAAAATCCCTTTTGACATTCGGGTTGAATTAAAACTCATTACAAACGGGACCTCAACGGGTAAATCCGTTTTTTAATATCTAATAGTTGGAGGGCTTGCATTTGGCGGAAAGAATGGTTGTCCTAGCTGCTGCCTTCGGCATCATGACGCTGTTTGATTGGTATCTTTTGAGAAAAAAAATGACGAAGCAGGAGAAGGCCGTTTATTTCATCCTTCTGTTCATTTCTTTATATTTAGGTTTTGATTATGCAATAAATAAAAACTGGGCTGATATCTATGATGTGATCAACCCTGTTTTTGGCGGGGTGGCCAAAGCAATAGATGATTATTTGAATGTTAAATGATTGCGGTTGAGAGGGTAGAGGAGGGGAGAAACATCGGTAAACAAAATATTAATCATTTCCAAATGAGTGTCCTGTTTTTTGTTTTTATCACAGGCTCCTCCATTATCAATATTCCGGGTCCGCTTATAGGCAAAGCGAATAATGGCGCGTGGCTGTCTCTTCTCCTGTCAGGGGGGCTTGGACTCTGCGTCTTGTCGTGTGTTCTATTTCTGCACCGCCGCTTTCCGGATTTGACCTATGTGGAATACAGCCGCAAATTAATCGGGTCAGCGCTAACCATAGCCTTATCCGTGCTTACCCTTTCATTCCTTCTTCAAATGCAGACGGCAATCGTTGTGGATGTCGGATTATTTATGATTAGCTCCATGCTCAGGGAAACGCCGATGTATGTGTTTACTTTCTTGATTTTCGCTATTTCGGCGGCAACCGCCCGTGCCGGAATTGAGACGATGGCTAGAATGTTTACACTGATCACGGCATTAACGGGCTACCTAATCGTATTCGTATTATTGCTCGGCATTCCAGATTATGATCCGTCTCTGCTGTTACCTATTTTACCTAAGGGAATCAAGCCGGTCCTTCATGGGGCCTATATGACCTTCGGTTTTCCTTATGTCGAAGTTTTTATATTTTCGATGCTGCTTCCGTTTGTCAACAAGAGCTCATCAAAGAAATTACCTAGGGCGATGATACTAACATTGGTGCTGAATATTTTTACATTGTGCGTGACCACACTGTGCGCGATCATGATTTTCGGGCCCTATGCAGGGGAGAGACCGTATGTTCTGTTTTCATTTGCACGCGTCGTCGAGTTTCAGGAGATTATTCAAAGAATTGAGTCCATTATCGGCATGGCGCTCATCCTGGGTTCTTTCATGAAAACAACGATTACCTTGTACGTGCTGAGCCTGTATCTAAAGCAGCTGTTCCATTTTAAGGATCATCGCACGTTTGTCATGCCTTTGGCCATGATCGGTTTTCTGATGGGACTCGTAGGTTTTGACAGTCCTTCGGAGTGGGGATTCATCGTTTCCGCTATCCATCCGGTATGGGCAACTGCCGCATTTGTTTTCCCGTTGCTGCTGCTGACGATTGTTGCGTTATTCAAGAAAAAGGAGCAGACAACGGAAATTCACTGATAACTTCATACATCGGAGAGGCATGCATATGGGTTTGCATCAGGACGAAGCGGTCGGCTTCCCATTCGACTCCGGCTGGAGCGTCAGCCGTCGCTTCGATTGGCATTTCCCCGCCGCCGGCGAATCCTCTAGCCAGCGTTATGTGCGGAGTATAAGGACGGTCCTCCGGTTCGAAGCCAAGGGAGCTTGTCGCCTTGGTAACCGCCATGTGGAGTGAGGTTAATCCTTTCAGATCGCCGGTAAGAGCTGCCCAGAGAACGCGGGGAGTCTTCGGCGGACCGAAGGTGCCTGCTCCGTTCAAAGCTAAAGCAATAGATGCTGCCCTAACTTCCCGAAGCGCGGCTTGCAGCGCTTCGGTCCTAGAAACCGGCGTATCGCCTAGAAACTGAAGCGTAATATGGTAATCCCGCTGATGGACCCATTTTCGAAACGGGAGCCATTCTTTATGGGCAAGCGTCCAATCTTGCAATTTCTCCATAATAGGCCCCGGTATAGGAACTGCAACGAACAAGCGTATAGCAGGAGCTTTCTTTTGATCCATTGATTTTAACCCCATTCTCTATTTCAAGAATACTCATCCTTTTCAGTATGTAACGATAGGCGCCGAAGTAAACCAAATATCCCGAAAACGAACCCATCCGAGCGACTCCAGCGATATACCGCGGACAGACGGATGGAAGGCGGTCTTCAGGTGCTTACGGTAAAGGAACAGCAAGCTGTTCCTCTCTTTGAGCTGCGTTTCGATTTGTCTGAAAATAGATATTCTGAGCTTATAATCGGGTTCAGACATGATAAGGCGGATGCTGTGCTCCAGCATGTCATTTATATCCGGCAGCGCATGCTGCTGCATGCTCCGGTACAGATCGATTAGCCGCAGCTCGCGGTGCTCGTCCAGCATGATGGCGAAGAGGAGGAGATCAGCCTGCATTCGGGCAGCACCCTTAAACTCTTCCGCCGGGATGAGTTTAATTTCAAGCGGAATGCCCGACTTTGCGCATACCTGTTGAAGGATTGCGGCATCGGCTTCGTATTGCGGAATCGTTGCGAGGACAAGCGTCTCCCCGTTATAACCAGCGGCAGTCAGCCTCTTATTGACCGCTATCAAATCCTTGGCAGTCTCGCTTTGGCGCCTCGGCTCCTCCGGTTCCGGCCAGAAGCTGTCAACGCCTTCAATGACATCCCCCGATAACAGCTCCAGCAAATAAACCCTGTCAATCGCATAATCAACCGCTGCGCGTATGGCGGAATTTGCAAGGAGGCCATCCTTCAGCTCATTTACGGTAATAAACTTGCATGTCATGCCGGACTGGCGGACCTGCTGCCATTGCGCTGCTGCCATATCGGACAATCTCACATTGTGCATCACTTGGAACGTCTTCAGCTCTGCCGCCGGTTCATTTCGGTGCCCCTCCGACAATGTCCACACTTCAACCCGGTCCAGAAAGGCCCGCCCTTGAAAATAAGGCACAAAAACCTCCAGTATCCATACGCCTTGTTCATTTCCCGCCAGCCGGAACGGACCTGTTCCAATAGGCTTGTTGGCAAATTGCCCGCCCGCGGCCTCGCATGCATCCTGAGGCACGATGGAGGCGCGATTAGTCGTCAAAAAAGCTAAAAACGCTTCGTTTCGCTCAGCTAATTGAATCCGTATCGTCGTATCATCCGGCGTATCCATCGATACGATATCCGCATAGACCCAGCTGTATAGACCATGCGGCGCCAGCTTCTTGAGCCGTTCCAGCGAATACTTGACGTCTGACGAATCCAGCTCCCGTCCATGATGAAACAGCACCCCTTTGCGCAAATAAAAGGTCCACAGCGTGCGGGAGGCATCGACTTCCCACGCATGGGCGAGATGCGGCGTAATGACCTCACCCTTCGGGTCCATGCGCACAAGGCCGTCAAACAGCTGATTGACGAGATGGGACTCTCCCGTATAATGGATAGCTGCCGGGTCTAAGGAATAGATCGATTGCGGCAGAGGAAAACGCAAAATATCGGTACGCCTTTTTCCTTGAACCTCGGAATGAAAGCCGAACTGGCCGGACAGCCATTCCTGAAACTGATCTCGAAGCTGTGGAGCTTCCTCCATCTGCTGAAGAAGCTCGAGCGCTGAATGCAAATCTTGTTTTTGAACCATTTCCTGCGCTTCCTGCAGAGCAATCTGTTCCTTACTCATTAAGAAGGTCAGATGGGATCTATTTCCCCGGCCCCTCTTAGGTGTCCAGGTTAACCACTGTTCCTGCTGCATCCGCTTCAACAGCAATACCATATTCCGATGTGTGCAATCGAGCAAATTTGCGAGCTCCTGCGTCGTCACTTCGAGTGGGATATTCTCTTGAACGCTTGGAAATGAACGCCTGATCGCCAAATAATGCCGACGTATTTTCATGCAAAACGCTCCCGACATAAAATATGAAATTTTCCATTTATAACTTACACTTTTTGTTCTTGTTTTCTAGGTTACAATAAAAGGAGGAAATTAACAAATCGCGTATAGAGATAGATATGACGGAGCAAAGATTGCTTCACAAAACGTTTAGGAGTGAGTCGTATGAGAGATCCGGCGCCATGGCAAAAAAGGTATGAAAGAATGCTTGTCCTTGCCGTTTTGTTCGGTTTAGTGAGCCAGTATTTGTTCGTGGGAGCAGCTGCGGGTATTTCGGTTGTGTTGTTTGTAGCAGGGTTTTATGGTCTGTTCTTTTATGCCATTAAAGGAAGAATGGGCGGGTTTGAAAAGTGGCAAGGACAAATGAGTTCGGGTTGGATCCTGTTCATTCCGATTTTGCTGCTGACACTGACCTATGCTCTATTTGCCAACCAACTGTTTCGGGTGCTGAACGTTTTTGCCCTGTTTGCCCTAATTATTGCGCAGACGGTGCTTTTGACCCGAAGCAGCGTGCAGCCGTGGTATCGGTCGAAGTTTTATTCGGAAAGCATGTTTCTCGGCATCGTAAAGCCGTTCTCGTATATTACTGTACCATTCAGTCTATTTAACAATCGGCTCAAGGCACGCGGAACAGGGGCTACAAGAAGCAAACTGGCCAAAATGCTGCTTGGACTAGTGATCGCCGCACCTCTTCTCCTCGTCGTTATTTCTTTGCTCGCATCGGCCGACGAAATTTTTCTTTCGTGGCTAAATGAAATTCCGCATGTACTGGATCTCTTTTCATTCGGAGATGGAATCGTTCGAATAGGAGCCGCGGCGATTATTGCTCTCTACGCTTTCTGCTACATATGGGCGCTGCTTTTTCACAAATCAACAGATAACGCAAAGAGCTTGCCTGCACCTGCGGAAGGCGACAGTTCTAAAGAGAGCGGGCGGATCGAATTTGATCCCATTACCGCAGGCACGCTGCTCGTAAGCGTCAATTTCGTTTACGTGCTGTTTGTGGTCATTCAATTCTCGTATTTATTCGGCGCAGCAAACGGCTTATTGCCCCAAGGGGCTGCTTATGCCGAATATGCGCGAAGAGGCTTCGCGGAATTAATTATGGTCGCGCTCATTAATATAGGCCTGCTGATTTGCGGCCTTCATATGATTCGGCGAACAAGCAAGCTGGCGGAATGGATTCGCAAGCTGTCACTCAGTCTGTTAATCGGCTGTACCATTGTTATGCTCATCTCCGCCTATAGCCGGCTGGCCTTATACGAGGAGGCTTACGGCTATACGCAGACCCGGCTTCTGGTTCACGGGTTTATGGTGTTTTTGGGCGTGCTGCTTATTATTGCGATGCTTCGCATTTGGAAGGAAAGCTTCTCCATGGCAAAAGCCTATATTTGTATATCGATTATCGCTTACGTCATGATGAATTACGCTAATTTGGATGCACGTATTGCAGCTCAAAATATGGAGCGGTTTGAGCGAACGGGTGCGATCGATATTGCTTATTTAGGCGTGCTGTCAGCTGATGCGGCGCCTACGCTGCTGAAGCTGCATGCCAAGCATCCTAATCTGGACGGATTATCCGAAGTGATCGAAGAACTGAGGAGCGAAGCCCGGGCCCGTCACAAGTGGCAGTCGTGGAACTGGTCGGAGCAAAGGGCGAAGTAATGTAATGTAGGCGGGGCAGCAGGAGCTGAGCCGATTGACCAACCAAACAACACAGATTACAGTCGAAGACAGCTGGCATTCCATACACATTCATAAGCCCAGTGCTGTAATTAGCGCCGTAAAAAGTTTATTGCGTTAGCGGTCGTTGAAACGATATAAGCTGCTGTTGCATGATGGAGCTCCGTAGCATGGATAACAATGGGATTCCCTATATTGTTGCACATTATACAACATTACTGCTCCAGCAGCAGTGGTTCCTTCGGAAGCTATCACTATTAATCGGCTGTACCATTGTCATGCACATTTATTTTGATAATATATCCCAGAAGGAGGGAATGTCCCAGGTGAGAAAGAGATCAAAGAAGATCATACTTTATATTTTTATTGCGGTTATAGCCATAGTTGCGTTTTCCTATTACCAAAATAATGCTCTCAGCGTTACAAAGTTTCGTATCAGCTCGGATAAGCTGCCGAACGGCTTTGATTCCTATCGAATCGTACATTTGACGGATATACATAGCAAGTCTTTCGGTAAGAATCAGTCCAATTTGGTCCGAAAGGTAAAAAAGCTGAAGCCTGACCTTATAGCCGTTACCGGCGATTTAGTCGATAGAAGAAAATACAATGCGGAAGCTAGCATTATCCTCATGCGGGAAATGACCAAATTAGCTCCTGTCTATTATGTGACTGGAAACCACGAGTGCTGCAGGAGCAAATTCGAACCGCTAGGGAAACAGCTAAACGAGCTTGGCGTTCATGTCATGCGAAAAAAGAGTGAATTCATTAAGCTCGGACAGGGCGAGATCCGTATCGCTGGAGTTGATGATCCAACCTTCAATCAGCACGCTGACGGTAATGCCGCTAAGCTGAATCAGCATATCGGTGCCGCTCTAGGGACCGGAACCTCCGATGCGTTCACCATACTCCTATCGCATCGGCCGGAGCTCTTTTCGGTGTATGTGCAAAATAAGATGGATCTGACCTTCTCAGGCCATGCGCACGGAGGACAAGTCAGGCTGCCCTTCGCTGGCGGACTGATTGCGCCCGGTCAGGGCTTCCTGCCGAGGTATGATGCGGGTAAATACGTAGAAGGGGATTCCACTCTGATTGTAAGCAGAGGATTAGGCAACAGCATTATCCCGCAAAGGCTGTTTAATCGTCCGGAAATCGTAATGGTGGAGCTAACGCCCCAGTCGCCCCCGAACGAATAGAAGACAAAAAGAGACCCGCAGCATCGGTGCTGCGGGTCTTCAATATATATATTACAAAAGGGGGTTGTGTTTATTATAGGTTTGTTTCATTAAAATGAGATGTAAATTAGATTTCAAGTTTATTACAAATAAATGGAATTACTTGAATCCCCGTCATATAGACAACAAGCTTTGAATAGACTTGTCTAAAGCAGCAAACTTGTCCGTTTATCCAGAGAGGATGGATGCAACTATATGGAGAAAGCAGATCTGGACATTGCCATATTGGGATTAGGCACGGCTGTGCCGCCTTATCGGATTGATCAGGCCGATACGGCACGAAGATTAACCGAAGCGCTGTCGGATAAACCCGACTCTGCACGCTGGGCGAGAAGAATATTTAAGCAGTGCGGGGTGGAGAGCCGTTACACCTGCGAACCCAACCTGCTCGAGGCTGCCGTCGATTGCCGCTATTTTCCGCAAACATCAGCTGCAGATGCTCCTTCGACCGCGGAGCGCATGCGCATATATAAGAGGGAATCCGTACCTTTAGCGCTGACTGCAGCAAGACAAGCTTTATCCGATGGGGGGGTTGATGCTGCTGACGTTACACATCTTATCACGGTTAGCTGTACCGGCCAGTTCCTTCCCGGAATGGATGCGGCTTTGGTTCAGCAAATGGGACTGGCTCCTACCGTAACCCGGATTCCGCTTAACTTTCTTGGATGCGCTGCCGGCTTAAAGGCCGTTTGCTTAGCGCGGCAAATCGTATCAAGTACCACAGGGGCGAATGTATTGATCGTTTGTGTGGAATTATGCACGCTGCACATACAGCCCTCCGGCGACCGGGAATCCTTATTCGCCGCTTCGTTTTTTGGCGACGGGGCTTCGGCCTGTGTCGTAGGTGCAGCCGGACCTGCGCACAGAGCGATCTTTCAATTAGGTAAAGAGCATTCTGTCCTGCTTCCTGATTGCGCCGATGAGATGGTGTGGGAGTTAGGCAATTATGGCTTCGATTTGTATCTTTCACCGCAAATTCCCAAGCTGATCGGAGATCTCATTCCGGCAGAGGTCGAGCGGCTATGCGGCGATCATAAACCGGCGTTATGGGCGATACATCCGGGAGGCCGGGGCATCGTTGAGAGCTTGCAAACGAGATTTGAGCTTACGGACGAACAAGTGGCGCCGAGTCTCGGCGTTCTCCGCGATTACGGTAACGTATCCTCTGCGACGATTCTTTTTGTATTAGAGGCGATTAGGAATCAGCTGAGAGAAAACGGATCGGAACGGGCCAGCGGCATAGCTTTGGCGTTCGGGCCGGGTCTGACCGCTGAGATGATAGAAATTTCTTATGTCCCAACCATCGTGGGGCAGGAACAGATTGCAGGCGGAGCTTATGCCTAGAGGACTGAAGGAGCGGGCGAATGCTCCCGAATTGATGGATGACTTTTCGAGCGGAGGCGTAGAGCTTCGGGAGGCGTTACGGCATCTTCGGCTGTTGAACCGGATATTTGCGGCCGCCGCTCCTACAATACATGGCGTTCGGCGATTATGGATGGAAGCGGACAAGCCGCGGCGGTTGTCCGTCCTGGATGTCGGAGCGGGATCCGGTGACGTGAACCGGCAGCTGCTGCAATGGGCGGATGCGCAGCGAATTGAGCTTAGCATTACGCTCGTGGATCTAACCGAGGAGGCTTGCGAGGAGGCTAGACAGCTCTTTCGTAACGAGCCTCGCATTCAGATCATGCGCGGCGACTTGTTTACGCTTGCGGAAGCATGCGCGGATATCGTTACGGGAACGCAGTTCGTTCATCATTTTAACGCAGATGAGCTGCCATCCGTTGCCCGGAGCATGCTAAAGGCATCACGTATAGGCATCGTCATTAATGACATCCATCGGCACTGGATTCCGTGGACCGCGGTGTGGCTTACAACACGAGTCGTTTCATCCAACCGTTATATATTGAACGACGGACCGCTATCCGTAGCAAAAGGCTTTCGTGCGGCGGATTGGGAACGTCTCGGGAAAGCGCTTGGGCTGACCGATATGTATTATGCTTGGAGACCGCTGTTTCGTTACGCCGTCGTCATCGGGAAGACTGGGTCAAAATCAATTAGCGGAGTTGAGTAGGATGAGTTACATCCTCGATGCGGCGGTGCTTGGAGCTGGCATAGCCGGGAGCAGCATGGCGAAGGCGTTGGCGGACAGAGGATGGGATACGATGCTGCTCGATCGGCAGTCGTTTCCCAGGCATAAGGTTTGCGGCGAGTTTCTTTCGCCGGAATCGCAAAGCACGCTGCATGCCTTTGGCTTACTGGAGCCTGCCGGACTCCTTCGTCCCAGCTTCATAGAGCGTGTAAGGTTAATTTTCGAAAATGGGGCTGAAATAGAGATTCCGCTGCCTGGTACCGCCTTAGGCGTAAGCCGCTATTCACTCGATACTGCGCTGCATATTGCTGCCGAGAATTCCGGCGTACTGCTGCATACCGCAACGACAGTTACATCCGTAACTCCATGCGGCGAGGGGTATTCGATTGAGATGAAGCGGGAGGGTGTGCGCGAGGTTGTCCAAGCAAAGGCCGTGATTGCCGCATGGGGGGCGAATCGGCGCGCGGGACTTCCGGGCAGCAGGCCGAGCGGTGACGCGGGGCAATCACACATAGGCGTAAAAACCCATTTTCAAGGAATCGACATGGAGCCGGTCATCGAGCTCTATTTTTTTCCTGGCGGCTATTTGGGCATTTGTCCCATTGAAGGAGGCTTCGTAAACGCCGCGGCACTGCTGGAACGGGAAGCTTTCCAGGAAGCCGATAAGAATGTCCTTGGATTTATCGAAGCTGCGGCCCGCTCAAATCCGAAGCTTTATAAGAGGCTGATCAATGCCGCTCCCGTTTCAGGTACACAGGCAGCCGTTGCCCCCGTCGATTTGAAGCGTAAGCCGCTCGCGTGGGATATGATTCCCCAGGTGGGAGATGCGGCCATGATGATTCCTCCGCTCTGTGGAGACGGCATGTCGATGGCGCTGCGATCGGCCCAGCTGTGTACGCCTCTTGCAGACCGTTATTTGCGCGGAGAGATATCGCTTGCCGGATGGAAGCGTGAATATACGCGCTTGATTCACGGTGAGTTTAAGCATCCGTTACGATGGGGCCGTTTTCTGCAATGGCTGTTCGGTGTACCGGTTATTTCTTGGCTGCTGCCGGGTGCGGCGCAGCTTGCGCCAGGCTTGGCAGTCAGGCTGGTTCAAGCGACGAGACTGAAGCAAACCGACTTTTAGCTGTTACATAATCAAGTCGAGAAAGCTTCTTGCCTTCAGGCATGGGATGAATCGGCTTAGGACAAGTGCTGTCTTTAGACAGACTAATTGTCCTACATCTCTACTGTTCTTGAATAGTTCAGGGGTCACTGAAACCATTTATGACACCAGCCTTTTAATACGAACATTTGTTTGGTATAATTCTCGTGAAGGAGGTGAATAGATGCAAACCGTAACCGTTCAGATTCGCATATTTCCTAGCCATCCCGCATTGTTGCGTGAACATGGCGAAGCCTATATCTTAGCCGTGAACCAACTCACTCTGCAAGCTGAACGAGCAGGATCATTCCCCAAGCTAACATCAAAAGATATTGAAGCGAAGCTGCCTTCAGCGGTACGGAATCAAGTCATTCGCGATGCAAGAAGCATACATAAGAAGACGAATAAGCAAGGGAAACGTCCTATATTAAGACGTAGAGCCTACTACGTGAACAATCAAAACTATTCGATTGACGGCAACATCGTCGCATTTCCGATCATGATGGATGGGAAAGTACAGCGGCTCAGGGTCGCATCCCGTATGACCGAACGAGAGAATAACATTCTTGCAAGCGGAAAACTTGGACTCTTGAAGGCCGTGGAGAAATCGGGCAAATGGTACATTCAAATATCTGTCGAAATACAAACCGGAAAAACGAACGGCGATGCAACAATGGGTATTGATCTTGGATTGAAAGTGCCGGCAGTCGTTGTCACATCATCAGGCAAAACCAAGTTTGTCGGCAATGGCAGACAAAACAAGTACATTCGCCGAAAGTACAAAGCGCGTCGGCGGAGGATGGGCAAGCTCAAAAAGCTGTCTGCCATCCGTAAGCAAGAAAATAAGGAACACCGCTACATGAAAGACCAAAACCACAAAATTAGCCGAAAGATAGTGAACATGGCGATAGAAGAGCAAGTTTTGGTCATCAAGATCGAGAGACTGACGAACATACGCCAAACGACAAGAACAAGTCGTAAAAACGCCAAAAACCTGCACAACTGGTCGTTCTATCAATTGCAAATGTTTATCGCATACAAAGCAGCATTAGCAGGTATTCGGGTTGTGGAGGTGAATCCTGCCTATACCTCTCAAACTTGCCCCCTATGCGGGAAGCGAAACAAAGCCATTGACCGAACCTATAGGTGTTCATGCGGGTTCCACGCACATCGAGACCGGGTTGGCGCAATCAACATTAAGCGTCAACCCATTGGGCGGAAGTCAAAGCAAAGCTTTGACGTGCCTTTGGCAGATGGTAACAGTCTGTCAGCCTAAGATGCTATATGCACTGTCTTAGGACGGGCTGATGGCACAGCCCTGAACTTGGCAGTTGTCCAAACCGGAAACGGACTGCGGACGCACCAACTAGCCAAGAATCCCACGTCTTTAGCCGTGTGGAGTGTCAAAACAGGTTAAGGAGCGCGAAGTTATGGGATATGAAAAGCTCGTTCTTATCTCCTTCCGTTATCCGAAAAGCATGATCCTATTATGGATCATGCTGTTTGTCCTGTTCGGGGCTAACGCGCCTAAGCTGGATTCCGTCTTGAAGGATCACGGGCTATATCCGGATGGTGATTATGCTAAGGTTCAGCAAATCCTTGCCTCCGATTTCGGCATCCCGAAGGATCCGGTCATGCTGTTGTTTGAGAGAGAAGAGGCTGTCACCGAAGCGCAATTCCATAGGTTCATTCGGCAAACGATGCTTAAGGTGCAGGGGATTGATGGCCTGAGCAGGGTCATCTCGCCGCTTGCGAGACCGGACATGATGGAAGGCCGCTATGCCTTTGCGTTTCTTGCCTTTTCCTATCCATCCTATAAAATGAAGCCGATAATTGAACAGCTGGAACAACGCTTGCCGTACCATAACCATATTTCGGTAAAAATGACGGGGAAATCCGTCGTCCAAACGGATGTGAACCGGGCTAGCCATCATGATCTGGCACAAGCGGAGCTTATCGGAATACCAATCGCCTTCCTTATATTGTGGCTCGCTTTCGGAAGCATCGTTGCCGCTATGCTTCCCGTTGTTATCGGGGTCGTTGGCGTATCGATTACGATGGGAGCCATGTATGAACTAGGAACTAAAATTGAGTTATCCAACTTTGTATTGAACGTAATCCCTATGGTTGGGCTGGCTCTCAGCATCGATTTTGCGCTCATGCTCGTCAGCCGTTTTCGTGAGGAGTTAGGGAGGAGCGCAGCCAAGCAGGCATTATCGACAACAATGAAGACCGCCGGGAGGGCGGTCCTATTTTCAGCGGCGGCTGTTTTTCTCGGCTTGCTTGGCTTTGTATGGATTCCGCTGCCGATGTTTTCATCCATTGCTCTTGGAGCGATGACGGTATTGGCAGTTTCGGTGCTGTTAACGTTCACGCTGCTTCCAGCACTCTTTGCTGTTTTGTTTCCTGCCATTCAAGGAGATATAAGCTCTTCGCATGCAAGAAGCAAATCATCGGCGTGGTATGCCATGTCCCGCTTTGTGATGAAGAGATCCGTCGTAATGGGACTGTTGGCGGCGTTAATGTTAATCGTTTGTTTACAGCCGCTTAGCAGGATGAAGGTAGCCATTCCGGATGCCACGTCCCTGCCGCAAGCCTATAATTCCCGCTTGGCGGCGGAAGCGTATCGCAACCATTTTGAATCCCCTGGGGCTTCACAAGTTTATCTCATCGCTCAGGGGAAAGCCTTATTCATGAATAAAGAGGATTGGGTCAATGCCTATGCGCTCGTTCGGCGGTTAGAGAGCGACTCTGGCGTGCTGCAGGTCGATTCCGTTTTTTCCGGCTTGCGGATGTCGCCCGGTCAATTGCAGGAGATCGTTCAGAAGCCGCTCTTAAAAAAGAAATATGAGCCTGCGCTTCGGCCATTCGTTCAAAATGACAGCATGTTAATTAAGGTGAAGATTAGGGGCGAACCTTCCTCGAAGGAAGCGATGAGCTGGGTTGAAAACTGGGGAAAACAGGGACAATCGTCGAAAATGTCCTTTCTGGTCGGCGGTGAAGCAAAGGTTCAGCAGGAGGTGTTCGATGCGGTTTTTGATAACCTGGGATATGTGTTCTTGTTTATATTTGTATCGAATTTCATCATGCTGTTGGCCGCATTCCGATCCGTTCTCATCGCTTTCAAAACGATCGTGATGAACCTTTTAAGCCTGGGGGCATCGTTCGGCATTTTGGCATGGCTGTTCGAGGGGGGACGCCTTGGCATGGAACCCGGCAGCATCGCTATTATGATTCCCGTCTTTATTTTCGGACTCGTATTTGGCATAAGTGTGGATTATGGAGTGTTTCTTGTATCGCGAATGTACGAGGTGTACCGCCAAACGCAAAACAATGAACTCGCAGTGCTGACAGGACTGGCTTCGAGCAGCAAAATCATAACCGCTGCAGCTGCCATCATGATTGCGGTAACGGCTCCGTTTGCTTTTGGCGAGGTAGTCGGGGTAAAGCAGCTTGGAGTCGGCATTGCAGCGGCGATTTTCATTGATGCAACTATTGTGAGAATGATTTTGGTGCCAGCCTTAATGAGCATGCTCGGCAAATGGAACTGGTGGGCACCGCGATGGCTTAAATAAGAATGGCTTAAATAAGCCGTCTCGAAAAAAAAGGCTCCTCCTGCGTCACTTGACGCCTGGAGCAGCCTTTGTTTTAATTTTCCGTCGCAGAAGCAGAGAAGGAAGTGGTCTTCGCCAGCTCGCGAACCGTTTTCCACTCCGCCAAATGCTTCTCCAGGTTTTCGATAAGCGAGTCGACGCTTTGCGTAAAGCTAACTTGATCACTAGAATGTACAGCTTCGAGAGATTGCAGCACCTCAGTCGTCAAAGAGCTTTCCACGGGGAGAACGGAAGCCAGCTTCTGCAGCTTAAGCACGATTGGAACGGCACCAGTTGTGATCCGTTCAGCCTCTTGCTGCTCCTGTCCAAGCTCCTGCGTGACTTGCTGTTCCTCCTGCTTTGCTTGCCTGCCGGCTTTCGCAGTTGGCTTCGGCTCCGCCGCAGGTTTGGACCGTTCCGCTTTATTTTGCTCATAGGTTGACCAGGTTTCGATAAGTCCGCTTCCTGTTTTGAAGAGAAGCTTGTCCTTCGTGCTGTCCGTGATCGTCTTGTCCTTGAACAGCTTGGCGATCTTCTTCACGTCGCTTACAGGCAGCTCGTCTCTTGCTACGATGAGCGCCAGCGGATCGCGGTGCTCGATTGGCAAGTCCTTCAAAGGCAGCAGCTGATCCTCCGTCAGCTTGTCCTTCTTGATTTCGGTACCGCTGACGATCAGCTTCTTGACCGCGTTGCCGAACTTCAGCAGCTCGCATTTGTTCTTAATGTATGATTCCGGCTTGCCGAGCTTGCCAGAGAGGAATTTGGTGGAGCTTCTGAACTTTGGATCATTCAGCAATTTATGGAAAGCTTCCGCCTCCTCGATGGGGGAGAAGCCCTCGCGCGTTAAATTTTCCGCGATTTGCTCCAGATATATTTCCATTTCGTCCGTAACGTTCGATACGATGCACGGAATCGTTGGGCGTCCGAGCATTTTGCTAGCTTTATAGCGGCGGTTTCCGTAAATGATTTTATATCGTCCGCTGCCCGTCGTTCTCACTTTAATCGGTGATAGAAGGCCGAGCGCTTCGATGCTTTTCATTAATTCCTGCAGCGCTTCCTCGTCAAACTGATATCTGGGCTGGTCCGTATCCTCGTCAATTAAATCCGTTGCGATTTCAATAATGTCCATTTGATTTCTCCTATCGTTCGATTAGCGATTCGGATTAAGCGTCCGATGGGGACCTATCTATTATATCTTATCGAGTCTACTTGAGGAAATGATTGGAGTCTCGTGCAAAATAAGTTACATTTATTGTATGGCGATTACTAACGCGGGTTAGTAAATAGATTATTTAGGAGGGATCGATGTGGAAGAGGTGAAAGGGGATCTAATTACTTCCGAAACTTTAAAAGCGGATTTTAGATCTCTTGGTATAATACCGGAGATGACTGTTATATTGCATTCCTCCATGAAGGCATTGGGCGGTTGGGTGGTTGGCGGGCCGGTCGCTGTCATTTTGGCGTTGGAAGATTGTCTAGCCAGTAAAGGAACGCTGGTTATGCCGACACAAACATCTGATTTATCGGATCCGGCAAACTGGAGATATCCACCGGTCAGAGAGTCATGGTGGGAGCTGATCAGGGAGACGATGCCAGCATTTGATGCTGACCTCATTCCGTGCAGGGGAATGGGGATTATTCCTGAATGCTTTAGAAAACAAAAGGGAGTCGTAAGAAGTAATCACCCTCAGGTTTCTTTTGCCGCATGGGGCTCTCAAAAAGATCATATCGTCGCCAATCATAGCTTGGAGAACAGCTTGGGTGAAAATTCCCCTTTAGCTAGACTGTACGAAGCAGAGGGATGGGTTCTATTGCTCGGCGTAGGTCATAGCAGCAATACCTCTATCCATTTGGCGGAATACCGGGCGGACTATGCCGGGAAAACAGAAGTAAACAATAAGGCGCCTATTTTTATAAATGGTCAGAAGAAATGGGCTGATTTTAAAGATGTTAATGTGGATTCATGTGATTTTGAACTGATAGGTGCAGCCTTCGAACGAGATACGAGTTACACTCGAAGAGGGAAGGTTGCAAATGCAGATGCTTTACTGATGCCTGTTAAGGAATTAGTAGATTATGCGATAAAATGGATGGAATCCAATCGAAGTAGCTAAATAGTAGAATTTAAAGTGAGGTATCAGATGAAAAGAGTCGACGTATCCTACTCCTTAATTGTAGACGATTCAAAATCCAAAGTGCTGGCGGTGAAGAATAAAGATAATGGAACATGGTCACTTCCCGGCGGTGCGGTTGAAAAGGGAGAAACGTTAGAGCAAGCGGCCATAAGGGAAGCTAAAGAAGAAACCGGACTTGATGTTAAGGTTTTTGGGATCCTTGCAATTAATGAGTGTTTGTTTGAAAAGATAAACGAACATGTACTATTTATAACATTTCGGGCAGAAATCATTGGCGGGAAAGAACAAATTAATCGCCCCAATGAAATTACGGAAATCGCGTGGTTTGATATAGAGATAGCTGATGAATTAATGCCTTATTATAAAGGCGGGATCAAAAAACTGATAGACACCGATGGCATAACATACTTTGACCAAGGAAGAAATTAATGGAGACCAATATGAAATCCAACATAATTTTCGAAGGAATTCAAGAAAAGCATCTGTCTAAAATAAGGGACATTTATAACTATTATGTATTAAATACTACGATTTCTTTTCACACAGAGGCACTGACAATTAATGAAATTAGAGCAAGTGTGATGAATCAAAATGCCAAGTACAAATCTTACGTCATCGTAGAAGAAGAGTTGATTAAGGGATACATCTTGATAACCCAACATAAAAATAAACAAGCCTACGATGTCACAGCGGAAGTAACCATTTATTTAGATCCAAATCATCTTGGCGAAGGAATTGGAAGCGCAGCAATTCCGTTTGTAGAAGAAGCAGGACGAAATCATGGATTTCATGTATTGATAGCAACAATTTGTACAGAGAATGAAAGAAGCGCACGTCTATTTGAGAGACATGGCTATATAAAGTGTGCTCATTTCAAAGAGATAGGCTTTAAGTTCGGAAGAAGACTTGATATCGTAAGCTATCAGAAGATCATAGGTTAATATTTTATAGGAGTGAGGACGATGGAACACTTTTTATTTAAGCAGCTGACTTTCGTACGGGGCCAAACCTTGAAAATGATGGAAGGTGTCACGGAAGAAATTGCAGACCGGATCCCGGAAGGATTCCGAAATACGATCCGCTGGCAGCTGGGCCATATCTATGTCGTCTTAGAACGGTTCGCCTTTCAATACGTGGGGCTTCCAATGCGTTTGCCAACAGGTTTCAAGGAACAGTTTGAATATGGGACTTCACCGTTAAACACTCAAGTCTCCGTACTTGTCCCGACTCTCCAAGAGCTAGAAACCCTGTTAAAAGAACAGCAGGAGCGGATTCGAGAGGCTCTTGCTCACCGATTGCAGGAGAAAATCGTCCCGCCTTATACGACTTCTGCCGGAATGACCTTGGAAACGCCGGAACAATTTCTCAGCTTCAACTTATATCATGAAGGCATGCACTTGAGCGTCATTAAACTTTATAAAACATTATTATCTAGGGGAATGCGGTAATCTATCAGAAATCAACCGGCCCGCACTTGAGCGTCTTGCCAAAGCGCTCAAGTGCTCGCGCCTGCTCATTTTTATACTCCGAAGCTAGACCAGTGCGTTGGGCGAGTGAGTGACGGCGGCAGCTTTGTGCCGGCATCTCCCTTCGCCGCGTTGATCTGGGCTTGGGTAAGAAAAATAGTTTCGGTGAGGTCGGCGCCTCTAAGGTCAGCGTCACGGAAGTCAGCCCCGATGAGGTCAGCCACTCTCAAGTCGGCGCCTCTAAGGTCAGCGGCAATAAGGTAGGCGCCTCTCAAATTGGCGCCTCTAAGATCGGCACCTCTCAGTTTGGCACCAATAAGGTCGGCACCTCGACCGTAGGTTTTCCGACGATCTGAGGGACCCTTCATTGAGCGAAGAGCTTCAGCTCGCACGAATTCACTGGTCCGCAGAAGCAGAGCATTAACATTTGCCCGGTGTGCTGCCACGTCCAGTTCCATGATTGATTTGGGATCGAGGCGGGTGAGGCGCTCCGTCTCATCGAGCGCCAAGCTGAGCGCATCGTGGATCGGACGGGCAGGCTGCAGCGTTAGCGCTTCCGTCAGATACCAGAGGAGCTCATGGAGTTGCCGTATGGCTTTGAACACCTCAAACATTTGTTTCGCGGATTCTGGGGCTTGTATCCAGTCGCGGCCACCGAAAGTAACTTGAGAAACCTTTTGCCCCGCGCCAAAGCAGTCATAAACCGTGCAGCCGCGAAAGCCCCGCTGCCTGAGACTGTTGTGAACGCCGCAACGGAAGTCCGATTGCAGGTTTTGGCAGGGCTGCCCGGCATCTTTATCGATTGCGAAGTCTGCTGAAGCGGCGAAGGGCAGTGCGACACAGCACAAGCCGAAGCAGTTCTCGCAGTCAGCTTGCAGACTAAGGCGACTACTGTCAGGTAAAGCTCCAAAACTTCCATGATTCTCAAACATTGCGTGATCTCCTATCACTTTATTGTTTCCATACTATAACATCAAAACCAAAGGAGCAAAACGATGAATAAACACGCATCGGGATTTCAACAAAGTACAGCATTTGCTGAGAAGAAAGTTACTTGGCTGGAACTATTTTATGATCTGCTTTTTGTAGCGGCAGTTTCCAAAGCAAGTCATGTCTTGTTACATGTCGAATCCGGCTCAATTCCAGTAGAATACTTAACCAAATTCGTCCTCATATTTGTTCCGATCTGGTGGGCTTGGGTTGGGCAATCTCTCTTTGTAAATCGGTTTGGACAAGATATCTTATCACACCGGATATTTCTGATTCTACAATTATTTTTTGTGTTAATAATGACGGCCAGCCTATCGGTTAATTTTGATCAATACTACGTTTCATTCTTAATAGGCTATGTTGGTTTAAGAGCTATGACAGCCATCCAATATCTTTCTGTACATAAGAAAGAAGAAGCAGATAGAAAGATCGCTGCCCGTTATTTGGGGAGCCGCTTTTGGATTGGGCTGGTGATATCTTCCTGCTCACTTTTCTTTGACTCGTGGATTCGTTATGCCGTTTTGTATGCAGGAATTGCTGTAGACATATTACTCCCGATAATCGGTCGGAAATACTTGGTGAAAAGCCCTATAAATACTCACCATTTAATAGAACGCTTCTCGCTGTTTACACTCATTCTACTTGGCGAAGCAGTAATCAGTATACTTGCAGTATTGCAGTCTAGCTACTGGACTTGGCAATCTATTTTATTTGCGGCAATAACTTTTTTGTTAATTATTGCTATATGGTGGCAATATTTTGACAATGTCGAAAAGAAAGTGAACAAGACAATCGAGACTGCCGGGCAAACCATAATTTATGGCCATTTATTCATTTATTTATCCATGTGTATGATCGCAGCTTCGATCCAATTGTTATTTTTGGAACAGTTAAATTATTCATTTATGTTAAGCTTCATTTTTGGATCCGTACTGCTCTACTTTTTTTCAACGTCGTTGGTCTTCCATAAATATAGACACATCCATCAAAGATTAGGGATATATCACTTAGCGTTACTATTAGGGTTACTTGGAGTGTTCTTCGCAGTGGATTTGATTTTCCTTGTACCCAATTACATAATCATTGGAGAAGTGATGGTATTCTTTGTTGTATATGGTAAATTAACGACTTGAACTTATACTTCAACGATACCCAATTGGAGGAATCATGATGAAACCGTTTCAAACCACTAAACGAGCGCTCAGGCGTTTTTTGCTGGAGAAGCAGTTTTTACTTCATCCGCCGGAGGAACGCGCAAACTCTGCGGAAGCGATGCGCCAGCGTGTGCTGGACATGATCCGGCATTTGGAATGCGTTCAAATCGACCCGGTCTCTGCCGTGCGACCGAATCAGCATCTGACGATGGCGGCAAGAATTGCCGGTTATGACCCGGGGATTCTGAATGAGCTGCTGTCCAAAAACGAAATTTTTGAATATATGGCGAACGCGGCATGTATCATTCCGATGGAACATTACCCTATTTTCGAACCGACCCGTCAGCGACTGAAGCAGCAAGTGCAGTCCCATATCGACAACATTTGGCCAATCGCCGAACAAGTGCTGCAAAAGCTGGAAAACGAAGGTCCGCTGCCGGCAAAGTCGTTCGAATCCAATCAACGGGTACACGGATATTGGGATAATGTAAACGCTAAGACGAAAGCTACATCTCATGCGCTGAATTTATTGACGGACGCCGCACAAATTAGAATAGTTGGCAGAGAAGGAAACCAACGCCTTTTTGATGTTACCAGGCGTAGTGTCCCCGTCGAACTGCTTCAACAAGCGGAGCGAATCGACAAGGTCGAAGCGCTTGAAGCGATGATGCAAAAATATTTTCGGGCGTACCGGGTATTTGAACCGAGCGACCCCCGTCTTGGTTGGCAGTCATTAAGCGCAAAAGAACGACGGGAAGCTATTGATCAGTACGTAAAATCGGGAGAAATTGCGCAGGTCGAAGTCGCAGGACTCAACAAGCATTATTACATATTAGCTTCGGATATGGATCGGCTTTCCGTACAGGAAGACGAGGACGGGAATCGCGCTATCGAGAATGAAGCGGAGTTACCGATTAACTTCCTTCCGCCTCTGGACAACTTATTATGGAGCCGCAAACGGTTGATGGACTTGTTCGATTTTAATTATCGATGGGAAATCTATACTCCTGCTGTCAAGCGTAAGTATGGTTATTATGCGATGCCAATTTTAGCCGGCGACCGTTTGATCGGCCGCATGGATCCGCGTCTGGATAAAAAACAAGGCCACTTGACGGTACAATTACTGCAAATCGATCCTGAAATCGACTACACGGAATGTCTTCGCGAAAATGTGCAGAGAGCGCTTGAATCATTTGCTCATTCACACGGGGCGAAAACGGTATCGATCGAGCAAAGTATGTTCGGAAATTGAAGTTAGGCGGGTTATGTTCAATGTGTAATGTTTTCTAATTTTCAAAATACATATTTACCTTATAAGGGATATTTGATAATATAATCGCAATAATGAAATGCGATGAAGAGAAGAGTAAATAAATGAATTCTTTCACAGAGAGCTCCGTTAGCTGAAAAGGAGTAAGAGTTCCTTATTGAAAAAAACCTCAGAGCAGCACATCGGAGCCCAAGATAAAGGGGGGTGGTGTGTCAGGAGCTCCTGTTACAGAGCTAGAGTATAAGCATTACATAGTAATGCCGTACTTGAAGAGGCTAATATGGCGACATATTAGCGAATCTGGGGTGGTACCACGAGTATACAAATCTCGTCCCTAAGACTGACCAAGTCTTGGGGGTGGGATTTTTTTTATTGGACTCAAAGGAAATGCAGTTTCATTCATCTTAAGGTACACAAATCAGACGGTTTGAATAGTTATTTAGGGTAAAATCATGCCATGTTGAAAGGAATTGAATATCTTATGACAGAAAAATTGAAGGTTGGTATTGTAGGAGGAACGGGTATGGTGGGCCAGCGGTTTGTTCAGCTGCTGGATCAGCATCCGTGGTTTAAGGTAACGGCCATTGCAGCCAGTGCCGGTTCGGCAGGTAAAACTTATGAAGAATCTGTACAAGGCAGATGGAAGTTGTCTAGCCCAATTCCTGAAGAAGTAAAAAATATCGTCGTTCAGGATGCTTCGAAAGTGGAGGAGGTTGCCGCTCAGGTCGATTTTATTTTTTGTGCAGTTGATATGAAAAAAAATGAAATTCAAGCGTTGGAAGAGGCATACGCTAAGACAGGCACGCCCGTTGTTTCAAATAATTCGGCTCACCGCTGGACACCTGATATCCCCATGGTCATTCCGGAGATTAACCCGGGGCATCTTGAAGTGATTGCTGCACAGAGAAAGCGGCTTGGAACCTCGACCGGATTTATCGCTGTTAAGCCTAACTGTTCCATTCAGAGCTATGTGCCTACACTTCATGCACTGCTGGATTACAAACCGACAAAAGTGGTTGCATCGACGTATCAAGCGATATCTGGAGCCGGCAAAAACTTTACCGATTGGCCTGATATGCTCGATAATGTCATCCCCTATATTGGCGGCGAGGAAGAAAAAAGCGAGCAGGAGCCACTGCGCATATGGGGCAGCATTGTAAATAATGAAATCATAAAAGCAAGTGCACCATTAATAACAACGCAGTGTATTCGAGTTCCAGTATTGGATGGACATTTGGCTACAGTATTTGTATCGTTCGAGAACAAGCCTTCGAAAGAGGAAATTCTTGATCGCTGGATGCAATTTAAAGGACGGCCGCAGGAGCTTGGCTTGCCAAGCGCACCAAATCAGTTCATAACTTATTTTGAAGAAGAGAACAGACCGCAGACGAAGCTTGATCGTGACATTGAGCGCGGTATGGGTGTTTCGGCGGGTAGATTGCGTGAGGATTCTATATACGATTATAAATTTGTAGGACTATCGCATAATACATTACGTGGAGCAGCGGGCGGTGCTGTTCTGATCGCCGAACTTCTTAAAGCGGAAGGGTACATTCAGGCAAAGTAACAGCATGTACATTCATTGGAATAGTTAGACAAAACAGCAAGCTTCCCGATACCTTCAGGAGCTTGCTGTTTATCAATACTTGAAATGTTGTGAAGTAGCCGTATTTTCGTTAACAGAGATACTCAAACATATAAGATGAGACAAAAAGACCGGGGAATCCTCGTTTTATAGCTTATGGCGGCTTTATTTAACGGGCAGCATAGTTGAACGAACAATCACTACGCTAAACAGGCAGTATACGTAGTTATCTTTCACTAATTGTTCCAATATATGGTACAATGAGTGAAATGCTGTAGGAAACGGAGCCTAGTTGAGCAATCGGGGGCAAGGAAATAATGTACTAGTTTAAACAGATAGGATGTATTTATTGGGGGTTCTTCTTAGCTTATCAGCCCCTTACCTTGTTTTCCTGCTAGTCGGGTATATTATTAAGAAGCCGTCTGAGGATTTTCAGTATCAAGACAGTTACTTTGTAATTTTCCATCTCACGTGGACTATTTATCTAGTTGGAGCTATTTTTACTTTTTTACTGTATGTGCTTTGTGTCATAGTGATAAGGAAATTACGGAAAAAGTAGGAAAGTTCAGGATTTTATAAAGGGCAGATTGGAGAGGTAATAATGGGAAATACGGATAAGTTTGAAATGATAGCTAATATATATGACACTTCTGAAAGAATTCAAATTGCAAAGGTATCATCAGATGCCATTCGTGAATATTTAGTTGATGCTAATAGTAAGAATGCTATTGATTTTGGGTGTGGAACTGGTCTTGTCGGAATGAACTTGTTAAACGATTTTAATTCTATGCTTTTTCTGGATACATCACAAAACATGATTAATCAAATAAAGCAAAAAATTTCTGATTTTAATATTCAGAATGCAGATACATTATGCTTTGATTTTGAAAAGGAAGGTCTATCGGGTTTACATGCAGACTATATTTTTATGGCGCAGGTTCTACTCCACATTAATGATGTTGAATTAGTTTTATCAAGATTATTTGATGTTCTAAATGAAGGAGGACATTTACTAATCGTAGATTTTAATAAAAATGAAGAAGTAGTTTCAGATATAGTTCATAACGGATTTAATCAAGTAAAGCTAACTGACATTATGACTAAAATAGGGTACAGGGATGTTCAATCCAAAACTTTTTATAATGGAAGTAAAATCTTCATGGGACAAGATGCATCTATGTTTATTCTTGATTCTCAAAAATAAACTTATATCTTTTTATAGTCTCCGATAATTACATCAATCACTTGCTTGCCCCAATTTGAGGCTTCCGATCCTTTCTCATTACATGCGAAGGTGATGAGCGCTTTCCACAAGGCCCATCCGCGTGCACGATTGACGGTGTCCTCATCAAAATTCATGCAGGTAAGGAATATTTTGCGACTGACGTCGTCAAAAAAGTTCCATGCCATCACAAGGTCGCTTGAAGGATCGCCCACACCCATGGTTCCGAAATCGATGACGCCGCACAGTTGTCCATCCTTCACGAGCAGATTGCCCACCGCAACGTCGCCGTGCAGCCATAGCGGGGCTGATTGGTATCTTGTCGCAAGGGAAAGTTCCCATATTTCCGTTAAAAGCCTTCGATCGTATTGGCCTGAAAGGGTTTCGATGATGGATCTTGTATCATTGTCGTAAACGGCAAGGTTTCCTCCGCGATGAAAGTTTTGGGGGCCTGCCGGTACGCCGCGACTTGCATCGATCGCTTCCAGCTCCTTCAAAAATCCTGCGAGGTCTTCGGCAAATTTGTTTTGATCGCGTATATTGGAACGCGTGACGGTGTCGCCTTCTATCCATCTGTTGACCGACCATGGAAGGGGATATTCGTCCGTAGCCGTGCCTTTTGCAACGGGTGCCGGAATTGCCAAGGATAGAAGTGGCTTGAAGTTAGGCAGCCACGTCAACTCTTTTTCAACAGCCGAAGCGTAACGTTCATGACTCGGAAGACGAACGGTCATCTCGCTTCCTAGCCGATAGGTGCGATTATCATGTCCGCTTTTTTCTACGGGCCTTAAAGCTAAATCCCTCCATTGGGGAAATTGACTATGGATTAATCGGCGTACTAATTCGGTTGTAATTTCAATCATTTTCTCACCTTCCTGAAATATAATATTTGATCGATAATAATGTGTATCTTAACAGACCATGCTCCAGGTCGTTACCATCACTATAAGCGTTGGTTCCGGATGGTTCAAGGGAGAGAATTGATATAAGAAAGTTGTTAAATTCCCTCGGAAACGATAGTTGAACTCCGAAAGGGCTGCCGCGTGGTAGCCTTTTCGTTATTAACGGGTTAACGTAATTGAAACTATTTGTTGTCAGAACTTTTTTTGAAAAAAAATAATGGATCTACGCCAAGGGCTTAGGAGTTTCGGCGGAATTTACATGTATATAACAAAAGGAGAGGTGAAATCTTTGCGAGAAACCTGTGTTCCGACCGGAGTGAAACTGAAAGACACCGGCTTTGGATATACGTTGTCCTTAATAGGCGGTAAATATAAAATGATTATTATGTATTGGCTTTCTGAAAATAAAGTTATGCGCTTTAATGAACTAAAACGATGCATCGGTTCCATTTCCTTTAAAACGCTAAGCATCATGTTAAAAGAGCTGGAGGCAGGCAGTCATAGCTAAATAAGATGTCTATGTGATATGGTGAAAAAAGGTAAATATATGCCTAGGGGGGAATAAGATGCATCTCAATGATTTTAAAACATTCATTAATAACGCCTTTGGCAACTTAGTTGAACAATTTGATGAAAATGATGAGTATGGCTTTAATAACCCATTATCCAAGAAAATTAATCGGGTTGGATTCACTACAAATCTTACTCCAGATGTGATTAGTAAGGCTGTGGACAAAAATGTTCAATTAATTATCACACACCATGACGCATGGGATTTTCTTTACGGTATGAAGGAACAATGTGTTAAGTTGCTCGAAGAAAATGATATCTCACATTTCTATATACACCTCCCATTGGATTTTGCTGAATTTGGTACATGTAACTCGCTATTAAAAGAAATAGAGGTTTCGAAAATAATCCAACAGACGCACTTTAAAGAAAATAGAGAAATCATCGGAATCGGGGAGTATAACGAATCCATAACTTTTGAAGAGCTAGTGGGAAAAGTTGCTAGTAAATTGGGAGAAGACGTGAAGGCATGGAAAAACTCAACTTCGCCTATTAGGAAGGTCGGCGTAATTACAGGCGCTGGGAACTCAACGGCATTAATTAAACAGGCAAAGGAAGCAGGATGCGATGCTTATATTACAGGTGAAAAATCGTTGTATTCTGTTCAATATGCTAAATTTATTGGTCTCAATCATATAGTTGGGAGTCATACATTTACAGAGGTTTTTGGCGTAAAAACTCTTGTGGAAAAGTTGAAAAAAGAGTTTAGTGAAATTGAAAGCATCTATCTTGAAGAAGAACATTTAGAGTAACGGCGCTAAACTACCATGAAAGAACGGATTAACTTTCATGCTCTGTGGTGCAGCATAAGAGATGCATGGATGGCTAACGGGTACGATAGTGGGGGAGCTGCCCCGAGGACAGCTCCTTTTTGATGCTCATTGAAGTACCGGGCAGGATAGTATGGTAAACATTATGAACCAACCCTTTACAAGGGAACGTATATTCGCTATCCTAAACGTGGATTAATTTTCCGTTTAAAGGAGAGGAAATTGAATGAAAACAACGGCAGGAAGCAGGCTTGAAAAACGAGTAGGCTCGATCTTTATCCACGTTTCAGATATGAAACGGGCAGTTGAATGGTATAGCCGTGTGTTTGATCTGCCATACAACGAGGATTACATGGAGGGGCGGCTTTCTACGGTTTATACACTGGATTTCGAAGGAACCGAGATTCTGCTGGATTCCAATAATGGTGCGGCACCAGCTCCCCAGCCGCTGATGTTTTTTAAGACAGATGATATTTGGCAGACACTCCAGTTTCTGAAGGAATCCGAGATTGTGATTCATAACGAGATATTAGAAAACAATATCGTCATTTTTGAAGATCCTGACGGCAACCGATTAATGGCAATACAAATGTAGCACAGCTGAACTAACAGGTAATAAGATGCCGCGTACAGCCCTTTTATCATCAATCTGGCAGTTATCTTTCGCTTTGAGTTACAGAAAAAGGGAATGGATGAGAAGTAAGGTAAATGATATTACATAGGAGGGACGATAATGGACCATGACTTTAAGACGGATACAATAAAGATACTAATAGAATTACTTATTGAAAATTATGTTTTTCCCGAAACGGCTGACAACCTTCGAAGTGAACTTACCCAAAGATTAAATGACCGCGAATACGAAGATATCAATGACCACACATTGTTTGCAGAACTGTTAACATCACAGTTGCAGAACGTTTCTCAGGATAAGCATCTACAAATACGGCATAGCACGGAAAAACCTCAAGTAGAGAATACTCAGAAGGATAATAACGTACATCACGATAATTTCTTAACAATGGTGAGGTTGGATAACTACGGATTTAACAAAATAGAGCGGTTGCCGGGGAATATCGGATTTTTGGAGTTTCAAGCATTTATGCCGCCCGAACATGCTGGAGAAACGGTTTCGAGCGCAATGACGTTTCTTGCAAACACATCCTGCATGATAATTGATCTACGAAATAATTTTGGTGGTTCTCCGAACATGGTAGCATTCCTCTCGAGCTATTTACTAGAACCATCGCCAACACATCTGAATAATCTCTATTGGAGAAAAAGTGATGAAACTCAACAGTTCTGGAGTCTGCCTTATGTTCCTGGAAAGAGATTTGGTGGTACTAAGCCGCTTTAAATATTAACGAGCCAAAAAACATTTTCAGCTGCTGAGGAGTTTACATACAACTTACAATCAATAGGTCGAGCGATTGTTGTTGGGGAACGTACTGGGGGCGGGGCTCACCCGGGACAGATGCATAGAATAAACAGGGAGTTTGAAGTGTTTATCCCTGATGGTCGCGCAATAAATCCGGTAACCAAAGGCAATTGGGAGGGAGTGGGGGTTCGTCCAGATCTCGAAGTTCCCCAAGACAAAGCATTCGATGTTTCTTATATAACACTTCTTCAAAGTGAATTAAAGCGTCTGTCTGATCAGCCAATCCTAGGAGGATATGAAAGATTGATGGATGAAATAAAACAAACACTCGAGAAGAAAAGTGTTTTGGCTTGATATACTATGAGGGCGGGGAAGAATGGATTTTTTTAGCAAATCCCGCGCAGCAATTGTTCAATTCACAGAAAACGATAGTTAAATATCACGATTGTTGAGCAGGCGCTACGGTAGCCTGCTCATTTTATTAACGGGTAACTATAGCTTAACAAGCACCTGGACGAGGCTGCCGACATGAACGGCAGCCGTTGAGTTAACGGGCAGTTTAATGCAACAAATCATATTGATAAGCGTTTAGTATAAGAAAAGAAGAGTTGTAAGAAAGTTACTGTTCCTCTTGCAGAAGTGAGCAGGTGAAGAGAGTTAAAAGGAGGGTTCGCGTGAAGCTCAAGACAAAAGCTATCGCGGTCATCAGTATTACAGCCATAATCGTAGGAGCTGCAATCACATTCAATGAAGCATCGAGGCTGGGGTTCACACAGATCGCTACGCCTTCATCCAATGACGGGCCGAAAAAGCCAGAGGCAGCCATGGAGACGCCAATTCCGGTACCGGACGAAACACTCTTACGAGAGATTAATGAAGTCGTCGGTGTACGGGATCTTCTTACAGAAGAGCGCAAGGGAGCCGCGGTCAAGGAATGGCTTGCCGGTGAGGATGATCTCTCCGACCTCGACGACAACCCGCCTCAAACTACCGGAAATCCTCATCCAAGTAGAAAAAATGTATCAGGGCGAAACGAAAGACCTGTCCGCGCTCGATAGCGACCCTCAAAGAGTTCCCGTTCCCGCTTGATCTTAAAGGTCAATCGACGGCTGAGGTCATTACAGGCTGGCGAAAATACATGAAGCGAGCTGGCGGTTCAACTGGCATTCAGAAAGCCGCCGAACTCATCTCTCAAGCGAGCCAGAGAAAGGACATCGTAACCGTACTCGGTGAGATTCCTATAGCAAGCCAACTGAGATCCCTTAAAGGCCTCGGCCCTATCTATACAATGAAAATAATGTCCATAATAAGCATATGAGTAAGCAACAGTCGGTGTTTAAACTGCTTGGAAAACTGGCGCGAATCCTAGTTGGTATGGCTCGTCACGGTGAGTCGTTCACTCCGGAAAAAACATTCCAAACTTACACTCAAGCTGCATAAGACTCATTAAACGTAAATTGACTCATTCGTAGGATTTCAAACAAAGAAAGCACGGAGGACCGAGTTCGTATCCGATAAGGGCACAGACCCATCAGCTAAACGCTATCGGTCTCCACACCTTGGATAAGTGTAACGAAGGAATGTAAGGGATAGACCCGTCGAGTCGTGGGATGGTAAACTTCCAGGGATCAAGTGGAGCATGCGTGCAGTAGAAAGTAAATTGGAGAAATGTTCCAAAGTGTTCGTTTCTTTTATTTGCGCATGCCCAAAACAGGGACCTCACGGGTGTTATAGCTTATTTCCTACCGACCATTGCATTCCAAAGTGATGAAATCCTGCGAATGACTGAGTTTACGTGAGATAAACCCTTAAAACTGAGGGACGGATACGATTGTCCATCAATATAAGAAAGCAGCCAGCTAATCCAGGAACGGTTGCTTTCTCATATTAACAGCCAAAGACGTTAGCTGAAACCATTGCAATATAGGAAGAAGTGAAAAAAGATGAAAACTTTTATTTACTTTGTCAGACATGCCGAATCACCATATATTGAAGGTATGGAGAGGACAAGAGGACTGTCGGACAAAGATAAATTAGATACACTTAAAATTAATGAAATTTTGAAAGATGAAGAAATTGATCTTTTTATATAAAGTCCGTATGAAAGAGCGATACAAACTATTAAAGGCGCAGCCGGAACTAACGAAATTATATTATTCGAAGAGCTCAGAGAAAGTGATATTGGTCAGATTAAGGATATGAATTTTATGGAAGCCAAGCTGAAAGTGTATAAAGATATTAATTTTTCATTTTCTAATGGTGAATCAACCATTTATGCTCAAAGAAGAGCAGTAAAGGTAATCGAAAACATATTGAATGAAAATATGGGAAAGAAAATTGTAATGGAACGCATGGTGATATTATGACTTTAATAATGAATTACTTTGATAACCGATATGATTTTGAATTCTGGGAATCAACCTCTATGCCGGACATATATAAATTAGAATTTGAAGAACAGAAATTAATAGAAGTAGTGAGACTATGGAGATGATTTTTTGAGTAACTCGGCGAAGGCAAGGGAATCAGTTATCATCAAGTTTCCTTTGCTCAGTCACTGGGGATCTCTCAAGGAACTTTAAATGAATTGAAAAAAACAAGTTTAATCCTTCTGTTGAAACTATCTTCAACTAAATAAAAAATTCTATGTGGACATAAATTGGCTTCTCTTGGGAGGGAAGAGATAAATGACGGAGTAGAACGAAACGCAAAAATTTCTAGGATGATGCCTTGCTCCTAACCTAATTATAAATGTTCTGACTAGGTCATCCCCATTTATTCACCTGTCGGTCAGCATATCTGATCTATACCTCATGGATAGGTTAAATGAAGGAATGTGGAGGACAATCATTGTATAAAATCGATTCAAGTTCATGGAGATCAGGACCAATTACCTATAGAATTCCAATTTTAGACAAGTTACAGTATTTACTGTACATATCGACAAAATCCTCAATAATCGAATAGCTCGTACGACAATAGCAAACCCACTGAAAAGTGGCGACGCAATGCTACAGGGGCTAATGCGGATCTACCAATACCGCGATGCCAGCCAGCTACCGAATACGACGGAAACCTCCGTCTACTTTGATTCTTCATGTGGACGGAGTTTTTTTTGCATTCTGATATTGAAGTTTTTGTAAGATACATGTTGAATGGAATGCTTTTTATTTTTACCGGATGTCGAATGAACAAGGATTTAATCTAGATGTGGGGGGCGAGGAGATTCCCTAAGGGACAGGAGTGGGACGAGTACAAGAGAAGATTAAAATAAGAAAAATCCTTTTAGCGATGCAAGTACTAGTACAAAGCCGACGTAAAGGCAAAATAACCCAAACTTTCTTCAGGAGGAATGAACAAAAGATGAAATTAAAAAATCGAAGAATCTTATCTGTTCTAATGGCAATCGTTATGGTATTGACGATGATGCCTTTTCATCCGTTAAAAGCAAGTGCAGCGGATACACTTAATCTAGGTACTCCTGTTCGATTATCCGGAACAACCTATCAGCTATCAAATGCTGCATTTGGAAGCATTGGTGTCGTTAATGCAGGGGGCGGATACTTTACCGTTGCTGTAAATAATGGCTCAATTGCTGTTGGGACTCTTCCAAGCGGTATTACCGAGTTGACTAATGGCATAACCATTAGTGGTCGTATTACTGACCAATCTACACCTACAAATAGAGTGTTCAATTTTTCAAGTGGTAATACTTATGAAGAAATTCAGGCTGTTATTGGAAATATGACATTTACACAACCTGCAGGGCAAACCCAAAGTATCACAGTAAATGTAACGCCAGGGGCACCATTGACCAATGGGAAAACATCTATACGTACCTACAATGGACGCTATTTTGTTTATGTGGAAAGACCGAGTACTACCATGGATTATAACGATGCTGTGACTACAGCAACGAACAATAACGGACATCTTGTAGAGCCACCAGCAACTATTGCTGGAGCTGTAGAAATGTTTGCTATTGCCAATATGTTTGCAGAATTTAAGACTGCATTTACAGGAAACTGGAACTTTATAAGCTTTATAGGCGCTACTAAAGCAACAGCACCTAATTGGGATTCTGCTGTTAATCCCGAGACAAGGTATGTATCAAACAATACTGCAACAGGTCTTGAGTCAACGAGTAATTTTGTGGCTAATGGAGGCTATGTCCATCTTACACTTCTGCTAGACACCACTAATAATAAAGTAGGTTACTTAGCCGTAGACAATACACACGGTGGTAGTAGCATATTTAAGGATCCAGGAGTTATTATTGAGTATAATTCCGGTGCCATTAGTAACATCATCACGGCAACAGAGGATGTTACGCTTCCGGCTATGGGAGGCAGTGTAGCAATCAGCGGTGCAGCCAAGTTTGGCGAAACGTTGACAGCGGACTTATCGGGGGTCACGTATACGCCTAGCACGCCAGACAACGTGCCGACTTACCAGTGGTACCGAGACGGAGTCGCCATCACGAATGCGACGGGTTCAAGCTACACGTTAACCGCAGATGACATGGGCGCGGCTATCACCGTGACGGTCACCTCCGACGGTACGCATGCGACAGGCAGCGTAACGAGCGCGGCGACGGGTACGGTAGCGGCAGCGGACGGAGCGGCGGCTCCGGCAGCGCCTGTAGAAACAAGTAAAACAACAACGAGCATTACGCTGCAGACAGTTACCGGTCAGGAATACAGCAACGATGGCGGCGTAACCTGGCAGGATAGCCCGACGTTCAACGGATTGACACCGGAGACAGACTATACGTTTGTGACCCGAGTAAAAGCGACAACGACGAATAACGCGTCTGCAACCAGTGCGGGAATAACAGTTCGTACATCGTCTAGCAACGCGGACTTAAGCGGTTTGACGTTATCGAGCGGCAATTTAAGCCCGGTGTTTGCGGCAAACACAACAGACGGTTACACGTCGAGTGTGGCGAACAGCGTTAGCAGCACAACAGTGACGGCAACGGTATATGATTCAGCACATGCGACAGTGACGGCGAGCGTGTACAACAGCGAAGGGTTAGTGACAGGTCCGACTACGTTGACGAGCGGCACAGCTTCCGATTCGCTGCCGCTGAGCGTAGGCATCAACACGATCAAGGTAGTTGTGAAGGCGCAGGACGGCACGATACAAACGTACACCGTAACGGTGACGCGTGCACCTTCATCTTGGACGGGCGGCTCCGGCAGTACGGATACCGGCACTAGTACGTCCGACAACTCGATGGCATTCCGTGTCATCGTGAACGGCAAAGAGTATGATCAAATCGCCACAGGTACGACAACCCAAGAGAACGGGGAAACCGTCCTGACGGCGACAGTGGATTCAGTCAAACTGGAAGCGCAGCTTGCGAAAGAAGGAGACAAGCCGACTATAATTGTGCCCGTTGCGGCGGTGAGCGCGGATAAAGTAACGGTGGTATTGACCGGCGATATAGTGAAAGCGATGGAGAACAAGCAGGCGATATTGGAAGTACAGACGGCTAACGGAAGTTACAAGCTGCCTGCGGCGCAAATCGCGATCGATCACTTGGAGTCGCAGCTTGGCGGGCAACTGAAATTGTCGGATATCGTCATCCATGTAGACATCGCGAAGAGCGATGCGGCGAAGGTTCAACTCGCAGCAAGCATGGGGGAAAAAGGAAAGTTCAGCGTCGTCGTGCCACCTGTCGATTTCACGGTGACCGCCTCCTACAACGGCAAAACGGTGGACGTAGATAAGTTCAATGTGTACGTTCAGCGGGAAATTCCGCTGCCAGACGGCATTGACCTAAGTAAGATCACCACCGCAACCGTGCTTATGGCGGACGGAACGGTTTATCACGTGCCGACCTACATCACCGTTCGCGACGGAAAATATTATGCGGTCGTAAGCAGTTTAACGAACAGCACGTATACATTGATTTGGCACCCGATGACGTTCGCGGACGTAGCAAACCATTGGTCTAAAGACGCAGTTAACGATATGGCGTCCCGACTGATCGTGAACGGATTCAACGCGGCGCATTACAACCCGAACGCGGCGATCACGCGCGCAGAGTTTGCGGCAATTATCGTGCGGGCGCTTGGTCTCCCCGAAAACGGGAAAACTGTGCCTTATGGTGATGTGAAGTCCAGCGACTGGTTCGTCGGCGCTGTGGCGAAAGCACAGGAATACGGTATTATCAAAGGATACGAGGATGGCACGTTCCGTCCAAGCAAAACGATTACCCGCGTAGAAGCGATGGCGATGATCGCACGGGCGATGAAGCTAACGGGACTCGATACGAACGTCAGCGGCGTTGATGCTGTATCCGTACTTTCCTCGTTCGTGGACGGCGCGGCAGTAGATGCCTGGGCGAAGCAAGCGGTCGCGGCTGCAGTGAAGAACGGGCTGGTCAAAGGCTCCGAAGCGGGACTGCTGCCCAAGCGCAACATCACACGTGCAGAGACGGCGGTCATCGTTCAGCGGATGCTGATCAAGTCCAATCTGATTGATAACAAAAATTCCAAGTAGACACCAAAGTGGTTTAAAGAGGGGCTATCCTGAGGCGAATACAAAGCTGAAGGACGGCCCTTCTTGCTTATTCATTCTTACGCTGAAGAATAAAATTCGCAGAGAGTGGTTTAAGGTCTGTAATTGAAGTGAGTTGAAAATTTGTTCAGAAGTATTGTCATATATTGACGGGGAACGTTAGCTCAAAAAAACAGCGGACGTTAGTTGAACTATCAGGGAGCAGATTGATGCTGCTCCTTTATTGAGCTTCGTCAAGTTAAAGAGACGCCAGATGATTTTTTTTAAAAAGTTTTTATGATTTGTCGATTTTGTTGAATGCCGTTCGTCGACTTAATAGAGGCAAGAATGACATCAGTCTAATGAAAAGGAGAATGTAAAATGAAATACTTGTGTTTGGGATACCTCGAACCAGAGAAAATGAATGCCCGCCCAAAGGCAGAGATCGATGCTGTTATGAGCGAATGTCAGCCCCACCTTGAGGAGCTCTACAAGAGCGGCCAATTGATCATCGATGCTGGCCTCTCTTTCGAGACCAAAAGCTTGCGGTGGCTGAACGGGAAGGTAACGGTAATCGACGGTCCTTTTATCGAAACCAAGGAGATGCTGGGCAGTGCGTTCCTTATAGAAGCACGTGACATGGAGGAAGCAATCCGGGTGGCTTCCCTACATCCGACTACGCAAGTGGGTGCGGGCGAACAGTTTGGCTGGAGGATCGAGATCCGCCCGTTCCACTACTTCAAGGAAGGTCAAGTTTCTTAGTTCCAAAGCAAGAACTAAATCCTTTAGAAAAAAAAGCTGTATGAAAGCTATTGCGAAAAGTGGAATCCAGCTAAATCTCAGTTGGATTTCACTTTTTTTGCGTTGAACTAACGGGTACTCGATAGCACCATTACAACAGGCAGCTTTCGTTCAACAAATTTTCCATTTGGAACATGTTAAAATAGTAAATAAAACAGTAGGTGAGTAACATTCAAAAGCATTTTAGTGTAGGGCTTCTCCCTTCGGATGGTTTGCGATACAGCGTCAATTATGAATCAGAGCAACACCTAAACGCTCATGAAAATGTGATAAGACCTCTTGTTGAGAATGCAAAAGAGATCTTTGTTTATGGTCTTAAGGAAGGATCGACTCTCTTGAAAAGGCACAAAGGAATACTAACGAAACACCAAGGTAAATACTCATTAACCTTAAATCAAGAAGTTTCGTCCGATAGTCAATCTGCCGTTAAATATTGTAAAGAACAATCAAAGAAGGGACTGTTTTCAGTTTTGTTTCCAGCCTCAAATGGTATTGATTGGATGACGATTTTTGGACCTGAGGACGTGTTAAGTACTCTTTATGAAAATGCGATTCAAAAGTGTAATGAACTCGATTTTTGGGCTAAACAGGCGGGATGCTTTCAAAATGGAAATCAGACGGTGGATTTAGCTAATGGGCACGATAGTTCACGGATTGGGGGTTAATATGAAACGCTTCATGAAGGCATCACTAATAATACTGGGAATCGTACTCATTTTGCTGGTTTTTACATGTCCAAACGACAATGACTATAAATTATGGCTTGCAAAGAAGTACGGCATTTCGTGTGAGGTAGGCGGACCAGAACAAATTATTTTATGTAAGCGAGGTCAAAATCCTATAGAGTGGGAAGGCAAGCATGTTCAAAGTCTCCCATTCTTCATGAAAGTGGAGGATAGGTACACTGAAGCTAACAAAGAGTATACCATTCGAGCAATCGGAATTCTGAATTTCTTCTTTGATTACTCTATAATCAGTGTTTACGACTAAATCTCATGTTGTCAATTCAATCCTTATTTTGCTCAAACGAACCCGCTCATTAAAGTAACGGGAGACGATAGTGAAAAGGGTATCGCCGGCTGCGCGCAGTTTAGTCGATCCCTTTTTCTTTACTGAAGTAACGGGCAGATTACGATAATGATAAGTGTTTTAATTTGAAATAAGAACCGAAAAATGGGGTGTTACATGAATGCAATATCAATGCTACTGTGGCACAAGGTTGTCAAACGTTTTAGTACCAAACGATATACAATTAAGAGTGTATACTGACTTTGAATGGGAAGAGGTTTTAAACAATGACTTGGTAGAAGATATTCCTCTTCCAAAATACGATGTTTGGTGTTGCACTAATTGTAAAAGAATTATTTTCTTCGATGGACTTAAGGTAGAAATGGTGTATAAGCTCGAATATGATGAGTGCACAGAAATCATCAGACGAGTAGAGTTAACGGACTTCTATAGTTCAATTACAGTTAAATCAGATGCCATAGTTATGGCACTTTGATGGAGGGTTGTAATGGCTAGGTACCAATGTGTTTGTGGTACAATTCTATCCAATGGAGTTTTTCCGAACGACATTGAATTGTATTTGCTTACAGATCGCCAAGTCGATGAAATAGATGAAGTAAGCGAGATATACGACGTATCACAAAGTATTTGGCAATGCCCAGACTGTAAGCGGCTCACTTTCTTTAACAAAGAAGGTACAGTGTCTAGGGTATATAAGTTGGAAAGTGAAAGGATTGAATAATTTCAAAACGGGAATGACCATTCGCAGTGGCTGCTTTTCATTGAACTAACTGGCACGATTGAATAGATAAAGGGCAGTTTGCTGTGAACTGTAACCCGAAAGATAGACACTTTAGAAAAAGTGCTCATCTTTCGGGTTTTTGTGTTTTAATAAAAAATACTACAATGAATGAGGTAAACCTACTCCATGTCCAAACGCCTATTTACAACACAGATTAAATTGCTTGAGTCTAATCCTAATATTGAACACGTATCAGAAAGAGCAATATCATATAAACCCGAGTTTAAATTACATGCCGTACAAGCTTACAAGAGCGGTAGAGCACCTATGCAGATCTTCCTAGAAGCTGGGTTTAGCTGTTATCGGTAAAAAAAATCCATATAAATGTTTAGAACGCTGGAAAAAATCTTACCGGTCTTTGGGGGAGGAGGGATTACTAATGAACCGCAGAGGCAAAGCGAGCACAGGCAGACCCTCATCTAAGGAGCTCAGCACAGAGGAAAAGCTTAAGCGTGCGGAGGCTAAGATTAAGCTGCTAGAAGTGGAGAATGAATTCCTAAAAAAGCTCGAGGCTCTAGAGAGGCAGGCGAAACGCGAACGCTAACACCTTCAGAGACCTTCGAGCTTATCGAAGCTACAATTCGTAAATACAAGATGAAAGGCTTAACGGCCTATTTATGTATCATTGCGAGGGTAAGCCGGAGTGGGTATTATCGTTGGGTTAAAGCTGAGCCCAGGAGGCAAGAGCGTGAATATGAGGATGAGAACGACTACGGTCTCATTAGGATGCATTACAACGCTCTTAACGGCAAGGCGGGTGCCCTAACCATTAAGATGCATCTAGAGCGCAATGATGATGCCATTATGAATCATAAGAAGATTCGCAGAATCATGCGTAAATACAACTTGGTTGCGAAAGTACGTCAAGCCAATCCTTACCGAAAGATGTCTAAAGCTACACAGGAACATAAGACGTGCCCGAACTTGTTAGAGCGTAAATTCAATCAAGAAGAGCCGGGTAAAGTACTGTTAACAGATATAACGTATATGAGGTATGGAAAGGGCCAATGGGCTCACCTGTCCTGTGTAAAAGACGGAGCAACGAAGCAAATACCCGCACATGTTCTTTCTACATCTCTAGAACTCAGTATTGCAGAGAAGACGTTAGAAGAGCTCTTAAAGAACATGGACAACAACGTTCATCCCGATGCAATCCTTCATTCGGACCAAGGCATGCACTATACACATCCTGTATTTCAACATAAAGTGAAGCAAGCAGGGTTTGTCACGTAAGGGCAACTGCTGGGACAACGCACCCATGGAATCCTTTTTTGGTCATATGAAGGATGAGCTGGAATATGAAGACTGCCAGACGATTGAAGAGCTGCGTGAAAGAGTTAACGAGTATGTCTTAATGTACAACACAACTCGCTACCAGTGGGGATTAAAAAAGATGACTCCTGATGAATACAGAAGCCACCTTCTTACCGCTTAGCACCTTTTTTTCACGTGTCTACAAATAAGGTTACAGTTCAGCTGCGGCGCTGCTCCCTTTCTTTGTTAAACTATGAAAGAACGGATTAAACTTTCATGCTCTATGGTGCAGCATAAGAGATGCAAGGATGACTAACGGGCATACCTTAAATATGGAAAATTCGTGAAGTTCGTAAATAAGACGTTATAAAAAATCTGTGAGGAGAAAAACAATGAAAGTAAACAAGAAACATCGTTTTCTCTTTTTTACAGTTATTTCAATCTTTATCATATTTTTTATCAGCGTTAATGCAATAGAAAACTATCATAATAACAAAAAAACAATTTTGTTTGTTAATGGAGTCGAAAATATTACTGAGTATCAAAGGGATAGTTTAAATGTTGATTCTATTGCAAATGGATATTGGGATGACAAAAAGTATAACTACAATACAAATCATAAATATATATTAATAAAATTGAAGACATGGAAAGTGATAATAAGTACAGATAATATTGATGAAATAATTGAATTCACTAACAAATAATTGACTATAGATTGTATCAATCGATCGGCAGCCTCGTTAAGCTAACTGGCAGTATACTTCTAATATATGTTAGGTATAGGGGGTTGCTTGGCTATTGGTTAAGTGGATAGGAAACTTGTAAGAAAGGAGTATTAGGTAAGATAATGATAAAAAATGATGAAGAATTCTACA
>NZ_QPJD01000007.1 GCF_003337375.1 Paenibacillus prosopidis
CGAAATCAAAGAGAACTTCGAGAATTAGTTCGTTATCGCCGAAGCATCATTGAAGAACGTGCCAGACAGCACAATCGAATTCAAAAGGTGCTAGAGGGAGCAAATATCAAACTTGGCTCTGTTGTTTCCGATATCATGGGTGTTTCATCTAAGAATATGCTCCGTGCGATTGCAGACGGTGAAGAAGACCCTGAGAAATTAGCAAATTTAGCTCAACGAACACTGAAAAAGAAGAAGGCAGAACTTGAAACCGCTCTTCGAGGCTATGTAAACCCCCATCAGCGTTTAATGATCAAAACAATTCTAACCCATATTGATTTTCTGACTGAACAAATTGAATTGTTAGATCAAGAGGTTGCTAAAAGAGTTAGTTCGTATCAGGAAGACATTGAACGCCTGGACTCCATACCAGGAATTGCTCCTCGTATGGCTGAACAGATCCTAGCTGAACTCGGAACAAACATTGAAAAACAGTTTCCTAGCGCCGCTCACTTATGTTCTTGGGCAGCTTTAGTCCCTGGGCATAATGAAAGCGCAGGCAAACGAAAGTCTTCCAAAGGCAAAAAGGGAAACAAGTATTTAAGATCTGCATTAACAGAAGCAGCGCATTCAGTAGGGGCATCTAAAAACTACCTTGGTGCGATGTATCGGCGAGCACTTGCTAAAAAAGGAAGGAAACGAGCAGCTATTATAGTTGCGCATGCTATATTACGAATTGCATATTACCTTCTGACGAGAAAAGAAATGTATGTGGACTTAGGCGAAGACTATTTTGATAAGAAAAAGCAAGCAGCAGTTGTACGCAATTCGGTTCGAAGACTAGAAAGCTTAGGGTTTGCCGTTACCAGGGTTTGCCGTTACCATTTCAGAAGTTTCCTAACCCTTAATTCACCTAATGTAATATTGATTTAATTAGGCGCTGTACTTTTTAAAAAATTAACGAACTGCGTCTCTCTTTAGTTTTGCCTTTTTTATTAGTCACCTGCGATATGAATTTTCATGGTAGTTCAACAAAGTGCTGGTTTAGTATTTATTTACTACAGCGCCCGAAGTTACACCTCTCACGTAAGGTTGGCCGCTTAGCATTTGAAGTTTCGCTTTCCCTGTAATTACCGCATATTTTATTCGATAATGTTAGGCATGCCACAGTCACTTCCACATGCGCCCCGCGACGAAATATGCTTTAATATACCAAAGGAGCGTGATTCAATGGACATCAAATCGTTTCTATATCCCAAGAACGAGGTCTCTTACCTCATGACATCCTCTAATATGAAAGAAGCCATGGATAAATTGGAGGCGAGCCACTATACGGCCATTCCGATCTTGGACGACAATGGCTTATATTTCGGAACGCTATCCGAGGGAGATTTGTTATGGAAGCTGAAAGCCACACCCGGCCTCGGCTTCGATACGATGCACGAAATTCCTGTCGTCTCCATCAAAAAACGGATGAAAGTCGAATGCGTCGCGATCAGCGCCGATTTGGACGATATGCTGGCGCTGGCGGCTGATCAGAACTTCGTTCCGGTAGTAGACGCCGATCGCGTCTTCCTCGGTATCATTCGCCGCAAAGATATAATCGAATACTATACCCGGAATATTGCTGATTAGTTGGAAAGATCTGATCTCGCGGATCACGAAGGCTGCCGTTCGACGGCAGCCTTATCTTTGTTCTTAATGTTTATTGCTATTGTAATCCGGTAGTACAAGGGTTTCTCCCATTTGCTTTACTTAAGAAAATAATCCTGTACTTCATTCCAGTTGTTTACTCTCACGTATCCAGTTTCATGCATATTGTGAGAAGCAGTAAATAAGATTCCCTGCCCACAGAAACGTTTGAAATGTCTTACATTATCATCTATAAGATAATCTGCATGGATGATGCTTTTATCACCACAAAAAACAAAATTCATGTCTGAAAGAAATGGGAAATGTTCTTTTAACCACTCATATTTCGCCGTGAAGGAACTTGGAAATTCCATAGCGGCAGTAGTTATAAATATTTCATAGTGCTGACTTAACTTTTTAATAACCTCCTGACTTCCTTCTATTACATTCAAATCACGAAAAAATGTTGGTTCTGCAAAAAAACTCTTAATCTCACTTTCCAGATGCGGGCGAAGATCTCTTAATTTTTTTCCTTTAATATCGTCAATCATGATGGTTTCTTTAAAATGTTGATTGTATAATTTCAAATGCTTTTCAGCTGCATCCGCAATTACTTCATCCATATCTATTGCTATTCTTTTCATCTATTTGTTTCCTCCAATAATAAAAATAGTTTTATACTATCCTCTCACATCATTAATTTTATCCATCGTTCGTTGCACCTTGTACCAACATAATATCTACCTCGTGAAGATTTAAAGTTTCAATTAATTGATCATTAGGTTCCTTGTCTGTTATTAGTATATCTACACGGTCCCACCCACACACGTTTTGAAAAAGTTTTCGACCAAACTTTGTACTATCTGCTAATACAATAACTTGGTCAACTCTTCGTATCATTTCTTTCATCAAAGAGGCTTCTTCCGAATCAGGAATGGACAACCCGTCCTGAGTAATTCCGCATGTTCCTAAAAACAGTTTATCGGCGTTATAATCAGCTAACATTTCTATGGCTTTTGCTCCGTAAATATAACGGTGAGTAGAATTAAACAAGCCACCTAACAAATGGATACTTAACGTGTCTTTTTTTGAAAGTATATCCGCAATGTCAATGGAATTTGTAACGACTATATTGTTTTGAGTTGAAATATGCTCAGCAAGAAACTGTACCGTTGTTGATGCATCCATAATGAGATACTCATTATTCTTAATTAGAGATGCGGCCAATCGTCCAATTTCCTTTTTCCCCTTGGGTTCATCCAGCAATCGTTGTTCATAATTGAGGACTTCTTTAGTTAAAGAAGGAAGAATGGCTCCTCCTCTTGTACGGATAATGCTTCTATTTTCTTCAAGTTTCACTAAATCTCTACGAGCTGTGTCCCTAGATACTTCAAAGACTTTGCAAATATCCTCAATACTGATTCTTTGATGTTCCTGCAAATAATTCAATATACCTATTAACCGTTCTTCTTGGTACACAAATATTCACCACCTATGGGTTGATTATAAGTGATCGTAAGTAATTAATGCTAATTATTTTTAAGTTTTTATAATTTTTATAAGTAAATGTAAGTATATATGGATGATTTAAAAAGTATATACAACAACGATAAATATACTTAAGTACGGCAA
This sequence comes from Paenibacillus prosopidis, assembly GCF_003337375.1. Classification (GTDB taxonomy): domain Bacteria; phylum Bacillota; class Bacilli; order Paenibacillales; family Paenibacillaceae; genus Pristimantibacillus; species Pristimantibacillus prosopidis. The sequence goes on from NZ_QPJD01000007.1 coordinate 3,244, forward strand.
CAAGCAGCCTTGGTTCGTTGTTGAACGGACTAAGGCTGTTATTTTATTATTGCGGACATTTGAAGTAACATAATAAGAAGATGGAGTTGTAAAAAGCAATCGAATACTTATCGAGAGAAGGAAAACCATGTCCAACCGTATCGTATTCAGCTACGCGCATCCCGATGATGAATCTTTTCTGAGTGCCTGTCTCATTCGCCAGCTTGCCGAATCCGGCGATCAGCCTGCGCTTTTGCTCGCAACGAGAGGAGATGCCGGCGGCAAGAACGGCGCTTATGCCCATTTGTCAAAGATGGATTTGGGTCATCTGAGGGAGAAGGAAATGGGACGCGCGGCAGGCGTCCTGAAGCTGGATGCCGTAGAATTCCTGGGTTTTCCCGACGGAAAGCTGGCTGAGTGCGATGAGCAGGCATTCTTGCAGGGAGTCGTGGCATTCCTCAATCGCAGAAGACCATCGGGCGTCTTTACTTTTCCTCCTGATGGCGGAAACTTCCACCCCGATCATATGGCGATATCCCGGATCACTACGAAGGCTGTTGTCGGCGGACAATGTCCATCCGTGAAACAGCTGTACTACACTATGTCCGAACCAGTTATGAATGCGGGTCATAAGCCTACCTTTTCTGTCGATACTAAACCGATGTGGGACGTAAAAGCGGAAGCCCTGCGTGCGCATGATTCCCAAATCATTGGGATAGAGCGGTATTTCGGCAAGCTGCATGATTTTCCGGAGACAAAAAGATACGAGTCCTTTGTAATCGCTTGGGAACAAGGTGTATTTTGGCCGGAAAAATCGGAGGACTGCGCTCGCGAGGAGCTTGGTTTAAGATAAAGAGGTTTAAAACATCTGCCGCCGGACAGTCCCCGTTAGCCATCCATAACTCTCACGCGCTACCACAGATTATGGAAGTAATTGCGTTCTTCCATGGGAGCTTAACATCGAGGTAAAGCTTTACATTAATTCCGTATTCTTGGGTACATTAAAGCTGAAAAAACGAGAAGCTTCATTTTAGGAGAGTGTTGTATGCCAAACGAAAAAGAGCATGAACCAACCATTGCGCCAGGGATGAACATGCACGATCAACTTGAGGAAAAACCAACAGATAAAGAAAAAGAAAAAGGCGATACAACTGCTGTTACCCGTCTTTACCTCGATCGTACTCCGGAGGATTAACTTCCTCCCTTCTTGTATTTCATTATTCACTAGGCTAATGACACTGATTAAATGTCTCTACGGCAAACACCCAATCACAAAGCAGCAGCCATGCATAAATTACAGAGTACTCAACACGTAAGGAGGTGCATTTAATAATGTCCGGTTACGTAGGTGGTGCTTTCACAAACACAGGTTCCATTCTGGTGCTTTTCATTTTGTTAGTAATTATCGCTTGCAGTTGCGGCTTATTCGGCGGCTACGGCAGAGGCTAGTAAATAAACACTGAATGTCCTCCATGCATTCAGACTGCTAAAAATTCCTCCTATTCCCGCTCGCAACAGCATACCTCCAGATATCTCACCGAAAGGGGCTGACTCAAAGGTTATAAACCTTCAGAGAAGCCCCTTTTTCGTGTTATTCCGAAACAAAAAAGGCTTTGCTTCCTGCCCATGACAGGTTGCACAGCCTTATATTCATCATGATTCAGCTGACCGAGGAGTTGATCCTGCCTAACTCATTTTCCACCAATGTCGTTAATTCATCTTCGTAGCCACCGGTAATCCGGTACTTGCGAATATAATCTTTAACAAATTTACGCGGGTCCTTGGGTTGAAAAATTCTCGTGAGTTCCTTCAGGCTTTCCTTGACTTCATTCTGGCTATGTTTCGCCATGAAATCTCCTCCCCTATACGTTGGATGGTCGTCCTAAACAGCAATATACGAGACCGCTAGCGGTGGTTGCACCGAAAGAACCCCCCGGTCGGTGCAGGTAACTCCATGGCCAAAGAGTCACAATGTTTTAATTTTTCTTACTATTATAACATTTTGGAAACAATTATGAAAGTTAACAATTATTAATCTCGTCGCCCGGCATGTTCGGTTATAGCTTCCGAACTGTGCCCGCCATCCGTTGATTTTGCTGTAATAATCGGATTTGGAGACGAGACATCGACTGCCGGCCGAGCTGTCTCAGAAAGCCTGTCTTTACGAAACATTCTTAAATATGCAATTACGCCAATCATGGCGACAACAATTCCAAACGCTAATACGAGCGTCGTTACCCAGCCCTGGACCATGTCTTCGCCTCCTTCCTTTAATATGTTTATCGGTTTAAAATCGATTAATATTTAACTATTTTATTGCAAAGTCAACCTTCCATATATTAGGTATTATTATAACGAATTACATAAAGACAAGCAACTCAGGGCGTAAACGGATGTCGCGACGCACGAACCGCTAGCTGTGTGAATGATCAGCTCGGTTCTGTGCCATCCTTGGCGGCAAAAGCTCGTTTCGTGGTAAAATATTTTAAATGAGCCTATAGGCGCCGCTGCCCCATGCAAGCAGCTTGCCGCTTTCATCCTTAACCCGGGCTTGAAGCGTCAGCGTCCGATCCGTCCGGTGCATAAGCTCCGCTTCGCAAAACAGCATGCCTCCCTTGCTGCTGGCGAGAAATTGCGTGTTCATATTGGCGGTAACCATCCGTTCATTCGCGGAGGCCAGCATCACAACGAGCCCCATTGCATTATCTAACAGCGACATAAGCACGCCGCCGTGAACGATGCCAAGCAGGTTCATATGAGGCTCAGCGGCATCCAGGCAAATCGTCACTTTACTCGGATTGGCCTGCACAACCTGGCAGCCGAGCAGTCCCCAGAACGTCGCTTCCGCCCGTTCTGACAGCCGCGCCAAGTGTTCGGCCTGATCTGCCTGCTGCACAAACCGTTCCTCATCCATATCGTTCACTCTCCCTTATCCTCGGCGGACCGTTTCGTTTCGGCTTCCTCCTCCAGCAGCTTACGCCGCAGCACCTTGCCGATCATCGACTTTGGAAGCGTTTCCCTGAACGTATAGTGATGCGGCACTTTGTAGGCTGCGAGCCGTTCCCTGCACCAGCGGTCCAGCTGGCTGCGCGATACCTGCCACCCCTCCTTCAATACGATAAACGCCTTCACGGTCTCGCCCCGATAAGCATCCTTCACGCCGACAACCGCAGCTTCGCGCACGGCCGGATGCTCAAACAGCACCTCCTCCACTTCACGCGGATAGATGTTAAAGCCGCCTGCGATAATGATATCTTTAATTCGATCCATTATTGTAAAATAACCATCTTCGTCCATCGTCGCGAGGTCGCCGGTATACAGCCATCCGTCCCGCAGCACCTTCGCCGTTTCTTCAGGCTTGTTCCAATAGCCCTTCATGACCTGAGGGCCGCGGACAATCAGCTCTCCCAGCTCGCCGACCGGAAGTTGCTCTCCCGTAGCAGGGTCAACCACAACAGCATCCGTATCGGGAAACGGCACGCCGATCGTCCCGATTTTGCGCGTTCCCCATAACGGATTGGCATGCGTCACCGGCGAAGCCTCCGTCAAGCCATAACCTTCTATGAGCCTTCCGCCGGTCAGCGATTCGAACTGCTCCTGTACCTCAAGCGGCAGCCCGGCCGAACCGCTTACACACACATTAATGGAAGAAAGGTTGGCTTTGGCTGCCGCCTTATGATTAATGAGCGCTACATACATCGTTGGCGCGCCTGGAAAAATCGTTGGATGCAGCTGGCTGATCGTTTGCAGCACCGTATCCGGTTCAAATCGCGGCAGCAGGATTAGCATGCCTGCGCGCAGGACAGACATATTCATTAATACCGTTAATCCAAATACATGAAACAGCGGCATCGCGGCAAGAAACCTCTCCTTGCCGTCCTCCGCTTTATAGCACCAAGCTGATATCTGCAGCGTGTTGGCAACGAGATTGCGATGCGTCAGCATAACACCCTTCGGCGTACCTGTCGTTCCACCCGTATACTGCAGAGCTGCAAGCTCACTGCCTTCAGCGAGTTCAGGCAGCTCTATCGACTGATGCTTCATAGCGATCAGCCGCTTGTAGGCAACGACGCCATAGCTGCCGTATGGGATATCTGCGCGGAACCCGTCTTTTCGCTGCTTAATGGGGTAAAGAATATTTTTTGGAAATGGAAGACCGTCCTTAATGGAGGTGATAATGGCATGCTTCAGCTGCGGCAGCGGACCTTCCTTAGGCTGATTCCCTCTCACCCGGGACAATCGCGCATATAGAAGATCAACCGTAATAATTGCGACTGCTCCGCTATCCGACAGCTGATGCTCAAGCTCCCGCTCCACGTACATGGGATTCGTCTGAACGACGACTGCCCCAGCCAGCAGCACGCCGTAATAAGAAACAACCGCCTGCGGGCAGTTAGGCAGCATAATGGCTACCCGCTCTCCTTTGGCTACGCCAAGTGAAATAAGACCGTTAGCCAGACGAACGGCACCGGTATGCAGCTCGCGGTAGGTCATTGTTTTGCCCATGAAATGCACGGCGGTATGATCGGGATAATGATTAACGGCATTTATCAAAAATTGAACGATGTTATAATTCGGATATTTAATGGAGTGAGCAATCTCTTTCGGATAATGGCGAAGCCATGGACGCGCAAGCCCGGCGGTTACTCCCAGCGGGCTTGACGGCGCTTCGACGGATGAATCAAGAGGCGGTTCGGCAGAAGCATCCGCCGGCGAATCGCCAGCGGACGATTGTTCGGGCAAAAGCGGGTCCTGCGGTCCGAGCGGTTCCATACTTGCTCTCCCCCTTCACACGACATAATGCTCACTTCGAATGACTCGCGCGGCAATTGTCCGCTTCAAAGCTACTGTATCGGAAAGCGGCGCCCGCATTAACTTTTTCAGAATAGATAGCTGCATTTGCAGCCCGTCTCCCTGCTCCAATGCGGTTAAAGCTAGCTTTGCCAATGATTCAACCCGTTCCATGGCCTCCTGTACGAACACTGTCGTCATCGCCATCATATGCTCCGTTTTTTCCGAGTCGGCTTCAGCGCCGGCTTTCATCATTTTCTGCGTGCGAAGCAGTACGCTCTCCATCGCAAAAATTTGAATCATAAGATCCGCAAGGGAACACAGCACCTCCTGCTCCTGCTCGAGCTTTAAGCCCAGTTTCTGAACGGCAAGTCCTCCGATGGCGAGAAATGTTTTTTTCGCTTGGCCGACCCGGAATGCTTCCTTGCTGAGCGGCATATCGAACGGCGGAACCGGCATAGGCTGAACAAGCTCAGCTTGAAGGGCACGTGCTTTACGCAGCAACGGCAGCTCGCCCTTGAGCGCTTTTTTCATCAGGGTGCCCGGGATGAGCATGCGGTTGATTTCATTCGTCCCTTCAAAAATCCGGTTGATCCGCGAGTCCCGATAAATCCGCTCCACCTTGTATTCACGGATATAACCGTACCCCCCGTGAATCTGCACCCCCTCATCCGCGACAAAATCTAACGCTTCGGACGCGAACACTTTTATAATCGAGCACTCCAGCGCGTACTCGCTGATCGCCTTCACCACCTGCATGCCATCATCCGCTGAATCAGCGTCCCGCATCATGCCGTCGATCCAACCGGCCGTCCGGTATACCATGCTCTCCAGCACGAACGTGCGTATGTTCATGTCAGCCAGCTTGGCGCCAATGAGCGGATAGGAGGAAATGGCACGCCCGAACTGCTTGCGCGTATTGGCATAGGCCGACGCCAGCCCGATCGTTTCCTTCGCCGAGCCCAGGCAGCCCGCTCCAAGCTTGAAACGCCCGATATTCAATATGTTAAAGGCGATATGGTGTCCTTTTCCGATCTCTCCAAGCACATTTTCGAGTGGAACCGCTACATCCTCAAAATATAAAGGGCATGTTGAAGATCCCTTGATGCCCATCTTGTGCTCCTCCGGCCCGATGCTGAATCCCGGCATTCCGCGCTCCACGATAAAAGCAGTGAAATATTCCCCGTCGACCTTCGCGTATACGATGAACAGATCGGCAAAACCGGCGTTCGTAATGTACAACTTTGAGCCGTTCAATATATAATGCTTGCCGCTTGGCGAAAGCCTTGCGGTCGTCTTGGCACCCAGCGCATCAGAACCTGAAGCCGGCTCAGTCAAGCAATACGCGGCAATCCGCTCTCCCGACGCTAATGCAGGCAAATAAGCTTGCTTCTGCGCAGCCGTGCCGAAAAATACGATCGGAAGCGTGCCGATGCCCGTATGCGCCCCAACCGAGAGCGCGAATGACGAAGCCCGCGCTAAGGTTTCCGCTAATAGCGTCGTGCTTACCTTATCGAGTCCGAGCCCGCCGTACGCCTCGGGAACATCGGCTCCGAGCAGACCAAGCTCTCCGGCCTTGCGCATAAGCTCTACCGTCAGATCGTAGTTCAAAGCTTCCAGCTCCGCGTCGCGCGGAATAATTTCCGCCTCCATGAACTGCTGCGCGGCTTCGGCCATCATCCGCTGCTCATCCGTGAAATCTTCAGGCGTCACGACCGATTCCGGTGCACTGTCCTCCACGACAAACCGACCGCCAAAACGTATCGTTTCCGTCATGCCGCAGCTCTCCCTTCAGTCAAGTCAGTCAAATTGATTAGCTATTCCAATCACTCAGGAGCCATACACTTCAATAACGCCCGCCGCTCCCATTCCGCCGCCCACGCACATCGTCACGACGCCAATACCGCCGCCACGCCGCCCCAGCTCATGAATAAGCGATACAGTCAGCTTCGTTCCCGTGCAGCCGAGCGGATGGCCGAGCGCTATTGCTCCGCCGTTTACATTCACTATTTCAGGATTAATGCCTAGCTGATCAATGATGGGGACACATTGTGCCGCAAAAGCTTCGTTCAGCTCAAACAGATCAACTTGTGCAAGCGTTATGCCGGCTTTTTTCAATGCTTTAGGTACCGCTTCTATCGGTCCGATGCCCATCACCTCAGGAGCGACGCCAGCTACGCAATAGCTGCGGAAAACGGCGAGCGGACGTAAGCCAAGCTCCGCTGCGCGGGCCCGGCTCATCACGATAACCGCCGCTGCGCCGTCGCTCATCTGCGAGGTGTTGCCCGCCGTTACCGTGCCTTCGCGGGCGAACGAGGGCTTCAACGGCGCTAAGGTCTGCACCGTCGTTTCCGGACGCACCCCCTCATCCGTATCAAACTGAAACACCTTCTCCCAAGGCCGGCCGGCATCGTTTACTCCTGACCGGCTGGCGGTTATCGGCACAATTTCCGCTTGAAAACGACCCGCCGCGATCGCCGCGGCAGCTTTGCGGTGACTCGCTGACGCGAAAGAATCCTGCGCCTCGCGCGTAACGCCATAGCGGCGGGCAACCTCTTCAGCGGTATGACCCATACCCATGTATACCTCAGGCTTCGCATCGACAATGGCCGGATGAGGCGACAGCTTGAAGCCGGTCATCGGCACATGACTCATGCTCTCGACTCCGCCCGCTGCGATTATATCCGCATCCCCAAGCCGGATACGTTCTGCGGCATAAGCGATTGACTGCAGCCCCGAAGCGCAAAACCGGTTAATCGTCACGGCTGGCGTTGTGACCGGCAGACCGGCATATAGCGATATGATACGGGCAACGTTAAGCCCTTGCTCCCCTTCCGGCATCGCGCAGCCGATGATGACATCTTCGATCTGGTCAGGCGATACGCCGGGCAGTCTCGCAAGCGCGCCTTGCAGCACCGCGCGCCCGAGATCCTCCGCCCTCGTTTCCGCCAAGCTTCCCTTCGTTGCTTTGCCGACCGCCGTCCGTACCGCCGCTACGATAACGGCATCGCGATCGTGATCGGTAAACGGTGATGCAGCTGACATGACGCTCTCCTCCTTTGATTAAATAGTTTCCCAGGTGCATGGCATATGCTAGTTCCGCAGCGGTTTGCCGGTACGGCAAGAGCGAGTGCTAGTTCCGCAGCGGTTTGCCGGTGGAAAGCATGTGGCTCATTCGTTCCTGCGTTTTGCGTTCGCCGCACAGGCTGAGGAACGCTTCGCATTCCAAATCGAGCAGATATTGCTCGCTTACCTCAGTGCCGGGCTGAATATCGCCGCCGGCGAGTACATGCGCAAGCTTGCCGGCGATAAGCGCGTCATGCTCGCTAATATGGCCGCCCAGCTGCATCGCCTGGACAGCGACCTTAAGCACTGCTTTGCCTTCGCGTCCCGCCACGCGAATACGGCCTTCCGCGGGCGGCGTATAGCCTGCACGGTCAAGCTCTAGAACCGCGCGCTTCGCTTCGGCGATACGCGCGTCCTGCCGCATAATGACGCGGTCCTGCGGCCGCATCAGCCCTAACCGGCTCACCTCGTAGCCGCTTGAAGATGCCTTTGCCAGCGCAATCGTCTCAAACAGCGCATTCAAATGCGGCTGCAAGTCTGCACCAGGCTTGCCGTTACTTGCGGCGAGTGCCCGTTCGGCCGCCATTCCGGCTGCTTCCTTGCACCCCCCGCCTGCAGGAATAAGGCCCACCCCCGTCTCAACCAGTCCGAAATAGGTTTCTGGAGAAAAAATAATTTGATCGGCAGGCAAGCATGCCTCAACCCCGCCGCCTAGCGTCATTCGGTGCGGAGCCGCAACGACTGGCCGATCGAGCCGCTTTAGATCCAGCATGCTGCCCTGGAAGAAGCGGATAATATCCTCTACTTCATCCCACTCGCCGTTTTGCGCCTCCATTAGCAAAAGCATCAAATTCGCGCCGACGCAAAAGTTCCGCCCCTCATTGGCGAGCACAAGCCCGCGCCAATTTTTCGCCACCTCCTTGGTCGCTTGTCGAATGGCTGTCAATATATCGCCGCCAATCGCATTGTTCGGAGAATGAAACTCCAAGAGTGCGACCTCGTCGCCAATATCGATTAAACTGGCCCCCGACGTGGCGAGTACGGTTCGCCCGGAAGCTTTTAACGCCGCTAACGAAATCATGTCTGCTTCCTGCTCTTCCAGCTTATAAACGCCGCCGGCAGCATATGCCCGTTTATTGTCCGCCGCACGATAAAAGCTTTGATGACCATCCGCTATCCAAGCCGTTACCCAGGACGGTATTTCGTCGCCCTCCTTCTGCATCTGCTGAACCGATTCCGCAAGACCGATAGCATCCCACAGCTCGAACGGCCCAAGCTCCCAATTAAAGCCCCACCGCATCGCACGGTCGATATCCGATATGGAATCGGCGATAATGCCGACTTGGGCCGCCGAATAGAGCAGTGTTTTTTTGATCGTTGACCATGCGAATTTCGCATAGCGGTCACGGGGATCGGTTCGGAGCAGCGCCTTCACCTTTGCAGCAGCGCCTTTCGCAGCTTTCGCGGCATCGATAACAGGCGAGCTTACGGAACGTTTAGGCCCGTATTCGAGCGTATCCAGCTTGAGCGATTCGATTTCACTGCCGCCCCGGCCCTTCACCTTCCGGTATAAACCTGCTCCTGACTTCTCCCCCAGCCGCCCTGCCGCTACCAACTGCTCAAGTAACGCCGGCCTGGCAAATATGGCTTGTTCACTCGGGTCACTGCTTCGTTCCCGCACGTTATCCACAACATGCAGCAGTGTATCCAAGCCAACGAGATCGAGCATACGGAATGTCGCCGTCTTCGGCCTTCCCATAGCCGGACCCGTTAACGCATCCGCCTCCTCCACCGTCAGCCCGAAGCGAAGCGTATCCTCTAAAGTCACGAGCATGCCAAAGGTTCCAATCCGGTTAGCGATAAAGTTAGGCGTGTCCTTCGCGATAACCACGCCTTTGCCCAGCCGTTTCTCGCATAACTCGCTCAGCAGCTGCACAACCTCGGGGCCTGTATCTGCGGTTGGAACGATCTCTACAAGCTTCATATAACGGGGCGGATTAAAAAAATGCGTCACCGCAAAATTCCGTCGAAACTCCTCACTCCTTCCTTCCACCATTGACGCTGCGGATAAGCCCGACGTATTTGTGCTGACGATCGTTCCCGGCTGCCGGACAGTATCGATTGCTGCGAATACCTCCCGTTTAATATCAAGCCGCTCGATGACCGCTTCGACGATCCAATCGACATCTCCGAGCGCAGTCAAATGATCGGTTAAATTGCCAGGCGTAATGCGCGCGGTCCAAGCCGGGTCATAGAGCTGCGCCGGCTGCGCCTTGCTCATTCTCGCCACAGCGGCGCTTGCCAGCCGGCTGCGCACCTTGGCATCCGCCAGCGTCAGCCCCTGCCTCTCCTCCTCCGCCGTTACCGATTGCGGAACAACGTCCAGCAGCAAGACGCGCATGCCCGCATTCGCCAAATGAGCTGCGATTCCCGCTCCCATGACGCCAGAGCCGATTACTGCGGCACTGCGAATGGAGCTGGCGCTCTTTTGTGATGCTTTTACCGTCATAGGCAACCTCCTTAAAGTATTACGAAGCAAAATTCGCTTCGAAAGCGTGGGCTTAGCTCGGAATGCGCTAAGCAGGTGCATTTATGCATCTTATTTCGCGAAAAGTAACTCCGGTTGGGCTCGGCAGGTGCAATAATGCACCTCATTTTACGAAACCAGCTCGGGTTGGGCTGGTGCAGAATTGCACCTCTCGCGTAACCAGCCGACCACGGTCTTTTGAGTCGAAGCTCTATTTTCCACCTATCTCCACCTCAGTCGCCAAAAACGCTTTCCGCAAGCAGCTCCGCTACATCGCGCGCTACCACCCTGTCGTCCGCCGACATAGCCTTCAAGCCGTCCTCCATCATCGTCAGGCAATACGGACAGGCTGAGCTAATGACGGAAGGTTTTACCTCCAATGCTTGGGCAGTGCGGGCATGATTGACGCGCGTTCCCGAATGCTCCTCCATCCACATGAGCCCGCCTCCGGCACCGCAGCACATCCCGTTCGAGCGGGATCGCTCCATCTCTTCAATCGTTACGCCGGGTATCGCCCGCAGCAGGCTGCGCGGTGCTTCATACGTGTCGTTGTAACGACCGAGATAGCAAGAATCGTGAACGGTAACCCGCTCATCCAGCGTATAAAAAGGCCGAAGCGCCCCGTCCTCAAGCAGTGTTGCGAGCAGCTCCGTATGATGCTCCACTTTAACGTCGGGGCTTAGGCCGAAGTCGGGATATTCATTTTTGAACGTGTTGTACGTATGCGGGCAGGCGGTCACGATGCGAGTTATGCTGTATTTACTCAGCGTTTCAATATTTTCACGGCACAGCTCCTGAAAAAGCAGCTCATTCCCGATCCGCCGCGCCGTATCGCCCGAGCTCTTCTCTTCCAAACCAAGTGTTGCGAAGCTGACGCCCGCATGATCGAGCAGCCGCACTAAAGCATATAGGACACGGCGGCTGCGAATATCGTACGAGCCCATCGACCCTGCCCAAAGCAATACATCCGGGTTCCGGCCTTGCCGCTTCAGCTCCTGCATCGTTTCAACCCGAATGCCGGTACGGCTCTCACAGTCCGCAACCCAAGCTGCGCGTTCAGCGCGCGGCAGTCCCCAAGGATTGCTTTGACGCTCGATGTTTTGCAGCGCTCGCTGCCCGTCGGATGGAAGCCTGCCCTCCATTAACACTAAGTAACGGCGCATATCAATAATTTTGTCGACATGCTCATTACCGACCGGACACTGCTCCTCGCAATTGCGGCAGGTCGTGCATGCCCAAAGCTCCTCCTCGGTCAAAACCTCGCCGATCAGCTCCACCTCCTCCGGTTTAATCGACTCCCGTTTGACCCACGCAGCCGCTTGCGCAGCCATCGTCGGCTCAATTGTCGTTCCCCTTTCAGCTTCCGAATCCCAAGACGGAATCACCGCTCCCATTACATGCGCATACGGTTCGGCGGATTTATGCTGCCATAATCCAGCCGGCAGCCACGGTGACTTGGACGTGATAGCCGCTCCTTTCTCGGTCAAATGATCCCGCAGCTTCACGATCAAATGCATCGGCGACAGCAGCTTGCCGGTATTCGAGGCCGGACAAACATTCGTACAGCGGCCGCACTCGACGCACGCATACAAATCAAGCATCTGTTTTTGCGTAAAATGCTCTACCTTCCCTGCGCCAAAGGACTCCGCTTCCTCATCCTCCAAATTCAAAGGCGTGAGCCGCCCTGGCGGCGTGCTGCGCCGGAACCACAAATTGACCGGAGCGGTCAACAAGTGAAAGTGCTTTGACTGCGGCACGTAGACAAGAAAGCTAATCAGCACAAGAAGATGAAGCCACCAGAACACTTCAAACCCTGCATAGGCCTCCACACTTTGCGGCTGCACACCTGCATAATGAAGCAGCTTCGCCACCTGCACACTGACCGGCGCGTAGCTGGGAGCAACGATGTGAGAGGCGGAATCAGCTGATGAGGCATTCCCGGGGCTTTCGTTCTCAGCCAGACGCTCGAATGCTAAGGTGAACAATATGGTGAGCATAAGCGAACCGATAAACCACATGACGAGCGACGGCTTCCAGCCGCGTTTTAGCCGGGGAAGCCGCTCTCCATATCGGCGGAATGCGCCGTATAGAACTGCCGCCAGCACCAGCGTTACCGTCAGCTCCTGCGTCCATGAAAACAAATCATAATAGGGCAGCGGCAGCGGAACGCCTCCGTTCAGCCCCTTCCAAATTAAATCTGCAGCGCCAAATTGAAGCACAATAAAACCATAAAAATAAACCAGATGCATAATACCGCTTCTTACATCGTTCAACAGCTTGCGATGGCCAAGCACTTGACCGCTGAAGCTGCTCTTGCGTTTACCTTGATAGCGGGCAAAAACAATCGGCACGCCCAGCCTCATATACCCGACACGCCTAAGCACAACTGTCGCGAACAACGAAATCGCAAACGCCGTAACGGCCGCAAACAGCACCCATCTACCCCAAAACACCAATTGTCCGAACGTTAATAACACAAAAAACGATGCCATATGCCCCGCCCCCCTGTATGCCGGTTCCTTGTAACCAACACGTATGCGCGAAGTAATTGGACAAGTATTGAAGCGCTTTCAAAAAATAGCCGCGGTGATCCATGTATATGAGCTTTTTATCGCGAACATGCCGCACAGCCGACTAATCCATACGGTCTAATCATCGGTGAAACGACATATCGTAGCACTGATGGACAGTACTTGGCGTGAAGAACTGGCAGCTGGCGTAAACAGCTTTGCACCATCCTTGGCGGCAAAGCTCGTTTCGCTGTGAAATATAAGCATCGTATAAGGCAATTTATACGTGCTTATATTTCAAAAAAATACCGGTATAAGTGAGGGAGCTTCTATGCTGAAAATAGTGGTGCTTCTCAAGCAAACGTTTGATACCGAGGAGAAAATAGTCGTTACACCGGAGGGCGTTGATGAGAGAGACGCCAAATTTGTCATTAATCCTTACGACGAATATGCGTTGGAAGAAGCGATCCGGCAGCGGGAGCTGTTAGGCGGACAGGTCATTGCCGTCTCATGCGGCCCCGAGCGGTCGCAAGAAGCACTTCGTACTGCGCTTGCAATCGGAGCTGATGAAGCGATACGGCTGGAGAGCGACGGGCTGCCGGATGACAGCTATGCTGTTGCAGCCGCATTAGCTGCTGTCATTGAGCCGCTTGCGCCTGATCTGCTGTTTGCAGGGTTATTTGCAGTAGATAGCGGAGCAGGCAGTGTCGCTCTGCAAGTAGCGGAGCGGCTTCATTTACCGCATGCATCATCAGCGGTGAAGGTAACCATTGTTTCCGCTGGCGAGCTCGCCTCGTTACCAGCGGCGGAAGCTTTGAACGCTCCCGCAGGGCTGAGCGCTGAGCGATACGCAGTGGTTGAGCGCGATGTCGAAGGCGATACAGAAACGGTATCCATTCCTCTGCCCGCCCTCATCACAGCGCAGCAGGGGCTTAACGAGCCGCGCTACCCTTCTCTGCCCGGCATAATGAAGGCGAAGCGCAAGCCTCTGCGCACGATAACGGCACGGGAGCTTTTCGGCAGCGGCGCGGCTGCGGATGAAAACATGGCAAACCGCACCGTACGCACACAGCTGCTCCCGCCCCCGCCGCGCGCTGCAGGCAAAATCCTCCCCGGCACGCCAGCGGAGCAAGCAGCCTCGCTCATTTCGCTTCTCCAGACGGAAGCGAAATTGCTGTAGGGTGACGGGAGAAGAGTGCTGAGGATGGGTAGCAGAAATTGATGGAATTGATTTGAAGCAAGTAATACCACCTATTAAGCTTTCACCGCTAATTAGTTTTACACGCGTCAGTAAGAGCACTTGTTAACACGAAATGTTACGGGAGAGGAGTTGTATCATATGATCAAAACGATACTCGTGTTCGCGGAATCCCGGGACGGGGTGCTCCGCCGCGTTGCGCTCGAGGCGCTCGGCGCAGCGCGGCGGCTTGCAGGCAAGGACGGCGCTGTGCATGCCGTCCTCGCCTGCTCAGGCGGCGCGGCAGAAGAAGCCGCCACGCTAACAGCGCGGGGGGCGGACGTCGTACATATCGCCGACGATCCTTCCCTTCGCGCCTATGCGCCCGAGGCGTACGTCGCCGCCCTCGGCGCAGCTATGGCTGCGGTGCGGCCGGACGCGTTTTTGCTCGGCCACACCGCAGCGGGGCGCGAGCTCGCGCCCCGCGTGGCCGCGGCCTATGGCGCCGGCCACATTGCCGACGTCACCGCCATCGATGTCTCTCACGATGGCGGCGACGTCGGCTTCATTCGCCCGCTCTACGCCGGCAAGGCGTTCGAGCGGCGCAGCTTCGTACCGGGCCACCCGTGGGTCATCACGGTGCGCCCGAACAATCTGCCGGCGGCGGAGCCGATCGACGCCGCGGAGCGAACGGGCACCGTTACGGCTCTGCCGTTCACGGTGCCGCCGCTTTACACCGCCGTGCGCGGCCTCGTTCGCCGCACCGGCGGCCAGCTCGATCTCGCCGAAGCCGACGTCGTCGTGTCCGGCGGTAGAGGTGTGCGCAGTGCAGCCGGCTTCGAGCCTCTGCACGCGCTGGCCGCCTCGCTCGGCGGCGCGGTCGGAGCCTCCCGCGGCGCATGCGACGCCGGTTATTGCGATTATGCCCTGCAAATTGGGCAAACCGGCAAGGTGGTCACGCCGCAGCTGTACATCGCCTGCGGCATCAGCGGCGCAATCCAGCACTTGGCCGGCATGAGCCAATCCCGCGTCATCGTCGCCATTAACAAAGACCCCGATGCTCCAATCTTCGGCGTCGCCGATTACGGCATCATTGGCGATTTGTTCGAGGTTGTGCCTTTGCTGACAGCTGAACTGCAGCGCGTACGCTCATAATATCTCTCCTTCGAGAAAATTAACGGAAATAATGGGCGCAATTTATTCGTTAGATCTCTCCGCTCCCACAAAAATAGCGGTAAAAACAGGCGCTATCCCCTCACATTCGGTCCCACAGGGTCCGAACTGGTGATATAACGCCTATTTTTACCGCTAAAGCTCACTTTAATGGGTATTTCATCCGAATAGCGCCGCTTTTTACCCTTATTCTATCTCCCTGCTCCCCCAATGTGCTTCCCGTGGTTACCGGGTTTCCCGGGTTTCTCGGGTTTCTGGGTTTCTGGATTTCTGGGATCCCTGATTTCCGGAATCACGGGCTCATGGGCTCACGGTTTCACGGGTCTCCCGGCTTTCCGTGTTCACTGGTTCACGAGGTTCCAGAGTTTCCGTTTTCTGTGTTCACAAGTTTCCAAGGATCCCAGAGTTACCCAACTTCCGATATCATTCAAGCATAATCCGGCCTTATCTCCCTGATGCAATCCGGCGACTCGTACCACTCATCATGAACCGCGTTCGTTACAGGGTATGCTCGCATCAGGTAAGTGTCCATTGCCTCAAGATGCTTCCGCAGTCCGCTGAACTCCGTAATCCGAGGGTTCAACCAGTCTTCAATGCCATCCTCGTCCAAAATAACCGGTACCCGCGGCTGCCATACCGACATCGTTCCTGTCGAGGGCGCCGTAATCATCGTAAAGGCGCGCACCTCTTGCCCGCTCACATTTTTCCAAGAATCATAAATTCCCGCAATACCGAATAAAGGCTGGCTCGGCACGACAATGTGCATGGCACGCGGATCCCTTTCCTTCCCGAACTGCTTCTGGCCAAAAAATCCGCTGCAAGGCAGGACACATCGCTGCCTTCGCAGCATCCGGTCAAGAAAAGGCTTCGAGGACAGTGTAGCATGGTCCGCATTAACGGAATCCTTCGCCCAAAAAGGGAACAGCCCCCATCTCGACTCCTGCATCGTCCTTTGGTCAAAACGGTCATTCATAACAATCGACACCGTCTGTGTCGGAGCTACATTAAACCGGTTCGTATAACCCCGGATCACCTTTTTCACCTGAAACATTTCCACCATATCGCCAATATCCGCCGTTAACGAAAACCGTTCAATCATCGCGACCACCCTTTTCACGTTGTTTGAACCAGTTTTTGTTAAAAGCGAGAAAAGTATGCACGCTGCTTCGTTTTCCCAAGCGTATGCCGTTCATGAAGCCATTCTTCTCACTTTTTATTCGGTAGCTATATTGTATTTTTCCAATAACTTTAGGCTTTTTTCCCCTCATTGGTACGCTATACTGTATTTTTCCAGTATAAGAGGTCCCTCCAAATTCTATAGAGACTGAAAATAGCCTATTACAGAGGATTTTATTGGAGGAAATCCAATATAGCTGCGTCATAAAGTAAAATCCAGCTTAACGTTGGACAAATTCCATGATAGATAGTTCACAGCCATCAACTTACAATAAAATAGCAGCGCTCTTCAGCCGCCTAGACAACTCATCCTTATCCCTTATCTCTCATCCCTATCCCTCTATCCCTCAATCCTTTACCCCGCTAACCATTTACATCGTAAATCGTTTGCGAAATTTAAGCGGCGGCATTCCGGTATGCGCTGCGAACAGTCTGGAGAAATGCGGCGTTTGCCGGAAGCCCGTCTCCTCCGCCACGCGCGCAATCGTCCAGTCGGTCTTAATAAGCAGCAGCTTCGCCTGGTCGAGACGGTAATACAGCAAATATTGCTGCGGTGTGCAGTCGAATACCTCGGTCATGCAGCGCGTGATGTAGTTCGTGTGCAGCTGGAGCACATCGCTCAGCATCGTATTGCTTATAGGACTGCGATAATTAAGCTTCAAATAAGCAGCCGCCCGCTCCGCAACCGATACAGCCGCTTTCGCCGCATCCGAGCGCCAGCCTTCATCGAGCATTTGCAGCAAATGCAAAAAGCGCTGCTGGCGGTCCCAGAATGCTCCGTGCGACGAGCTTTTGGCTGCTTCATGCAGCTGCGAGAAAATGAGCCTTGCCTCGTCCGGATACGTTAGCTTCATCTTTTTCGGGAGCCGGATGGCATAGGTGTAATAATCGCCGCGCAGCGAACCCGATTGATTGCCCTCGGTTTCTTCCCATGCGCCGACCGTCTGAAAATGAATCCAGTCAAACACCGTATCCTCCTCGCAAGGGCGGGTCGAATAATGCCAGCGGTCCGGCCTCAGTATGAGCACATCACCGGGCTCGAGCGTCCACCTGCGGTTTTCCTCCGCTATATGCAGCGAGCCTTTATTGACGAACAGCAAATCAAAGACGCCAAGGTTGGTCCGGTTCGGATGCTCTCCCCCGGCGGGATAGGTTAACCGGTTTGATTCTATAAAAAACGGCAGCGGCGGTGAACGAAATGTTAGCAATAACTCCTCTGACAACCTGATCTCTCCTCAATGGTTTTTCCATGTGTAAATATGCAAAAATGACTACTGCCATGTTACTTGAAAACCGTTTCATTTGTCTACAACAAAACAAAACCCCAGCCGGATACCGACTGAGGTTCGTCTTAATGCTCTATTCTCCCGCTGCTTTTGCTTCCGGCAGCAAGCTTTTTACGAGGTACATAAAATCATAGGACCGCTTCAGCGATGCTGCGTCCGGCTTGAACAGAATCCGCTTGCCGCTTAGCAGCGACAGCACTTCGATTCGGGCTGGAAGCTTTTCAAAGGCATTCGCGCAAAATACCGACGTCATATGGAACATTAAATCGAGTGAATCCGCATCCATATCGACGGCAAATTTTTGTACGATGAAATCGTCAGCCGCACCCTCTGCATCCGCGGATACCACATGAAAAATTTGCGAGAGCTCCATATCAAGCTCATCTACGTAAGCGGTAAGCTGTTCGAATAAAATAATCGGCGTGCTGCAGCATTGCTCTTCAACAAGAAACGCACCAAGATTGGAAATGACGGCTTGCTTCATTTGCAAAAAATGCTCGTTCGAATGAAATTTATAATTGCGGTTCGTCCACCATCGCTCCACTGCAGCTTCTACCGCCGCCTGCGTTCGGGCTTCAGCCGGAAGCTTATAGAAATCATTGACGCTGTGCATGGCGGCGAATTGTACCATCTGCCGCCAATTCACGCCGCTGTCCCGTTTGCTGCCCGACTGCATTTTTGCGAACCGTTCGGGGCTGCGCAGCAGCTCTTCAAGCTTATAGTCTTCTAATCTTATCACCGCTGGCAGTTGCTCCATTATAACGGCCGCCTTTCTCTAGGGATTAACTAGCAACAGCTACCATGCCCGCAATTTGACGCCCTAAGCTTCTGCCCTGCTCCTTCTCTGCCTCCGAAGGATTGTATTCGAACTTGATGCTTTCGCTTACGATTTCCGCACCCAGCTCCTTCAGCTTGGACTCGATCGTATCGACCGCCCCGCAAAAGATCGGATAAGACGTGTCGCCTGAACCGAATACCGCTGCTTTCTTCCCGCTTAGATCAAGCGAAGCCAGCGCATCGTAGAAATCGATAAACTCATCCGGCAGCTCGCCGTCTCCCCATGTATAGGCCCCGATAACAATGCCGTCGTATTCATTAAGCTCATCTGCGCTCGCATCGAACGCTTCCTTCGCTACGACCTCTATGCCTGCTTCCTTCGCGCCCTCTGCAATTGCTTCGGCCATTTCCTCCGTATTTCCCGTCATGCTCGCGTACACTACAAGTACCTTCGACACCAATCATTCCTCCGCTTTCTATATTATCTAGACGTTTACCGTTTGAATGCCTTTAAACAGTGTTGCCAGGTATAGACTATCGCCCTGCATGTCAACGTCTGTCACCGGGCAGCCGAGCTTTATCGACAACAGCGTCACTTGATTGCAAATATAGGCCAGCTGAAACAATCCCCGGTCCGTGCACACATAGACATCCTTGCCTTTCGCGAGTACGGAAAATATAAATGTTTTTCCGAACCGGACCCGATCAAACTTACCCTTTTTATCCCCAATCAGCAGTTCGCCATTATCGCCCGAGCCAATTAAATGGCCTTTAAAAACAGCCAGACTCGTTACGCTCGTTTGCAGCTCGAAGTGCGCCCAGTCGTCCATAAACCGATCGTATAAAGAAATGCCGCTCTCATGCGCGATGATGACATACTGGGGCAAATGAAGGAAATCATACACCCGTTTGTCCGGGCATGCGATGTTTTCCCATCTGGAGCCGGACTTAGACCAAAGTCCAGATTCCGTCGCAGTGTAGCTGGATCCGCCGATTTTGCGATATTGATAGCATGGAATCGATAGACCGTTATGCTCCCACTTGTCGCCGTTCCATTCGTAAAGCCCGCTGCCCGTGCACGCGTGGAGCAAATCATGCTGCAGCTGCAGCCGGTTCACATTCGTCAGATCGGGCTGTCCGTCACCGAGCTTTTCCCAATTGCCCTTCGCATCGATTTGATATACGCCATGACCGACTGTAGCCGCATACAAGAAGTCCGGACCGGCCTTTACCGATGAGAAGGGAAAGAGCAGCCAATTCCAAGGCTTGCTTGTTTCAGTCTGCATGCAGCTCTCTCCTTAAAAAAAATTCGATTATATAATTTATTTCGTTATAGACTCCGCTTGCCGCTTCGAAAGCGGATGCTGCGCTTTATGTGAATATGTAGCTTTAACATTAAGTGATAATGATTATCACTTTCGTATATATGATAACCATTCTCATTTCCGTTGTCAATGTCATTCTTCTAACGTTCTACTTCACGCTTATTCCTTCCATCCGTCCACAAAAAAACGGGGCTGTCCCAAAGGTTATAGACCTTCAGGGACAGCCCTTGCTAGCGATTTTCCGGATAAACAAGCTTATCATTTGCTTTATGACGGCTTTTAATAATTATCTATCATACCTTACTCAGGACTTACCTCCATTTATTTCAGGGGTAAGTGGGCTACATTGGATTCGATACAGGATAGGAGCAGAAATATGTTGGCGTGCTGGGCTAAGTTGGATATCGTACAGTAAAATCAGCTCAATTCGGTACTTTTGAGGGAGATGGGCTTTCTATTGGTGTTCTACATTGGAGTATTTCCATTATAGAGCAAACGCAAAGGCCAAAAAGCCAAAAGTTACAGTATTTATCCAGTATAGCTGTGTCCGCATTTCAGCTAAGCCCAACACATTTGGGGAATAGTTGGCTATTACTTTCGGGACAGCCCCGTTCTGTTATTCCTCCGCTACAGCTGAAAGAAGACTAATCTTTAACAAAACCTTAATCTGGTCCTTCAGAAACTGGACATCCCGCACCGTAACAACATCGTCCGCCGGTAGATCAAGCGGAATAATAATCGGCTCGAGTAAGCTGACCGGCAATCCGATCTCTTTCACGGAGAGGGAGTTCGGCCTTAGCGCAATGTTCGGCGGCTGCCATTCCAAAGAGTAAACCGCATCAAGCTCAGCCGGAACACGGTCCCGGTACGTCACATTCAAGCGCGCAGCGAGCTTATCCTCTTCCAGCTCGAACGCCGCACCGTCCAGATGAATACCGTTCGCAAGCTCCATGGAGGACGCTCCCGCTTCACGGCTTGCGAGCTTGCGCTCCAGATGCATTTTGATCATATTATTAATGTCTGCTTCGGTAAGCACAAACTCCGGCTTCAACCGTTTGGCCATGTCGAGCGCCTTCTCTTTCACATCGATAGATTCATAGGCCATGTCGAGCGGCTCGTCAGGCGCAATATAAGAAAGCAGCCACCATGCAGCCCCGCCAAGCAGCAAAATAATAAGTACTACAGCGGTCAACAGTCTTCTAATGGCTTTCCGCATTCGGTACCCCCTCCACTTGTATCGAGCCTTACTATCCAATTTATTGATTAGACACCGGCAGATGCGTCAATTCGCGTCCAAAGTGCTATAATGAATCATCTGATATGTTGTTGTTTATCGAAAGCCGAAAGGAAGTCGCCTATGAATCCGAATACCGCAGCTTTGGCCCGCATTGGGCTTGAAGAAATCGTCCAAGCGCAAATGCATTTAAAAGATGTCATTACGCGTACTCCGCTTCAATATAACCGGGTGCTGTCCGAACGCTACAACTGCAACGTTCTGCTGAAACGGGAGGACCTGCAGATCGTCCGCTCATTCAAAATACGCGGCGCGTATCATCTGATGCGCTCCCTTGCACCCGAAACGTTAGAAAAAGGCGTCGTATGCGCAAGCGCCGGCAACCATGCGCAAGGGGTAGCCTACTCCTGCCAGACGCTTGGCATTCCCGGCAAAATCTATATGCCAAGCACGACGCCGCGCCAAAAGGTTAAGCAGGTGTCCTTCTTCGGCGGCTCGCAGGTTGAAGTCATCTTAACCGGCGATACCTTCGATGACGCCTATGACGAGGCGATGACAGAAAGCAACCGCAGCGGCATGGCATTCATCCATCCGTTCGATGACCGGAAGATCATTGCCGGAAACGGGACCGTCGGTCAAGAGCTTATGGAGGCGGCTGATTCCGTTCCCGACTTTGTGTTCGTTACCGTCGGCGGAGGCGGGCTTGCTGCCGGTGTCTCCTCGTATGTGAAAATGGTGTCGCCTGCAACGAAAGTAATCGGCGTGGAGCCGGAAGGCGCTCCTTCTTTGCGGGTATCGCTTGATGCGGGAGAAGTTACCCCGCTGGATCAAATCGACAAATTCGTTGATGGCGCAGCCGTTAAGCGGGTCGGTGATTTGACTTTTGCACTCTGCAGAGAGCTGCTAGATGACGTTATCGCTGTGCCGGAAGGCAAGGTTTGTACGACGCTTCTGGATTTGTATAATGAAAATGCTATCGTAGCCGAGCCTGCAGGCGCGCTGCCGATTGCCGCGCTTGATGCCTATCGCGATCAAATTGAAGGCAAGACAGTCGTGTGCGTAGTGAGCGGCGGTAATAACGATGTCGACCGGATGCAGGAAATTAAGGAGCGTTCACTTATCTATGAGGGCTATAAGCATTACTTTATGGTAAGCTTCCCTCAGCGTGCCGGAGCTCTGAGGGAATTTCTCGACCAGGTGCTCGGGCCAAACGACGACATTACCCGTTTCGAATACACAAAAAAATCAAATAAAGACAACGGTCCCGCACTCGTCGGCATCGAGCTTAAGCATCGGGACGACTACGATCCGCTCGTCGAGCGGATGACCAAGAAAGGCTTTCAATTTTTGGAGCTGAACAAAGACCCTGTATTATTCAATCTACTCATTTGATTTAAATTTATCGCCCAGCTTCCTCTAAAGAAGGCTGGGCGATTATTTGTTTTACCAGGCGTATGCGCGTGGCGCGTCGCCGCCGGGTCCAGGGAATATTTCATCGATGCGCTTCAGCGCCGATTCATCCAATTCGAGCTCCACTGCGCGCAGTGAACGTCTGAATTGATCAAGCGTGCGCACGCCGATAATTGGAGCGGTTACGGCCGGATTAGCTAACAGCCATGCGAGTGATACAAGATCCTCCGGCTCGCCCAGCTCATCACAGAACGCTGAATAGGCTTCAAGCTGCTCGCGGTGCTGCTCGAAACGCTTCGAGTCGCCGCTGCGCCGGCCTCCGTCCTTACGGCGGTGGTTACCCGCAAGCAAGCCGCCATCGAGCGGACTCCACGGAATAACGCCAAGTCCAAGCGCCTTTGAGGCCGGCAGTACCTCCAGCTCGGGAAGACGGCAAAGCAAATTATATTTGTGCTGCTCGGATACGAGCCCCAGCGAGCCTCTCGCCCTCGCTTCGCCTTGCGCCACCGCGATATCCCACCCGGCAAAATTACTCGAGCCCACATAGCCGATCTTTCCTTGCGCCGCTGCTATTTCAAATGCTCCCCAAAGCTCACTCCAATTGACATTGCGGTCGACGTGGTGCATTTGGTACAGCTCAATATGATCCGTTTGCAGACGCTTAAGGGAGCTTTCCAGATGTCTGCGAATTTTATAGGCTGATAAGCCCGGTTCCCGATTGGGACCGTCATATGTATCATGCATATCGCCGTATACTTTGGTAGCGAGTACTGTACGCTCACGGCGTCCGTCGCCCTGTTGAAACCATTTTCCAATAATCTCTTCCGTGCGCCCGGCGTTGTCGCCCCATCCGTAAATGTTAGCCGTATCGATAAAGTTAATTCCTGCATCGAGTGCAGCATCTAAAATACGAAATGATTCCTTCTCGTCGGTGTCCACGCCAAAATTCATTGTACCGAGACATAACCGGCTTACCCGAAGCCCCGATCTTCCTAAATTCGTGAATTGCATACTAATCATCGCTCCTTCATTTTTGAAATAGGATGGATATACCAATCATTATACAAAAATAATACAAAGTAACCAATCAGCGTTCACGCTCTCTTTACAAATGTCCGCTACACTAGCGGCAGGAGGTGTACCCAATGGTTCGTTTTGAAAACAATCGGCAGCCCAAATTATTAATCCTATACGCATCTTACGGTGAGGGTCACCTGCAGGTCGCCCGAGCCATTCGAGATGC
Organism: Paenibacillus prosopidis; assembly: GCF_003337375.1. GTDB lineage: Bacteria > Bacillota > Bacilli > Paenibacillales > Paenibacillaceae > Pristimantibacillus > Pristimantibacillus prosopidis. Next base: position 26,918 of record NZ_QPJD01000007.1, read on the forward strand.
CATGGAGGAGCAAGGCAATTATCGGACGGTGATGGTTGACCTGATGGCAGAGTCACACCCATGGCTGAATGAGGTCACAAGACGTTTCTACTTAAAAAGCTACACCCACATGCCTTCGCTGTACGGCTGGATGTACGATTTCACAAGACCGATGAAGCATGATTCGCTGTTTGGCGGACTGCTCCATTCTTTTGGACGCGACAAAATAAGGCGCATTCTTGCCATTGAGCAGCCGGATGCCGTCGTCCATACCTTCCCGATCTTCGCTTTACCCGAGCTTAAAAGACGTATGAATTTCCACCCGCCTTCCTATGCTGTTATTACCGATTTTGATTTACACCGCCGCTGGGTGCATCCGAGCATCGAGCGCTATTATGTGGCGACAGATGATTTGAAGCGGGAGCTTTCGCTGCTGGGCATTCCGAGCAGAAGCATTCAAGTGAGCGGCATTCCGCTCAAACGCGGTTTTCGCACAACGACTGCATCTGCGGAGCTATATGAACGCTACAGGCTGCAGCCGGATAAACCTGTCGTCCTCATAATGGCCGGCGCACAGGGCGTCATGCCTGACGTTACGGAAATTTGCTCCGGTCTTCTGCAGGATTCAAATGTACAAATCGCACTTATATGCGGTCATAATAGCCTTCTAAAGGATTCAATCGAACAGCAATTCCGGCATCACAGCGGTTCTTCCCGACTGCATGTCTACGGCTTCGTGGATCAAATTCATGAGCTGATGGCACTCTCCAGCTGTCTCATTACAAAGCCTGGTGGCGTTACGCTCTCTGAAGCAATCGCGGCGGGGCTGCCTATTTTTACGTACCGGCCTGTTCCAGGCCAAGAGAAGCAAAACGCGCTTTATCTGCAATCCAAAGGCGCAGCTGTCATTGCGAATGATCCGGCGGAGCTAACCGAACAAATTTTGAAACTGATCGGCGACCCGCTGCGTCTTACTACTAGCAGGATGTCCATCGCACAGCTTCAAACGTCACAAACGGCCGCGGATAGCATCGTTTTGGATATCTTATCCAACTTGCGTATAATGGAAAGAGCATCAATTCTTTAACTTAAAAAAGGAGCTTGTCCGTGCGCACAGATCAGAATGCTTGGTTTGGAGCGGAGATGCGCCTCATCTCCGTTATATTGTTTATCGTAGAATTTGTCCGAGGGGCTGTTCTCGTGAGCCTGCTGCCGATTTACGGAGCAAAAACGTTAGGCTTGGCACCCGATGTAATCGGCGCAGCCATATCCGCCCACTATATAACCGACACGATTCTTAAAATGGCCATTGGCTATTTGCTGGACCGCTTCTCCATACGTATCGTTGTTCAACTCGGACTGATCGTTTCGCTGGCGGGTGTTTACTTGCTGCAGTTCGCCGAGCTTCCATGGATGTTCATCGGGGCGGCCGCTCTATACGGGATCGGGATGTCACCGATCTGGATCGTCTGTCTGACGAAGGTATCCGAGCAGCAGCGCGCCACGCAGATGGGTTTTCTATATACGATCTGGATGGTCGGGCTGGGGAGCGGACCGATTGTTTGTAATATTTTGCTCGATTACAGCGCATCGTTCACGTACAAATTGCTTGTCACCATGTCGGTGCTTGCCTGCTTGCTAACACTCTTCATGCGCAAAGGGAAAGCCGTTACGCCACATCGAATGCCGCTGCGCGAGCAATTCACCATTTTGAAAGACAGACTTAGCCATATGAAGCTATTGCTGCCGGGGATGATTTTACAGACGACGGGTGCGAGCATGCTCGTCCCTATTTTGCCAAGCTTCGCCGATAAAGAGCTCGGGCTTTCGGGTACGCAATACTCGATATTGCTCACGGTCGGCGGAATATGTGCAGCAGCCGGGCTAATTCCAATGGGTAAGCTTTCAGACAAGCTTGGAGGCAAAAAGTGGTTTCTCGTCGCCGGCTTCGGTGTTTTCGCCCTCGGGCTGTATATGCTGGCCTCAGGCCTCACGTTCTGGTATTGTTTACTTATAGCTATTGCTTTGGGCGTGTCCTATGCCGCTATTCTGCCTGCGTGGAACGCACTGCTCGCAGCCTATGTACCGCCAAAACAAGAGGGGCTCGGCTGGGGCATATTGTCCACCGTTGAAGGGATTGGCGTCATGATCGGCCCGGTGGCCGGCGGCTTTATCGCCGCTTGGAACGGTGACACCGCTGTGTTCTGGATCAGCGCCATCCTGTTTGGGCTTATCGGTTTATTTTATTTATGGTTTCCTTTTCATGCATTTGCTCCAAGTGGAGAAGCTACAAACAAGTAGAACGGGGTTAGATCTATGGAAGATTGGCAAAATTGGCTGCAATATATAAAGCATTTGGATCTCGATTCGATTCAATGGACGCTGGAAAGCTACTCCCAGTGGGGACCCTTGCCCGGCATACTGCTTCCGATGGTTGAGTCCTTCCTTCCCGTCTTGCCGTTATTTCTCATCATTGCGGCTAACGCCAACATATACGGCCTTTGGCTCGGGTTTATACTCTCATGGATCGGCGTCACAGCCGGGGCAATAAGCGTATTTTGGATCAGCCGCAAGCTTGGAACTAATGTTAAGGGATGGCTGGAGCGACGATTTCCAAAATCGGCACGGTTTTTCAATTGGGTTGAACGAAAAGGATTCACGCCGTTATTTTTGCTAGCCTGCTTTCCATTCACGCCATCGGTGGTCATTACCGTCGTCTCCGGTCTGAGCAAAGTGCCCTTCCGTACGTTTCTGCTGGCTACCCTGCTTGGCAAAGCGGTCATGATATTCAGCATTTCTCTGATTAGCTTCGATATCGGCAATCTCGCCGATGAGCCATGGCGTATTTTCGTCACGGTTACTGCCGTACTCGTCATGTGGTTTGGCGGCAAACGGCTGGAATCCCGCTATCAAGTGAACGGGTGAGGTGACGATTTTGACTATAATAGCTGGCTGGGCGGCGCATCTGGCGCTGCCCTTATTTACTTGGTTCGACGTTGGGGCGACGATCATCGTTCTCACCATAGCTGCATTGCTGCTCGGCGGCATGTTTATGTTCGTACGAATAGCCTCGGACGATTCCGACAGGCACAAAGAGTTGAAGGAAATGGTCGAGACGCTATTCGGGACGCCTGCCCATCTCCGCCAGCACGCTGAACCTCAATCAAACAAAGATCCTGCCAAATCCACAGGCACTGCTGTTTCCGCCGCTGCAGCAGCTCCATTTTCCGAGCCGTGTCCCGCTTGCAGTGAGACAATCACAGAACGGGACATCGAGTGTCCCTCCTGCGGACTCCGATTATTGTAAATATGACGACAAAGCGTCTTCCTGCCTCTAACCTGGACTCATACATTTCTTCCTTTTGTGGCAAACTGTTGAGGATCTTCTCTTCTTGTGAAGATAAGAAGTAACGATGAAAACCTCAGGAGGGTGACCATATGTCAGGCGAACATGCATCCGATATGCAAAAAAAGGCCAGCAAATTGCAAGCTCAGGCCGACCGTAACAAAGCCAGCAAACAAGCTGCCAGCGAGCTGCAGTCAGAAGCCGACCGTGCAGCGGTGCCGAAGCACGGATTATAAGCATAGGAAGGTTGGTTGACACGATGAGCGATCAAGATCATTATGAGATGAAGCCGATTTCGGGTGAACGGGTTGAGGTCAAGGGCACATATAGAAATGAATGGGGACGCGAAGAACAGCTGGAACGCGGTGATTTGTTTCCCGCTGACGTTATGCTTGGATCGACAGAATGGGAGCTCGTTGAGCTGCAATTCAATAATCATCACAAAGGACATACTGATCCGCGATTGATTCCGCATGATGACGATGACAATCCGGAAGCTCATATGCAGCATCCCCGCCGTCACGAGGGCAGCAATAAAAATCGGGACGATCAATAACGCAAAGCGATTCTTTTGACAAGACCTTATTGCTAATCTAGACCCAGCTAAAAACAGCAGGTCGGAGCGCTGGATTCAGCTAGCCTCCTACCTGCTGTTTATGTTTCTTTAGCACTTTCTACATCAGAAACCTTACATATGAGCCGAAAAAGCTGTATCTGCTGCTTAGGTTTGACGCTTACCGATAAACAAACCCTTTGGATTCATCAACGAATTATTTACTTATTCAATGACTGGGAAGCTAACCATTCCATGAGGGTTGTCTCTTTACCGTTGATCGTTTCTTTCACATCGTTGTTATAGACATAAATCCAGGAATTATGCCCGCCGTATTCGTATGGCATACCGTCGGAATTCTTGTACAAGCCTGACGTATCGATCACATTATTAAATAAGGAAAGGTGAACGTTTTTTGCCCCGGCTTGAACCAAACGGTTGTACGTAGGCACGGTGTATTGATCCGGAGGCACGACCGTGTCGGTTTTGGCCGCAATAAACCAGATGGGAATCTCCTTCATGTTCTGGATGTCTTCGTCCGTCACGAGCGTATCCCGTAAAGACTCGCATGTAGGGAAGGCGGCGGCAAAATAATCTGCATAGTCGCGAATCATCAACATCGTCATATAACCGCCGTTGGAATCTCCGCCGATATAGATTCGATTCGTGTCTATGTCCTTGTTATTCTCTGCATAATCTTTAATGAATGCCATAAGCGAATCCTGGTATTTCGATGTGCCGTCCCCAAACCCGGTAAAACCATCCATCCAATAAGTCGGTGTCTGAGGCGCCAAAACATACGCTCCGTCAAAATAGGATTGAATCTGTTCCGAAGCAAAGTTGGCCGCCTTATTGGCAGAAATCGGAATCGTCGGGTCTGTGCCTCCTTCTCCGAATCCATGCAGCCATATAATCAAGGGATTCTTATGGTTGTCTTGTGCCGGTGCAAAGTCAGCATACGTCAATGTTATGTCGTTGTATGTCACTTTGCCGTTTGTAAAATCGTCTACCAGTTCTCTGACTCCGCCTGTAAACGTACCCGCAACCAATCCTGTTATATCACCGGCAGGTGTCTTGATTTCTTTTTGTTGGGTAATGGTATATTTATTTTCAGTCCATGCGTTGAATCCTGGGGGCCAGACAAAGTTAAGGGCGGACCCTAATGATAATTCCGGACCGATTTCCATTTCCAATACGGCATATTTGCCAGTCTGAACGGCCGGATTTCCGTCTTTATCCGAGACGTACGCATTGATTACTTTTCGATAGCCTTTCTCAAATAGGGGATTTGCTAATCGGCTGTCGCTTCTTTCGACATACACGTTGAAGGTATCCGCTGTTACCGCACCCTTCGCAACCGGTTTGCCCAAATCGACGATGACCTTGGTGATAACGGCTCCCCAATCTTCAATTTCCGTAACCGTTCGATAAGAGGCAGAGTGCGTTTTAACATCCTTGGCCAATACCCCGGTGCTAATAGAGAGAACTGTGCTGGCTGCTAATATACTCATCATGGCTGTTTTCACGTGTTTACTGATGCTTTTTTTATTAACCATTGACAACCTGCCTCCTAGATATTTAATATTGCTTTGATTTCTGATAATCCATCCAAAAATCGGCTTTCTCATCACTCAGCTTTTGAAGAGAGGGCGTAGTCCGTCTCCGTCCAATACTCCGCTCCCAACGTTACCCCTTTTTCATTTGATTACCTCCCAATGAGTTGGAATCGTATGCTAACCGGCAAGCCGGATGTAGCCTTTAGCCTTTGACCGCGTTCTTGATATCGTTCAATAGGATGCATGCTCAATGTCATCCCCCGACTATCATTAACTGGTAACGCTTTCATAAGTAATGATAAGGGGTTCGCAAATCTCCAACTACCATAAATCCGTCATGCCGCTGTCAAGATTCCGTTATTTTCCGCCAGAACAGCTTCCATGGATGAAGGCAGCTTATGCTGGAACCTTTTGCGGCCATTAGGATGAATCTATTCTGGCATGGTCGGCAACGTTTGACAGGTGTGCTATATTTGACGCCTACGTTTTCGTGATGCTGCTCATGATGCTGTTGGTGATGCTGTTTGGTGATGCTGTTTGGTGGTGCTGCTGGCCAGGTGCTTTGAGCTAGACCCAGCAAAAACAGCAGGTCGGAGCGCTGGATCCAGCTAGCCTCCTACCTGCTGTTTATCGTTTCCATCGTAAGCTGCTGCTTTTGCTGCTGGCACTGCAGCTGCCCAGCGGTTCTACTGCAACTTCCCTACAGCTCCTCCTTCGGCTCTCCCGGCTCCCGCTTCGCTCCCTCTTCCCGTTGCTGGACTTGGTCGAGCAGCTTCTCTAAGCGGCGCAAATGATACGCGTATTCAAACAGTCCTGAGGCGACAAACACAAGCCGCTTGTGCTCATCCGGATCCTCGAGTATGTACGCCGTCAGATCCTTCACAAGCCGGGCTTCGCGCTCCTCTTCCGGCTCGATTAAAGCATGCGGCTTCATTTTATCCTCTGCCTTCAGCAAAATGTGCTCGTGGTACTTCGACAGCTCCTCGATCTGCCGGTCGAAGCGCAGCGCCCATTCTCCGGCACTCGGGGAAGCAAAATAATGCTCCTCCACCACGTCGAGCAAATCTGCCCCTTTTTGCAGCGTCTTAATCATCTGCTTCGAAACGAGCAGCTGCCGGGCGTGGCTTGTCTTCGTTCGGGCTAATATTTTACGCTCCTCTTCAAAAACAGCGTAGCGCTCCTCCAGCTTGCGCAGCGTTTCGTGCAGCTTCTCCTTTTCTTGCCGGAACACCTGCTCCTTCATCTCATTTGAAATAGCCGTCCGCAGCAGCAGCGAAAGCTGATTGTACGCCTGATGCACCTGGGCAGTAAATTGCCGCCTTGGACGCGGCGGAAAGACGAGCACATTAACGGCGAAAGAAGCACCCATTCCGGTCAGTATCATTAAAAACCGTTCAATTGCCAGTGCCCAGCCTTGCCCATTCGCTTCCATAATCGCCACGACCGTGACGAGCGACAGTCCGATTGTGCTTTCCATTTTCAACTGAATGCTTATCAGGATGACCACGACACAGACAAGCCCGACAGCAATCGGCGTATGCCCGAACAGCCGTACAGCAGCAATGGCGATAAGCGCGCCAAGCAAATTCGTCTGCACTTGGTCGGTAACGCTCTGCCAAGACCGGTAAATCGACGGCTGAATCGTAAATATGGCCGCCACCGCAGCGATCAGCGGCGAAGCAAAGCCGAACACCCCGCTGAGGTAAATCGCTAATGCGACGGCCATTCCTGTTTTGAGCACTCTTGCGCCTATTGTCATGTCGCTCCAGCCTCCTTCACCTGCAGCTCTGTGGAAGCCGCCTCTCTCCCATTGACCCATAATGTAACACGGTGAAGACCGCTGTAATGCTTGCGCGTAGACAAATCCGCAAAGCGGTGTACGCGTACACCTTGAGCAACCGCGCCGCCGGCATATTCACGATCGGATAGAAGAAACCGTTTTAATGATGTTTTGCCGCTTGATTTGACGAACTCGATGCCATATTCGATACGCAGCTTAGCGCGTTCTCCTTCACGCAGCTGCACGTGATATCGCAAGGACACCTCTCCGCCGATCGCTACCGAATCCGGAGAAACGTCCAACGAAGCAGCAGTAACGAGCGGCATTTGCCCTTCGTCCGTTTCTTCATGCTTCGAGTACCCGAATAAAGCCATCACATGCGGATCTGCCTGCTTGATGAGCGTACGGCAACCGTGTCTCACGATCCAATCGGTCCCTTCGCCTGCTCCGATCCAAGACTTCGCCAGCCGGATAACGAGCTCAGGGTGATCTTTAGCTATATCGTTCAAGTTGTTCGCTACACTCTTGCGCACGTAGAGGGAAGGGTCGCCCTTCAGCTTTTCCAAAATCGGAATGACCGGTGAAGGATCGCGCTTAAAAAGCGGCAGCGCCTGCGCCCAAGGCAGACGCGGTCTTGTCCCTTCGCTCGCGAGCCTCCGCACATGCTCATTGGGATGATCCGCCCAATTCAGCATCTGAGCCATTGCCCGCTGCGGATCAAGAAGTATGAACGGCCTTATTGCAAATTCCGAGGTGGAACGCTGCGTAAAACGTTCCAACGCTTCTATCGAACGCTCCCAATGCTCCGGCTCCATTCCAAATACTTCAATGAAGTCCGGAAAGAACAGATACGGAAAACCGGTACACTTCTCATCGATTTGATATAAAATGGCCAGCGCATCTTCATACGTTTGCGGCAAGGCAGCGCCGAGCGCTTCCGTTATTTTTCTAATGCGTGCTTTCAGCTCAAGCTGCTCCCAATTATCATCCCTTACACGCTCCGCAAAGGCAGCCTCATCGAAAGGGCTCCACGCTGTTTTCACTAAAGCAGCAAATTGTTCAATAAATAATCCGTCATATATAGCTTTTAGCGGTTCAGCCAACGTCAATCCCCTCCTCCCGCTATTATACAGAAAAAATGCAGCACGTTCCTGCACAGACAAAAACAGCCCAGAAACGCTCCATTCGGAGCATTTCTGAGCTGTCGTCTATTCATTAGCTGCTTAGGCGTAACGTGAAATAATGTCTGCCAGCTGGTGAGCAAGCTCATTTGGTCCTGCCGTCAGCTGTTCATTCGTAAAGCGGGTGCGGACGAATGATTCGTCCATATCCATTGCTTCTGCAAAAAAGCTGGACAAGCCGCGCGCGCGGCGATCGATCTGAAGCACCAGCTCAAGCTCGCGGTCGGATGGATAGAACATCACTTCAAGCTCATCGAGCTGTCCGCGAAACTGGGTTGTAGGAACGAACTCCAGCTCTTGGATAAACGGCATTCTGCCGCCAAGACGGGAAGAGTACTCGCATTCTGCTTTGCGTAAGCGGAAGCCAAGCAGGCTCAGCGCTTCAAGCACTGTATTCATCGCCGGTGTTGGAATAACCTCGATTCGGTCGTTATCGCCCGGATCGACGCCGCCGCGAACATCAAGCTCCGTCTTCACCCATACCGGCGCGCGTCCGATAGTTAGAGGCGTTTGGTGCGGCAGCTGGAACGAGAAGGGAACCTCGCGATTTTCCCCGGCGTTCAGTGTGAACGGAGGACATACATGGAAACGTCCCACTTCTCCGTGCTGCGTATATTTATGGTCGTTGCTTTCGCGAATATATTCTGTCATCACCGAGAGCTGAATGGTTTCAATTCGCTGCTCCACGTTACCGCCGCGAATCTTAACGACTCCCCGGACTTCCTCGCCCGGCATATAGCGCGGCTTCTCAAGCAGCGTATCAATAGTTGCGGATCCAATTCCGATACTGGCCAAAAAACGATTAAACATGTAAACGACCTCCACTCATTTTATCGTGAATCCTTACTGCATAAGCATATTACGATTCCTCATAAAATAGGTTTCAAATGTGTTTCTTTCACTTAACCGGAGGGAATTGGCTGTTCATAATACGGCAAACGGATAATGAAAGTCGTTCCTGTCCCGATCTCGCTTTCAGCCGTTATTTGTCCTTTATGATTATCCACGATTTTGTAGGTGACCATTAGTCCGAGACCGGTCCCCTTATCCTTCGTCGTATAAAACGGCTGTCCAATTTTGGAGAGCTGCTCCTTCGAAATGCCCGAGCCTTGATCCTGTATGCGAATGTTAACGGTTCCGTCTTCGTCGTGCGACATGCTGATCTTCACGACTCCTCCATTTTGCATCGCTTCAATCGCATTTTTGATCACGTTAATGAACACCTGCTTTAATTGATTTTCTACACCCATAACCCAGAGCGGCTTATCACCCGCATGGAATTCTATAATGACGTTATGCAAAATAGCCTGCGTCTCAAGTAAGTTAACCGTTTCGGTCATCATTTGACGAGCGTCCTTAAAAGCTAATTCATAGATTTGCGGCTTTGAGAGCATAAGCAATTCACTTACGATCGATTCAATGCGTACAAGCTCCGATTTCATAATGTCATAGAAGTCTTCCTTATTTCCCCGGCCCGATGCGATGAGCTGCAAAAAACCTTTTAATGATGTAAGAGGATTACGTATCTCATGAGCAATTCCGGCAGCCAATTGGCCTGCTACGTACAGCTTCTCGGAATTAATGAGCAGCTCTTCATTCTTTTTCCGCTCGGATATGTCGCGAATAATCACCTGTTCAATCTGCTTGCCCGAGAATGTTGTGCTTGCCCGTACGATTTCCGTATGCAGCAGCTTGCCCTGTACCGTTCGCCATTGCAGCTCAATGGGCTTAATCGGTGCAGCCTCATCATCTTGAACGGTTTCGAGCCAGGCAGCCATCTCGCTATGATGCTTCTCATCAAGCAGAGAATAAATGTCCATTCCGATTATATCCTTCTCGCTCTGTACTTCAAACATACGAATTCCTGCCCGGTTCATATATTCCCACTTGCCGCCGCTAATTAATGCGATGGTATCCATCGAGTTTTCGACAAGCAGCTTATATCTCAGATCGATTTGATTATATTTGTTAGAAGCAAACCTTGTCGTCAGACTAAAGCTGAGTATAAGAAGTGTAGCCACCCCAAGCATGAAAGCCAGCAGCAGCAAATAATCATTTAATTTGTCGGTTGACAGGATATCCCGATATTCGACGGTCAAAGCCTGCATCCCCAGCTGATGCATGATCATGTTTGACAGACCAAGCACGAGGCTGCTTTTCAGCTTGTATTTAACCTGCTTTTTCCCGAGTAAGTAAAATGCTAAATAGGTACCGGCCAGGCTGACCAGGAAGGATAGCGCAAATAAAAGCCAATTCATCTCGAAAGCAATGAAGGAACCGGAAAGCATGGACAGGTATTGAAGTAAATTAGCTCCAATCGCCATCATGATTGCGCTTAAGGCAAACCTTCCTTTTGTAAACTCCTCTTTTTTCAATTGGAGTATGCTCAAATAGGTAATGGCAGCACATGCGATTAAGACAAGAAGCATGCTCCAATTAATGACGATCATATAGTCTGAGGAAAGCAAAGAAATGATATGCATCGTCCATAAGCCTAAGCCGAATACAGCCGCTCCGCCAGCCATCCAGTTGAAGCTATCCACCCGTTCTCTCGGCTTCAGCTGCTCAATCATACTGAGCATCGTATAGGAGGCATAGCACATAATAAACAAGGACAAGATCAAATAGTAGGGATTTCCATGAAAGATAGGGTGGTTCATAAGACTCCTTCAAATATCCATAAATTCTTTTCTTCTAATGGAATTCGACAATATCCTGTAAAATCCTTTCTACTTTTGCGGAAAATTGCATATTTTTGTCAAAAAAAGAGAAGGAAGTTTCTCAAATCTTCTTCTTACGCTACAATGATAGGGTAGGTTCACTTGGAACCGGCAGCATTATAAGAAAATTGCCAGGAGGATACACATGAAAATCGTCAAAGAATTTAAAGAGTTCGCGATGCGAGGCAATGTCATCGACTTAGCGGTCGGTGTCATTATTGGAGGCGCGTTCGGTAAAATCGTTACCTCGCTCGTCAACGACCTCATTATGCCGCCGATTGGGTGGCTTTTAGGGGAAGTTGATTTCAAAGATTTGAAGATTCCTCTTGTGGATATGAGCCAGTTAAAAGAAGCTGAAAAAGCTACAGCTCCCGTCATCGCATACGGCCAATTCATTAATGTACTTTTGGACTTTATTATCGTTGCCTTCTGTATTTTCCTGCTTGTAAAAGTGATCAATGTGCTTCGCCGTAAAGAGAAATCTGAAGAAAAGGCAGCTGAACCAACAGAAAAAGAATGCCCGTACTGCTTGTCCCAAGTACCGGTCAAAGCGACGCGCTGCAAGCACTGCACGTCCCAGCTCGAGGCTGCTGCGAATGGCTGAGGAATGGTTTGACATTTATGACGAGCAGCTTCGTCCGCTTGGCACCGCAACCCGTGCCGATACGCACGCCAATGGCTACTGGCATCGCACGTTTCACTGTTGGCTGACACGGCGCGAAGGAAACCGCCGGTTCGTGCGGTTCCAGCTCCGCCAAGCAGGCAAGGATACGAATCCGGGCTGCTATGATATAACGGCTGCCGGCCATCTGACTGCCGGTGAAACGGTTCGCGAGGCGGTCCGGGAGCTCGAGGAGGAGCTTGGAGTAAAGGCCGAGTTCGAGCAATTGATTCCGCTTGGTCAGATTCGTGAGCAAGCAAGCGGTGATGTGAATGGCGTTCCATTCATCGACCGCGAGGTTAGCGATGTGTTCGGCCTCGTTTGCTCGGTGCCGCTGACTGAATTGCGGCTCCAGCCAGAAGAAGTGGCCGGCGTTTATGAGGCTGATCTCGACGAGCTGATTGCGCTGTTTGAAGGCGTGGTCGATGAGGTGACTGCATTTGGCGTTGAGCTGGTTGATGAGACCGGCCGTCTGGCACAGGCGCAGCAATCCGTAAAGGTGAACCAATTCGTGCCGCGCGAGATTGCTTACTATGCATGCGTACTTCGGAAGCTGCACAGTTGCACTTAATACGCGCGCGGCGCTTATTCGATTGACCGCGAATCCCCCAAGCACGCTCCCAATTGCTGTACCATCCATCTATCATAAAGTGGATATTGTAAAATTCCGTATGGCGCGGCGCAAGATCAAAGTCATCCAGCTCCGGCTGATTGAATATTTGCGCCCCCATCTCATGTAAGCAGCCATGTATTTTCATTTCAATAAAGCTGCCAAGCTCATCTAATGTTCTGAACGAGCGCGGATTAAACTGAAGTCGCTGTTCTGCAGCGGCATCATAGCAGCTTGTGCGGCAAAATGCCTCCGGAATCTGGTTCCAACCGGCAATCCATCTCCTGTCGTAACCCATACGTCATACCAATGGAGCACCCGATTAATGTAATCGCGGTGAAAACGCAAAAATTTCTCCCCGAAGCCCGGCGGCGGCATTGAACCCGGCGTTAAATGATTCGTATGATGCCAAATCCGGTGTTCATCCAACAACGCTTTTGGAAAATTCGGTATTAGCGGCAACCTCGTTCCCCTCCATGCTTGTTCATTTTTTCGCTCTCAACTCCTTTATGTTATGCGGCTAGAGCCACCTCTGTGTTTTTTTCCATAGAGGCATGAACGGCAAAAAGGACCGCCCTATATGAATAGGACCGCCCTTCCTGAGTGAATTAGAACCAGAAATTGTTGCGTCTGCAATCATCCTGTATACTTCTGACGCAAATATCGAAAGTGGTTGTTACATCACTGTATCTGCCGAATGCGCAGCAGATTCTTACACAGTCTTGATCACGCGTGCTGAAGAAGTCCACTACTCTGCAATTGCAGTCAAGCAGCATTTGCACCGCTCTTGCATCACGACAGCGAATCGCTCTAACAAACCTCTCCGCTACATCTTCATTCCTCAACTGCCTAAAAATATCGCTTAGTTCTTTACCTGCTTCCTGCATAGCATCAACTGCCGGATCTTGTCTGCGGCCACAACTTCTTTGACCAGCGACTTGTTGACCAGCGACTTGTTGACCAGCGCTTTTTTGACCAGCGACTTGCTGACCAGCGACTTGTTGATCATCTCTACATGTACAAGTAGAAGATACACGAGCGCGTTTAGTTGACTTGCGAGTCGTCTTCACGTTACGAATTTTCATTTTTAATTTGGCGGACATTCCTATCCCCCCCTCTCTCTCGAGCATACCCTATTCTATGTTTCTAAGAGAGAATGGTATGGACGTTTAATAACCGTCAAATGCTGAAATGCAGCAACAGCCATGAATAGTCACTTCGACATGAGGTTGTCCATTTTGACATCAACGGTCTAAGGCCCCGAAAGCTGTCATACATATGGAATGAAGAAACCTTATCCGTGCGAAGCGGCTTAGAGGTCTTCCTCTTCATTTTTTCAGTCAACCCTTATGGTATACTGGGTAAAACCCGGTGGACGAAGGTGAAGACGATTCAATTTCTAGCTATGCTAACGATGCTTATTGATCATATCGGCCTTGTGTGGTTCTCTGAAAATGAAATCTGGCGAATTATTGGAAGGCTCGCCCTGCCTTTCTATGCCTATGCCATTGTGCTTGGATACTGCCGTACCCGCGACATTAACCGCTATTTGAAGCGAGTCGGATGGATTGCTTTAATTTCGCAGCTGCCTTATCAATTTGCCTTTTACCGGCTTGAAGTAAATACGGTAGGCACGTTATTTGTTTGCCTCCTGCTCCTGTACCTTCTTGACAGATGGAACGGAAAGCTTGTCATCCAAATCATTGCGGCAGTAGGAGCTGCTTTATTAGTAGAAGTGAGCCCATTCAGCTACGGCGCTTACGCTGTGCTGCTCGTGCTTATTTATCGTTATGCGTCCGTCCAATGGTTGACGCTGTTTCATTTCTTATTAAATGTGGTAAGCATTCCTGTGAAGGGTTCAGGCTGGATTCTCCAAAGCTTTAGCTTGTTTGCTACATTGCTCATCGTCTATGCGCCTAATTTCATGCGCAGTGCCGATAAAATCCGCATTCCCCGAATCATTTGGCGCAGCTTTTACCCGCTGCACCTGACAGTAATCGCGATCATCTATGCTGGAACGAGCAATGAGAGCTTTAAGCAAATTATTCCGTTTATATAGGGCATTGCTTAGGCAAGAGCAGCTATTAGCTGCTCCAGGTCTTGTTCGCATTGCACAGCGGACAGCCAGCCCGGTTCACTTTGCTGAAGCAGCCTTCTTATAAAATGGTTCACCGCTTGAGGAAGCTCCAGCTCCTCTTCCCAGCCGCGCTCCGCCTGCCCTTCCTCATGCTCATAGCCTGCATACATCATAAACAGAAACAGGTGTCCTAAGCCGTACAAATCGCTTGAAGGATACGGCTTTCTCATTCGCCGCTTCACTGCAGCCCAGCTTCCGCCTTGCAGGCTGCTTGCATTATTGTCCGCTGAATCTGTCTCCTTCAACAAGGCTCGAAGCTCCTCCGGAAGCTGTTCGCCAATGCGGCATGCAAGCCCATAATCAATCAAATAGATGCTCCCGCTGCGATCCAGCACATTCGGTATCCGGACATCCCGATGCACAAACCCGGCCTGATGAAGATGCTTTAACGGTTGAATCAGCTCTTTGATCGTACCCAGCGATTCCTGCAGCGTAAAGGTGCGACCTTGCACCATCATTTTATGCTCCAAATTTTCGCCCTCTATGAGCTCCATGATAAGCGCTTCATCGCGGCCGCCCTTTGCATAATGGATCCATTTCGGAATTTGCGGATGGTCCAGCGCCTTTAAAATATGGCTTTCACGCTCAAGCAGCAGCCTGCCCAGCTCAAGCTTGCTCGGCATGCTGCGCTTCAGTAAAACGGCGCACCCGTTTTCAATATCTGTACACGTATAGGCTTGCCCGTAGCTGCCCATTCCGAGAAATCGCTCGATCCGGTAACGTCCCATCCATACGGTTCCAGTCCGAAGCGGATAATCACGCCAGTGATTAATTGTTTCCCTCCACTTCTCCGCGATAAAGTTCCACACATCGATCTCCTCCTAGTATCAAGTTACCGCGGCCGATTCACCTTGCCGAGCGGAATTCGACGTCCAACTAGAAACCTTGATGACAAAATGTCGTATTATAATTATACTTCACAAAATCTTTAGATTACGCTTTCGAAGCCAGTTTTGCATCACAATAATTTTAGGAGGTTGAGATGATGATCAGACATTTGATTAAACGCTTCTTATATTCGCTCACCGGGCGCAAACACCAAGGCTATTACCACTACAGCAGCAGCGATTACAAGAAGGGGCACTTTCATCCGCATAACCGTCCGCCGCAATATCCGCCGCAAGGGCATCAGCACTACGGGCACGGCTATTACAAGAAGAAATACAGCAGCTTTTCCAGTTAAATGCACTTGTTAGAAATGTATGAGTAAAGTAAACAAAATCCTGACGACCGTTTCATAAGACGCTAAAAGATTTAAGTTAGAATGGGAAAAAACGATCGGAGGTGTTCTAGGAAATGATGAAAGTCATTACCTTCAAAAGTCGTTCCGTCCCTGTCTACTACCCTAACGAACAATCGGCATCAGTAGAACTGCTTCATCATAAATTGTATGAAATGGAATTAGACTTTGATTTCCGCAAAAAATGGAGACGGATTAAATCCGTTGAGATGGTGCGCGATGTGGCAATATTTCAATATAATGACGGAACAAAGCTGTATCTTGAAGTATGTTAAGCGGCAAGGTAAAGGGTAAAAGGCTCGGGGCGTTAAAAAAGACCTGAAGGCACGTTCATGTGCGCTTTTGGGTCTTTTCTATTCACCGCTTATATTCAGAACGGCGAATCATTGACAGGTCGAGCCTACAAAAAAAGAACCACTCCGTATCATCGGAATGGTTCTAGAGCTGCCCTAACCTTAGCTCTTTCTTGAATACTCAGCCGTGTACTTGTAACCAAACCCCCAAACCGTCCGGATCAGCCTTGGCTCCTTCGGGTTTTGTTCGATCTTTTTGCGAAGATTAACGATATGTACGTCGATCGCACGGTCCGTTACGAACGAATCAAAGCCGCGAATCGCATTAATAAGCTCTTCCCTGCTGAACACCTTGCCCGGATAAGCGAGAAACAGCCTCATCAACTCATACTCCGAGAAGGTCGTTTCAACCAGCTGACCGCGAACGAACAATAGCCGTCTTTCAAAATCCAGCTGAATAGGCTCACGATCGTCAGACGCTTCAACAGCCGCAGCCATTTGCTGAGCCGACTCGATCTGCATCACGCTTGAACGACGAATTAACGCCTCCACCCGGGCTGTCATTTCATGCATACTGAAAGGTTTACACATGTAATCATCCGCTCCGGCCTTCAACGCCTGCACCCGTTCGGACACTTCGCTCTTCATCGATAGAATCATAATCGGTACGTTAGAGCGCTTTCTTATAAGCGCGCAAACCTCCATGCCGTCCAAATCAGGCAATATCAGGTCAAGCAGCACCAAGTCCGGAACGAAATCGGCAACCAGCCGCAATCCATCGTCCGCACGGTAAGCCTGCATAACTGAGTAGCCCTCTTCCGATAAATACATAGACAGCATATCACTCATCATGACGTCATCTTCGATAACTAGAACTTTATACATTGTCGTCACCCTTTTTAAGGATTGAGGAATTCTGTCGAATTGACATATATCTCTACTATACCTTACTCACATTAATGGAACAACAATATGTTAGAAATTTGTTAGGAACGATTGTCGAAGAGATTCCGTACATCATGAAGCCCGTTCAAGAGCTGCTTCAAGACCTTTTCTAATTGAACAATAGAGTTCAGCAGCGCTTCCCTATCCGGTTCTGTTCGCTGCACGATACTTTCGACCCTATGTAAAGCATCTAACAACTCATAAGCGGACAAATATCCCGCAGCACCCTTTAACGTGTGAACCATTCGCCGGGCAGCCGATAGATCCGACTGTTCAATCAGCATGCGCAGCTGATCACCAAACGTTTCGTAATCGAGCATGAATTGCTCCATCATATGCAGCAAAATCGGCAGCTTTCCATTCACTCTGGCAAGCGCGCTCCTGACATCCATTCCCGTTACTGCCGGCAGCGGATTGGTGCTTTCTTCTTCGGTGAACGGACGTTCTATGCCTGCTGCCTGCATCAGCTGCACATTCTGCATCTCTTGTTCCCAGGGAGGCTTCGTCATCAGCTTGCTGCCCGGCTTGAGCCAATAAGTGATGACCTCGTGCAGCTTCCCGGAGTTGATTGGCTTCGTCACGACATCGTTCATACCGAGACTCAAGTAATGATCATGATCGTTTCGAAGCACGTTCGCCGTTACGGCAATGATAGGGATAGTATCATATTTCGGTTGACTGCGTATGAGACTGACTGCTTCCGAGCCGTCCATTACAGGCATATGAATATCCATCAAAATGAGATCCCAGCTTTCTCCCATAAGCTTATGAAGCACCTCCCGGCCATTTTCCGCCAAGCCGACTTCATATCCCCGTTCCTTTAATATTTCAATCGCAACCAGCTGATTAATCTTATTGTCCTCTGCGAGCAATATACGCTTATTCATGTTTGTTTCGGGCTTCACCTCAATTGGAACCACGCTTTCCTGCACGTTCCCATCCGTTGTTTTATGCTCCAGAGCGTTATCAATCGCCCGCAGCATACCCGAGCGCATAACCGGCTTGATCAGCAGCGTAAGCGGACGCTGCTCAGCCGGAAGCTGCAGCATTTCATCGCGGCCGTATGAAGTCGTTATCGCAATGGTTTTCACGCCGGCAGCCTCAGCCTCGCGGTGGAATTCAAGCCATGTTTCCACGCCGTACATATCAGGCATTTCCATATCCAGAATGATAAGCGTCGGCAGAGCGCCTGCCCCGATTCGGCGGAGACGGTCCTTGGCCATTTTCCAAGAGTGAAAGGATATCGCCGTTAGACCGTATGATTCTACAATCGCGCTCCAGTGCTCCCGCATTTGTTCATTATCCTCTACGATCCATACAGACTGCTCCTTCATATCCTGGCAAACCTGCGTGCGCCGCTCGCTTTGCTTATGAACAACCGCGAACGATAGTGTAAAGTCAAACTGACTGCCGACGCGGGCCTCGCTTTGAACCTCAAGCCTGCCGCCCATTAATTCGACTAGCGTTTTCGAAATGACAAGTCCCAGACCGGTACCGCCGAATTTGCGGGTTGTCGAGCCGTCAGCCTGCGTAAATGGCTTAAACAGCTTCTCGACCTGTTCCTTGCTCATGCCAATTCCAGTATCAGCAATACGGAAGCGGATTCTAGCCTTATCGTCAGACTGCTCCACGATTTCCAGCTGAAGCTTCACACAGCCTCTATTCGTAAACTTAACGGCATTCATGCACAAATTAAGCAGTACCTGCTCAAGGCGCATGGAATCGCCAATAACCGTCTGAGGTAAGCTCTCCGGCGTATCGATGATAAATTCAAATTGCTCCTTGCCGCCCATAAACACGCTTAATTGATCGGTCAGCCGGTTCAACAGCTCTTCTGTTTGGAACGGCAGCCGTTCAATCTCAACCTTGCCCGCTTCGATTTTGGAAAAGTCCAAAACATCATTTATGATGCGCAGCAGCGTTTCGGATGACGTGTTCATTTTGTCCATGTAATCCTTTTGCGATGCCGAGAGGCCCGTTTTGCGCATAAGCTGTGCGAGTCCAATAATACCGTTCAGCGGTGTTCTTATCTCATGACTCATAAGAGCGAGGAACCGGCTCTTTGCCTGATTGGCCTCCTCCGCTTCCAGCGTGGCGCGGACAAGCTCCTCCTGAACCCTTTTTTGCTCGGTAATGTCGCGGGCGATACAAGAGAAAAACAGCTCTCCCGTCTGCTCGTTCTGATGGGCCACGACGACCATAGATACATGCAGCGGCTCGCCGCTCTTCTTGAGCAGCTGAGCGCCGCTTTCCCAGTAGCCATACTCTCTCGCCAGCTCGGCACCCTTGATCAGCTCTGCATACGTTTGCGGCTGCACATGCTGCTTCACCGTATACTCGTCCGCAGCATCCCTTTCCAAGCCCAGCATCTCTCTGCCGGCGCGATTAATATAAACAACCTTGCCGTCCGAATCGACTGAAGCGATCAAATCCTTGGCCGACCCCACAATATCGAGCAATCGGTTGCGGGCCTTCTCCACATGCTTCCGGTCGGAAATATCAAGCATCATGCCGACAACGCCGGAGAAGCGTCCATTGCGGTCACGCAGACCGTTCGAGCTGTGCAGCGTCGGAATACGTGTACCATCCTTATGTATAAAGGTCCATTCCCGTTCATAAGAAAATTGCTCGCTCAGAAGCTCCTTGAACACCTCAAGTCCGGGCTGTACCGTCCGCCCCAGCTTCATTGACAGCTTCTCTGCCTCCTTGCGGAGTTCATCCAAATCCATAAACAAAAGCGGAGTGGCGAAACCGGCTAATTCCTCCGTTTTGTAGCCTAGCATCTCTTCCGCCGTTTTGTTTAAATAAGAAACCTTATATTGATCGTCGAGAACAATAAAACCGTATTGATTTTGATTGATAATCGCTTCGAGCCGGTCGAACATTTCCTGCAAATGCTCCATCATCCCGTTTACGGAATGAGCAAGCTTGCCGATCTCATCATGCGGCTCAACCTCTAGATGCCCAGCCTCGAACCGGCCGTTCGCAGCCTGCTCCGTTACCCTTAAAATCCGTTCCAGACGCTTAATGATTCGTTCAAAATAGAGAAAGAAAAAGATGACGATAATCGCTTCCGAAACGGTAATCGTTGTAAATATTCGCCAGAAGATAGGTAACAGCTTCTCTTCGAGCTTAGACATCGGCTCCTGCAGCGCAACCCGCCAAGGCGTGCCGCTTACCTTCGTGTGAAAAACGGCATAATCATCCCCGGCGATCGTTACTTTAACCATTCCCTCATTCGTATCCAGCAATTGCTTCGCAATCGGGAATAGGTCAGCTTTTTTGTCATATAGGGTTGTACTAGACAACCGAGGGGTATCAGAGCTGTAAATTATCCCGCCCTTATCATTAAATAATCGAATAACCGAGCTCTCTCCAGCTAGCTCAATGTATGGCCGAAGCGTTGAGAAAAGGATGGATGCGTAAACGGCCCCTTTTACCTCATTCGCTGCTCCATATACGGGTACGACAATTAATGACTGAGGCGTGTCGGAAAATGTAGGTATGTAAGGGTCTGTAATGATAACCTCGCCTTCCATCGCCGCGTCAAAGAAAGGCTCATTATTCATGTCCGTTTTTCCGCCGTTCGTTCGCAGGCCTAACCCATTCTCATCCATATATCCAATTGAATAATAGGTAAATCCGCTGCGTACCAGCTCGCGTCCAAAATAATGAAGACGCTCGGCATCCGTACCGAAGCGCACCAATTCCGTACGGCTCATCACGAGCACCTCTGCTTTGCGGATAGCCATCCACGACGATAAAAGGTTTCCGCGGCTGATTAGCTTGCTGCTTGTCTTCTCAATCTCCGATTGAAGCATCGATTGCTTCACTGCGGAATAGTTTCCAACTCCTGCAATCAGCAACGGGATAAAAGAAATGAGAACAATTAAGATTACGCCTTTTGTCCTTAACGACATCTTGTTCAAGCTGTTTTCCCCTTCCAACCCGCGTAAACCGCGCATGTCGAACTTTGACACTATTATACCTTTTATCGGTAAGTTGTAGAAGAAAAACGCTAGAGCAGCCCGTCATATCACGGGCCAGACTCTAGCGTTTATTGGATTTATATTATTATTCAGCTTAATCAGCCGCCAGAATCGTTTCAATCCGGCCGAGCTCTTCCTTGCTAAAGTCGAGACGGCTTAACGCCGCGACATTATCGTCAATTTGTTCTACTCTGCTTGCTCCGATTAAAGCAGAAGTCACTTTGCCGCCTCTCAGCACCCATGCAAGCGACATTTGGGCCAACGATTGTCCACGCTCTTGCGCCAGATCATTCAGCAGCTTAACCTTGCTCAGCTTACTATCCGTTATTTGATCCGTCTTCAAAAATACGCTTGGACCTGCTGCGCGCGAGTCTGAGGGAACGCCATTCAAGTACCGGTTGGTGAGCAAGCCTCCGGCAAGCGGCGAGAATACAATCGAGCCGATGCCTTCCTGCTCCAGCACGTCCTGCAGCCCGTTTTCAATCCAGCGGTTGAACATGGAATAGGAAGGCTGATGAATAAGGCATGGCGTGCCGAGCCCCTTCAATATTTCGGAAGCGCGGGCCGTTTGCTCCGCGCTATAGTTGGAAATCGCAACATACAGCGTTTTTCCTTGCCGGACAACATGATCGAGCGCCGCCATCGTTTCTTCCAGCGGCGTCTCCGGGTCCGGCCGGTGATGATAGAAAATATCAACGTATTCCAGGTTCATCCGCTTCAGACTTTGATCCAGGCTGGAAATCAAATATTTCCGCGAGCCCCATTCCCCGTACGGGCCTTCCCACATATGATAGCCCGCCTTCGTCGAGATAATCATCTCGTCGCGGTAAGCTGCGAAATCCTGCTTCAATATTTGTCCAAACGTTTCTTCTGCAGAGCCCGGAGGCGGCCCATAGTTATTGGCAAGGTCGAAGTGTGTAATGCCCAGATCGAAAGCCCGGCGAACCATCGCCCGTCCATTCTCATAGCGGTCAACGCCGCCGAAATTATGCCATAGTCCCAGTGAAATAGCCGGCAGCTTCAATCCGCTGCGACCTACCCGGTTATACTTCATACCCTCATATCGATTATTAGCCGCTTGATAAGTCATGTTTGATTTCCCTCCAAATTTTAAATTGGAACGCTTCTATTTTACAACTGTAAGGCAGCAAAAGGAAATCCTGTTATCTCGCTAATTTACGCTCCAGCTTCAAGTGCGGGCTGTTCCGTAGCGTCTCCTCGAAAAAATCCGGCTGCTCCTGGACAAGCCGTTCCCACGCCTGCACGCATTGCGGATCGAAATGCCGTCCGCTCTCCTTCACGATAATATCCATGGCCGCTTCGTGGGACATTGCCTGACGGTAAGACCGCGACGAGGTTAGCGCGTCGTATACGTCGGCCACTGCAGTTACGCGTGCCAGAAGCGGTATTTGCTCACCGGCTAATTGATCCGGATAGCCGCTGCCGTCCCATTTTTCGTGATGGGAACGAATAACGCTAAGCTCTTCCGGCATAAAGCCCAGACGCTTGCACAAGTCAAAGCCGGAAACGGGATGCAGCTCAATAACCTGCCGTTCCGCAGTCGTGAGCTTGCCAGTTTTATTCAATATGGGATCAGGGATACGAAGCTTGCCGACGTCGTGAACGAGTCCGCCTTGCGCAATCGCCCGCAGCTGGCTTGATGACAAGCCGAGCTCTTCTCCAAGCTTTAGCGCATATAAGGCAACACGATAATTGTGGCCTGCCGTATACGAATCGCGCGCTTCTGTCGTCATGACCAGCTCCCTGACGCTTGTAGACATATATGTACGAATCCATTCTCCCGGGTTTGCGCGGAACATCATCTTGATGGATGCCGTGATCGATCTTGAGCTTACATATTGGTAAATAATACCGACGACCATAACAACCACGGATGCCAGTAGCATGAAATGGTATAACCACCAGCTTACGTTCCAGGCTTGCCCGGTTACTATAATAAGCTGGGCGATAATCAGCCAGCCCGAGCTGTATACGACAGAAAGCTGCAGCGGAAAGTGGGATGACAGGTACGTTTGCAAATATCTGTACATCGTCCATCCGTTCATTCCAACAATAAAGAAAGTCGCGTACCATTTCACCGGGTTTTCTTTCAAATGAAAGTAACGGGTCAAGTCTGGATACATCCAAAGCACAGCGCAGAAAGCAAAAACCGACAACGACCATACGGGCAGCAGCATGCGCTGCCAATTTGCCAACCATCTGATGAGCGGTTGATCAACAGAGATTGAGGAAAGCCACAGCCAAACGACAGCCAACAAAATGCTAAGCTGAGCGGCATTAGTCGAAATGCTGCTATGGTGAATCAGAAAACCGGGGGTAGACAAGCCGTGCAGGACGAACATCGCTGCTAGCGATACATAGGACAACGATAGAAAGCTAATCTTAATATTACGCAGCTGAATCGCTACGAATCCAACTGCTATCGCGAGAGATAGAGCCAATACGGATATAAGACTGACTATATAAAAATGCTCATGCGGTGCATTAATGCTTTTGTCGAGCGCCGACGACCGCAGCAGCAGATAGCCAAGCGACGGTATGAGCATTGATATTGCTAACCGTATAAATACACCCGTATTTTTCCGCAAGCCGATCCCTCCTACAAATGATTTGTAGTTAATGATAGTAAGCAGAAGCCACCGCGAATGCTGTAGGAAAATGCTGGTTTGCCTTTTGCAACTATCATAACATCCCTCCCGCTTCCTTTAAACAATGAAGTTTACCCGGGCAAAAAATGCTTTAAAGCCATCAAATTGGCGCTGTAACTTGAAAACATACTTGGTATAACTATACAATTAATACGAATCGACAAATGTTGCAAGACATATTTTTATTTTAGATTAAGGTTTTTTCAATTTTGTTTTGTTATAGTATGTGAAGACAGGCAAATCGAAGGGAGTTTATCGAATGAATAACAATGAATCGCAGTCCAACAAAAAAGATGAAGAAAACGAATTGACTGCGAAAGAAGAGCGCTACACGTACGACAATGAAGAGCAGCAGGACAAGCTGTCGGAGCAAGATGCGGCTATAGAAGAAGAGCTTTTGAAAGAAGCAGGCGAAGAGCTCCCTGAAGACGCAAACGATGAGATCCGCGCAGCAGCTGCACCTTCGAACACGGAAGCCGCTCAGCAAGCACCTAAAGGCGGAAGCAGTAAAGCATGGATCGCTATCTCCGCTATCCTGGCTATAGCACTGATTATCGTGCTGATTAAGCCGCCATTTGGAGGCAGCAATGAAACCGTGGCAACCGTTAACGGTGTCAATATAAGCAAGGACAGACTCTATGATGAATTAGTTTTAGCAGGCGGCGCGGCAACGCTGGATAATCTGATTACACAAGAGCTTATCGGGCAAGAAGCGAAGGCGGCCAGCGTTACGGTATCCGATGCTGATGTAACTGCCGAGATTGATTTGATCAAAAAGAGCTTTGGCTCTGACGAGGAATTCAATGCAACGCTTGCACAATACGGCATGACACTTGAATCCTTGCAGAAGGACACGAAAGTAAACCTGACGATCCGCAAAATTTTGGAGCCGCAAACGGACGTAACGGACGCAGAGATTCAGAAGTTTTACGATGAGAACAAAGCATCGCTGGGCACACCTGAACAAGTTCAGGCATCGCATATTTTGGTGGCAACCAAAGAAGAAGCTGACGCCATTTTGGCCGAGCTGAAGCAAGGCGCGGATTTCGCGACGCTTGCCAAAGAGAAATCGACCGACCCAGGCTCAAAGGATAACGGCGGAGATCTTGGTTTCTTCGGTAAGGGCGCTATGGTTCCTGAATTTGAAGAAGCGGCATTCGCACTGAAGGTTAATGAATTAAGCGGTGTCGTTCAAACGGAGCATGGCTTCCACATTATTAAGAAAACAGCCGAGAAAGCTGCTGTAGTTCCAACTTTTGAAGAGAAGAAGGAAGAAATCCGCAAACAGCTCGTTGCTACGGAAGCAAATGAGCTTTCGGAAGCATGGATGGCAAAAATTCGTGAAAAAGCGAAAATTACAAACACGCTTGCAACCGAAACGCCTGCCGAAGGCGCAGCTGGAACCGAAGCCGTTCAGTAATTTGCGCATATAGAAGGCGGCAGTATCCTCCAGGTCGGTCAGACCTTATGGAATACTGCCGCTTTTTTTGTTTTTATTCGCATCGTATCATTTTAATACCGCCCCTTCACTCGGAGGGAGGAGCTAAGGGCGGCTTTGACAACAGAGAGCGCAGGCGGGCTGCTGTAAAATGCGCGTCTATAATAGCTGGGAACCGGAAGGATTGTGTATGCCATATTGTATCACTGCTTCTCTCTCTGAAGTTAATTTATATTATTCTAGTAAACCGGGGTTGGCGTAGATGGATGATTTTATAGATTCGTCCATTTTGAAACCTGCATTGCACCTGCTTGAAGTAGACTGGCTAATGCCGGGGATAGTGAAACAACCCTATAGGCGATGGTAAAAGGGCAACGCCTGCCTATCCAGAGTGTGGTATGATTGTGGAAAAACATACTTATCTTATTGGAGGGAACAAAGTGAGTAACTACGAAGTAAGAAGCTTTAAAGACACGTATACGCTTTATGAATTAACGGAACAAAGCACCTCTTCTCGCGTGCTTGTATGTCCGGAAAGAGGCGGTATCGTTATTGGCTGCCAGTTGAACGGACTGGAGCTGTTTTATTTGGACAAAGCTACGTTCGAGCACCCTACTGCAAATATTCGCGGCGGCAATCCGATTTTATTTCCGATTTGCGGCCAGCTCGAGGAGCTTTCCTACGAATGGAACGGGAAGCCGTACAAAATGGCAAACCACGGCGTCGCCCGTACAGCTGTGTGGGAAGTCGTTGACACTCAGACCGATGGCGAGGCTTCGATCACGATTCGATTGCGCAGCAATGAGCAAACGCTGATAGCTTATCCATTTGCGTTCGAGCTGCTGTTCACTTACGCTCTGCAGGACGGAAAATTACATTCGCGCCAGCAATACAGCAATTTGAGCGAATCTGAAGCTATGCCGTTCTATGCGGGCTTCCACCCTTATTTTGCGATTGCTTCGGATAAGCGGATCACATATGAAACGGATGCGACCCGTTATTTCGATTACAACGATAACGCGGAGAAACCATTCGATGGTGTGATTGATTTGGAAGGGCTCGTGGAGTCCGTCTGCCTGCTCGATACGAAGAAGAGCGAGATCTCGTTCCCTGTAGCTCCGGATGCGCGCGTCCGCATGACTTACGATGATATTTTCAAATACATGGTGCTGTGGTCGGCGAAGGATCGTCCTTTCGTGTGCGCGGAGCCGTGGATGGCCAAGACGGGTGAGCTGAATCGTCAAGAGGAGCTCGTTATGCTGGGTGCCGGCGAAGCGCTGCGCGCCAACCTGACCATTAGCTGCGAGCGTTAATAACGCGGCGTCACTTCTTTTGAGGCTATATTGGATATTTGCAGTAACGATGATTCATTATTCACTCACTGGGCGGATTACTGTACAAAATCCAATATAGCCTATCGTGCCGCCGTAATTTTGACCCTATGCTGGATAAAATCCACGATAGCAATAAAAGGCTGCCCCGTCATCGACTAATGTGGGACAGCCTTTTCACCTTTAACATCCAACTATACAAGATAAATCACGGAGCTTGCCTACTTAGACTTTAGTAGCCTTCGCCCTTGCCGCCGGTCACAATCGCGATGCCAGAGCTAGTGCCGATGCGCGTTGCGCCAGCCGCAAACATTTGCAGCGCCGTTTCGCGGTCGCGTACGCCGCCGGATGCTTTTACACCCATATCAGGCCCTACCGTGCGGCGCATAAGTGCGATATCCTCTACGGTAGCTCCGCCTTTGCCGAAGCCGGTTGACGTCTTAACGAAGTCGGCTCCAGCTTTTTTGCAAATTTGGCAAGCTGCTGCCTTCTCTTCGTCAGTCAGAAGACCCGTCTCCAAAATAACCTTAACTGCGGCATGGCCATTGCAGGCTTCAACGACACCCTCGACGTCACGCTGTACGCCTTCCAAGTCTCCCGATTTCAACAAACCGATGTTTAGAACCATATCTACTTCCGTTGCGCCGTCTGCAATTGCAAATTTAGCTTCCGCCGCTTTAGATGCTGTCGTTGTAGCGCCTAATGGAAAGCCCACCACCGTTGTGATACCGACGCCCGAGCCCTTCAGCTCATTAGCTGCTACCGCAACCCATCCCGCATTGACGCATACGGTTGCAAATTGATATTGCTTAGCCTCGCGGCAAATTTGTAAAATCTCTTCTTTCGTCGCATCGGCCTTTAATATCGTATGGTCGATCATTGCCGCTACTTCAGCTGGCGAGTAATTGTTGCTCATGGTTTGTTCCTCCGCTTCATTTTCATAGCTTCTCGTCCCTATCCTATCCAATTATGTGGACTAGATACGCATAATAATGTTCATTATACGAAGCTTTGTCCGAAACAACAATGACATCCTTCCGAAAAAGCCGTTGGTTTACTTTTGCTCATGCGATACGCTATGATTGTAATGCTGTAATATCATTCCAGCTAAAGCTTTCGAATACGAAGCGAGCTTTGCTTCACTAACTTTAGGAGGTACATCACCCATGGAAAATATGTTAAGCAAAATAAATGAAGCTGCGGCCTACATACGCGACCAACTGCAAACATCGCCGCAAATCGGTTTGATTCTCGGCTCTGGTCTCGGTGTAATGGCCGATGAAGTGACGGAAGCACTTGTTATTCCTTACGGGCAAATCCCCCACTTTCCCGTTTCTACGGTAGAAGGTCATTCCGGCGAGCTCGTTATTGGCCAGTTGGAGGGTAAGAATGTTATCGTTATGAAAGGCCGCTTTCACTATTACGAGGGATACTCGATGAAAGAGGTCGTCTTCCCCGTCTATGTCATGAAGCAGCTCGGCATTGATACGCTGCTTGTAACGAATGCGGCTGGCGGCATGAACCGCTCGTTCGCTGCCGGCGATCTCATGTTAATAACGGATCATATCAACAATACGGGCAGCAATCCATTGATGGGAGCCAACATACCTGAGCTCGGTCCCCGCTTCCCGGATATGTCCCAGGCCTATAACCGCGATCTTCGCGGAATCGTTGCCGCCAAAGCGGCCGAACTGAACATTAAGCTGCAGCAAGGAGTGTACGTAAGCATATCTGGTCCAACCTACTGTACACCTGCCGAGCTTTCGATGATGGCTGGTTGGGGAGCCGATGCCGTCGGCATGTCAACCGCGCCTGAAGTCATCGCCGCTAACTACTGCGGAATTCGCGTTGCCGGCATCACTTGCATTACGGACATGGCTATCGGCGATGAGCTTGAGCCCCTGACGCATGAGCAGGTAGTGCGCGTCGCTGAACAAGCCAGACCGAAATTTATTGCACTGGTGAAAGCATCCGTTAGCGCGATTAACGTTTAATATGATTAAGATTGCGAGGGCTGTCCATGAGGACAGCCTTTTTTTATTATGGGTTTTACAGACTGTCGATTAGCGATCCGGATTCCTCCCAGTAGAAGAAACACCTTTGAGACAGCCTTTACTTATAATTAACCGAATATTCAAAAAGGTTTTAATTGGAAACTGGTAGAATATATAGTGTGGAACCATGCTATTACAAATATATCGTGAAAGGATGAAAAATGGATGCGCAAACATTCAAAATGGCTGCTGCCCGCACTGCTTACCGGTGCATTATTGCTAGGGGCAACGAGCAGCGCTGCGGCTGCAGACGCAGACATGCCGGCCCCAGCCGGTAAACACATCACGCTATTACATACGAATGATATGCATGCCAGAGCCGCAGAAGCGGCAAGCGGTGAGATGGGTTTAGCCAAGATTGCCGGTATTATCGATAGCTACAGAAGCAAAAACGCCAACACCCTCGTCATTGACGGCGGAGACGCTATTCACGGCACCACCTTCGCCACGCTCGTGAACGGCGAAAGCGTCGTGGATGTCATGAACAAAATGGGCTACGATGTAATGGCCCCCGGCAACCACGAATTCAATTACGGCTCCAAAAAACTGCTTGAGCTCAAAAGCAAGCTTACTTTCCCGATGATTAGCGCAAACGTAAAAGCAGCAGACGACAGCCGCCTGTTCGAGCCTTACATCATTAAGGTTGTTGATGGTGTGAAAATCGGCATTTTCGGATTGACGACGCCGGAGACTGCCTACAAAACGCATCCAAAAAACGTTGAAGGCATCACCTTCACCGATCCGGCTAAAGAAGCGCAGCTGATCGTAGACGAGCTTAAGGACAAGACCGATGTTATCGTTGCTGTCGGTCACCTTGGACAGGACAAATCAAGCGTCGATACGAGCTTGAAGGTGGCGAAGGAAGTGGCCGGCATCGATATTTTTGTCGATGGTCACAGCCATACCGTACTCGAGGACGGGCTTACAGCCGATAACGGAACGCTTATCGTAAGCGCAGGCGAATACACGAAGTATGTTGGCGTCGTCGACCTATGGGTCGATAACGGCAAGGTCACGAAGAAGCAAGCGACGCTTATCAATCAGGCGGAAGCCGCAGAATTTGTGCCAAATGCCGCTGTTGCTGCCCTTGTAGCATCCGTTCAAAAGAGTCAGGAAGCAATTCTTGCTGAAGAGGTTGGGGAAACGGCCGTATTGCTCGAAGGTGCACGCGAGAAGGTTCGCGCCGGCGAAACGAATCTCGGCAACCTGCTTGCCGACGCCTTGCTTGACGTTACAGGCGCCGATGCGGCGCTCACGAATGGCGGCGGCATTCGTTCATCCATTGATGCTGGCATGATTACGAAAGGCGAAGTCATTACCGTCCTTCCTTTCGGCAATCAAATTGTTACGGTCAAAGTAACTGGAGCGGATATTAAGGCCGCATTGGAGAACGGCGTATCCGACTATCCGAACGCGAAAGGTGCCTTCCCACAAGTCGCCGGGCTAACTTTTAAAATTGATCCGGCAGCCGCCAAAGGCGATCGCGTCCACACCGTTAAGGTAGGCGGCAAAGCGCTGGATGATAGAGCGACTTATACGCTGGCAACCAATGACTTCCTTGCTGCCGGCGGCGATGAATATACGATGTTCAGCAAATATCCTCAAGCTGGCATGTACGGCGCGCTCGACGAGGCGCTGATTGCTTACATCCAAAGGCTCGGCAAAGCGAATCCTATCGTAGAAGGCCGCATAACTGAAGGTGCGAAGCCAGTCCCTCCTACTCCAAAGCCGGAGCCTAAACCAGAGCCTAAACCAGAACCAAAGCCCGAACCAAAGCCGAAGCCTGAACCTGTCGCAGCCGTCTATATCGTGAAAAAAGGCGATACGCTTTGGGCCATTGCCAAAAAATACGGAACAACATGGCAGGTGCTTCGCGACATTAACAAATTGAAAAACCCCGATCTCATCTATCCCGGACAAAAAATCAAGCTTCCTGCATAACAAGTTTTACTATTAACCTCATTAACGAAAAAGCAACTGCCCAGGCGATCAAAACCTGAGCAGTTGCTTTTTTCATAAATGGTATATAGTCAGGAGCCAAATGGATGGCCTTTATAGAAGTAATTCCCATCTTCTGCCTGCTGCGGACTATCTCTTGATTAGCTTAAAATCATCGTAATGGAAGCCTGGCGCTACGACACAGGATACGAGTACAGGCTCGTCGCCCAGCGGCCGCGCCATTTGCCATTCGTTCGCCGGTACTAACGCCTGCGGCTGATGACCTGCTTGCACATCCGGGCCAACAATAATTTCTTTTCTTATCTCCGGTGCAGCTTCTGTGCCGCCAAGCGTCAGCATTAGCGGACTGCCGGAATGCCACATCCACAGCTCGTCCGAATAAACCGTGTGCCAATCGGAGAACTCCTCAGGGTGAAGCAGGAAATAGATCGATGATGCCGCAAATCGCGGCCCTGAATAAGGAGCGCCAAGCACCTCCTGCGGTATTTCAAAACCGGCCTTCCAAATCTCCTTGTACCATCCGCCTTCGATATGCGGCTTCAAATCAAGCGACTGCACGAGCGGCGACAGCTGTTTCTGCAGGACTCCCATCCCTCTCAACCTTCTTTCTCTCTTTCTCTTTTTCGAATCAGCGCCAAGCGTAAACGGCTTCGCCGTCCTCTGGAGGCGAAGTGTCGTTTCGCGGAGAATTCTAAGCAGATATAAGTGTGAAACTTATAAATTCTTAGAATTTAAAAAAATCGTTTACTCATTTTATACCGCATCGTACGGCTCGTCAATTCAGCGACAAAGGATAAGAATAAATGGCGCTAGATCCTCTATTTCTGCGTTACTGACTGAAATAGAGCAAACCATAGGCGTTATTCATCGGTTTTTGGAGAGTCAGAAGTTGTTTCAGTGTGAATAAGACCAAAAATTACCGTTATACAAACTCGTCCTATGCAAGGTGTGATGGAGATTGCTCGTTTCAACCGGAAAAATACCAACATATAGAAAATCAGCAGCCGTGCGGTCTTTTATGACCACCCTGACTGCCTATTTGCTTATCTATTGCCGAACTGCGCATGGTGCAAACGGCTGTAAATGCCGCCTGCCGATACGAGTTCTTCGTGGCGGCCCTGCTCGGTAATGCCGTCCTCGGTGACAACGATGATGCGATCGGCATTTTTGATCGTTGCCAGCCGATGTGCGATGACGAGCGTCGTACGGCCAACGGACAGCTCAGCTAGCGATTGCTGAATCGCAGCCTCGGTCTCCGTGTCGAGCGCCGATGTCGCTTCGTCGAGAATGAGGATCGGCGGGTTCTTCAAGAACATCCGCGCAATCGCAAGCCGCTGCTTCTGTCCGCCGGAAAGCTTCACGCCGCGTTCGCCGACAACCGTTTCCAGCCCTTGGGGCTGAGCCAGGATGAATTCCTCCAGACGCGCCCGCCGGGCCGCCGTCCAAATATCTTCATCCGATGCTCCCAGCTTCCCGTAGACGATATTCTCGCGAATCGTGCCCGCGAAAAGGAATACATCCTGCTGCACGATACCGATCTGCTTCCGCAGCGATTCCAGCTTCAGGTCACGGATATCGTAGCCATCGACGGAAATGCTGCCGTCCTCAATTTCATAGAACCTTGGCAGCAGGCTGCACAGCGTCGTTTTGCCGGCACCAGAAGGTCCGACGAATGCGATCGTTTCGCCTGCGCGAATAGTCAGATCAATATTTTGAAGCACCTTCGCTTCGCCTTCATAGCCAAAAGTAACTCCGCGGTACTGAATATCTCCGTTTAACCGGTCTACCTCAGCCGCACCCGGCTTATCCGCAACGTCAGGCGCCGTTTCCAGCAGCTGGATATACCGCTTGAAGCCGGCGATTCCTTTCGGATAGCTCTCGATAACGGCATTAATTTTTTCGATGGGCTTGAAGAAGATGTTGGTCAGGAGGACGAATGCGACAAAATCACCGTAATTCATTTTCCCTTGAAGCACGTACCAGGCGCCTGCGATAAGCACAAATACCGAAACTAAGCGCATCAGCATGTACGTTATGGAAGCATTCAAGCCGATAAGCTTATACGAAAAAAGCTTTGCTTCCCGGAAACGCAGGTTGTTCGCTTTGAACAGCTTCTTCTCATGCTTCTCGTTCGAAAAGGCCTGAACAACGCGAATGCCTCCTACTGTGTCCTCGACGCGCGCATTGAAGTCAGCCATATCCGAGAGAAGACGTTCGACCGCTTTCGTCATTCTGCCGTTGAAATACAGGACAAGCCATATAATGATAGGAATGATGACGAAGGTCAAAACCGCGAGCTCAAGATTGATGTACGCCATAATGCCGAATGCCCCGAGCAGCGTCATCAAAGCGATGAACATATCCTCCGGCCCATGATGCGCCACCTCGCCAATCTCGAACAAATCATTGGTCAGGCGAGAAATCAGATGGCCCGTCTTCGTATTGTCGAAGAAACGGAAGCTCAGCTTCTGCACGTGATCGAACAGCTTTTTGCGCATGTCGGTTTCAATATTAATGCCGAGCATGTGGCCCCAGTAGGTAACTACAAAACTCAATAGCGTATTTACGACGTAAACGACAAGCAAAACTGCACAAGCCGTTAGAATCAGCCCCCAGTCCTGGGCAGGCAGCAGCGTATTAATGACATAGCTGACCGCGAGCGGGAAGCACAGCTCCAGAAAGGCGAGCAGAACCGCACAGCAGAAATCGAGCAGGAACAGTTTTTTGTAAGGCTTATAATAGGCAAAAAATCGTCGAAGCATCTTTAACTCCTTCTCTATCTATATTGATTTTCGATACATGATATACAATCGTTTCCAACCTGTCAATCAATTGGTAAAGTCAATCCGTTCATGATGCGTATATACATTCATTTCGCCGCTACGAATAAAACCTACGCACGTTATGCCAAGATCGTCTGCGAGACGAAGCGCGAGATCGGTCGGTGCAGACTTGCTGAGCATAATGCCGCAGCCGATCTTAGCCGCCTTCAGCACCGCTTCCGAGGAAAGCCTGCCGCTGAACGCGATCACCTTATCCGAGGTACGGAGCCGGTGCAGAAGGCAATAGCCGAACAGCTTATCGAGCGCGTTATGGCGGCCAATATCCGTCCGGACGGCCAGCAGCTTGGTCGAAGTGCCAATCGCCGCATTATGAACGCCGCCCGTGCTGCGGAAATCCGGCGAGCTGTCCTGCAGCTCCCGCATAAACTTAATGCACTGCCCGGCTTTAATTCGCGTGCGGGTTATGATGGTTTTCGCGGTCAGCATATCATTGTGAAAATAAAACTGCCGGCTCTTCCCGCAGCAAGAGCCGATAAACCGTTTCGTATAATAATCGCGGCTCACTGATTGCTTATGCTCGAGTTCAATATAAGCAAAGCCTGTATCTTCGTGGATGGACAATGCTTTAACTTGACCGGCTGAACGAATAACGCCTTCTGAAGCGAGGATGCCGATGACCAGCTCCTGCAAATGGGACGGCGAGCACACTAAAGTCGCAAACTCTTCGCCATCCAGCTTTAATGTAAGCGCAAATTCCGTCGCGATCTCGTCGTCCATCTCGAAGTGCGCGCTTCCGTCGTATTTCAGTATGCGCCACTTCGTCGTGTTCGAATTTTCCGTCAGAGCCGCCTCCCCCTCTCTGCCTTCTTGGCTTCTGCTTATGCGGGAGGCTCCATCTCCAGCTCCTCGATCCGCTTCTCTGTATATTTCGTGTCCTTCAAAGCATGATACGTATCCGCCCGCTCCACGACGACCGATGCGTTATATTCGGGAATGCCCGCATGCGGCTCATACACCCCTCTGTGGAAAAGGTAATTGCCCTCTGGCCAGTACAGCTCGATATTGCCTCGCGCAATGGCTTCGCGCTTGGCTCTGCCGTGGAAGGTACCGCTGCGGTTGTAGACGACAACCGCGTCACCTTCCGCGATACCGAGCTCTGCTGCATCCGTCTCATTCATCAGCACATCGTAGCGGCCAGCGTCGTTGAAAGCATCCTTTTGCCCATAAATCATTGAATTGAACTGCTTGCCCCGCCTTGTTGTAGCATAAAAGTGTCCCTCCGGCTTACGAAGCTCAGGCAGCTCGATCGCCAGCAGATTGCCCTTTCCGTCAACGGTCGGACAAATGCCGCCCTCGCACAACCATGCTCCGCCCCATTGAAACACATCGCCTTGCTTATTCAAATGCTGTATCCCGTCGTAAAGGGGAGCGCTGAGCGCAATTTCTCTGCGGATCGCTTCGGCATCATTGAAGGTAATAGCTGTTTTAAGCTCGGGCCGAATACGAGCAGCCAGATCGGCGTATATTTGCCATTCCGCGCGAGCCTCTCCGATACGCGGACCGTCGATGGCCGGCGAGAAATAAACCATCCGCTCCGTAGACGTGGAAGTGCCGCCGCCCGGCTGCTCATATCGCGTCATCGCCGGAAGGACGATCACCTCCTCCTGCGCATCAAGCAGCGTCGAGCTGTTCAATACGATGTCCTGGTGTACCCTTATATCAACTGCCTCTAGGCAGCGCTTCACAAAATCAGGATCCGGCATCGTCTCGATAAAGTTGCCGCCCGATGTATAGAACAGCTTCAGCTTGCGTTCATGCCGTTCGGGCAGAAGTGCATTTTCCAGCGACACGCCTACGATATCGCCCTGCCATTCCGGCAGCTTAAAGCCCCAAAGGCTTTCAATGCGGCTAATGTCTGCTCCTTTAAACTCGCCGCCAGGCAGGCTGAACGGATCGGCGCCCATTTCGCCGGAGCCTTGTACGCCGCTATGGCCGCGTATCGGCATTAAGCCGCAATGCTCACGGCCGAGAAAGCCCCTCAGCAGCGCAAGGTTTGCAACCTGCGAAATATTATCCGTCCCGAACCGGTGCTGCGTCAGCCCCATGCTCCACACAAAAACGCCGGACTTCGACGCCGCAAGCAGCCTTGCGAATTCACCCATCCGCTCCTTCGTCAGCCCGGACGACTTCTCAAGCAGCTCCCAGCTCTGCTGCAGTACATGCGGCTTAAGTGCCTCATATCCATTCACATGCTCCCTAACAAAAGCATGATCGATCGCTGAGCCGGGCTGCTCTTCCTCCATCTCGAACCACTGCTTCATGACGCCGTGCATGAACGCAATGTCACCGCCGATGTTGACCTGGTAGAAGTCATCGGCCAGCTTCGTGCCGAACAAAGCGGATTCCGGTATCGACGGAATCCAGTAGCCTTCCATGGCCGGCTCGCGATAGGGATTAATGACGATAATTTTCGTCCCTTTCCGCTTAGCGGCATACATATACTTCGTCGACACCGGCTGGTTGTTTGCCGCCACGCTTCCCCAGAAGACGAGCACATCCGTCCCGATCCAATCCTTATAATTGCACGTTGAAGCGCCGACTCCAACCGACCGCTTCATCGCGGTCTTGGAAGGAGAGTGACATATGCGGGATGCATTATCGATATTGTTCGTGCCGATTAGACGCGCCGCCTTGGCCGCTGCGTAATACGACTCATTCGTGATCCCGCGCGCCGTTAAGTAAAATGCCAGCTGCTTCGGATCGATTGCCCGCGCTTTGGCTGCGATGCGATCAAGCGCTTCATCCCATGACAGCCTGCGGAAGCTGCGCTCCCCCTTGCTGCGGATAAGCGGATAAGGCAGCCTTCCAAGCTTACGCAATTCCGAGCTTCCGAGCTTCCGCAGCTCTTCGATATCCGCATGCAGCATTGCAGGCTTAATGGCCGGCATCGTATTCAGCCGCAGCACATTAAGCCTTGTCGTGCAGATATGCGGTCCTTCCAGCGTCTGATCATACAGCCCGGATACGCCGAGCGCGCAGCCGTCGCATACTCCTTGCGTTAAAATCCGGTATGCATAAGGCAGATTATCGCGGTTATCCCAAACAACCTTGATTGTGTCACGAATATGATGCGGTTTAATACGCCCCAGACCGAACGGCGCTTTGCTGACCCACAGCTTCGGATCCGGCCGTTTCGGCAGCTTAACCGGCCCTGTATGCATCGTTTTCGTCATAAACGATTCACCTCGTTAATAAACGTTATTAGGGTTACTGCTGTCTGTCTGTCTGTCCGTCCGTCCGCACACACATTCAGTCTCGTGAACCAAACTCACTAAATAGTGAAGTTCGCTTCACTATTTTTCGCGCTCAACCGAAGTTCCGTAAAAAGAGTGAGGTAAATCTCACTCTACGTGAAGCTAGCTTCACGGGGAATGAGTTTGCCTCACTAAATCAAATTTACATCCGCTTCTAGCATGATTTAATGAGGTTAACCTCACTGTATAATGAGCTTCCCTCACTAAGCTTCACTCACTAATCCATATGCCAGCCCAATCCTCATGCATACATACTCATTTACACTTACACACCTGCATGCCCAGTAACCTTAATCAACAAAGAAAGCGCATACATATCCATGTGAAAAGCAAGCTTTTAGCAAAGACAGACAGAGCAATCCCGGTACCCTGCCCATCCCTCGGGCAACCTCCTCACAAAGGCAGAACCTGCACCGCCGCTTGCTTGCCGCTAACCTGAATGCCCGACTGCTTCTTGCCGCTCCCGGCAAGGTCCTTGACCATTCGCTCAAGCAGCTCCTTCGCCTTCGGTCCTTCCTTGCCTTGAATGCGCACAATGAGCTGGACGCCATTGCCGGATGCAAGGAGCTTTGCCGCTTGCCGCAGCTTCGTGTCATAGTCATGCTCTTCAATGTGGGGAGTCAAGCGGAGCTCCTTCACCTTGCTTGGCTGCTCCTTCACTCTCTCCCCGCGTTTCTCTTGGCTGAGCTCCTGCTTCGCTTGCCCCTTTCCGACCAGCTTGCACGGCGGCGGACTGCTCATGAGCGAGGTGCAAACTAAATCCACCTTCAGCTCCCTGGCCATCGCCAGCGCTTCATCGCGTGATACAACGCCGAGGTCTTCTCCCTTCATGCCTGTCAGCCGTACCTCTGATGCTCGTATTTTCTCATTCATTATCATCATAGATGCCATTTCACACTCCAGCTCCCTTGCCAGCTATACGGAAAACAGCGGCTTGCAAGTGCGAGGCCGCTTTTTTCCTACTGCTACTATTATACAGGACTCTTTAAACCTCTGCATTGCCCATAATGTATAGAACCGATAATGGTTTTATCCAATAACTTTAATGCTTTCAAAGCTAATTTGTGACCTATCCTGTACTTTCTCCAATATAGAAAAGCTATCTCCTACTGAAAGTACTGCTGGTCGGACTAGAGGAGCCAATTTTACTGGAGATAGTCCAACATAGCCGCGCTTTTGAACAAAGTCTTCCCCCTATAATGGACAAAATCCAACATAGCCCTTCCAGCTCGCGCGATAATCTATCTTTATTCAAACATCCAGCGCCGACTGTTTGCCAAGCGGACCGCCGCCGCTGCCGTCTGCTTTTATTCCGGCATCGGCTTCGCTGCGTTCCGCCTTGCGCAGAAACTTCTGGCCCCTCCAACGAAACAGCGACACCGCGCCGCGTACATACTCATCCAAAATCATACATAAATAAATGCCGATCAGCCCCCAGCCGAGCTCAATCCCTACCCAGTACGCGAGCCCCGTCGCAATCAGCCACATCGAGAACATAGACGTCCACATCGTATAACGGGTGTCGCCGACCGCATTCAGCGCGTTGTTGAGCGCCATATTGATCATTTTGCCGGGCTGAAGCAGCAAATTGAGTCCCAATAGGGATACGCCAAGCGAGACGATCTCGGCATTTTCCGTGAACAGTCCGAGCAGCTGCCGGCCAAACAAAAAGATGAGGAAAGCGTTGACCGCCACGACCGCGAGACCGATCCACATGGCCCGGAAGGCTATGCCGTAAGCTTCCTTCACCCTGCCTGCTCCATACAGATGAGCAATTTGAATTTGTACCGCAAGCGCGACGGAATAGCCAAGCATGAAGCAGAACGCTTCCAGCGTGTTCATATACGTCCGCGCCGCCAGCTCATTCGAGCCGATTATTGCGATAAAGCTGAAAATAAGCAGCTGCGTGAAGAACCAGCAGGACATATTGACGCCGAGCGGCCAACCGATTCGCAAAATATCTCCGAAAAGCTTGCGGTTAAACACGTTAAAATCCCGAATACTGATCGTACGTTCAAAGGAGCCCAAAAACATGAAAAACAGCACAATCGCTGCCAATAAGCGGCACAGCACCGTTGAAACGGCCACGCCGAGCAAGCCCCATTTTGGAAAACCGAACGCACCGAAGATGAATGCATAGTTGAAAAAAACATGCACGACGTTCATTCCGATCGCCGTATACATCGGCCCCTTCGTATTGCCCGTATTGCGGATAGAGTTGCTGAGCGCCGCCATTACCGCAATGAGCACCATACCGCCGCCGACAATCGATATATACGTTTCCGCAAGCGGAAGCAAATGGTTCGGCAATTGCAGCAGCGAAGCTATCTCTCCCGGCATTAAATACAACACGATACTAATTACAATTCCTATGACGGCACTCACCTTAACCGCCATGATTGCAATCGTACGCGCATCTTCACTGTTCCTGGAACCGAGCTTCTGCGCAATTAATATGCCCGCGCCGCTGGCTATGGTTATAAATAAGGTCATCAATGCTTGAAACAGCTGATTAGAGAAGCCGACGACCGCAACCGCGTCATCCGATATCCGGCTAACCATCAGCGTATCCGCAGCCCCGAGTAAAAACTGCAAAAACAATTCTATAAATATCGGCCAAGCCAACATCCCCAGCGAAAACTTTTTATCCGTTTTAGCCATTCAAGCATCCCCCTGTGATGACCCTTTCATAAGGCCGCATCCGATGTCAAATCATCAATCGTCTTTTCAAATTATAGATGCTATACTGAGCTTGATGTATCAGTTTTACAACCGAAACTATAACGATTCAAACTTCAGCGTCTAAAGGAGCATCCCAGGCCATGACGATTTTCCATATGACGATTCCGCCGCTGCCGCATTACATAATCGGCGGCTATACCGTAGCGCCGCCAGGCCGCAAGCATCCAAGCAGACGCAACATCGAAGTGTTTGACCTGCTTGTTGTGACAAGCGGATGCTTATATGTCGGGGAAGAAGAACGCCACTACGAAGTAAGCGCTGGTCATGCGCTCATTTTACGACCGGATGCTTATCATTACGCAACGCTTGCCTGCCAAGAGCATACCGCTTATTACTGGATTCACTTTCAAACAAGCGGAGAATGGCACGTATCCGATCAATCGGTGACGGTACCGCTGGCCAACAGTTCGAATGAGAGAATGCTTACAAAAAATATTTATACAACACAAACCTTCACAAAGCAGCTGCCCCAGTTTACGAGGCTGCTCCAGCCTTCCAAGATGGAGAGCCTCATCCGCCAGCTTATGCAGCTCAATATGAATGACCATATCCCTAGCGTCAGATGGAAGCAGCAGCTTGTTTTTCAAGAGGTCATTGAACATTTGTCCGCTTCGATGGAGGCACATGGCCCGTCACCGTCCGCTCTGTGCGCGGAGCAGGCCGCTTCTTACCTGCGGGAGCATTACCGGGAGGATATATCGGCGCAGGAGCTCGGCGAGAGCATTAACTTCCACCCTGTCTATATCGCGAGATGCATGCAGAAGGAGTTCGGCTGCGCGCCGTTCGACTACTTGATGCGCTTCCGCATCGAACAGGCGAAGCTGCTGCTGCTGCAAACCGACCTTGGGGTCGCCCGGATCGCCGAGGAGGTCGGCTTCAACCACGCAGCCTACTTCACCTCCTGCTTCGCCAAATACGAGAGCATCTCGCCGCGTAAATACCGGCAGCGCTTTTCGCATGGATAAGAAAATTCAAGGACTTTTTATAGGCTTGTGAAATGCGATTTAGTTGACAGTAAGGACGACCTTGCCGCGGCCGTGCCGGCTCTCGACTTCTCGATGGGCGCTAGCGGCCTGATCCAGCGGAAAGACCTTCCTGATGTGGATGTGCAATTTCCCTTGGGCGTAAAGATCGCATAGTACGGCGAGCCGCGCGGCGGTCCGCGTTCCGATGATCGGGCGAATCCCGAGCTCATTTGCGAGATCGAAGGACACCATCGTTCGGATACGCTCCTTGCTCTTGACGAGCTCCATGGAGGCCCTCAACGCTTCCGGACCGGCGACATCCAGCGCTGCGTCCACTCCACCTTGCGCGAGTGCGCGCACCCGGTCTACAAGTCCTTCTCCATAGCTGACCGGGATCGCGCCGAGCGAGCGGAGATAGTCGTGATTGCTCTCGCTCGCAGTACCGATAACAGTGGCAGCACCCCATAACTTGGCCAACTGTACCGCGAAGGTGCCAAGACCGCCGGCGGCTCCATGGATCAGCACCGTGTCGCCCTCCAAGGAGCCAAGCGCCGTCAAAGCAAGGTGCGCGCCCTGTCCGTTGCCGGAAAACCCGCCCGCAACTTCCCACGGCATGTTTTCCGGCTTGATTACTATCTGGTCGGATTTGACTGCCACATACTCGGCATAACACTTCAGCATGTTGAACCCCAGCACTTCGTCGCCGACAGAGAAGCCGGATACGCCTTCACCCACCTGATCAATGATGCCAGCGAACTCGTTGCCTGGAATTTCAGGAAAAGTCATCGTATAGCCGGCAAGAGTCCAACCACTGCGCACTCCGTAGTCGTACGGCATCACGCCTGCTGCTTTGATCCGGACACGCACCTCGCTTGCACCCGCTTGCGGTTCCACAAGTTCCGTTAACCTTAACACCTCTGGTGGACCAAATGTAGAAAACGCCATCGCTCTCATAAAATATTCCTCCTCTGTTTGCTGGCTTTGCCGAACTGAAAATAATAAAGCAACAAAATAATCACATGCATAATCACAAGAACAAAATAAATATTGCTATAAACGAACGCGTCCGGATACGAATTCGCCGGATTCCAGTTGGAATCTGCGCCTTGATCAACCGTCTTGCTATAAACGCTTGCGGAAACCGCGCCGGCAATAAAGTTAAGCATCGCCAGCAGTCCCATTCCCACCCCGCTCTGATCTTTCGGCAGCGTCCGGGAAATCGCATTGGACAACGCAATGAGCATGAACGCTTGCCCCACATTGCCGAAGATCAGAAAGAAGGCTATGAACAGCGGCGAAATTCCTGAGAACGAAGACAATAGAACAAAACAGGTTAATAAAAGTACGGATGCCGTATAAAAAAGTACCGGATTGCCTTTCGAATCCGCCAGCTTGCCGCCTTTTCGTCCCAAGACCGCGGTTGTAATTGCGGCTGGAACCATCGCAAAGCCTATCATTCCCGGAGCCAGATGATTAACATTGAACAACAACTGCGGGCTCAGAAAAGCGAGTGAATAACCGATCCCGGTCCCCAGGAAAGCAATCGAGAGCCCCAGAGAATAACCTTTGCTTCTGAACAGGTCAGGCTTAATAAAAGGTTCCGGAACGGAACGGATTCTCACTACAAACAAAACGAACAAGACCAGGCAGCCGGCACCGGGAAACCACGCCTTATTCGTGATCGCCAGAAGCAGCAGTGCGACCGTTCCAGCGAGCATTCCGCCGCCAATCCAATCGATTTTCCCCGCCCTTTTTTGATCATCGTCCAAATATTTGCGGTAAAATGGCAATGTGAACAACGTAAAGAGAGGCATGCAGAACAGAAACCGCCAATGAACAACGCTGACCACTAAAGCGGCAACGACAGGACCGATCGCAGCGCCGATTGCCAAACCGGTCATTGATATTCCCAAAGCGCGTCCCCGGCTCTCAGGCGGAAAATAGCGAACCGGGATGATCGAGGCCGTAGCCGGAATAACTGCAGCCCCCACTGCCTGCAGCATCCGGCCGAGGAGAACCATCCAATAATCTTGAGCGGCTAGACCGATCATGGAGCCGAGAGCAAAAAAGATGAGTCCGAATGTGATCAGATTTTTGAGCTTGTAGGTGTCGGCGAGCTTTCCATAGGTAACGGTTCCGATGGCATAGATCAGTAAAAAAGCTGATGTGACCCAGCTGACTTGCGCGAGTGAAAGGTGAAATTCCGCGCCGATCTCAGGCAATACAATATTGAACATCGTCGCGCTCATCACAGATATGACAAGAGTGAATGCAAGAATACGAATCAATTTTTCTCCTGCTTGTTGCTGTTGAACTCCGGTTTCCAAAGCCGCGCGTCCCCCTTCTGCCACACTTCACTTCAACACTTCATTTCCACCAGCACTTCTTCCCGGGAAAGGGCGTTGTTTTGCTTACATGCTTTATTTTATAATCGATTCTAAATAAACAAAAATACATCTTAAGCAATATAGTTTATATACCAGGGTATATGGGAAGGGGAGAAAAGGATGGAACTGCTGCAATTGCGGTATTTTAGAACGGTGGCCAAAATGGAACATATGACGAGGGCTGCCCAGGAGCTGTGTATCGCACAGCCCGCGCTCAGCAAGACGATCGCCCGGTTAGAGGAAGACGTCGGGGTCCCGTTATTTGACCGCCAGGGAGGGCGAATTCGGCTCAACACATTTGGAAAAGCGTTTTTGGATAGAGTGGAAAAGGCGCTCACCCTGCTGGACGAGGGACAGAAGGAGGTGGCCGAGCTAGCAGGACTGGAGCATGGGAGCATTCATCTGGCGACTTCGACTCTGGATCGTTTGTCGGAACCATTGAGCGATTTCCTTTCTCATCACCCGGAAGTCAACTTTAGGATCACACAGACTGCAACGGAAGAAATAGCATACTTGCTTGAAGCCGGTGAGGTTGATATTTGCTTTACTGCACTGCCTATCGATCGCCCGGGATTTGCACAGGCGACCGTGCTTAACGAAGATGTTTTTTTGGCCGTTCCTCAAGGGCACCGATTTGCGGATCGCATTAGCGTTCACTTAAGCGAGGTGGCTGATGAACCATTTATCGGCTACAAAGAGGAATTTCCGTTTCAAAAAATGAACGATATGTTCTTCCGGCAGGCAGGGATAACGCCAAATTTCGTCTGCCGGGTAGACGAACCCGCTGCCGTTGCAAGTCTTGTCCGCGCCGGGCTGGGTGTTGCGCTTTTCGGATGCAAAAGCGGAGAGGATTCCAAACTTACTCTACTCTCTATTGAATCTCCTGTCTGTCAACGCCATTACCAAATCATATGGCATGAAAAACGGTACCTTTCCTTGGCGGCCCGCAAATTTCGTGACTTTGTCATCCAGTACTTTGCTTAAACCAAGCGTAAACGGCTGTCGCCGTCTTGGCGGCAAAAGCTCGTTTCGCGGTGAAATATAAGCATCGTATAAGGTTCAAATTTATACTTTCTTATATTTTAAAAAAAGGAACAACTCTCAATCGAGAGCTGTTCCTTCTCTACCTTATCTACTTCTTTACATCCTGGCGGAAGCACCGCTGCCCGCTGGAACGGATTGCTTCTTGCCCCGGCTCGTCAGCAGCTTACCTAAACGAATGGCCGGCAGCTCGACAAAGTAATAACTGAGCGCGCCTACTGCAAATGAAACTACAAAGGCAATCATAACAATATATGATGTATCCAGCATACCATTTAGCAAATGCGCCAGCGATAATAGCACAATCATATGATACAAGTATAGGCTGTACGATATTTTGCCCAAAAATAACAAGGGCTTACGTTGCAGCAGCGTCGATAAACGCACCGACGATATAGCTGCGACGATAAAGAAAGAGGCTCCCAAGGCAATCATCCAATCGCCCCGGTCCGGCTTGAATATGTCATGAAATGGTTGTCCATAGCCGATCCATTTGAACGAATAGGCGCATATGGCAACCA
Organism: Paenibacillus prosopidis; assembly: GCF_003337375.1. Classification (GTDB taxonomy): domain Bacteria; phylum Bacillota; class Bacilli; order Paenibacillales; family Paenibacillaceae; genus Pristimantibacillus; species Pristimantibacillus prosopidis. The sequence continues at coordinate 71,112 of NZ_QPJD01000007.1, forward strand.
TAACAAGCAGCCCGATCCACCACCCGTTCAAGCGGGAGTAGGCTTGTCTCAGTCCATCTCTATATCTCGCCAGCAGCGCGCCAATAATAAAGAACGAAGTATAGTGCAGGGTAATCACATAATTTGTCATGTAGCGTGTTTCAAAATGAGCCAGTAAATACTCAGCCCCGTAGGATAAAGCGAAAGCAAGCGGCAAGCCGAGCTTCCAGCCGCCTTTTACAAGAATAATCATAATAAAAGGGAATAATAGCGATATACGCATCTCGTGCACGAGCGTCCACAAGATCGGATCATACTTCGTCGTATTATAATTTCCGATAAACAGCAAATGATGCAAAATCGAAGCAAAATCCGGCGGTCTCGTCCACAAATTGTTATAGTACCCGGTCAATTCCGTCAGCTTCGTCTCAAATACCGCTTCTCTCATCAAAATAGCTGCGAACAAAGCGACGACGAACGGAATATAAATCCGGCATATCCGTTTGATCACATATTTCGTATACGGCTGCTGACGATCGTTGTAAAAAGGTAGTGAAAGTACGAAACCGCTAAGCAGGAAAAACATGATAACCGCTTCATGCCCGCCCCAAAACGTATGCAGCGGCGTATATTTAAGCAGATTCAGCGGATATTCCAAAAATCCTAAGCTCGATGTATTTTGCGCAAAGGGCGTGAACACGATAAAAAAATGTCCCACCATTACCGCAAGCGCGGCTAATCCCCGGAGCGAATCTAGTTGTTCAAAGCGTTGCAAGCTGCGACTCCCCCTATATACCTTCGTAATCTTACTCAAACGATAATTATAAGGGATACGCATCATTTTGTCCGCAACTTTTTATTTCCGTTCCCCTACTTAAATCTTCTCCAAAGCTTAAAAAAACCTATCATCAATAAGCAAACAATCATGCCAATACATGCCCCTGTAAAATCCAGCACAACATCCGTCGCATTTCCTGTGCGCTCATCGGATTGAAGCTGATTCCATTCATCCAAAGCCGGAACCGCAATGGCCACAACGAGCGTCACCGCAATCGCCCGGAACAAGCGCTTGGGATTTAAAGAACGCATGAACATAAATAGAATAGAAGCAAAGGTGGCATACACAAACAAATGAGCGCCCTTGCGGAACAGAAATTCAATAAAGGCATAAGGCGAAGCATGCGAATTAATAACGCTATACCTATATTTTATCGTCACTTCAGGCAGACGCCGGACAATATCTATATAAATATGTGATTTCCTTAATAACGGTTGTATGCTTTGCTGCTCATATGATTGAGAGGAAAATACAAAAACGAGCGTTAACCACCCGATTAACAATATTCCCCATAATAGAGTTGGCAGCCATTTCATAGATTTATTCACTTTTACTTTCGCATTCGCTTTCACTTTCGATTGCACCTCCAACAAAAACGCTGTTCCTCCTATCATACTTCAAAATGGCATGCAATCACAAAACGGTCATTCCAGCATGTACACATACAGTAAAATAGTCCTAATTCATTCTAGTCAATAAGTCTTAAGTTTGGTATTATTACAAAGAGAATAGAATAAGAGGTGAGCTCATTGTCCGGCTATATGATGTTTACAGAACTATCGACACCATTGAAGCTGTTTGGCATCCGGGTATTCAAAGACGAAAAAGGTCACTTCTGGTATAAGCTTGGAAAGAATAAACGCAAACGTTTAATTTAGAATTAAAAAATCCCCGACCGCAAAGGCCAGGGAAAAGATATTCACTTAGGCAAAACCTTTAGCCTTTATCAACCTTGCCTGCCGCGACTTCCTGGATGGATAAATACGTTTGGACAAACTCATCGGCAGATACGGGCTTACTGAACAAATAGCCTTGCGCTTCCATACATTTATGCTGGAAGAGGAAATCGAGCTGTTCCTTAGTCTCTACTCCCTCAGCAATGACGTTCAGATTCATATTTCGAGCCATCGCTATGATCGTAGCGCAAATTTCTGAATTTTGCCCCTCCTTAATATCGCCGAGGAAGGATTTATCAATCTTCAATGTATCAATCGGCAGTTTATTGAGATAACCCAGCGAAGAATAGCCGGTTCCGAAATCATCCATCGCTATCCGGATCCCTAATTTCTTCAAAGCATTAAGCTTCGCAATGACATACTCTTCATTATGCATGGCAATGGTTTCGGTAATCTCGAGTTCCAAATACTGAGGATCAAGGCCCGTTTCCGATAAGATTTCGGTTACATTCTCCACTAAGTTCATTTGCTGGAACTGGCGTGCAGATAAATTAACAGAGACTCTCATTGGAGGAAAACCGGCTTTCTGCCATGCTACATTCTGCTCACAGGCCTTGCGAAGCACCCATTCCCCGATCGGCACGATTAACCCTGTTTCTTCTGACAGGGGTATAAAATCGGCAGGCGAAATCATGCCCGCTACACCGTGTTTCCAACGAATCAAGGCCTCATTGCCGATAATTTTGCCTGCGTTTAACTCAATCTGAGGCTGGAAGAGCAGCGTAAATTCATTCAATTCCAACGCCTTTCGCAAGCCTTGCTCTAATTGAGCCCGTTTGTAAATGAAGTCGTTCATTTCAGGCTCATAAAACTGATACGTGTTTCTCCCTTGCTCCTTGGCACGATACATGGCGATATCCGAGTTTTTAACCAGCTTATCCGCATGATCTCCATCGGTTGGGTACAGGCTGATTCCAATGCTAGGCGTCACGAACAGCTCGTTCCCCATGTAAACGAAAGGCTTTGCAAGCACCTTCAAGAGCTCCTGGGCTTTGCTGGCAGAAAGCTCTCTATTGTAATTCGGAATCAAAACAATGAATTCATCGCCGCCTATACGGGCGACCGTTCCATTTTCTTCGGTATGCTCCACAATTCGTTTAGCAACAGCCTTCAGCAAAAAGTCGCCAACCGTATGTCCAAACATATCATTAATCATCTTGAAGCGATCCAGATCCACGAAAATGACCGCCATCGTCTCCAAACGCTGCAATTCTTCATTGAACTGGCTGGTAAGATACCGAAGGTTCGGCAAGCCCGTTAAGAAATCGTGGTAAGCTTGATATTCAATTTCGGCATTTTTCTCTTTTAATTCTTTTGTAGAGGTATCCAGGTTCCGCGACATCGTATTAACTTGTACAGACAGCATGCCAAGCTCATCTTTCCGGTCGATCGACAGCTGTGCGCCAAAATTGCCTTTCGCAATTTCATTTACCTTCTTTAATATTCGGTTGACCGGTTTAACAATATAAGCGGCGAGCAGATAGCTGAACCCGATAACAAAGAGCAAAACGATAATGGAAATGATAAAATTATTGAATAATTGCTTATTCAACACGCCCTGGATGACGTCATAATCGGTGACAATACCAATGACATAAGGTATTTCCGATTGAATGGGGATGAAGCTCTTTAACACCTTCTTGCCGCTGATTGCGGCCTCTACGCTCATCAGCTTACCTGTGGCCATCACCTCGGAGACAATCCGTACATCATTCTCCTTGTCTTCATATGAATATTTGCCGAATTGAATTTCCTGATTAACAAAATCAATGTATTTTTGCCCATCCGTTTCCGTATAAATAGGCGGCTTTCCGAAAGTAAGCGGGTTAAAGCCGGTGATCTCCAAAAGGGCATCATTGCTCTCCAAAGCCTTAGTAACAATCGAATCGGCGCCAACCTCTTGCTTGAAGTTCATGATCTGACTGTCCCAAACGGCTGGGTTAATGATATAGTTCGTTGTCCCGTCGTAATAGTACCCCCATTTAGCGACATGATCAGGATTGGTATAGGAAGTGTTCATCGGGCCGGACCAATAGTTCTTCAGCTTTTGCCCTTCAGGAATGTTTACATTCTGATGATCCAGCAGCTGTTCAAATGCCGTAAACCAATACCCCCAGTCCTTTGTGCTCATATTCCGTTCTTTAGGATCGGATGATTTCACTCCCTTAATGTCATCGTCTACTCTTTCGAGCAGCGTAATATACGAGACGCCTACCTTGTTCGCAACCTCTTCTAATTGTTCGTCGGTAACCTTGTCGATATCCTTGTTTAAGGCATACTGGGCGGCGACTGCCGCGAAGCGCAATTTTTCCCCGATCAAGTCTTCTACATACTGCGCCCCATAATTAGAATGCTCGATTGTAATGCCTATAGCTTTAGCCATGAGCTCCATTTGCTTCTCCTGGTCTTTCCGCAGCAGGTTTTCCGTGGTGACATAAAATAATACATTATTCATAATGAGAACAGCCGTTACAACAAGTGCAAAAATGATGGATAACTTCTTTTTTAACGACACTTGCAATCTCTCCCTGTACTTGATCTACCCATCTATCTATCTACCGGGACCTAAATATTCAAAATAGTTTTTCTCTGTTTCCCATAATCCGATTTTGTACAGACCAGGCAGTGAAGTCTCCAGCATCTCCCAGATGACCTTGACCATAATGTCCGAGGTAGGATTAATATTTCTGAACTCTTCCGTATCGAGATTCAAATTTTTATGATCAAACTTATCGATAACGATCCGGTTAACCTTCTCGTCCAGCTCGGCCAGATTAATAACCATTCCTGTCACAGAGTCTGGCCGTCCGCTCACGGTCACATCAAGATAATAATTATGCCCATGCCCATGAGGGTTATTGCATTTGCCGAAGATCTGCTTATTCTCTTCATCCGTTAACAGATCGCTGTGCAGGCGGTGAGCCGCGCAAAAATGATATTTTCTGGACAATTGAACCATCTTGTCACTCCCTTTTTCTGAAAGTAAATAATGATTTTCATGCAGGCGGATCTTGTGCAGTTCACAGCCTTCTATCTGGTTCTCAAGCGCGTTCCATAAGTATTCCGCGATATTTTCCGTAGTAGGGATACGTTCTGCAAAATAAGGATGCTCATAATTCAAAAACTTCCCATCGAATTCTTCCTGAATGAGATGCTTGACCACCTTGTCGATGTCGGTGATATTGACCACGATACCCGACCGCTCATCAAGCGGACCCTTCACCATCACTTCAAGCGTATAATCCTGCCCGTAACCATTCGGATTGCTGCGTAAGCCGAAAACCTGCCTGTTTTCTTCATCGCTCCAATCCTCTACCCTGTATCGATTGCTTGCAGAGAAATAAAGCTTTCTTGATAAATAAATCATGGTCCCATCCACCTTTTCCAAAGATCAGTCATATTGTCTTATCCTGTTGGTGATGATGCATCTATCCTATTAATTTGCTGGTCAGAATTCCCTTAGGCGGCATGATCTTAATCTCATCCATCCGGATGTGCAGCGGCTTAGCAGCAACTTCGATGATGGCATCCGCCACATCCTCTACCGGAATCATCTCGTCCGGATCAAACGCCCCAAGCCCATCGGTCATCTCCGTCCGGGTTGCCCCGAGAATAACGGTTGTGGCTCTAATTCCGAATTCTTTTCCTTCTTCGTTTATAATTTGGGTAAAACCATGCACAGCGTACTTCGAGGTCCCATAGGAACCATTATGTATAATAGGCGTAACGCCGGAAATCGAGGAAAGGTTGATAATCCGGCCGCCGTCATTTCTCTTCATCAGCTTGAATGCTTCCCTGGAAGCAAGGAACACCCCGGTTACATTTATATCGAGCACCCGTTTCCATTCTTCAAGCGTTGTATCAACAATAGGCTTGAATATGCCTATGCCTGCGCAATTAATAACCATATCCACCCTGCCATGTTGAACAGCGATTCTACCAAAAAAGTCTACAACCTGCTTCTCATCCGTAATGTCCATATATATCCGGCTTACCTCCCCAGCAGCCGGAGGACTATCATCCTTGGATCCCTTAATATCTCCCGACCAGACACAAGCTCCCGACTTGGCCAGCATCTCTCCGACCTTCTTGCCAATCCCTTGCGCTCCGCCAGTAATAACTGCTACCTTGCCGAAAAGACTATTTTTGTCCAAATGTAATCCCCCATAGCTACTAGTTCGAATTTACATTATAGAGTAAGTTTATTCTACATGATACGACAATTTACCTGCTTGACTTGTAAGAATAGTGACTAAAGATCTTAAAAAATCCCTAACCACTAGGGTCAGGGAATTTCTTGCATATTTTAGCTAGTTCACACCAGGCTTGATTGTTCCATTTCTTCATATCCGTTCGGGTTATGTAACTGCCAACGCCAAGCATCCGCGCACATTTCCTCGATTCCTCTCTGTGCAGCCCAGCCTAATTCCTTAATCGCCTTAGACGGATCCGCATAACAGACGGCAATGTCGCCAGGCCTCCGGTCTACAATGGTATAAGGAATCTTCCTGCCTGATACTTGTTCGAATGTACGAATCATTTCTAACACGCTATAGCCTTTGCCCGTACCAAGATTATAGGCCTCTACGCCGGTCGTTGACATGGCTTTCTCAATGGCCTTAAGATGCCCCAAAGCAAGGTCCACCACATGGATATAGTCTCTTACCCCCGTACCGTCCGGCGTTGGATAATCGTTGCCGAATACCCGAAGACTTTTCAACTTTCCAACCGCTACCTGCGTAATATATGGCGTTAAATTATTAGGAATGCCGCCCGGATCCTCGCCGATTCGGCCGCTTACGTGAGAGCCCACCGGATTGAAGTAGCGCAAGAGCGAGATACTCCAGTCATGATCAGAAACATAAAGATCCCGCAGCATTTCTTCAATCATCAATTTGGTACGTCCATATGGATTAGTAGCCCCCAGAGGAGAATCCTCGGATATAGCCCCTGATTCAACAGAGGTATATACGGTAGCCGAAGAACTAAATACCATTCTTTTCACATCGAACTTTTGCATGACCTGGCAGAGAATAAGAGTTCCGGTAATATTATTATGATAATAATGGAGAGGCATCTGAACGGATTCACCGACTGCTTTATACCCGGCCAAATGGATAACGGCATCAATGTTGTTTTCGAGAAAAATAGCTTCTACACTGTCCCTATCCAACAAATCGACGTTATAAAAGGTGATAGGTTTGCCCGTAAGCTCACGCAATCTACGTAAGGATACAATATGACTATTACTAAGATTGTCCGCAACGACTATTTCATAGCCGCTATTTAATAACTCCAAGCAGGTATGACTGCCAATATAGCCAGCCCCTCCAGTTACTAGTATCGCCATCTACTAATTCCCCCTCAAAGAAATGTTATCATCCCAAGCTAATCCAAATAGGTGATCGGTTTGCCGCGTGTCAGTAAGGTTCCGAGCAGAACGGGATCGATTGGCGGGCTGAAATAATATCCCTGAACCATATCGCAGTCAAGCTCATTGAGACAATCCAACTGTCCCGTTGCTTGTACGCCCTCGGCAACCACTTGCATATTCATATGGTGCGCCAAGGAAATGATCGTTTGCACGAGGTTCCGATCATTCGTTTGATGAACAATATCTTGAATAAAAGAACGGTCTATTTTCAACTCATCAATCGGCAGGTGTTTCAAATAAGCCAACGAGCTGTAGCCCGTACCGAAGTCATCGATACTGATCTTAACGCCCAGATCCTTCAGCGCTCTTAACACATGAATAGAGGACTCAAAATTTATCGTAATGCTTTCCGTTATTTCAAGAACGAGCTGCTCCGGCTCAATACCTGATTCAAAGACAGCTTGTTTAACAACATCGACAATATTGCGCTGCACGAATTGTCTCGATGAAATATTAACGGAAACGGTATGCGGAACACCTGATATCTCTTGAAAAGCTTTCACTTGCCGGCACGCCTGAAGCAATACCCACTCACCGATCGGAACGATAAAACCCATTTCTTCGGCAATCGGGATAAATTCATTCGGCGATATCGTGCCAAGCACCGGGTGGTTCCACCTTATCAAAGCCTCTACTCCGACAATTTCTTTCGAAGACAATAGTATTTTAGGCTGATAGAGCAAGGAGAACTGATTTCTGGCAACGGCAACCGGGAGTTCATTCTCCATCAATACTTTTCTTTTAAAATCAACATTTCGCTGCTTGTCCTTCCGCTGCTCCGGATTCCAGTCCTTCACCTGATTTAAGGTATAGTGCGCAAGACGAATAATCGATTGCTCGTCTTCTCCGTCTACGGGATAGCTGGAGATACCGATTCCGAAATCCAGCTTGATTTCATCTTCTCCGATCAGGAAAGGCAGCGTGAGCTGTTCCTCGATCTGACTATGCAGCTCAAAGCCTTGCTGCTTATTCACACCTGGAAGCAGCACTTTAAATTGATCATCGCTTATTCTAGTGGTGATGTTATTCAACTGCAAACTCTGCACGATCCTCTTGGCAATCAGGACCATAAGCTCATTGCTATTTGTTCTTCCGATTGTATTTCGCAGCCACTTGAACCGGTCAATCTGAATAATGAGAAGAGCGAATTCCTCGTTCGATCCAATCAACCGGTTTAGCTCATCATATAATACCCGGGGATTTGGCAGCCCTGTTAAATAATCGTGATTAGCAAGAAATTGAATCATTTGATCTGCATGCTTGCGCTCCGTAATATCCCGGAACACGGATACAACATCAATCCGATTCCCTTTCCTGAACGTCTTCGAATTTACTTCAACCGATAGGACCGAACCGTTCTTCGTATGAATCTCAGCCTCTTCCACCCTTTCTCCATCCTTCACTAAGCTGGATAGATTGGAGGAGAATGCGGATGAGTGAATATAGCGAAATGGCGAAAGGACACGAAGCTCATCTTCAGAATAACCGGTCATTCTTTGAAACAAGTCATTCGAGCCTCTAAACTGCATGGAGAAATGCTCATCTATTGAAAACAGCACAATACCATCGTTGGCATGCTCGAATATCTCGCGAAAGCTTTCTTCACTCTTCTGCGCCTTCTGCTTGACCTCCAGAATTTGTTTCAAGTACCGCCGCAGCAGCATATGAAGCAGCATACCGGTGATGATGACGTATAAAATGCCCTTCAGAGATTCCTGCGGATGCACCTCATGAATACCCGATCGAGCGAACCAGTAATCCGTAAATATAACCCAAAGAATACCGCATGTGATATATAAGCCCAAAATTTTTGCTACACTCAAATTCGACTTGGAGCCTGATTTCCGTTTGATCATGTGGCTAGCTATTCGCCTCCGTTCAAAATCTATCGTTTCCGAGAAGCTCTTCTAGTAAATATGTATATCTAGATAATTCGACACATTCATACATATACCTTCATCGAACTATACGACGATATTAATGAAATTAAAGGGACTAACAGACTATTACTAAGCATGTTGAAAATAAAAAAAATCCCCAACCTAGAGGGTTGGGGAAGCTATATTAGTTTATATTTATTGGCAGTATTCTATTTATGCCAAGCCTTCGGCAATCGCTCGCCCTTTCGCAAGCTCTTCATTGAATTTTGCCCGATAATCAGCGATAATCGCTGTACTGTAGCCGTTCGCTGTGAGTTTAGCAGACGTATCCGCCATAATAACCTCAAACTTCGACGAGCAGCTGTCCAGCTCTTGCAAGCCCTTCGCCTTCAGCTGAGCTTTACCCGCATCATCGGCCGCCACATATTGTAAGGCAATGTCCATTAAAGCAGCCTGACAGCTATTACGCAGCGAGGTTAGCTTCGCTTCCGCATCAGCTGTAATTTGCTTTTCGGTAAGCTTTACACTGCCTGCTCCCGAGCCCGCTCCACCGACTTCAGCACCGCCGCCGGTTCCTGGCAAAACAATTTCCTCTTCCGTTCCGTGCTCCGCACGATAAGCCTCAGATTCTGCGCTAACCGTCTTCGTTACCGGATCCCAGTCGATTACGGTACCTACCGATTCCGACAAGAAGCGAAGCGGCGCATAAATCGAACCTTTATAGCCATAGAGAGCTTGTCCCGCTGGCAAAGCCTCTACTTCCCCGTCGAACTCAAGCGTCGCCTTTACCGGTTGAATGTTAATTTCAACGCTAGCCTTCGGCGTCTGATTACCTGTGGTCGCGCTTTGCAGCTGCTTCTTCAGCGCTGCAAGCTCCTGCTCCGTCGGCTCGGAGATTGAAGCTTTCGCTCCATCCCACTTCACTGACTTCTGCAATGCGTAGGAAATATAACGAATCGGCACATATGTACGTCCCTGGTAAATAAAAGAGTGCTGGCCTTCGGGCAGTTTAAGGGCTTGTCCGTCAAATTGGAGTGTGACTGGGACGGTTTTTACTTTTACAGAGCTTTCAGCGGCGAACGCACTTACTGAAAGAGTACTACACAAGAAGATGACGATAAGGAGTAATGCTAATAATCTAAGGGTTTTCATAGTCAATTCCTTTCTTATCCATAAAATCGACAATCCTGAAAAAAATTGTCGTTCTGTGTACCTATTTTATTTTAATTGATATTATTAAATAGTACCAGTAAAGACTTGATTTTAGCGGATATCCCGTAGGACTCGTTTCCCATTCTCTGTTGCGGGTTCATATGATTTAATGTAGAAGAAGGGATGTGCTGATAATGGCTACTAGTAACTTACGTTTATACGATCGGCTGAAGGTTTCCTCTCTTTCGGATTTGAAAATAGAAACGATCAACCAAGAGAGTCATTTAACAGAAAATACAGATGTTCTGGTTCGGAATATTTCATTGGGCGGTTTACAATTTGAATCCAATATGTCGTTCCCTGTCGATGAAGGGATTATTTATAAATTTCATAGTGAGTCATATGGGGACTTACATGGGATCATTATTTGGAAAGAAAATGTGGATGGGCTGCTTCAGCACAGATACGGAGTTAAATTCACAGCTCTGAGCAATCAAATGATTGGAGCTATTTTTAAGTTATCTTTTTAAGATCATTAGTGGTTGATATTCGAGAAAAAAGGTTGGCCGCTGGCCAACCTTTTTTTTTGATTTGTGGAGGTTCTTTGATTGTTATTCTGAACCACATTTTATTATTGTACTGCATTAGATATAACGGTAATAGCATCAGCCCTAGCTTGTGCCTTGGCGCTCTCATATTGCGTGCTCCAATCCGGTAACGGTTGATCGCTTAGATCCGCCGCGCTATACTCGCTCTTGGCTTTGCTGATCAATTGATTGAACTGAGCATCGCATTCTGCCTCAGCAGCAAAAACCTTAGTCAGATACTTGTTTTGTATCATCTCAAGCGCAGCCTCATCATTCTTGCCTAGCTCCTGAGTAATTTGTTGAACTAAGCTGCTGCTGCTTGCTTGGCAGGAAGCCTTTAATTGCTGTAAGTCTGCGGTAATTGCAGCATCAATCTCTTGTTTTTTCCGCACATTGTCTTCCGTAGACTTAGCATCATCCGTCGGCTTCTCACTTGTGTCCACGTTATTAGGAGACGGGGATGGCGTTTCATTTTCGACGGAAGTAGACTGCAACTTATCCTCCTGCACTTGCTCTGTTTGCGAAGGTTCTTTTGGCTGATTCTCTTCCTCTTGAACCAATGATGGATCAGTATTAGAGTCTTGACTAGTATCGAAATCGGCAGTCTCTTCTATACGTTGATTCAATTCATCAACTTTATTTAATTTGGAATACAAACTAATGCTGCCGTAAAGAACAATTCCAACCACAACAAGCGAGCCTACAGTAATAATCAGCGATTTTTTCACCTATGTATTTCTCCTGACCTATGATTTCAAATAAATAAGCTGACGCTTGATGAAGACAAAGCGTCAGCTTAAGGATAAAACGTATTCAAATCTAAGCCTGACACGCCGCGAGCTTGCTTATGATAGAACGAGACCCGCCAGCTTGTTCTTATGATGAACAATTTTCGAATAAATCTCCATCCGCTTTGCTTCATCTAAGCAGCCATCTAAGAGCAATTCATGAAACGCAATACAGAGCTGATGCCATTCACGCACAATATTTTCGCGTACTATCATAAGAAACTCCTCCTGGTTTCTACATAAATCACAACGGGAGGCACGATATTCGGTAGCTGGCTGGCATACTCATTCAAGTTTAGCCCCTCTAGCTTTGCGCCACCATTTTTCAATGGCTTTGCCTTTATCGTACGATTTATGTAATTAATTACTTCAATCGTATTTTAACAAAATTATTAGAGGATGTATATCCTTTTGGGGACCTGTAAGAAAATGCAAGGTCGCTATCTTTCGATACAAGTAGTTCTCTTTAACCACTAATTAATTTGAACTTTAAAAATTCAGGATTTATTACTCATCAAACCTCTCAATATCATCCTCCTCTAAATATGAACCCATTTGTACTTCGATAATTTCAAGAGGTATCCACCCTGCATTTTCCAACTTATGTTTCTGGCCTTCTTTTATGAAGATACTTTCACCAGTTCTGACTAACTGTTCAACACCATTTATAGTTACTTTTCCAATACCATTTACGACAATCCAGTGCTCACTTCTACGATGGTGAAGTTGATAACTTAGTTTTTTACCCAGTGCAACCGTAATCTTTTTTATTCTGTAAACATTTTTTTCTTCTTCTATAACCTGATAATGCCCCCATGGCCGGTAATCATCTACGTGATAAACAGTTCGTAAATCATTATTATCATTTAAGATTTTTACAACATCCTTTACCCTCTGTGATTGATCTTTTTGACATATCAACAGAGCGTCTTTATTATCTATAACAATTAAGTCATTTACTCCTATAACTGCAATAGCTTTTTGATTGTTAGAATGGATAAGGTTATTTCTAGATTCAATTAATATACTTTCTTTATTCACAATATTATCTGCAGCGTCTCTATCAAATACTTCATAGAAAGAATCAAAACTACCGAGATCATTCCATCCGATATCCACTGGAACAACTACAACTCTATCTGTTTTCTCCATAATTCCATAATCTATAGATATTCCTTTTTCTATATTAAGATAAACCTCATTAATATCGGTACTTAATTCAAACGCATCGTAGATATTACTAGAGTGTTTTTTGACTTCATTCGAAAAAAATAAAGAATTGAATAGAAAAATCCCACTATTCCAAACATATCCTTCAGCAATATAAGATAAAGCAGTGTCATAATCAGGCTTCTCTTTAAATTCTTTCACTAAGAAACCATTAGATATTTTCTCACCTGGAGATATGTATCCATAACCCGTATTAGGTCCATTTGGTTTTATACCAAAGGTAATAATTGAATCATTAGTTAACGATTCAGATGCCTTTATTATATTAACAAATTCTTGTCCATTTTGAATAACTTGATCTGATGGGAATACAATTATAGAATCATTGCATGATTTTTGAATTCTGTGTACACCATGGTAAATAGCTGGCAATGTATTCTTTACGTCTGGCTCTACTAATATGTTTAATTCATTATAATCATAACCTAGTTCCTCTACTTCCCCCATGACAATAAATTTATACCTTTTGTTTGTAATAACATATATTTCAGTTATATCTGCCAATAACAAGCTTCTTTTAAAAGTTTCCTGAAATAAAGAAGTCTTCGACTCTAATAGTTTAATAAACTGCTTTGGATATCCCTCTCTACTTAGCGGCCATAACCTTGTACCACTACCCCCAGCTAATATGAGTACCTTCATATATCCACATCCTTAATATAATAGAAGTATATTTAAAACTATGTTTTTAGAGCTCTCTCCCACATGCTCATTAACGTTTCTACGTTTGACTCCCAAGAATAATTACTAAATACAAATCCCTGCCCATTTTCTTTATATTTCTCTCTGATATTCTCATCATTAATAAGCAATTCAATTGCTTTAATATACTCTTCTTTTTCATTTGCTCTAATGACTTCCTCTGAGGTAACGTCCGGAACTCCTTGTAATGCAAAATTAGATGCAATAGTTGGCAGTCCACAAGCAAGAGCTTCTAATATTTTATTTTGCATCCCTGTCCCTGAGCGCAAAGGGTATATACCAATCTTCGCCTTCAATAAAAGCTCGCATATATCATCTACAAACCCAGTTACATGTACATTTTTAACAGCACTTAATCTAAGAATTTTATCTACTGGATCTTTACCCACGATATATAATTTATATTTAGGAAACTGTCTCGATATATCGGGCCATATTTCATTCACGAAATAAACCATAGCCTCGACATTTGGAAAGTAGCTCATATTTCCATGAAAAATAACAATATCCTCCTTTACGATATTGTTGTATTTTTCAATATATTCGTTATTGATATATGTCCCATTAGGATTAATAATGGTATTAGCATATTTTAAATGTGAATGTATTAAATCATTTTGTGAGACCAGAGATACAACCTGATAATCATTTGTCATTTTCTTCTCATATTTTTTCAGTAAAACTGCCTCAAGCTTTAATATGCCTTTCAATATAATATTCTCTTTCAATGCTCTTCTTTCCATGTTTAAAGATAATATATCAATCATATCCATTACTTTTGAAGTATTCTTTTTTCTTAGAAGCTCTCCCAGTCTTACTGTTTGAATATGTACTATGTCAGGCGTAATCATATCATATATTTCGGTCATTTGTTTTCTTATACCCTTGTTTGAGTACATGTTAACCTGAAGTGGCTTCCAATTAAATAATGTCTTAATTAGACCTAATATTGATCCTATTTTTCCAAGTCTTACAAATATAATTTTTTTACAATATGGCTGTAATTGGTTTAAAGCCTCTTTCTTTTCATTTTCATTTCTAACCAATGATACTAAATATAACTCATATTTCCCTTTAGGAAGATTGCGAATTTGCTCATAGGCTATCAGTTGATCACCACGATGAGGCGGATAAGGAGGCCTAGTCGTTACATATAATACTTTCATAACGTTTCGTCTCACAACCTTTGGTTAATAATTGTTTTGAATATGTTACCCACTTTAAGTGCAGCATTTTCCCAAGTAAATAGCTTTACTCTTTCTTGGCCACGTATACATAAATCTTTGTACAGTTCTTGATCAAATAGCAATTTTTCAATATCACTAACAGTTTTATCTCTATCATTGTACGAGGTGATAATTGCAGCATCTCCAGCTATTTCAGGCATTGAAGTTACATCCGTTGTAATTACAGGTGTATTAAACGCCATTGCTTCTAATATAGGTAGGCCAAAACCTTCATAATAAGATAAAAACAAAAATATATACGCATTTATATAAAGCAAGTCCAATATTTCACCAGGAACATAATCAAGAAAAATCACTTGTTCACTTATACCGTGCTCTTTAGCCTTACTATAAGCGTCTGAGGTTTCCCATCCTTTTAATCCGGCTATAACAAGTTGAATATCAAGATTATTTCTTTTAATAATCTGATCAAATACTTCAATCGTGTAAATAGTATTTTTTCGAGGCTCAACTGCACCCAAACAAAATAGATATTTATCTTTGATTCCATATTGGACTTTAAATTGTATCCATTCTGATAAGTCCCTATCTTTCTCTAATGTTTTATTACACCCATTATGAACAATATCAATTTTCTCTTCATGGACATCTTGTATCTCCAACATAATATCTTGTTTCGCATGATGACTAATAGTTATAATTTTCTCAGCTCTCATTGTGATGCGCGGTGTATTGTACTTTCTATATATTCGTCCAAGAATCTGCTGTAAACTCTTAGAGTATGGTAGTACCTTTCTTGATTTCATAAACATTACATCATGAATAGATACAACTTGAATACTGTTCAGCCATAATGATCCGGTATTATATGGATGCCAGAATATATCTATTTTGTCTCCCCTAACTCTCTTAGGCAACTTCAATTGCTCCCAAATAAAATAGTTTGTAGCATCTAATACCACTAGTTCATAATTAAGCGATTCTAGTATTTTTTTAAGCTCCACGTCAATCTCTCTATCAAAATAAAGAATAATGTCATTAGTAAGACAGTTGCGTAAATGCAATAAGATATTATATAAAACGTTCCCCATTCCTCTTCTTTCACCATTGATATATCTTGCATCTATCCCAAGCCTCATGCTTACTAGTCCTTCCATAATTTACTCTAGAACAAGACTTCATAAAACTATCCTTTTCCAATTGAAACTTCTTCTATATGCCTAACCAAATTTTTGACACAATTAGTTAAGTTGTATTCATCCCTAATCTTTTTCATATTATTTTCTCGGAGTCGCCTTATCATATATTGATCATCGAAGATGGTCCTCACTTTATAAACAGTATCCAATGTATTATTTCGATCAATAAAAAAACCATTTTCCATGTCTACAAATATCTCGGGTATGCCTCCTATTCTCGTTGTTAAAACTGGAAGGCCGGTTGCCATACCCTCTAAGATTGTTAAGGGTAGCCCTTCATTTTTGGAAAGACATATTAACATATCAGAGATCCAATAATACTCTTCAACATTATCAATTTTCCCTGCTAACCTTACTTTTTTTTCAAGTTTATTATCTTTAATGTATTTTTCAATGTTTTTCCTTTCGGGACCGTCACCTACTAATATCAATCTATAAGAATTATCTAGATTTTCTATAATGTTTAAAGCATTTAATTGTCCTTTATTATCAGTCAAGGTCCCCACCATTAATATAATTCGATCCCCACTAGTAAAACCTAATTTTTTTCTTAAAAGTTCTTTACTATCTTGGTTAATTGGATGATACTTTTCCGTGTCAACTCCATTGTGGACAACAAATACTTTACGGTTACTATTGAGTTGTTTAATCGTATTTTCTGAAACACCAATTAAGCGATTATATCTACATAATAAAAATTTATAAAATAAAACCCTAAATATACGTTTATACTTTCCATCTTGTTCGTCCACTAGTGATGAATGTTGAATAGCAATTTTTTTATATTTCTTTGGAAAAAGGCTCCCTAAATAAATCGCTCTGTTTCCATTGAACAGGAATACATCCTCCTCCTTATTTATTGAATTTTTTAAGGTATTTTTCTTAATATTAAATAATTCTTTATATTTAATTGAATTCACATTAATATATTCAGTATTAATATCAATCATTTTGTTGTTTTCCCACATATTAAAGTTCGTATACATTCTAATCGTATATTTCAATGAAATTTTCTTTATAATATTATATATATATTTTTCTTGCCCCCCAGTTATATCACTCAAATTTATTATGTTTATTTTCATTTGCAAACCTCCTTGTTATATAATATAGAACTGGTAAAATAACAATTAGTCTGCCAAAAAAGAAGCTGAAATCCAATCTAAATAACAGAAATAGTTTGCAAACTTGCAATATATATATACCATACAAAAAAGAAGAGTTATATTTGATTGCATTGTTTCTAAGTATCTTCAAATAAAATCCTGCACAATAAAAGAAAAAAATAACACCTAGTATTCCCCAGTTCCAATAAGAATCAACAACTCCAGTTATTCCGATTCCAAATGGATAACTTGCTACTTGATAACTTGAATAACCTAATATATCAAGCATATATTGTCCATTTGCTGTGTAATATAACGGTTTAATACCAAGAGGTATAGCTATCATATAAAACCCTAAATTATACAATATAAGAAATGGTTTATAGTTTGTAACATTAAACTGTAAAGCATTAATTGTATCTGTACCATGTTTTAGTATCAACATATCCCCGCGATTTAGTATCTGGAAACTAAGTATAATTACTACACAGGAAGCAATTGCAATTGTTGAGAACCTTAACTTTCTTTTTACATTTTCTAATAAAAAAACAAATATTATTATAATTGCTAGAAGCAGATTATACCTGCTATATTCTTCACCTTTTAGGGAATTGATAACATCCGCCATGTAAAATAAACCATAGAATATTACTATAATTAAACTTTTTATAATATAGTTTGTTTTCTTACCATTCATAAAAAATGCATAGATAAATCCAAAGAAAAAAATCGTTGAAATGTCGTCCATTATAAAGACTAATCCCTTAACTATATTATTTTCAGAATAGCTGCTAAAATTAATAATCGCTATTTTTAAAATAATCGCTGTAATAAAATAAATCCAATAACTTTGATTCTGATTCCTCTTTATTCTTTGTAAATTTGAATTCAGTAATTTATTCTTCCAAGTGAATCCCATGATAAGAGAAAACAACGCAACTAGGAATAATAGATAAAATTTCATTAATGATTGTCTATCAATACTTAAGTCTTGGTAATTAAGTGTTGGTACAAGGTATATTACAATATAACTCAATACTACAAGAAACAGAACAGATGTTGTAAATGTCTTGGTTTTTATTATCCTAATTATCAATAGTAAGAGAAGTAACCCGATAATAATTAAATCAAACAATCTATTTCAACTCCTTGATAACACGTTCCACTGCTGTAGAGTTATTCCAATGAGATACTCTGTTCATAATAATAGTCCCATCATAATTCATGACTTGAATCTTTTTTATATTTTCAATTAAAGTACTTACATTTAAATCATATATTATTTGACCTGTTGAATTATCAATTAAATCAGCACCAGCCCCTACGTATTTTGACAATATTACTGGTACTTTAAAGCACATAGCCTCATTAACAACCATTCCCCAGGGTTCACTATTACTAACCAAAATTAATACATTTGCAATTGTATATAGCTCTGCTAACTTCTCTGGCTCCATAAAATCTAATACGATTAACCCTTTTAATCCATGTTCTACTTTATACTGAAAGATTTTATCTTTTAATTCTCCGCCACCAACCATTATAAACTTGACACATTTATCGTCTTCATAAATTTCTCTATATGCATCTAGCATTAATTGAATATTTTTTCTTTCAATAAATTGACCAACATAAAGCATTGTATTATCATCTCGATTTATTCCGTATTTACTCTTGATTTCATTACTTTGTGGCTGCAGTAATTCATGAAGATCAAAGTATTTATCGTTATCAACTGCATCTGGAACAATTGTAATTAACCCTTCATCCACTCCATAGTTAATAATAAACTCTTTTGCTAAGGAACCAGAAACGTAATGATGAACTGCGTTTCTAATACAATAACCCCTCACTTTTCCCAACATCCCTTGGTTGATTGGTGTGTATGGCAGTGTTTCGTTCCACCATATATAGTCTATTTTTAACACTTTGCAGCAAATAGCTGCCATAAACGATGTTAAAGAAGCGTCTCCAATAATTAATTTGTAAGGTCGATGAAATATCAGATAAAATAGTATGCTAAATTTCAGATAAATGAATCTATAGTCATTAAGATTATTTCTTAAGGTCAAAGTCAGACCAAATAGCTTTTTTGTTTTAAATTTTCTTTCTTTAGTTATACTCCATTTTCTGTTCTTTTCTTTATCCGTACATACTATAACTTCTAGCTCAACTCGGTCACCAATTCCATTAAATAAAGGCAGCCTGTATGGGGGAACTATATTGGTAAGTATTGCAATTTTCCTCAAGACTACACCTCTTTTCTAATCGACATCCTTAAATATTGGTACAAATAATATGCTGCAATTATTGGATTTGTTCTAAAAGCAGAAATTGCATGCTTCTTGAAATAAATTTTAAAGCCTAAATATGCTTTCTTAGATAATCCTATCGATCCGGAATCATGCTTATAATATAGAGTTTGAACGCTCTTCACAACTCTACATTCTGAACCATCTAGAATCATCCTTGTCCACATATCCCAATCTTGACAACTTGGTAAATTTTCATCAAATAATCCAGCAGAGATAATATGTGATTTCTTTACCATTACTGAAGGAGATGGAATAAAACATCCTTTTAATATTTCTTTCTTAGGGCTTCCTTCAACTATATTTCTGTACTGATGTAATACTTCTTTCTCGCTATTTACTGTATCCGTCCATGTGTAAACAATTCCAAGCTTTTCATCACCATTACTAAACATTTCGATTTGTTTTTCAAGTTTTTCCGGTAACCATTCATCATCATCATCGACAAGTGCTATGAAATCGTATTTTGCAAGCTTGATTCCACGATTTCTTGAATAGGGCGCTCCTTTATTTTCGTCGTTCCTCAAAAACCTGAACTTATCAAATATTTTAATATACTTAGTTACAAGCTGATCGTACTCGGATCGATTGGGTGAATTATCATCTACAACAATAATTTCATAGCTTTTGAACGTTTGATTGCTAATTGAATTTAGCAAGCGCTCTAAATAATCAGGTCGTTTATAAGTTGGTATTACTATACTAACTTTCATAACAATCCCCTTTAATAAAATTTAAATTCAATTATTGACATCTTACTTTCATCTTCTAATAAAATTAGCTTACCATCAGGAGAATACTCGTATTTATCAACTTCTTTTAAACCAGTGCATGTAACTTCAACATCATGAAGAACCAAGTTGTTTCTTCCATCCAAACGAGTTGAATCCGCTTTGAATAGATATAAATTTACGAATTTTAATAATGAAAATGTACTCGTTTCAATCCTTATATAATCATCTAAAAAACTAAACTTTCTCCTAACAATCCCTAGAGGAGAAATAACCCATAGAGTTTGATTTTTGAGGAAGCTCAACCCCTTCCATCTTGCTGATTTATTAAGCAACTTAGAATAGGGCAAGGGAATACCTTTTAAACTATATAAACTTTTCTGGAATTGTTCACCGCCATAGCATGGAGTAATACTTTTATCTTTGCTGACAATGTATGGAATTGGCATATCATTGGTCCAATAACCGCCAACCCTTGAAATTACAGCCTCATATTTATTCGTTACTTTTTTAATATAGTTGTTGTCAGAATAGTTCTTAGGCGTATTAAATATTGGCTGTGCAACATCTAACTCATTAAGAACTATATTAGCTTTTGCTATGAAAAACCCCATAAATGGCAAGTAATCAAAATAATTATTATATGGGTACCACCCAGCATAGTCAGGATCTTTAATATCTACTGTGGTCGGGATCTTTTGTTGATTCCCATTCAACACCAAAGGAAAACTTCCGTCACTGTTTTGGTGTATTTTTAAAAATTCAACAACTCTCGAAAGATCCCCTAATATAGAAGCATCTCTTGTGTATTTATAGGCCATTGCAAGTATATAAATGAGTGCACCATAGCCAAAAGATTGTCTTTGACCTCTCCCAATATAAATGGTATCCCCTGTTGATAATATGAAATTTCTTATAAAACTTACGCCCAATAAAAAACTTTTTTTAAACTCCTCTTTATCCGTTGCCTCGTAAATCTCAGCAATCATAGCCATTGAAAAACAATGGTATTGAAATGATTTAACATTTTTCTCGTCAAGTATCATACCCGAACTCAACTGAAACTTATTAATTTTATCCCTAGCCTCTCTAAGTGCTAATTCTTCATCCTGTTTTGCAATTAATCGGGCAACACTTCTTAAGAGCGTCCAATTTGTACAAGGAGTATGCTTAAATTTTAGTGGATAAATATATTTCAAAATATCCTTATCGCCTGAAAATGAATAGTACTGCAAAAGTGCATAATTATTAAACTCCCAATGAAATTGAGAGTCTAGTTTGTCAATTTTTTCATATGAGTTTATTATTTTTTCTTTTATTTCCGGCTTGAGTACACCTAGCATTCGCATAAGAGCCAGTGTGTATGTCTCTCCATAAAACGTTCTACATTCAAAGTCTTTTTTATCCTCTAACCAACTATTAATAAAATCAGAAATTTGATTACTTATATTAAATATTTCATTTTTTATATCCATTTTTGAAAAAACTCCTTAAATACTTAATATCATCACTAATATATTTTATACTACTAAAATTGTACGAATGCTTTTTGATTTCTCTAATAATCAATAACAGCCAAATTATCGCAACAACTACATTGGTTAATGATACTCCTTGCGGCCCCCAGTAACGTGAACTTAAGTAATATAATAAAACAGTAGCTAAGAATACTGGGATATGCACCGATACAAATAGCGACTTAACTGAACCTTTAATATTAATAAAAGCATTTAAAGGTGAAGCAAATGATTTAACAATTACTAATCCCGCAACAATTGGTATCATATAGCTATAAATCACATCAACATTTGATAATCCTGTTATTATCATTAAATAGAATTTCCCTAAAACTAAAAAGCCGATCAGTGTGAGGATTCCAATATATATAGAAAGTCTAATAAAAATATTAGATATTCTATTTGCATGCTCATCATTTTTAGCGTGTGAGAGTGCAACGCTATTTTGATATCCAAAGATCATTGGAATTATATTTGCTACATTTGCACTTGTTAATGCTATATTATAATTACCAATCACACTTAAACTCACGAAAAATGATAAAAAGAATGTATCAGATTTATATATAAAGCCAGTAACAACCCCATTTAAATGCGTCCATAGTGAATATCCAAGCAAACTTTTTTTGATAAAATGAAAATCAAAATTTTCTATTCTCATAACTGTTTTGTAATCAATAAGTTTCCTTGAATAGACAATCCATAAAATGATATAACATAATGAAACTAATAGATCCTTCATTGCAACATATGTCATCGAAGGAGAAATAAACAATCCACAAGTTAATAAAATATTAAGAACTGATCTGTATATCGCAATCCTTGTCACTACTTTTTGTTTGAAAGTTGAAGTAGTATAAATTACAATAGGTGCAACAATAGAATCTGAAATTAAGATTGCTGTGATTGAAACTATCGCATAAAAGAAATTCAAGTTGTTATGTGCTTTTACAAGGTATTCTGCTAATACTAAAGCTACAATTATAAAACAAATACATTTGACCACATTAAAAACTGAAAAGTTTAAAAAATATTTATTTAGATTATTACTATACTCTTTATGATCCCTGAGAATGATTGACTCTAAAGAAATATTAATAACATTCACGAAAACATAATATCCAAGAACTACCCCCATGATTCCGTAGTCTTCAATATTTAATAATCTAACCAATAGAATCGATATTATTAATTGTGTTCCTATAATAAAGAACTTCTCAACAAGAGACTGTATAATATTAGTGATTATTTCTCTTTTCATTCAACTTTGTCCTTACTTTCCACATTAGTTTTGTTCCTTTTTTGATACTAGTCATTGGATATGCACTTGGATTAAATATTTTAAGAAATATGCCTTTCGTACTTGGAGATAATTCGCCTCTGTACCATAAATATTTTTTAAGCTTCTTATTTTTTAATAATATGTTAGTCAGCCACTGCGGAAGCGGTCTAGTTTGAGCCCACTTCGTACATATTTTAATTACTTCCTTATCATATATTTTAGGTAACATTCGTACATGAACAACCCATTCATCGCCACTATCTCTTACATACATAACAGGTTCCATTTTTGCCGGTACAATTGAATCAATAATACTTACATTTAGATCTAATTTATTTCCTATTAATTGAACAAGATCAACAGGATATTGATGATATATATTAGATTTTTTATGATATATCGTTTTATCAGAAATTCTTGCATAATTAAACCACTCTTTTTTAAATCTGAACCTCATAACAAAATCCATAAAATTAGTGTCTTCCAAACATTCAGCTTTGACCATTCTAATTACTTCATTCTCATTATTTATTTCATCTACAATCTCTAAAGCCCACTTTCCTTCATTCATTTTGGTTATAATATTTGCTTTAAACATTGAATTATTATATTCAAATTCCTCTTTAATCGACTTATATCTCCATCCAATTCCATCCTCTAATGAAAAAAAAGCCGACGAATCAGCTGTTTCAAACCCCCAAGGATAGATTATATTATTTCCATTGACATAAAGCCTACTGATTACATTTTTATCTATTTCCCAGCTTAGTTTCATAATACTAGTTCCTCCATTACTTCTTATTACACGCTAAGTAATTGGTCTATCTACCTACTCCATAATATTTGAAATTACCAAGTAACTTCTCTCTCTTAGAGAATATATTTCTTAAATCAAACAGAAAATTATCATTCATATTTTCAATGATCTTTTTCAAGTCCATTCCTCTAAACTGATGCCATTCTGTAACAATAACTAATGCTTCTGCTTCTTTAGCTGCTTCATACTCATCATTCATATATTTAATATTTCTTCCTAGGTGCTCCAGTCTCCATTTGGCTTCCTTTATACCCTCCGGACAATAAGCTTGAATATTTGCCCCATAAGCAACAAGACCGTTTATTATATCAATAGATGGTGCATCTCTCATATCATCTGTCTCTGGTTTAAATGATAAGCCTAATACCCCTATTGTTTTTCCAGTGAGATCTCCGTCTTCACTTAATGTAAATCTAATTTTTTCGACCATTTTATATTTCTGCTTCTCATTGGCTCTTATTGCCGCTTCAATAACAAACATTTCCTCGCCATACTTTCTGGCGATATCCACTATTGCTTTGGTGTCTTTTGGAAAACATGAACCACCATATCCCGGTCCAGCGTGCAAAAATTTTGGAGATATTCTTCCATCCATACCCATAGCACGTGCAATTTCTTGTATATCTGCACCAGTTTTTTCTGCTAGAAGCGCCATTTCATTAATAAAACTAATTTTCACAGCAAGAAAAGCATTTGAAGCATACTTTATCATTTCTGATGTCTCAACGTTAGTAAAAACAAATGGTGTTTGATTAATGTAAAGTACATCATATACACTCTTCATAATCTCTTTTGCTTTGTCTGAGTCAGTCCCTATAACAACACGATCAGGGGTTAGACAATCTCGAACTGCTTTCCCTTCTCTTAAAAATTCAGGATTAGAAACAATATCAAACGAGTGGTCAACGCCTCGCTCAGTGAGTACTTTAGATATAGTACTCTCCACTAATTTACCTGTACCAACAGGAACAGTTGACTTATTAACAATAACTTTATATCCATTCATATACATTGAGATATTACTAGCAACTTCAAGGACATACGTTAAATCCGCACTACCATCATTTTTTGGCGGTGTGCCCACCGCTATAAAGATTACATCACTATTTTCAGTTGTTTCTTTTATATCTGTTGTAAACTTGAGTCTATTAGCTTGGACATTTCTGTCCATAATTTCTCTTAATCCGGGTTCATAAATTGGTAACTCCCCATTTTTAAGTCTCTCTATTTTTTCTTCAATTACATCCATGCAAGTTACATTCATGCCAAACTCAGCTAATATCACACCCTGTACAAGCCCAACGTACCCTGTCCCGATTACTCCTATCTTCATTCAACAAGCTCCTTAAAATTTACTTAATTTCACTATTTTCTATTGATTGGTGTAAATCTGCAACACAATAATCTAGTTGTTTATCAGTTGATAAATGTTTTGCAATAGTCAAACTGCCAAACATTTTGTTAAATACAGATACTTTCACACCAAATAATTTTATAAATATGGCAATACACTTAGATAGATGTATTTTCTTTGAATTAAACCTTGAAATCAGCTGTACGAGCTCTGTTGTATTCACATAATCATTATTTTGTGGAAAGAATATACCTGCCACTTGATTCTCAATAGCTAATTTAAAGAACTCAGATAAATTATCAATATATATCATACTACGCTTGTTAAATATATTAGGGAATACCGGCAATGTTAATGCAAGCTTACGTAATTTTGCATAGTTACCTGGACAATTTGGTCCATAAATCATCGGCGCTCTCACTATTACGACTTTAAATAGATTATCGTTAAGTTTATTTAGTTCATATTCCGCTTCTAATTTGCTCTTTCCGTATAATGTTATTGGATTGCAAGGTGTATTCTCAGTTATATTAACTTCCCGATCAATTTCCCCTTCAAGACCATATACTGATAAACTACTCATAAATATTAATTGTTTTACACCCTCAGATTTTGCCTTATTAGCTACTTCAACTGCAATATCTCGATTAACCTTTTTATATAATTCTTCTAATTTTATCTCTTCTTTTTTATGAACAATTGCAGTTACATTTAATAACACATCATATCTTGAAAAATCCTTTAATTGCCACTCATTGTTTCTCAATGAAATAGTTTCTATTTTATATTTATCAGGCCATTGGCTTAACCATCTTGTAAAGTTCAAACCTACATAGCTAGACTCGCCTGTGATTAATATATTAATCATATTTACACCTCTACTATTTGCTTGTTTCTGCTTTCCGTCCCTCCTTTACACCTTCACTCCTTAGCACACTGAATACTGTTTTGAAGAAAATTTCAATATCAAACAGTAAATTTATCCTTTTCACGTATTCACCATCAAATTTCGCTTTTATATCAATAGGCAGTTCATCCCTGCCATTTATTTGAGCCCATCCGGTCAGTCCCGGATAAATATCATTTGCATTATATTTATCACGCTCTTCTATTAAATCATATTGATTCCATAATGCTGGGCGTGGACCAATTATGCTCATCTCACCCTTAAGTATATTTATTATTTGAGGGAGCTCATCAAGACTTGTTTTCCTTAAAAATTCCCCGGTCTTAGTTATAAATTTGCTTGGATCTTGAAGTAAGTGTGTCGGAGTATCTTTCGGTGAGTCAGTCCTCATCGTCCTAAACTTTAATATGTAAAAATATTTTCTATTTTTACCTATTCGCTTTTGTTTAAAGAAAACAGGCCCTCTAGAATCTAGTTTTATTAGGAGAGCAATAACTACCATAAGTGGTGATATCAATAACAATCCTATAAAGGCTAAGAGAAAATCAAAGGTTATTTTAATTCCAAGGTAAAATTTCATATATTCACCTACTCTTTTATGATAAGTTAAGGCCTAGATAATGAATTTTGTTCAATTAAAACAGATTGTAAATATTCGAGCAAATCACGCTGTAGCTCTCCACGTTGCAGTGCGAATTCTATAGTTGTCTTAATAAAACCAAGCTTCTCCCCAACGTCATATCGAGTACCGTTAAAGTTATACGCATATACTGCTTCAATAGCATTTAATTTAGAAATAGCATCCGTTAATTGAATTTCACCACCAGCACCCGGTTCCAATTGATCAAGGATTCCAAATATTCTTGGGGTTAGAATATAACGTCCCATAATTGCTAAATTAGATGGCGCATCTACTTGCCGTGGTTTTTCAACTAATGATGAAACGCTAAACAACTGATCATGAATTTCCTTACCGTCAACTATTCCATACCTACTAACTTCTGCCTCAGGTACTCGCTGCACTCCAATAACCGATGACTGATAACGTTCATACTGTTCAATCATTTGCCTTAGACATGGCTTATCTGCTTTGACGATATCATCTCCAAGTAATACTGCGAAAGGTTCGTCGCCAATAAATTTCCTTGCACACCAAACGGCATGACCAAGTCCTCTAGCTTCCTTTTGACGAATATAATGAATATCAACCATCTTGGAAGATTTCTGAACTTCACTTAGAAGTTCAAGCTTTCCTTTTTCCAATAAATTTTGTTCAAGTTCAAAGGAATTATCAAAGTGATCTTCAATCGCCCTTTTCCCTTTACCTGTAACTATGATAATATCTTCAATACCCGACTCAACAGCTTCTTCTACGATGTATTGAATAGTAGGCTTGTCGACAATTGGGAGCATTTCTTTTGGCATAGCCTTAGTTGCTGGAAGAAATCTTGTCCCAAGTCCAGCCGCTGGAATTATTGCCTTCCGA
Source organism: Paenibacillus prosopidis (assembly GCF_003337375.1). Classification (GTDB taxonomy): domain Bacteria; phylum Bacillota; class Bacilli; order Paenibacillales; family Paenibacillaceae; genus Pristimantibacillus; species Pristimantibacillus prosopidis. The sequence goes on from NZ_QPJD01000007.1 coordinate 98,556, forward strand.
ACTCTCATATAACACCTTCCTACTAATCTTTTTTAATTAATCATTAAATACTTATTTTTCTTCGATTACCTCACCGTACGATTTACCCTGACTCATCCCATATTTCTTAGCAATCTGAATTAACTCATCGTATTGTTCAGGAGATAATCTATTAAGAATAAGACTACGCGCTTCCTTTTTCTCATCAATACTCAGACCGCCGCTTGCAAGAGCCTGTAAGTCCTTTATATCTGACATACTTAATTCTTCAAGGAACACAGATGTAAGCTGTGCTTTCTCACCGACCGTAATTTTCTCTTGAATAACCTTTGCTTTATCTACTGGTACCTCTGCTTGATAACTGTCTTTGGACTGTACATCTTCTGTCTGCGTGGAAGAATCCGTTTGTGCTGAATCAACTCTTCCCTGCTCTGACTCCACCAATTCATCAACTGATCCGACGGGTTGATCGTCAGATGGATTCGCAATCTCATCCGCTGTGTAAGTTGTGGTTTTGTCACTTCCATCTACTGGGTCATTAGAATTTTCTTCAACAGCAGTTACAACCTCGTTCATTAAGTCATTCTCCAAATCTGCGGCTAACGTGGAAATAAGCTTATCCACAGCATAATTTGCTGCAAATAAACCTCCTACTCCCAATACCACGATGACCGATGCCACCCAGATTAAGACCTTCTTCCATTTCTTCTTACGCATATCACTTTACCTCCGCTCTCGTCTGCTGAATGTTAGGATACATGTGAATAGAAAGGGACTAAATGCTCAATCACATCTCTTACCGAACTTTGACTTTCTCCCAATACTTTCTCGAAACGCTTGAACTGCAACTCTAGCTCTGCGCGGTTAATCTGTTGGGGTTTGCCAATATAAATGCGTTCATGCTGGGTAGACGTTACAGCTTCTTCATCGGTCAATAGCTCTTCGAATAGCTTCTCGCCCTCACGCATTCCGCTAAAATTTATCTCAATGTCTACATTCGGTTCATAGCCTGACAAGCGGATTAAATCCTGGGCCAAATCCAATATACGTACAGGCTGACCCATATCCAGGATGAATATTTCTCCGCCTTTGGCGAATGAGCCCGCTTGAATAACTAACTGGACCGCTTCCGGTATCGTCATGAAGTATCTAACCATGTCCGGATGCGTAACCGTCACAGGGCCTCCAGCAGCAATTTGCTCTTTGAATCGCGGTATGACGCTGCCGCGGCTTCCGAGTACATTGCCGAATCTGACGGCTACGAATTGGGTTTCGCTTATTGTATTAATACTCTGTATGTACATCTCTGCAATTCTCTTGGTAGCTCCCATAATACTGGAAGGATTAACGGCCTTATCGGAGGATATCATGACAAATCGTTCAACCTTATACTTGTCGGCACAGTCAGCCACATTCTTCGTACCGAACACATTGTTTTTCACCGCTTCGGATGGATTACGTTCCATGAGCGGAACATGCTTATGTGCTGCTGCGTGGAAAACTACCTGTGGTCTAAACCTGTTGAATACATCATCCATACGGCTGCGGTCCTGAATGTCTGCGATGACGGTTTCCAGCTGAACTTGCGGATACTTGCTTCTAAGCTCCATCTCAATCGTGTAAATACTGTTCTCACCATGCCCGAGAAGCAGCAGCCGGGACGGATTAAACGAAGCGATTTGCCTCGACAGTTCGGAACCGATTGAACCGCCGGCACCGGTTACCAGCACCACTTTATCCGATACGTAATCAGCGATTCCTTCCAAATCTATCTTGACCGGGTCTCTGCCAAGCAAATCTTCAACCTCGACATTTCGTAACGTTTCGACGGCGAGATGACCTGTTATAAGATCATTTATCGAAGGAATAATCTTTACCTTGGCGCCTGTCAGCTTGCAGATATTTATAATATCCGATATGTTCGTCCGCTTCACGGACGGCATCGCGATAATAATGTCATGAATTTGATGGGTACAAACCATTTCTTCAATTTTTGTTCGATCCCCGAGGACCGGCAAGCCGACGACCTGCATATTTCGCTTATATGGATCATCATCAACGAATCCTACTAAACGGTTGCCAGAGAAGCTGTTGTTTGTCATCATCTCTTTTGCAATAAGCGCCCCACAATCCCCTGCACCTACGACAAGCACGTTATTGGTTAATTCTGCCTTTTTCGTTCTATTTACTCGGATTAAACGCCAGAGGAACCGGGAGCCCCCCATAAAAAGCAGCATAATCTCAAGTGTCCGTGAAGTTATCGACAATGGGACGCGTACCCCATGAAGCAAATACGTTGCTATATAGGTCAACGCTATGCCGATAACGATCGCTTTGACGAGCTCGACGATCTCTCCAATACTTGCATACTGCCACATTCTTCTGTACATACGGAAGAAGGCCAAGCTTACTCCGCATATAACCGTTGTTACGAAAGCAAAAACCAGCATTTGTGACTCGTAGAGTGGAGGGATATTTCCGTCAAAGCGGAATAGGTATGACGTCGCAATGGCCACCCAAATAATACATATATCTACCACTAACAACACTAGCATTCTGCTTCTATAGCTCACTTCACTATTCCCTCCAACATAAATACCTTCTACGAAACAAAATATCTATTTATCTTGTGCTCCATAATAATAGTAGTAAGCTTCTTCACTCGCTTTACGCTTCACGTTGTTTAAAACAACGCCTAGAATACGCGCTTTGACATTTTCTAAGTTCTGCACGGCTTTATTTGCGATTTCCCGTTTTACATTGCCCTGATCGACGACGAGAATGACGCCATCACTCTTAGTAGCAATAATTTGGGCATCCGTTACGGCTAGCAGCGGAGGTGTATCAATGAGGATGATGTCATATATCTCTCGTAATTGCTCAATGACGGCTGTCATACTTTTCGATGCCATCATTTCCGCCGGATTTGGCGGAATTGCGCCTGAGGTTATGACATCCATATTTGGAACATCCGTCATTTGAATGGCTTCCTCCAAGGAGCACTGCTTCGAGATAACTGAGGATAAGCCCCAGCGATTCGATATCGCGAAAGTATGGTGGGCGGTAGGCTTACGAAGATCGGCATCGATAAGAATGACCTTCCGATCGGACTGAGCAAATGTAACGGCAAGATTCGTTATCGTTGTCGATTTGCCTTCGCCGGGACCCGCTGATGAAACCATAAGCACTTGAAGCTTCTCATCAATAGAGGAGAACTCAATATTTGTCCGCAATGCACGATATGACTCTGAAATGGGCGACCGGGGATTCGTGACTGTTATGAGTTGACGTTTATTTTTCAATCGAGACACGCTCTAGTTCACCTGCTTTGTAGGGTTGTTTTGCTCTGCTTGTTTGGCCATCGCCTGCATCTTCCGGACTCATTTTCGAAATCATGGCAAGCGTTGGTTGTCCCATATATTGCAGCACATCTGCTTCGGTCTTAATCGTATCGTCCATATATTCAAGCAAGAACGTAATCCCTACTGCCAGCATTAACGACACGACAAACGCGATTGCGATATTAAGAGGAACGTTCGGCGATACAGGGTCTGGCTGATCATTCATAACGGCTTTGTTAAGGATCGACACATTCTCAACCTTGAAAATATGTTGGATTTCTTCTTGGAAAACTTGAGATACGGCATTCACCGTTTTAGCCGCTTTCAGATAATCGACATCTTGTACGACTAATGTCATCACCTGTGTGTTATTTACGGAACTAACCTGAATCTTGTTGGTTAGCTGCTTAGCCGTTAATCCCAACTGCGGGAATTGTTCTACTACTTTGTCCAAAATAGCGGGAGTTTTGATTATTTCTTTATATGTATCTATCATCTTTATGTTCGAATTAATTTGGTTGATATCCAGCTGGCCGGTAGCGAGCTGCGATGCCGTTTGATTCACGATTATTTTGGTAGAAGCTTCGTAAACTGGATCTTTGAAAAATATACTGAAAATAGCCGACGCTGAAGAACAAACGAGTACGAATATTACGATAAGCCCTAATCTCTTCCGAACGATGGTCATGTACTGTCGCAAATCTAGTTCGTTTGACACTGTATGCTCCTCCACTGGATATAGGTATCGAAAGATTTTCTGATGCTGATGAACTATATCCTTTATCCTATTACATAGTAACCCAAAATCCATAAATTAATATTAAAAAAATTGTAAAAAATCTTCCTCCCACCTACATGAGAGGAAGATTTTGTAATACTTATATTTTATTCACCGAAATTAATTGCACGATAAATAATAACTGCTGCTTCTGCGCGGGTAGCATTGTTGTTCGGCAGGAACTTTCCTGCGTTGCCTTTCACGATACCGTTGCTGGCAGCGAAAGCAACACCAGCCTTCAGCGAAGCGCTGATTTTCCCAGCATCTGCGAAGCCTTTAAGCGCTGTATTCACATCAGCAACATCAGAAGCGCCTTGCGAAACTTTCAATGCGCGAGCGATCATCGTTGCCATCTCAGCTCGGGTAATCGTTGCGTTAGGATCAAACTTCGATGCCGAACGTCCGTTGATGATTTTAAGGTTAGCTGCTGCCGCTACGTACGGAGCATGCCAGTCGCTAGCTTTCACATCATCAAAGCTTTCCGTTGCGGAGCCGTTATCCAGATCAAGCGCACGAACAAGCATTTTTGCAAATTCAGCGCGAGTTACTTTATCTTGTGGAGCAAATTTACCAGCTGCTTTGCCTTCGATTGCGCCTTTAGCGGCTACTACTTGAATTTCGCGGCCTGCCCAAGCTTCAACGGAAGCAACGTCGCTGAACGATACTTTATTTTCAACAACTACATAAGAAGAGAAGGTGTCGCGCGGCTCTACGATGTGGCCTTTCTTAATGCGTCCGCCTTGGAATATCAGCTTGCCGTTTACTATCTTAGCGACCGACAGCAATTCCGTATCCAGGCCCGTTGTGTCGCCAAGCGGGATACTAATAAGAATTGGCTGATCAAACTTCGTTGTCGCAACTCCGCCGATCGAAAGATTGAAGTCATATACTTTGGAAGCTGCTTTCAGACTATTGCCAATAACCTCTGCTTTGGCATCGGATTTGCTGATTGTGAAGTTGATGGCATTCGAGAACTGGCCGCCAACTGGGAGCTCAACCGTCAGATCGCTTATTTTGAGCGTTACTGCCGTAATTTTCGCTTTTACAGCTTGCTGCATGATCGCGTTAGACAAATCGATAACCGTATCATTTTGGGTAACGTTGCCCAGATCAATCGTCAGTTTCAATTCAGAAAGCTTCGCTCCTGGAACTGCTCCTTGCAAGCCCTCAGCAATTGCTGCAATACCAGCGATTGCGGAAACCATTTGCTTCTCATCTAATTGAAGAACTGCTCGTCCGTTAATGGTTGCAATGCTGCTCGAAGCCGAGATCGTCGAGAGCGTATTAACAAGCGCTTGCGCCTCTTTCACGGCCGCTTCGATAAGCTTCGTTTTCTCTTCGCCGGTCGCTTTCGCGATAGCGTCCTTCACAGCGTCCAGCTTGCCAACGTAGTCGTTAACAGCCTTCGGGAGCTCGATCACAGGAGTAGTTACAACTGCGCCGCCACCACCACCGCCGCCAGTTGTAGGAGTGTTCAGGGATTGATACGCTGTGTATAGTGCTAGTGCAGCTTGATTAAATTTGTTATTGTCGTTCACTGCGGATTTCACTGCCGTTGCGACATTAATGACATCTTCAGTTGTCACTTTATAGTAGAGAAATACTTTCTCAACTGCGTACTCATTCTCAGGCAATGCTGCGATTACATCCTCCAGAAGATCGTTAACTCCATTCGACTCTGACAATAATGCCAACAAAGCCGATAGATCCTTCGACTTCAACTGCTTCATGACTTCGTCCTGAATGTCAAAGAAGTAGTTAGCAAAATCATCTACCGTCAAATTAGCGACACCTGCCGCTGTAGCGAACGTTTGAACAAACGCTCCATGCTCTACACGAAGTGCTTCAACACCCGCAGCTGACGGACTGTATGACAGACTTACTGCATCAAGAATCAAATCTTTCAAATCTGCTTTCTTAGCTGCTGCATTCGCATCACTTGCCGGGATAAATTTGTCTACAATTGGCTTGACGATTTGCTCCTTCTGAGCGTCAGTCAAACTGTTAATCGCATTACGAAGAGCTTCGACTTCATCCAACCCGCCCGTTTTATCGAGCGCATTATAAATCGCCTTCGCACGGTCAATCAGTACGGAATTAGCCGTTGTAGTAGAGGCATAAGCCACGTCACTCACGCCAAGCTTCTCCGCCAAACCTTTATTGCTGAGCGGAATACCAGCGAATGCGGACATCGCTACACTCGCTGCAATTGTTGATACTGCCAGTTTCTTTCTTAATGTCACTCTCTCTCACCTCTATAATAGAAATAGTTGCATTCATTTTAATGAATGAATGACTAGTAACGCCAAACGCAGGACTTTCATTATGTACTTGCTTCTGAATCAGAGTGTTCTCTCATCCGCCTCTCAATTGAAGCGTACGCTGCGCGCATCCGAAATCCTCGATCAGCATGTACCCGGACTTCTGACCCATTTACAAGTAATAGGCACACCCACCGCTTTTAACTGTTCGTTAATGCGAAGGTGTGCTCGGCTGCGTCATCTGCTGGTTAATATGGGTACGAATGTCCGTTGGACTGATCCTTAATTCCTAAGAGAAGATGTTCCTCTCTTCCCAAAAAGTTCTAATGAGCCTATTCTACCATATGAATTTAGTTCAATCAGCACTTAATTTTATATTTCGACAGAAATATTTGATTTGTTTATACTATACCCGACATTTTTCAGCAGTAGAAGTTAATTTATGGTAATTCAATGCCGTTTTGTTTCTTTTTCCACTTTACACCAACTATTTTTCAGAAGCGTGTTTGTTGCTAGTTTTGACGGAATCGTAGTTCGATTATGCTAATCCACAAATTATCAACATGTTATCCACAGCGATGATCGATTTAATTTTCTGTACAAAAAAGAAGCGACGGAAGTCCTACTCCTATCGCTTCTTATATGTTTGTTCGCTTCGTCATCAGATCGAACGTGAACGGAGCTCGGCGGGCAATATTTCATCTGGCGATTGCATAAGACTCTTTGAGCGCGCCATAGCTATCTACGATTTTCTGATGAATCGCATGCTTTTGCGGAATCCCCATATACGAGGCGATGACATCATGAATGCCGGAACGCCGAATCGCAGCCTGCAGCAAGACGGCCTCCTCATCCTGATCGTAGTCAAATAGAAGTGCAGCCGCTATAGCTGATGTTAGATAAGGGATAGGAATACCCAGCCTATGCGCTTGTAAAGCGGGCCTGACGAGCCTATCATTCAGTGAAAGCTTGCGAATCGGTGAACGGCCGACGCGTACGACGTGATCAGACAAACGGGGATTTGTAAATCTCACCATCATTTTTTGAATATACTTTTCATGCTTCTTCTTATCCCAATGATATTTGGAGGTAAGGAGCTTCCCCGTCTCTCCCAGCACACCCGATATTTCCGCCTTAATCTTAGTATCTCCCATCGCTTCTTGAATCGTATCATACCCTTCAAGGTAACCATGATACGCCGCCGTGCAATGACCCGTATTGACGGTAAACAGCTTACGTTCAATGTAAGGCTCCAACGAATCCACATATTTGATTCCATCAATCTCCCGGTAACCCTCGATCATCGACGAACGATCTACAATCCATTCAAAATAAGGCTCTACGGTTACTTTAAGCGGATCATCATGCTCCTGAACAGGAACGATGCGGTCAACGGCTGTATCCGGAAAAGCAATGCAGCTATCCGCTTTCTCATGCCACTCCGCCGGCAAATGTTCATAAACGCGCCGCTTGAGGAGCGAGCTTCCGGAAATCGCATTCTCGCATGCGATGATATGCAGCGGTCTGAGGTTATGGCCGCTGAGTCGAAGCTCAACACCTGCGGCGATGGACTCCGCAATTTGCTTCAATGCAGATACGCCTACCGCTGTTGTGACCATATCAGCCGTCGCGATAGCCGCCGCTACTGCCGCCTTGTTCTTGCCGCTGATCGCCGTGACATTGTTCACGATTTCCGTATCTCTTGCCTCGTTCGCAAGTGTAACGGAATATTGCTTCTGCTGCTGGAGGAGCTGAATCTTCCTTTCATTTCGGGCCACAAATGTGACCTCATAGCCCGCATTGGACAAAAGAAGGCCGATAAACCCTCTTCCGATATTACCTGCGCCAAAATGAACAGCCTTCATCGTCCGAACCTCCTTTAATTGGATGGTGTCGTCCTTGAATTGTTTTCTGAATATTCTAATTATTTAATGCGTTGAACAGCCATCTCTTAAAATCTTTGACCACTTTTCTGAATTACGGCACTCTATAGCGCACCTGCAACCATTTCACGAAAATCAATATGAGCTAATGATTCCGCATGATAACAACGATCCGACTTATCGAACTCTAAGCTCTTCGTAATCGCATTCGGTACGATAATACATGACATCCCAGCAGCTGATGCAGCACGCGCCCCATTAGGGGAATCCTCAATCGCTACCGCTTCATTTGCTCCCACGTTCAGACCAGCCAGAGCCTGCTTGTATAGTTCAGGGTCAGGCTTCACCTTCGTTACATCATCAGCCGTTCGAATGCATTCGAAGTAATGCGCGATTTCGAGCTGCTCCAAATATTTATCGATCCAAGCGCGGGCCGAGCTGGAGGCAAGGCCGATCTTGAGGCCAGAGTCCTGAGCGAAATTCAAATAATCCATGATGCCGGACCGAACCTCCTCGCTTTGCATAAGTGCGGAATGCTGGAGATGCACTGATTCGCGGAAGGCTTGCTTATCAATTGGCAGCTTCAAATCTGTCATTAAATATTCATAGGGGTTAAAAGTATGCAGACTCGTGCCTATGCAGCCGGAGTATTGTTCTAATGTAAGCTCAACACCATGTTCCTTGTATGCGTCGCGAAATGCGTTGTACCACGCCGTTTCCGTGTCAATAATTGTGCCATCAAAATCAAATATGATTGCTTTAATCATCCATCCGTCTCCTTTCAAGAGATAAAATGTTAGATTTGTTAACAAGACCGTAACACGGTTTAAAAGTTGACGTCAAGGCATGATACCGCTCAACAGCTCGTCCCGACGGTCGTCGCTCTCACTCCCTGAACTCCCGCAAACCATTGCGGCTGCTGGATTTTCACGATTCTTGCAAGCGCTTTGATTTGTTATGAAAAAAAATTTCGCCCATTTTCTGTCAAACGCTTACATTTCGTTATCCAGCGCCTCTACCTAGCTACGTCTCGCATTTAAGGCATATATCCCTTTCCATTTATTTATTCGCTCATACTTTATATGATAAAGTAAAAAAAGTGTAGGAAGTGGGGATTTCAGATGCCGATAATAGACCGATATACACTTCAACCAAGTCCATTTATTGTTGTCGACGGGCGTGATCAGGAAACAGCTAATCTGCAACTACAGCTTGCACCCGATGCGGATTCAGGAAATGTTTCGGGATCTGTAAGACTTCCTGACGGCACAGCCATTTCGTTAGCAACAGTGATGCTTTTTTCTTCCAATGGACAGCCATTTGAGCATAACAATAGTAATCCTGCCGGTTTGTTTATTTTCCCCAGGGTTCCAGTAGGTTCCTATTTCATTACGGCTTCTGAGCCTACACTGTTGACACCTGTCCGGATACCCATTTCGGTATCTAGGAATGCCACGACAACAGTGAATATTACGATGCAAACAGATCCTGACGGACAGAAGAATGCCCTCTATGGTATCATCCAAAACAGCACAGGAACCCCTGTAAACGATGCTACCGTCGAATTGTTCCAGGAAGTTAATTCAACACTGCAAATGGTGGGAATCGTCTCCTCTAACGGTGATGGCCAATATTTATTTGCTGCTCTGGAAGACGCTACTTATGTAATTAGAGCGAGCAAAGCAGGGTTTTTGCCGAACCAAAGCGCTCCCGTTTCGATTTCGGGCAGAGAGTTTTCCCCGCTAAATATTAATCTGTCAGCAGATCCTGACGCGAATACGGGAACAATCAGCGGGTTTATTACAGATAGCATAGGCGGGCAGGCAATACCCAATGCAATCGTCGCACTCTACCTCATAAACAACGGAAATGAGCTAGTAACGGATATTACTAAAACGAACGCTGGGGGTTTTTATATGTTCGGGGATCTTACTGCCGGCACCTATCGTGTAAAGGCATCCGTACAAGTTCAGGAGTGAGGACAGGTGACAACAAGCCCCGAATATCTAACGAAAGATAGTCCCCCGATTGAATTAGAACCGAAGGAGAATGCTATCGTCAACCTGTCACTGGATAAAGTACCAATCCATCCACCAAAAAGAAACAAATGTTTTCATAAGAAAAAGAAATGCTCTTATCGCGGACTGGTACCTGTCACCGTCATTTTCTGCTTAACCCAACGAAAAAAAACGAAGGTAGTCAAGTATCGGGTTCAAGCTATATTAAAGCGATCACTCCGATACGGGAAGCCTATTGAGCTGTTAAGCAATCATACCAAATGGTCCAAACGGCTTAAACGAAAATGCGGTAAAGAAAAAGGAACTGTACGAACTACGGGAAGTATGATGATAAAAACCCGGTCGCACGCGGTTATCAAACAACGATTTCATTGGACCATGTAGAAGTGCAATTCTTTTGGACTTCACTCACCTTAGTCATGTGTATCGTCCTGTTCGGCCTTAGGCCGCTAGGTTTAAAACACCCTTCTATTGTTCCTATATCCCAATTCTTTTTTGCAATAGGCACATACCGTTATCGTGGTAGGTATCTCCCCATGGTGTTAGAAGACTCTCTTTAGAATTGGTCTCTGATGAAATATGCATGGCGATAGAAAACGTATTGCTTACTGAGTTTATCACCCACATAAAGAAGAAGCCCATTGGTCGGTGGGCTTCTTACAGTTCACGGGCATACATTAATTTTTAAAACCTAAATTTTCAGGAGGCCTTAAAGCGTGTCCCTGAAAAATACACCGGACAGATACGCTAACCGCTTGAAACGCAGTTCGCACTAGATCATTTGACCGCCTGTCTTCGTTACCGGAACCACCGGCTCCTCTCGCCGCTTGCGCTCTATGCTGATCCATATCAGTCCTGCGGCCATGCAGCCGGCGCCGCACATTTGCAGCAGCGCGATCTTCTCACCGAACATCAAGTAGCCGGCAACGACCGCCGCAGCCGGAACCGCGTAGCGAAAAAAGTTCGACCGCGTGGCTCCGACCTTGAACATGCAGGCGTTCCAAACGACAAATGCCAGCACGGTACAAATAAGCACGTTATATACAATCGATAAATAATGGCCGGTATTTAGAGCGGACCAGTCCGTTTGCCCCCATGCGCCAAAGGTCAGCGGCAGCATGAACAAGGATCCGAACGCGATCGTCCATGTACTTACGCGCAGCGCGGAGTATTGCTTCATGAGCGAAATCGAGCTCAGGTTGTACAAAGAGCCGATGATGCTGACTCCGAATGCCATTGCATTGCCGAGCATATTTTCAGAAGATAGCGTGAAGCCTTCGCCGCCGCCTAGTATGACGAGACATACCCCGACTATCGATATAGAACCGCCAACCACAAGCCGCATCGTTATGGATTCGCGAGTAAATAGCGGCGCGAATAAAGCGACAAATATGGGCCATGGCGCGACATTTAATAGCGACGAGTTAGCGAGCGTCGTATATTTAATCGAGTACATGACCATAATTTCGAGCAGCGTAATGCCGAGCAGCCCGATTAGCGCCAGCTTCGGAACGATTCGCCAAGGAATGCCCACGCTGCCCTCGGTCAGCTTCAAAATAAGGAAGAAAAACGGAATTGCCAATCCAAATCTTAAAAACGAGAATACAACCGGATTAAATGACTCCATCGCCAGACGCGATATACCGAAGTTCGCCCCCCATACGACAGCTATTAGCACAAGTCCGCCGTAGTTCAACCATTTTTTATTCATTTCTCTCCGCTCCATCTATTTGCTATTATCACCTATCAAGAAATTCCTCATCCATCATAGCATGAGTGCGTGACGAAGTATTCAATGAATTTAGCTCATTTTATATGCATTTTAACCTCTAGGAACATGTAGGGAACAGAGCCACATTTAGATGTATCCCCGGAAATCAGAATAGTAAAACAAAAATGATGTCAACAGCTATCATGACGCAACCTGCTTTTCAAATGATTGAAAATGAAAGCGCTGTACATTACGATTGAATCAGGTTCTGGAAGAGAACATTATAAAGACCAATAAATTACAAATTGGAGGTTGCAGCATGAGTAAACTGACATCAGAAAAACCGGCATCCGGCGGCGTTAAAGTTTCAGTTCAACGATTTGGCCGTTTTCTAAGCGGCATGGTCATGCCGAATATTGGCGCTTTTATTGCATGGGGACTCATAACGGCTTTATTCATACCGACAGGCTGGATTCCGAACGAAAGTCTGGCAGTGCTTGTCGGACCGATGATTACTTATTTGCTCCCTATACTCATCGGTTATACCGGCGGTCAAATGGTTCATGGCGTGCGGGGCGGCGTCATCGGTGCAGTCGTTACGGCAGGGGTTATAGTAGGATCGGAAATACCGATGTTTCTCGGTGCGATGATTGTTGGACCTTTTGCCGCATGGTTGCTCAAAAAATTCGATAAATCGATTGAAGGCAAAATTCCTTCGGGCTTCGAGATGCTGATCAACAACTTTTCTTCCGGCATCATCGGCGGCGGACTCGCGCTGCTGGCTTTCAAAGGAATCGGGCCTGTGGTTGAAACCTTCAGCAAGCTGCTTGCACAAGGCGTCGAATTCCTTATCAACACGGGATTGCTGCCGCTCGCTAACATTTTGATCGAACCGGCAAAGGTGTTGTTCCTGAACAATGCGATCAATCACGGCATTCTTGGACCGCTTGCGCTTGAACAGGCATCCAAAGCAGGCCAATCGATCATTTACATGCTGGAATCCAATCCCGGTCCGGGTCTTGGCATTCTGCTTGCATACTGGCTCTTTGGTAAAGGAATGGTCAAACAGTCTGCTCCAGGCGCAGTCGTTATCCATTTCTTCGGCGGTATTCACGAAATCTATTTCCCTTACATTCTCATGAACCCGCGTTTGATTCTAGCCGCTATCGCGGGAGGCGTGGCAGGTACGTTCACCTTCTCCATCTTCGGTGCCGGTCTTGTCGCCGCTCCTTCGCCGGGCAGTATCATCGCCTACATTACGATGACGCCTAAAGGTGGATTCCTGGCAATGTTCAGCGGTGTCATAGTGGCCACAATCGTTTCGTTCCTGGTCGCTGCGCTGCTGCTGAAAACAAGCAAGCAGGCGGATGATTCGGACAACGGTCTTGAGCTTGCTGCTCAGAAGGTGCAACAGATGAAAGCTGAATCCAAAGGTACAGCCGCTCAGTCCGTATCGCAGCCGGCGCAGCAAACGAAGGCGCAAGTAAACAAAATCGTCTTTTCCTGTGACGCAGGCATGGGCTCAAGCGCAATGGGCGCTTCCATTTTGCGCAAAAAAATAAATGCGGCGGAGCTGCCGATCACGGTCATTAATACGGCAATCAATGATATTCCGGGCGATGCCGACATCGTCATTACTCACAAGACGCTCACCGACCGCGCGCGGCAGAAGGCTCCGAATGCGGAGCATATTTCAATCGATAATTTTCTCAAAAGTCCAGAGTATGATTTGCTCGTAGAAAGACTAAGTTAGTTCTACCCTACCTAACGCTGACAGAGTCCTGTCGGCGTTAAGCTCATTCCCCTCGGAAGGAGGATGATTCCTATAAAAGCGTCTACCAGGCAGCGTCGTATTATCGAGCTGCTGCTCGATCAAAAGCATGAAATCACCGCGGCCGATATCGCAGCTATCGTCGGAACAAGCACGAGAACGATCCATCGCGAGCTTAGCGATATTGAACCGCTGCTTGCCGCTAACGGCATTCTTCTTCACAAAATATCCGGACTTGGTATTCGAATTGAAGCGGACAACGAAACACTGGAGCGCTTTAAGCAATCATTCGACCTAACCGATTCATTCGAATATTCGGCAGAAGAACGCCAGATCCTTATTCTCTGCAGACTGCTTAAGCATGACGAGCCCATTAAGCTGTTCTCGCTCGCTCACGAGCTGCGCGTGGCGATACCGACCATCAGCCATGACCTCGATGAGCTGGAACAATCCATTATCAAGCAAGGATTGACCCTCGTCCGAAAAAGAGGCTACGGCGTTGAGATCAGCGGCCCGGAAGCAGCGAAACGCCATTTTATCAGCTTGCTTGCTTTCAATCATTTTGACGATTCCGATTTATTCGGGCAATTCACGGACCAGACGGTTTCACATCCCAATCCCATAACGGCACAGCTTCTTGACATGATCGGCAAGAAAAATTTCAAGAGGCTTGAACAGGCTTTGTGGGAGTTGAATGACGATTGGCCGAACGACTTATCCGAATCCGATTACACCAGATTGCTTATTAAGTTGTCGGTTGCGTTAACCCGGATTGAGCATAACCACTTGATTCAATCGGGCGATTATAGCACCGGCGGTGAAATCCCTTTGCTGAGAAGCCTGCTGAACGCGCTTGATATACAGCTTCCAATAGAAGAAAAACGATACCTTTCCCGATTGCTCGACAACGAGGCTTTCCCGGAAAGCAGCCTCCTAATTCATCACGACGATATGTCACTTATTGAAACTGTAACGCTGCTGATCCGTTACGTTGAGGAACAACTACAAATGCCGCTTTTGGAAGACCGATCGCTGGTAGAAGGGTTAATTCAACATATTAAAAAGGCGTTTCAGCGGATAAGAGAAGGCATCGCGATACGCAATCCAATGCTGGCGCCCATTAAAAAGGATTACGCCCAGCTATTCGCCGCGGTCCGGCAAGGCGTCAATGAGGTTATCCCTTCTATTGTTGTGCCTGACGAGGAAATCGGTTATATCGTGATGCATTTCGGCGCTTCCATTGAACGCTTAAAGCAATTCCCGAGAAAAATTAGAGCTGTGCTCGTTTGCACGAGCGGCATTGGTTCATCCAAGCTGCTCGCCGTAAGAATCACGAAGAAGCTGCCGCAAATCGAATTACTGGGTCATTATTCTTGGTACGAAGCCGCACGGCTGCCTTCGCATCAATATGACCTGATCATTTCGACCGTCGACCTGCCTCTGGATTCGGGTCAGTACATTAAGCTAAGCCCCCTTCTTACTCAAGAAGAAACGGATAAGCTTCGCTCTTATATTGAGAGCACGACCTTAAAGAGGCTCGTTCCCGCCTCTGCGTCAGAGCCGTCTATGCATTCGCCAATGGATCGTTTGACGCTGCTGCAGCAATATTCCGGGAGCATCCTCCGGCTGCTTGAAAGCTTCACCGTGCATGATTTGGCCATTACGGAGCCGCAATCGAAGTTAGAGACTCAGCTGCTGCCGATGATCTCGCTGATTGGGAAGCCGGACATTTTAGCTCATAGCGAGAAAATAGCCGCCCAGCTGCTCGCAAGAGAGCAGCAAGGCAGCCTGGTCATCCCGGATACGGAGCTTGCCTTAATCCATACCCGAAGCGAATGGATTCAAGAGCCGCTGCTGGCTTTGTACCGTTACGATAAGCCCCTTCTGCTTAACGATGATGAAGAGATAAAGGCTAAACAAGTATTAATGATGCTTGGGCCTGTAAAGCTGGATAAGTCCAGCCTGGAGGTGCTTAGCGAAATAAGTGCAATGCTGCTGCTGCCGGAAATGATTGCCGTTCTTGAGCATGACCCTGCGGAAAGCATCAAATTGTTTATCTCACAGAAGCTGGAGCTTTATATAAAAACAAAAATGGATTGGAGAGAGTAAATGATGACTATTTTAGCGAAAGAAAAAATCAAACTGAATGTAAAAGTGAAGGACAAATACGAGGCCATTCGTTTAGCCGGGCAATTGCTTGTTGACGCCGGACACGTGCCTCTGGAATATATCGATAAAATGATTGAGCGCGAGGAGGATTTATCCACCTATATCGGAGGAGGTCTTGCCATGCCGCATGGAACGAATGCGTCGAAGGCTTTGATCCGCTCGACAGGCATGGCTATTCTCACTGTTCCTGATGGCGTAGACTTCGGAGGCGATGAACCCGCTCAATTAATTATTGGTTTAGCGGCGGTTGGCGACGACCATTTGAATATTTTGACGAACGTAGCTATGCTCGTGTCCGAAGAAGAGGATATGCGGCGCATTCTGAATGCTTCTTCTGAAGAAGAGCTCATTTCTATTTTCGAGGCGGGGATGCAGGAATGAAGGCCGTTCACTTCGGAGCCGGCAATATCGGCAGAGGTTTTATAGGACTGCTGCTGCATCAATCAGGGTATGAGGTTGCTTTCGTCGACGTAAACGATACGCTCGTTTCCCTCTTGCAGACGAAGCGGCAATATACCGTCAAGCTTGCCAATGAACAGGCTGACACCTTTCTTGTTGATCAGGTAACCGCCATTGACGGTAAAAATATTGCGTTGGTCGCCGAAACGATCGCAGAGGCAGATCTTGTCACGACCGCCGTCGGCGTATCGGTTCTGAAGCATATTGCAGCCGCCATCTCTAAGGGAATCGAGCTTAGACTAGCGGGCAGCCGGGAGCCGCTTCATTTTATTGCATGCGAGAACGCCTTAGGCGGCAGTACGACGCTTAAGCATTTGGTCTATGAACACCTGTCGCCGGAGACTCAGACGCTGGCCGACCGGCTTGTCGCTTTCCCGGACGCGGCCGTAGATCGGATCGTCCCGCTTCAGCAAAACGAGGATCCGCTGCTGGTTACCGTTGAACCCTTTTACGAATGGACGATCGATCGTTCTGCCGTGCTGCCCGGACATCAAGAAATCGCCGGCGTCCACTATGTGGATCAGCTCGAGCCCTATATCGAACGCAAGCTGTTTACTGTCAATACCGGACATTGCTGCGCCGCTTATCACGGCTACTTGAAGGGCTATACGACTATCCAGGAAGCGATGAAGGATCCGTCCATCGTTGCTGAAGTTAGAGGAGCGCTGCAGGAATCGGGAGCTGCACTCATACAAACCTATCAATTCGACGAAGCGGCGCACTCGCAATATATCGAGCAAATACTGGAGCGTTTCATTAACCCTTATTTGGTTGATGAAATCGTGCGGATTGGCCGCTCTCCGATTCGGAAGCTTTCACCTCAAGACCGGCTAGTGCGGCCGGCATCGCTCGCTAACCAATGCGGCATAACGGTTACTCATTTGACCAACGCCATGGCTGCAGCGCTGCACTTCGACTATGCGGATGATCCTGAGGCCGTAGAGCTGCAGGAAACGATTAAAAAACATGGCATTCATCGAACGATAGCGGAGTATACGGGTTTAAGCGGGCAGAGCCCTCTTCATGCGCGTGCGGCGGAGCAATATCAGCAGTTGGGACAATGGGTCCGGCACGGAAAGGAATGATCGAACGATGACACAATCATTGAAAGGGATAGGAGCATCGCCAGGCATCGCTGTCGCCCGCACCTTCTTCCTGGCGACGGAGCGCTTCGTTCCGGCCCGGGCTGCTGTTGCGGACGAGAAGCAGGAGGTTGCGAGGTTTCGTGAAGCTGTAGCCGTCTCCCGTAACGAAGTGGAAGCCATCCGCGTCGCTGCCGAAGAACGGTTCGGAGCGGACAAAGCGGAGATTTTCGAAGGACATCTCATGCTGCTTGAGGATCCGGATCTCATTGATGCCATTGAAGAGAAAATAACGGATGAAGCCATTAATGCTGAGTTCGCGCTTCATGAGGTAGCGCAATCCTTTATTGAGCTGCTGCAATCGATGGAAGACGAATTGCTCCGAGGACGCGCTGTAGATATAGAGGACATCTCGAGCCGGATGATGAGTCATTTGCGGGGCGTTCCGCATATGGACTTGGCCAATCTGACAGAAGAATGCGTAATTGTGGCTCGGGATCTGACTCCTTCGGATACGGCCCAGCTTAATCTGGCTGTCGTTCGCGGATTCATTACCGAGGTCGGCAGCCGCACCTCTCATTCCGCCATTATGGCACGCTCGCTGGAAATACCCGCAATCGTAGGTGTAGGCGCAGCGATTTATGACGTACCGGAGAATACTCTCTTGGCCATGGATGCTAACGAAGGACTTATCCTAATTAATCCGACTACAGAAGAACTAGAAGCTTATCAAGCTAAAAAGCAACAGGACGATCAGCGCAGAATCGAGCTGGCGAAGCTGAAGGATCAGCTGACGCTGTCCAAAGACGGTAAACAGGTCGAGCTTGCAGCCAATATCGGCAAACTCGAGGATATTCAAAGGGCCATCGATAACGGCGCCGAGGGCATCGGACTTTTTCGCACGGAATTTTTATATATGGGCCGCAGCTCTCTTCCCACCGAAGAGGAGCAGTTCACCAGCTACAAATATGCGCTCGAGAAAATGAGCCCTAAGCCGGTCGTTATCCGAACGCTGGATATCGGCGGCGATAAAGAGCTTCCTTATATGGATTTGCCGAAGGAAAGCAATCCTTTCCTGGGCCAGCGGGCGCTTCGTCTCTGTCTGGATAGACAGGACCTGTTCCGCACGCAGCTGCGGGCGCTGCTTCGGGCAAGCCGTTACGGCAACCTGAAAATCATGTTCCCGATGATCGCGGTGCTCGAAGAGCTGCTGGAGGCTAAGCGGCTGCTCGAGGAAGAAAAACAGAAGCTAATCGCCGAGGGCGTTCAGCTGGCCGATCACATTGAAGTAGGCATGATGATCGAAGTTCCGGCCGCAGCCGTTTCCGCGGACTTGTTCGCTCCGGAGGTCGATTTCTTCAGCATCGGAACAAATGATTTAATTCAATATACAATGGCCGCTGACCGCATGAACGAAACGGTGGCATATCTGTATCAGCCTTGGCACCCCTCCTTGCTGCGCTTGATTCGTCTCGTTATTCAAGCGGCGGAGAAGGAAGGCAAATGGGTCGGCATGTGCGGCGAAATGGCGGGCGACGCTACGGCTATTCCGCTCTTGCTCGGTCTCGGCCTGCATGAATTCAGTATGAGCGCCGGTTCCATCCTCCCGTCAAGGGAGCTTATCGGTCAGCTAAATCAAGCACAATGGTCCGATTATGCCGATCAAGCGCTCCGGATGCACAGCACGCAAGAAATTACGCAATTTGTAGAACAGCTAAGAAATGGAGTGAGTTCATAATGATCAGTCAAACCTTTACTATTCTTAATCCAACGGGCTTTCATGTCCGACCGACCAAAACATTCGTGCAAACCGCAAGCACCTTCCCTTGCAAGATCACCCTCATCAACAAAGGAAAAAGAGTAAACGGCAAAAGCTCGCTGGGCATGCTCACGCTCGGCATCAAGGCAAACGAGGAAGTGACGCTCGAAATTGACGGCGAGCAGGCAGTGCAAGCGCTGGATGCGCTGGGTAAGCTGTTGACGGGAATTCACGAGTAGCGCGGGTTTAGTGGATAGTGTTAATGGAGTTAATGGTTAATGGGGTTACGTACCATTAATAGCAAAGGGCTGCCCCGGCAGGGTCATATTCGACCTGCCGGGGCAGCCCTTATTTCACAATTTTGAGTTTAGTGAAGCTTAAGTTCATTTGGTCTTCGGCTGGTCTTGTGAATCGTAGGCCATTTCTCTCATGTGGCCTAGCGGATGAATTTTATCGGTGGTTTTCACCTCTTCCGACTCATCCATATTTTGTTGAATACCATTAAACATTACACTACCTCCTTTGAAGATTATAAAGGGTTAACTCTAACCGATCAGTTAACCAATCTTGGATGAATCAGAAACTACCCCATTATCCGGATCAATATACGATTCAGAATCGGTCGTATCCCGCCGTACTCTCGTTTTCCTCAAGGGAGATCATCTACAGCTTGGCCATAAAAATAGCATGTGATTTTATATTGATTACGAACGCCCGATGTGTTAGTCCTAGCTTCTGAATGCATTCTTTAACAGGATGATTCATGAATGATGTCTCCTTTCAAGTTGTCTTCCCTTATAGGTTAGACACTCTACAGGCAGGAATATCACCAGACATACAGAAGCATAAGGCGATTCTTGAATTTGTCACATCGGATTATTTCATCAATAACAAGAAAGCCTAGATAATGACGGTAATTCCCTAGTGGATTCGATTAGATTGTCGCACCCCGTCACACTTTTGGATGAAACTCAGATTCGGTTCAGTCTTAGCAGAGGTGTGAACATCCGAATTTGCTTGGCTTCGTTACCTCCCGCCCGCCTTATGTGTGGTGCATGGTGCGGTGGCGGGACTCTCAAAAGAAAACCACATGGAATTGTTACACTCGCATGTGGTAATATCTGAATTTATTCCTCGGGAAAATTATTTGTTATTGGTTGGCTTGCATCCCACCTTATCAATTTTATATTGTATTCCGTCAGTAATTGATCTGCGCGGATTAATCTATTACTAGTAAACCTACCATCCTTTTCAATAATTAAAGCGTCTGGATACCCGTGCTGATATTCTCTACCATGCTCCAAATCATCCATGTAGTAGTTTGCACTACCTGGAGAATAGTATATTTCCTTTGTTTCATCGACTTTTAACAACGTTACTCTCTCATGCCCACTAGCTAACCTTTGATTCCATTTGCGATATTTGCCTCGCCCTTCATCTGCACCTATACCATCATATTCACATATTAAGGTATCTTCAATCACCATTCGTTGCCCGTTAATTTCATATTCCAAACGAAATGGAAATTCTCCATAAGTGATTTCAGGACGTGGGGGATTGGACTCCAATTGGATGCCTATTAATATAGCCAACCACGGCCAAGCAATATAAATTACGATTGCAATGACCAACATCAACGGGATACCTATTATTAACATCATTTTCTCTCTCAGTTGTAACCAGCCTCCTCTAAAGCATTTATTACTGAGTTCATTGAATGATTTTTTATTCTTTGGTTCGTTTTATACAAGGAAGCGTGCCACCACTTAATTTTATGTTGTTGTGGCAAGTAGACCGTTTTTCCAATTGAGGGTGCAGTAAAGGTATGATTTAATATCTCACCCTTAACCACGTAATGGGTCATGGTAGCAGTATAATCGCTTTTGCTTAAACCATATGCATAAAGGTGTACAAGTGCAGTATTGAATGTAATAGCATTTTTATTGTTAGCAACTGCATTTGCTGTCGCTTCAGCCCCTCCTTTTGAATGCCCCACCATAGTTATTTCATTATTCTTATGGTTATCCACAAAATACTCAGATTTTGAAATTGAATCTTCCATGTCTGTAGAAAAGCCTACTGGTTGTTGCAAGTTATTGCCCCAATCTCCCCATGAGGTGGTACCTTTGTTAACTAGCGAGTATTCCGTAGTTCCATCGTCCTTGAGCCTTGAGTACACCCCCATTTTTAACCCTTCGTCATTTGTCATAATGTCAATTATTGTCCATCCACCATCAAGACTTGTTTTACTTTCAATATCGTCCTCTGTAGCACCGTAGATGTGTTGTGCCATTAACGCCGCTTCCATTACAGTTGGTATATGTCCACTTGGGTCAAGGTATCTTAACGGATTATTATACACATATGAAAAAAGATTCTGACTCTGCGGATTGCCAAGCTCCCCCTTATACGTATCCTCACTTATAAACCGACCCAACTCCGGCTGATAATAACGTGCTCTAGCATAAGTGAGACCGCTGGAATAATCATATCCCAATCCGGTGTAACCGAATAAGTTGTCCGGGCCTGGCCAGTTCAGATCGGACTTCTTACTGTCCAGCATAACACCAAATTCGTCGTAGTGGTATCTTGCAGACACTCGTCCGTCCTTCTCCGCAAGGCCGATTGTACTGCCAAGGGCGTCCTGCAGGTACCAGAGCGTCTTAGGCTGTGTGCCCGGTTCGGCACCGCCATCACCAGGAGTCGGCTCCCAGCCGTTGTTGTCATCATACGCCGGCAGGTAGGTCATGCTCAGACGTTCACCACCTGCGCCGTACACATAGGATTGCTTCCACTTCGTGCTGTCAGCCTCCGTTACTTGCAGCGGCTCAGGAAGTGCCAAAGTGATATCATTGGTATAAGTTAATTCCCAATGCTTCTTCTTATATTGTTTCTCCCATCCATCGCGCGGACCGCCCGGATGCATATCCGGGTATTCTTCGTCAGTCTGGCCGCACTTCTTGGCGAGTCCCGGCGGAATAAAACCAGGCGGCACTACATGACAATTGGCCGATCCATTGCCATTGCCATTACCGTTGCCATTACTGTTCTCATTACCATTACCTTTACCTTTACCATTACCATTACCATTACCGTTACCATTTCCATTACCGTTGTTGCCTTTCGGACTGCCTGCATAATCAATCGTCATTTTCATGCGGTTGCCGTCACCATCGTAAGCATAACGCGTAATGTCGCCTTTGTCGTTGATTTGCTCAATCAGCCGACTTGCTCCGTTCCATGCGTAGCTCTCGACGATTTCCGGTTCGGACCATTGCGATTCATTTAATGCCGTTAAAGACTCGATGACCGCATCGGCTTCCGCGTTCGGATCACCGGATTCATTGACCGTTCCCGCGGGATCATACACGGATGAGGTCACTGCTGCGTACGGCTCCAGCTCCAGCTCCGTCTCTGGAAGCTGTAAATTCTTATGCATGACCTGCAGCAGATTGCCCCGAGGGTCGTACGTGTAGTCTTTCATCTCGCTGCCGTTTGTCCACTGAAGAAGACGATCCGCCGCATCGTACGAATACGATTCGGTATCGGTCACATCCCCCCATACGCTCGTTTTCTTCAAACGATTCCCTACAGCGTCATAGAGGTAGCCGGTGGACACCGGAAGCTCCGCTGCCAGGCCGTTCTGCGTCTGAACGCCAACTAGCTGATTCAACGCGTCATACGCATAGTCCGTTATAACTCGTTCCTGGCTTTCACTAACGTCTGCATCATCCTCATCGTTCCCGTCCGAGAGACGCTCACTCTGAATCCGGTTGCCGATAGGATCATAGGCATACGTCATTTGCTCTATCACTTTACCGAATTGATTCCGGTGTCTTAACTCGAGCAACTGTCTGGCATCGTCATAACGGTAGCTGCTTTGCCCCATTGTCGGAAGGTTCTTGGAAATGAGCAAGCCCCGCGCATCGTAAGCATAGGTTGTAACTCTGCCCTCCGCATCTGTTACGGCCGTCATCCGGTCCAGCAGATCGTACTGATAATTGACGGCGGTGGCATCCGGATACACGATTTTGCTCCGCTGTCCGCTAGGCGTCCACTCATATTGAATCGTTTGTTTGTACGGATCGGTCACCTTAGTAAGACGGTTCAGCGCATCGTACATATAGCTCGTCTCGCCGAGCTCGTCGGTCATTCGCGTCCTGCGTCCGGCCGCGTCGTATTCGTAACCGACCTGCTTGCCATCCGGATAGAGAATATCCGTCAAATGGCTCATAAGGTCATAGCCGTAGCTGGTCGTTTCGCCATCTGGCAGCTTCACGCCTGTCCGATTGCCGAGGCTGTCATACAACAGCTCCGTCACGCGCTGCTCCGGACCTATTTCCCGAATCAGCTGGCTGTTCAGGTTATATTCATAGGTTGTGATTCGCCCAAGGGCATCCGTTTTCGATGTAATATTGCCCATGGCGTCATGTCTGTAAGCCGTCGCAGCCCCAAGCGCATTGGTCACTTTATGCAGCCGGCCAAGCGGATCGTACCCGTATTGCGTCGTCTGTCCTTTGGCGTCCTTCAAGGCGGTAAGCAGGCCTCGAGCATCATAGTCCATTTCCGTCTTGTGACCAAGCGGATTAATTAGCGAAGTCACCCGTCCGGCCGCATCGTAGCTATAGGTCGTCGCTTTCCCGGCTTCGTCGATGGAGTCGACAACCCGGCCAAGCGCGTCCCGGGTCATCTCGGAAACTTGTCCGAGTGGATCGGTGATCTTGACGAGCAGGCCGCGCGGGTCATAGTCGAGCTGCCATACCCCTCCGTTCGGGTTAACGGTCTGGATCAGGCGGTCGGCGCTGTCATACGTATAGACGGTCTTCTGACCCAGGGCATCCGTCTGTTCGATCAATCTACCCAGCGTATCGTAGGCGTATAAGACAGAGTGGCCCAGCGGATCGGTTTCCTGCGTCAACCGGCCGGCCGCGTCATAGCTCATCAGCGATACGCCTCCCTCCGCATCGGTCATTTTCAGCGGCAGATTGCGCCCGTCGTATTCGATCCGGGTTTCGCCGCCGTTCGGATCGACGAAACGCTTCAGATTCCCATTATTGTCGTATTCGTAACGGCTCACGCCGCCCTCCGGATCGGTTACCGTCTTCAAACGGTTAGTCTCGTTGTAGCTGTAAACCGTTTCGGCCCCGTTCGGGTCGATCCGTTTCGTCAGGTTGCCTACGGCATCATACTCGTTATGGGTTGTATTTCCCAAAGCGTCGGTCACCGCAATCACTCTTGCGTAGCTGTCATAGGCATAGACGGTACGCGATCCAGCCGCATCGGTGTAACCGGTCAGATTGCTGTCCTTGTCATATTCATACCGCTCGGTATTCCCAAGCGCATCGATCCTCGCGGTGATTCTGTCCCGCGGGTCGTATTCCATCTGCGTCCGCTGTCCCAGCGCATCCAACAAGCCGGTCACGCGGTGAAGCGGATCGCGGATCATTTCTTGGCGGTTGCCCAGCGGGTCCGTGATAAATTTTGCAAAACCGTACTCGTCATTCTCGATGCTTACGGTTTCGCCGTTCGCATTCGTAACGGATACCGGGATGCCCCGGCCATCCACCACAATACGCGAAACACCGCCTTCAGCGTCAGTAATCGCCGTCAGGTTGCCGTTGCTATCATAACCGAGCGCCGTCTTGTGTCCAAGCGGATCAACAATCTCCTCCGGCAAATTGAAGGCGTTGTACCGGATTTCCGTCTGGTAGCCCTCCGGGTCCTTGGCACGGATCAGATTGCCTATGTTGTCATACATATATCCCCAGACCCCGCCGCCGCGGTCTGTCATTTCAATCAGGTTGTCGTGCTTATCGTACAGGTAACGCTCGGCTGTCCCGTCCGCGTAGGTCACCGCCGTTTTGCGGTAACGCTCGTCATATTGATAGACGGTCTGCCTTCCAAGCGCATTGGTTGTGACCGTCTGCATCTTTGCAGGATAATATTCGATGCTGCCCCAGACGCCTGCAAAATCCCGCTGGCGCACAACCCGGTCCTGCTCATCGTATTCATTGATAAGCGCCGCCGTTTCATTCGGATTGTTTATAGCGGTTATGCGGTGCCTATCGTCGTATTCATATGCAATCTTTGCCCCGTCGGGGAGGATCATAGCCGTCAAATCATGATTGACGGCATCATATTCATAGGCCGCATATCGTCCCGAATGGTCGGTTACCCGCACGACCTTGCCTCCGGCTCCATAGGTGAGCGTGAGCTTCGCGCCACTCGTCGCCACATCGGTAAGCAGGCTTCCCAGATAAGTGAGCTGAATGCGATTGCCGTTTGGATCTAATATCTGGTACAACAGGCCGTCCCTGCGATAAATATAGGACCATCTTTGCGGCGTTTGCTGCGTAAAGGTGCCGTCTTGATTTTTCACCAGTGTATCGTATATGCCGTCCTGTCCTGCGTACTGCCCGTTGCCGGTCGGCTCGAAGCGGTGACTGGCGCCTTCAGGGGATACCGCATAGACAGCGCCGTTCTCCCGGAACTCCAATCTCCCCTCATAAGTATGATGCCAGCCGACGCCAAAATCGCCGTCATAACGGTCCCGGCTGTGGTACGTCAGCGTCAGGTCAAGCGGTATAACCGCCTGTACGCTCAGATTTGGATGACGGAACACGAAATCCCCCGTCGCCAGGTTGACCGGGTCGAACGCATCTGCAATCGGATGGCCGTTGCGGTTCGCATATTCCTCGTGGATTCGCTCGTCATCTTCCTTGCCAATCTCTCCGCCTTGCTGCGGCTCCATAATCAGCAGGTTTTCGCCCTCTTCGAGGTTGCCGTAGCAGGTCTGCCCGTTGCAATTCTCCACGGGAAAGCCGTTGAAGCTCGCGACTTTGCCGATTTTCTCGACAATGGCTTCTTTCTCGATCACGTTGTAATAATAGCTGGCGATGACCGACCAGTTAATATTCCATGCAGGCGTTTTGTACCTCAGCACCCGCAGTGTTTCCGAGTTGTCTGATTTCTTCCCGTCGAATACTCTCGTCGCGACAGCCTGGATTTCTGCAATTTCATATGCGGGTAGCTGTACCTTTATTTCCCATTCGCCAACGAAATTCTTAGGCAGGTTATTTGACCGTACGGGGAAATTCGTAAAGTAGGAGGCATTAACCGGCACAGCCAGCGCCCAAGGCGATATCCTTGGTTTAACTGCAATGTTCGAGGCAAGAGTTTCAACGATACCATCATCGACAGTCGTATTCGTGCCGACTCTCCGAATTCGCTTCATCTTCAGCTCTATCGTAGTTCCGATCTCCGCAATACCCCTGATCGTATGCTCCTCGCTTTTCGTATTGGACACGATATCCATTATCGGCTTCGGAGGATTCGGGTTTATGATTTGCACGCTGCCTGAATTGCCGTTATCCGGAAACCGTGTCGGCGTGACCCGAATCTGGTAGCTGCCTTCCTTGACCGGCTTCCCGTTTGCCTTGCCATCCCATGTATAACTATTGTTCGTTTCGGTCGGATACGTACCGCTTTTTAGCGTTGCGACCGCCGAGCCGTTACTCTCCATACTAATTACCGTTTCATGCGATTCTTGCGTTTCATCATCCGGGTCCGGATCATCAAAGCTGAAATTCACCTCAGTCCGTCCGTTATAGACCGAACTGAGAGAATTCGGATTGATCTGCAGCGACGTGTCCGCATACGCTTTCGGCAGATTTGCATTCGGCAGCAGCGGGAGCCCTGTCAAAAGCACGATAAACGCAAGCAAACATTTCCCGATTTGGCCCCACACCGGTCTACGACGCCTACTCTTTGCCTCTTTACCCATTGAATACCTCTCCCTTCATCGCCAGCCACCTGTAAATGACCGCTGCCGCTTCCACACGCGTACTTGTTCCGCCGGGATTTAAAAAGCCGCCGTTCCCTTGTATGATGCCGCTCTTGATTGCGGCTTCGACAGACGGCTTTGCCCATTCACGCACACGGTCTGCGTCGGCATAACCCGAGAGCGTATCGCTTGTGTCTTCCTTCCCCAAACGGGCGGCATTGGCCAGCATAACCATCATTTCTTCACGGGTGACAGCGGCATTCGGCTTGAAAAGACTGCCTTCATAGCCCTTGATCCATCCCGCAGCAGCCGCCTGCCCTATCCACCGGGCGGCCCAGTGGCCGTCCGGCACATCACGGAACGATCCCCCGCCTGCTTGTCCAGTTCCGAGCCCCGCCGTCTCGACCAGCATCTTGGCGAACTGGGCGCGCGTCACGGATTGCTTAGGCTCAAAATTCCCCGTCTGCATCCCATTCACAATCCATCTGGACGCCAGTACTTCCACTTCTGATTGCGCCCAATGGCCTTTCATATCCGAGAAAGAAGGAGTATAGGTAAACAGAGCGTATAAGCCCTCCGTAACAACCTGGGCGTGGACCTTGCTCCATGCCGAATCTACCATTCCCCCAGCATATATCCATTTGCCGTCCGATTCGATATATCGGTAAATACCAATCCGGTTTGCCAAATCGGCCGAATCTAAGGCTTGTTCCAATTCGAAGGTCAGCATGGCCGGCTTCTTCAGCTCCGCATCCGCCGTCCAATTCCATGCCATGCCTGCCCAGGTCATGCCTTGTGCCGGCTTACTATCGAACAAGGCCGTTTCCGTGCTTTTCTCCAGAACGATCCGGGTATCTGCATTGAACGTTCCTTGTTCAAACTTCAACGATGCCGCTTGATCGTCGGCCGACACGATACCGCCGTCCAAACCGATAACTGTGCCTCCAGTATTTTGACCGTCGTCCCGGTTATTCGAAAGTCCTGCTTCCGTTTGGATGATGGTTCGGTTCACCAGCTTCCCATTGTTTACAAGGACAAGCCCGTCCCCGTTAAATCCGATAAACTGCGAAGGCTTTGTCACGCCGAGCGTGTAGGAAGAACCACCGGTCAAATCCGCACCCTTCATGACTACCGAACCGCCGGATGCTTCCAGCCAGACAGCCATTCCATCCGTGATGCTCATTTCTTTATACTCGACACCCTGTATTACCGGTTCAGTCAGATCGACCGGCTGGGGATTATTTTCGCCCAGATCCATGAACGTATATTTACCATAGCCGTCCATATCCCGCTGCTTCCACAGAATCTCTTCGCCATTGAAAACAAACCGCTCGACGTACTGGGAATACGGCAAGTCCAGAATCTTCTCATGCGTTCGGGCAGCAATATCGTATTCGTATAAACTTCCGTCCGCAGCCCCTTTATAGACGATGCGGCCATTCCCGACAATCGGATCTCTTCCGAGTCCCAAATTCGTCAACACTCCTGCCGTCATATCGTATACATGCATCTCATAATCCGGATTGGTCTGCCAGACGATATAGTTCCCGTCGATGGAAGGAATCCGGTGCTGACCTACAGTATCATTCAGCTTCTTCTCGGTATTCGTGCTCAGATTATAGCTGTAAATATCCCAGTTCAAATTGCCGGTTCCTTCACTTTGATTCCTCTTGTCTGCCCATACGACGACGGCTTCGCCGCTCCCGTTGATTCCGATAGCAGGCGAATCAGTCGATTTTCCGTGATTCGTGATAACCGTCTTTTGGCCGGTGCTTGTATTGCCATATCGAATCTGACCATTTTCGCGCCAGACGACATGCTCACCCGTCATTCTTACGGAACTGCCGTTTATGGCGAAGGAAGACGTCTCGTCCTTATATGTATGCACCGTCTCCGCAGAAGCCTTTTGCCCCGCAGGCAGCAGCAATCCCCCTAACAATCCCAAAATAATGAATCCTTTCAACACCATGCTTGTTCTGCTCATCATCGTTCTCCTCTTTTGAAAATAAAAAACCAAGCCTCTTAAGCAACCCGGCTGTCAGTTCATGAATAATCATGACGTAAGACCCGTGGCTTTGCGTCCCCGACTTTCGTACGGGTTTGCCTTTTATTAATGCCTGGTTAGTTCAAATCTACTATTTGAATAGTTCTTAGAATCTATTTCCAACCAAAATTATACATATAGTTACATAATGTGACAACCTTTTTTTGGAACTAGAGTAATAGGCTTCACATGGTGAAAGTGAGAAGTGGAAGAATAATACATGCTTATAAGGAATTAATTGGATTGCAAGTAGTGAGAACTCTCCATCTCACTCTTGCACGGTTACTATATTGGATTTTTCCAATAACTTTATTTTTTCGAGCTATTTAGACCTACCCATACATCTAGTTCTACTCTACGTCTTACAACATTAAACAAGCTTCGTTCGCCCCGGGGCTGAGAAAATAGAGCAGAAATTAGCTCTTTATCCTCCAAACTATAAAAAATTGCATGAATAGAGCTAAAAACTAGCTCTGCTATCGCATTACGACCTTAAACAAGTCTTGTTTGCACCGGACTGAGAAAATAGAGCTAGAAATTAGCTCTTTATACCCTAAACTAAACAAAATTGCATAAATAGAGCTAAAAACTAGCTCTACTTTACGTCTTACGGTCAAACAAACCTCGTTCGCTCCGGGGTTGAGAAATAGAGAAATGTGGCACTATTTAGCGATTTTAGATGAGTAAAAGGTCAATTCAGCGTGACAATGGATTGTTAATCGGTATTTTCTAAATTCCAACATAGATCAGTCCATCCCCTGCCAATTGATGGCGGGATATAATAGATGTCCTAATTAAATAAAAACCTCCCTATTAATCAGGAGGTTTTGGTCATATTTATTATGAGCCAGAACGGTTAATCCGGCTGATGTTCCGAAGCCGTTCCCGTGCGGTACAGCTTCCGGTACGTGTCCGGCGTCATGCCTTCCTTCTGGCGAAACGTGGCCACGAAATGACTCGCGTCACGGAATCCTACCGCCTCCCCGATGCGGCGTATGGTCCAATCCGGACGGGAGGGAAGCCATTCCTTCGCTTTGCGGAGCCGCAGCTGAATCAAATAAGCGTATGCCGTCTGTCCGAACAGCTCGCGAAACCTCTCGTTCAGTTGCCGTTCGCCGATGCCGAGCTGCGTTGCCATCTCCGCCAATCCGATCCCCGGGTTGGCGAATTCATTTTCGAGCCAGTTCAGCAGACTTTGAATCCGCTCCAGCCGTTTCGACATGGACGGCCGGTTGTCCGTGCGTGCATCGGTCCGAAGCAGCGTCAGAAATCGGTACAAATCCGCCGAATACCGCCATCCAGACGGATCGCCGCCGGACTCGGCGAACGCCAGCATGCTTTCCAGCTGAGCGGTTATCCGATCGTTGCCGGCTTCCCATTGAAAACGTTCGGCCATGTTCCAACCGAGCGACTGCACGAAGCTTGCGGCCATACTTCCTTGAAAGGTGATATAACTAGTCCGCCACCGGCTGCCGATCTTGGTCTCATATCGATGAGGCGTCCCGGGGGTCAGAAGCACACCCGAGCATGCCGTCATTTTCCATGTTTGGCCGTTTACCGAAAGCTCTCCCTCTCCTTCCAGCGTCTGAAGCCAATGGAAATAGGGATAGCCGTTCGGTCGCTCCAACGTCTCTTGTTCGGGATTCATCCCAATCGTCTCCAGCTGCAGGGGCAGCAGCTCCGCCGGGAAGGCGGGAACTACGTGTCGCTTCATGTAAAACCTCCATATTTTTATATACAATTTTCGGTTATTCTATATAGGATATAGCGATCATAAGTCATAAAATATAATAGTCTAATGCAGTTTTATCATATAAAATGAGGTGCGACAAGATGATTAACGCAAGCAAACCGAAAATTTGGTACGGCGGCGATTACAATCCTGATCAATGGGAGAAGCCGGTCTGGAACGAAGATTTGCGCATGTTCAAGATTGCCGGCATCGATGTGGCGACGCTGAACGTATTCGCTTGGGCGAAAAATCAGCCCGATGAGGAAACCTACGATTTCGCCTGGCTCGACGAAATCATGGACAAGCTTCACGCGGACGGAGTCGGCGTCTGTCTCGCGACAAGCACGGGGGCGCATCCCGCATGGATGGCGCGCAAATACCCTGACGTGCTTCAGGTCGATTTCAACGGCCGCAAACGCAAGTTTGGCGGACGCCACAATTCCTGCCCGAACAGCCCAACCTTTCGCAAGTATTCGGTGCGTATGGCGGAGAAGCTTGCGGAGCGTTATAAGGACCATCCGGCTCTTCTCATTTGGCATATCAACAACGAATACGGCGGCGCCGGGAATTGCTACTGCGACAACTGCGAAGCGGCTTTCCGCGAATGGGCGAAAGCGCGCTACGGTACGCTGGACGAGGTAAACCGCGCTTGGAACACAGCGTTCTGGGGCCACACGTTCCACGATTGGGAAGACATCGTCTTGCCGAGCGGCCTCAGCGAGGAATGGTTCGGTGCGAATGGGCGTACGGAAACGAACTTCCAAGGCATCTCGCTCGATTACGTACGCTTCCATTCCGATAGCCTACTCGAGTGCTACAAGCTTGAATACGAAGCAGTCAAGAAGCATACGCCGGATATTCCCGTCACCACGAATCTAATGGGTGCCTTCAAAAAGCTCGATTACCATAAATGGGCCAAGTACATGGATGTCGTGTCATGGGACAACTATCCCAGCTTCGATACGCCGCACAGCTACACGGCCATGATGCATGATCTGATGCGCGGCCTGAAAGACGGCCAGCCGTTCATGCTGATGGAGCAGACCCCGAGCCAGCAGAATTGGCAGCCTTACAACTCGCTCAAGCGTCCGGGCGTAATGCGATTGTGGAGTTACCAAGCGGTGGCCCGAGGCGCAGATACGATCTTGTTCTTCCAGCTACGCCGGTCGATTGGGGCCTGCGAAAAATATCACGGAGCCGTCATCGAGCATGTCGGCCATGAGCATACCCGCGTATTCCGCGAATGCGCCCAGCTCGGTGCGGAGCTCGGGAAGCTCGGCGATACGCTTCTGGACGCCCGGGTCAAGGCTAAAGTCGCCATTCTGTTCGATTGGGAGAACTGGTGGGCAATCGAAATGTCCAGCGGTCCGACCATCGCCCTCCGTTATGTGGACGAAGCGCACAAGTTCTACGATGCGCTGTACCGTTCGGGAATCGCGGCGGACGTCGTCAGCGTGGAAGCCGATCTCAGCGGCTATGATCTCGTCATCGCGCCCGTCATGTACATGGTGAAGAAGGGCGTGGCCGATAAGCTTGAAAAATACGTTGAAGCAGGTGGAGCGCTCATCACGACCTTCTTCAGCGGCATCGTCGACGAGAACGACCTGGTTAAGCTTGGCGGTTATCCGGGCGAGCTTCGGAAGCTGCTCGGTATTTGGGCGGAAGAAATCGACGCCCTGCTTCCGAGCCAGCGCAACCGGATCATCGTTCAAGGAGGCGCTCCCGGCTTCAAGCCGGAATACGAGTGCGGGATGATATGCGACCTGATCCATTCCGAAGGCGCCGAAGTGAAGGCCGTATACGGCGACGATTTCTATCGCGGCATGCCGGCGCTCACCGTTAACAAGTTCGGCTCGGGCGAAGCGTGGTACTTGGCGACGAGTCCGGAAGCGGCATTCCTAAGGGATTGGCTGCCGCAGCTGTGCGCTTCCCGCGGCATCGCCCCGCTCGTTCCCGCTTCTCCGGAAGGCGTGGAAACGACGCTTCGGGTCAAAGACGGAATAGAGTATTTGTTTGTGCTTAACCACAATGCAGAGGCGGAAACGGTCGATCTGGGCGAATTGTCCGGCATCGAACTGATCAGCGGGCGCGCGCTGCAGGGTGGCAAAGCGGAGCTCGCGGGTCATGATGTGTGGATCGTGAAGCTTCAGCAGCATCAAACTTAAAATTATAGCACCACACGAACATTAAGAGGCTGCCGTTAATCAACGGCAGCCTCTACTCATAATGCTATAGTTCTGATTTGACTGAATTGTTTTTGCGATGTGAAAATGTGAAATATGCGCAGCTTAACGCTCCGAACAATATAGCGATACCCGCGAGTGTTGCAGTATACTTCCACATCGAGCTGAAATCGCCGCTGGAGATAATATCCCGGAGACCTGCTACGGAATACGTCATTGGCAGGAATGGTGATATATTTTGCAACCAGCCGGGGATGAGCTCGATCGGGAATGTGCCGGCCGAGCTTGTTAATTGGAAAATCAATAAGATGACGGCGATAAAACGGCCCGGATTATTCATCGTTGCTACCAGGAACTGAATGATCATCATAAAGGTAATGCTCGTTAAAATCGTAAAGGCCAGGAATAGAGCCATGCTCCGTACCTCGAGTTTGAGCACATAGAGGAGCGCCGCATCTGCAATAAGCGCTTGTATCGTTCCGACAAGCACCAAGGTGAGCGCTTTGCTCCAGAACCAGGTCCAGCCGTTCGCCGGACGAACTGCCGGCTCGCGGACGGAATATACGATTGTCAGAAGCATGGCGCCTACATATAAACCAAGCGACAGGAAGTATGGAGCGAGCCCCGTGCCGTAGTTGGTCACCTCGGTTACTTTCTCAACGTCGAGTATGACCGGATCAGCGAACATGTCGACCATTTCATCCGTCAGCTTTAATTCATCTGTTTTCTCCGAAGCATCGCCCAGCTTGCCCGACAGCTCTTGCGTACCGTCATCCAGCTTTAACAGACCGGAAGCAACCTGCAGTGCGCCGTCCTCCAGCTTCACCGAACCGTCGACGAAAGACGTTAGACTTGCGGATAGCTTACCCAGACCCGTTGCCAGCTCTCCGGCGCCGCTGTTCAGCTGCTCTGCGCCAGCTGCCAGCTTCGCTCCGCCAGCGCTTGCTTCAGCCAGCTTCGAGCCGAATTGCTCCATGCCGCTTGAAAATTGCTCTGCGCCTGCTGCCAGCTGCTCGCCGCCAACCCCTAACTGCTTCCCGCCAGCAGCCGCTTCCTGCACCTTCGAATCAAATGCGTCAAGGCCTTCCGACACTTTCACCAGGCCTTCGTTCAATTGCGCTGCGCCGCCGCTTAATTGCGACTGGCTAGCGGAAGCCTTCTCCAAGCCCGCGGCCAAATCCTTGCTGGCTGCCAGTAAGGCTTTGAAGCTCTCGCTTTGCGCTAGTTGCGAATCAGACTGCGCAAGCTGCTCCATGCCTTTTGCCAGCTGTGCCGCACCTTGCTTTAGCTGCTCCGTTCCCGCCGCTGACGCTTCAAGCCCCCCAGCCAGCTGCCCTGCCGCCTGCTGTGCATTCAACGCACCCTCCGCCAGCTCGCCGCTGGCTCCGGACAACTGCGACAAGCCGTCGCTCAGCTTCACCGCTCCGGCCCCAAGCGAACCCGCGCCCGCGCCGAGCGATGCGGCTCCCGCGCCAAGCTGCTGCTGCGCCGCCTGAAGCTGCGCCAGGCCGCCGGCCAAACTCGCTGCGCCCTCGCTAAGCTCGGCGCTGCCCATGCTCAGCTGCGTCCCGCCCGCATCAAGCTTGGCGGCACCCTCCTGCAGCGTCAGCGATCCGCTGACGAGCTTAGCGAGATTTTGCTCGATGAGCACGGCGCCATCCTTCGCTTTCGCCGTGCCATCGGCGATTTCGCCCGCGCCGTCGCTCGCTTTTTCAATGCCATCGGCAAGCTCTTCCATTTGCTCAAATACCGTTCGCGTGTAGGCCGCCGTCACTTCCTTACCCAGCTCAGCTTTCATCGTATCGACGGCTTTACTTCCGATCTGCGAAGCCAGAAAGTTATAGCTCTCATTAGCGAGGTAAGTCAGCTGCGCCGGAGTTGGCTGATCCGATGTTAGCGAGGTTGTCTTCTCCGAGAAATCGGACGGTATTTCTATCGCCATATAATAGCTATGGTCTTTAAGACCGGATTCCGCCTCATCCTTGCTTACAAAATGCCATTCGAACTTCTCATTTTCCTTTAATTGTTCCTCAAAATCGTCTCCGACATGCATCATTTTGTCATTGTACTCATAGCCTTCATCCGCATTCACAACTGCTACCGGCATTCTGTCGAGATGTCCGTAAGGATCCCAAAAGGCTCCCAAAAACATAGAAGAATACATGACCGGAATCATTAATACTCCGATGACCGATATAAGCAGCATTTTATTCCGGGCGATCCCGGATAATTCCGCTCCAAACTGCTTGAATCCTCTAAACTTCAATGCTTCCACTCTCCCTTTTTTACTATCTGACCATATTTGTCATTTGGTCATTCTATTGGATAAAAAAAGGCATCCGGGCTATTCCGGTGCCAGTCCTACTTGCATGTAAAAGCGCAGCTGCTCAGCAACCTGCTGCTTCGTGAGCGGTTCGTGCGTCTTCTTCCATTCCACCGTGAGGGCCATATACAGCTTCAGCATAACGAATGCCGTCATTTCCGCATTGCATGGCTTGATCTCGCCTTTGTCGATGGCCAGCTGCACCTGCTGCTGGATGTAGCCAACGACCACTTTCTCGATCTGCTGAATGCCTTCAAGCGCCATCGGCGTCCCAATCTCGCGCACCTCATGCGATAGCTTGAGCGCCAGCTCGTGCTCCTCGCGGAATTCGAGCAGCTGCTCCAGCGCGGCATTCAAGTTATCGAAAAATCGCCGATTCGGATCAACGACCCTCTCCGCGACCTGCTTCATTTCAATAATAAGCCGTTTCATTATTTCATGAAACAACTCTTCTTTATTTGTAAAAAAAGTATAGATCGTCCCTTTGCCCACGTTCGCAATCTTCGCAACCTGATCCATTGTCGTCGCCTTGTAACCAAACAACGCAAACGACTTCGCCGCCGCATCCACAATCAGCTGCCGCCGGTCAACCGCCATCCCGCCACCTCCTGATAACTGACCAAAAAACCAAATTGGTCATATCGACAGAAGTAATCATAGCACGCTCTATTTTCGATTGCAATACCTTAACCGTATCAGCCGCAGCAGGAAGCACAACTCTATCCGTCTACGCCAGCTCGAGGATTGGATGAGTGGTAGACAAATTTTAAGGTGCATTTCTACACCTCATATCGCATCCATCGTCGATTCCCGAGGAATGAGATGCATTTCTGCACCTCATTCTGCTTACTCTCTACCCCACAGTCCATTCACAGCGCATATCCAGCACGGGTGACCCCATAAAATTTACTTTAAGCCCATCTAACTTACTTCAACCCCGCCTTATCCATCATACCCCGCGCGATCCACACGCCTGCTGCTCCCGCTTGCGCGAGGCCGCGCGTGATACCGGCGCCGTCGCCGCCGCAATACAAGCCGGCGATTTCCGTCTCGAACTTCTCCGTCAGCTTCGGACGGGCGGAGTAAAACTTCGCTTCGACGCCGTAGAACAGCGTGTGCTCGGATGCAATACCCGGTGTTACTTTTTCCAGCGCCTCCACCATTTCGATCAGACTGCGCATCGTATGGTATGGGAGCACCAGGCCGAGATCGCCCGGTACGGCCTCCTTGAGCGTCGGCTCGAGAAAACCCTCGCGGATCCGGCCTTCCGTCGAGCGCCGGCCTCGCATAATATCGCCGTACTTTTGCACGATGACGCCGCCACTCGACAAATCATTAGCCCTCTTGCAAATTTCACGAGCATATTCGTTCGGTTTATCGAATGGCTCCGTGAACTTATGCGATACAAGCAAAGCAAAATTCGTATTCTGCGAGCCAAGCGCCGGATCCTTATAGGAATGGCCATTAGCCGCCATGACCCCGCTATGATTTTCGACGACGACATGGCCTGACGGATTGCTGCAAAACGTCCGCACACGCGTACCGACAGATGTGTTGAATACAAACTTGCCCTCATACAAATGCTCGTTGATCTCCCGCATGACAACGTCGCTTGTCTCCACGCGAACGCCGACGTCGACTTGATTGTTGTACATGTGCAAGCGGCGTTTCTTCAATATATCCGTCAACCATTTCGAGCCGTCGCGGCCAGGCGCAATCATAACAAGATCCGCCTCGTGCGTCTCCCCGTTTTTGAGCGCAATCCCCTGCACCTTTTGCTTGCCATCCTGCTTAACCGTAGTAATATCCTCAACTTCAGCCTTGAACTTCATATCTACCCGGGTTTCCAGGTAAGCATAGATGGACTGTAAAATCTCTAAATTTTGCTCTGTCCCAAGGTGACGCACCTGCGCCCGCAGCAGCTTCAACCCCGCCGCGTAACCGCGCTGCTCGATATCGCGAATCGTATCCGTGGTCGGATCCGTTACCGAAGTTGTCGCGCCATGCTGCAAATTAATATCGTCGACGTAACGAATCAGCTCAAGCACCTTCGACGGCGATAAATAATCAGTCATCCATCCGCCAAATTCGGTTGTGATATTAAACTTCCCGTCGCTGTAAGCGCCGGCGCCGCCAAAGCCAGCGGTTATGGAGCAGGCCGGCAGACAGCCCGCAAAATCTTTTTTGCCCGCAGCGGGCGGACAGAGCTTTATTTTCTCCTCCAAAATCGGACAGCTGCGCTTATATATAGAATGGCCTTTATCCACCAGCAAAACTTTCCAGTGGGGTGCTTTCAATGTCAATTCGTAACATGCGAAAATACCGGCCGGACCGGCTCCAACCACAATTGCATCGTATTTGCTCATTTCTACAATTCCCCCTGAGTCGATTATGAACGCAAAAAAAATCCTGACCAAGAATAGGTATGCCAAAGCAGCCTATCCGTAGCCAGGAATTATCGGTTCCTTGTAGAAACCCTCAAACCGTATCTTTGAGGATATACGAACATTGGAATCATAACGCAAAATAACGAATGCGTCAACCACCTACTACATAAATGTTCGTATTCAATCCATATAAAACAAGAAATCCATTCCATGTCCCATCAATATCAACTAAAACCCGAACATTTAAACTCTGCTCGCCGCAAAGCCTCAGCGCTCTTATCCGCCCAAAGATGACTTTACTCATCATAAAAGGATATAATACTCGTACTATCATTATGATCTACTTTGCAGAAAAAAAGGAGTGTTCCCCCTATGCCATACAAAGAAATTACGTCCATTGAAGAATGGAACAGCGTCTATGAAAACTCGGCTTCCCGCCCTCTTGTGGTGTTCAAGCACAGCACAACTTGCCCGGTCAGCGCGAACGCTTATGAAGAGTTTAATAATTACTTGGACAGCAAGCCAAGAGAAGACGTTGAATATGTGCTCGTGAAAGTAATCGAGTCGCGTCCGGTTTCGAATCAAATTGCCGAAGACACATCCGTGAAGCACGAATCGCCGCAAATCATTTATATCGATAAAAAAGCTAAGGTTTGGACCGCATCGCACTGGTCGATTACGAAGGCGCACATTACAGCCGTACTCGACTAGCGCAGTACAAGATGGTCTAGTACGGGATACAATACGAAAATTAATTCTATGACCGTTTTCCGGTATTTCACCGGAGACGGTCTTTTTCCGCTGATCTTGCATTACCTGCAATCTGGATGATGAACGAGACTCCAAAAATCCAACTCAACCAAAGACCGCCCGGCGAGAACCCGCTCCCGGATTTCCGCAAACCAGCTCCTGAGACTGTCCGGCAGCGCGGTAACATCCATCTTTTTATGGATGACCAAATAGAGCGTCAAGTCTCTCATCTTCAGAAATACCGGCAGTTCTTCAAGCCACTCCGGCGAGAGTTGATACTCTGACGTATACCCTTCCCAGAATGCCAGAAAGAAATCCCGGGCGAATGATTCCCGGTCGCCATTGTACGCTTCGGGAGTTCCTCTGCTTACGGTGTAATACAACGGGATAGCCAAATCGTGGACAAACCAGTTATACGCTGCATCGTCAAAATCAAAAACCGTGATGCGCCCCTGATCCGTAAAGAAATTCCCCGCATGAATGTCACTGTGGATCAGACCGTAGCCGTCAGCTGGCATGGGTAAGCGCTTTAGATGAGTCAAAACGTCCTCCAGTCTTTCCCGGACAAGCGGCTCCTCCTCCTCCGGAATGTACTGATGCGCCCGCATGATCAGCTCATCCTGATCCCATTCGGGACGACGCGGAAAATCCGGTACGGTTGGGCGGTAGCCCTGTGTGACCCGGTGCATTCGTCCAGTAACCGCTCCCCATTCCCGGTACAAATCCGCATTCCAGATAGACGGATCTTTGGAATCCGGACGGTGCCCCGGCGCTTTCCGGAAGAGGCAGGCAATAAAGTAAGACTCCCCCGCATCGATTCGTTCAGCCAGCAGCGATTGAAGGGAAGGGATTGGTCCCGAAATCTCTTGTTCCAGACCAGATGCCGATAGATAAGCGATCCAATCCAGCTCGGCTCTTACTTCATCCAACGTCCGGTGACTGCTGTGGGTTAGCCTCAAAATAACTTCGGCACCTTCCTTATCCGCTTCATACACGTAATTTTCGAAGTCACCGAGCTTATTCCAAGCGTTTGCCTTCAGACCGAAACGAGCTGCTGCTTCCCGCAGAATGTCCTCCCCGAAAAGCTGCTCCACTTCTTGTTCCATATCGTCCTACCTCCCGTCAATTCGGCTGCAAATAACCCTCCTATACATTTTTAAGACACCGATTCGTGAACATAGTACCAAAAATAACCAGTCTTTCAAGCTTTTTATCAATTGTATTCAGACTTCTTCACTTCATGCAGTTCATGGTGATAGACCTGAAATTAGGAACCACTATTAGCCGGCAACATCCAGTTAACCCCTACACATTTAGAATAACATGGGTTTTATTAATTTCAGTTCAAGTTTTCTTAAAAGAAGGGCTGCCCCTCAAGTAAGTTTACCTACTTGTGGGACAGCCCCTTCTTTGCATGTATACCCTTCCACTCTTTCTTCCGGATCCAGCTTGCATTCCTCCAGCGTCAGCATCCTCGTGCGATGCTTCCATTTGTGACCGATGAAGATGGCAAGAAATAGCGGTATGCCGACATAGGAAGCGATGATGTAGCCCCAGTCTATTCGGCCGTCCTCTAAAGCGCCGACAAACTGCCCGCCGATTACAACGAGACAGAGCAGCATCGCGAGAATCGGACCGAAGGGGTACCATTTTGCCCGATAAGCCAAGTCTTCAAGGCTCCGCCCCTGTGCCACATACGCCTTGCGGAAGCGGTAATGACTGATCGCAATGCCTAACCACACGATAAACCCTGACATCCCCGATGCGTTAAGCAGCCACACATATACGACTCCGTCGCCAAAAAAAGAAGCGAGAAAAGCAAACATGCCGAGCGCGCCGGTCACAAGCAGCGATGCCACCGGAATGCCGCGCTCGTTCAGCCGGGCCAGGAAACGGGGCGCTTTCCCTTCCTTCGCCAGCACCCAAAGCATTCGAGTCGAGGCATACATGCCTGAATTGCCCGCCGAGAGCACGGAGGTTAGGATAACGGCGTTCATAATGGATGCAGCAATCGAAAGTCCAGCCTTCTCGAAAATAATCGTGAACGGGCTCGTCGAAATATCGCTGCTCGCGAGCTGTTCGTTCGTATGCGGAATCAGCAAGCCAATCAGCAGGATCGCAAGAATATAGAACAACAGGATGCGCCAAAAGATCGAACGGATCGCGCGGGGTATATTTTCACGCGGATTCTCGCTTTCGCCGGCCGTTACCCCGATCAGCTCCGTTCCTTGGAACGAAAAGCCCGCCGCCATGAATACGCCAAGCGTAGCAAGAAACCCGGCGGGAAACGGATTATCCGTCAGGTTGCGGAAGCCTGCCGCCTCCCCATTCCATATGCCGATAACCATCAGCAAGCCAATAGCAATGAATACAATAACCGTCACAATCTTAATCATGGCAAACCAATACTCCGACTCGCCGTAGCTTCTTACAGACAGCAGATTAAGCCCCAGCATTAACAGCAGGAATAGCCCGCTCCACAATATCGATGGACTGTCCGGAAACCAAAACTTCATAATCAATGTAGCTGCCGCCAGCTCGGCGGCGATGGTAATCGCCCAGTTGTACCAATAGTTCCACCCAAGGGCGAAGCCGAGCGATGGGTCGACAAAACGGGATGCATACGTACTGAACGTTCCCGATACGGGCATATGGGTAGCCATTTCACCAAGGCTTGTCATCAGAAAATAAACCATTATACCAATCAAAGCGTAAGCGAGCAGCGCTCCGCCTGGTCCTGCCGAATGGATCGCGCCGCCGCTGGCGAGAAATAGCCCCGTCCCGATTGAGCCTCCCAGCGAAATCATCGTCATATGCCGGGCCTTCAGCCCTCTGCGCAGCGAACCCGAACCTTTTTGTTGCTTATTCAAACGTAACACTCCATTCCATTTTGCTAAAGTCTTCCTGAGCAAGCATGTCCTATCCTCAGTTTGCATAATTTCCCCTTATTTATCCGCTAACCGTTTTCCGCTTTTAACGGCGTCCATGGGAAACTTCACGATTTTACGGCAATCGAGTGTGAATGTCCATGGGATTTTCTGTTAATGTGGAATTTCTGCCAAAAACAATTATATAATGTTGAGGTATTCATTCATTCATTCATTCATTCTTGGCATAAGAGAGGATTGGTATCATGTTCGGTAAAATTGCAGCAGATGTACTCGGGCTAAGCGATGTAGGCTCGGTCATTCACCCGGATAATTACAACAAGGTTGACTCTGACGATTATGTAATGCACGAGGATAATGAGAAAAGTTATTTTCTAATTAAATCGAAAGCCGATGAATATTGCTTTACCAACCAAGCGCTTATCCATCTTGACGGCACAAGCGCGATGAGCAAGAAACGGACGCTTAGACGCTACCCTTATAGCACCAACCCTATTTCAAACGTAGCGCTCGAAACGGCGGGAACGGTCGATCTCGACGTGGAAATTAAATTCACAATCGGCTCCGCTGCGCTGTCGATTGACGTGAACAAGAAATTTATTGAGCAGCTTAAAGACTTGTATAAGGCGCTCCTCAAAATTTCGGAAATCAACCGCGAGAACGAACAAACGCTTGATTATGCGAGACAAAGCTTAAATCTCGCATCCACTACGCTGCAGCAATTCCATAAAGGCGACTTTAATATCGTCGAGCAATTCGATGCGCTTAACAAGTCCGCCTTCACCTGGCTCGTGGACACTCACAAGCAATACCGGGTAAAGGATTTCGGAGCGGTCTTCGAGCGTTATATCAATAATTAGATCCGCATGGATTAGGGCGTGTGCGAAACAGCACACGCTCTTTTTGTTGGAATAATAGGGCGGAAATCCGAGTTGCAACTCCAAGCTGTCAGCGTATGATGATAAAAGTGCTTAACCATATTTACTATTAAGGAGTTGAGTTTTGTGAGTAGTCGAAGTTGCAGCGAACCTGAGCCCAGTTCATCCCATGCGGAGGTCATAAACGAACCATTCCTCAGAAGACTGATTACTGATCTAAACATCATCTCTTTTGTATGGCAGGGGCATTTTTGACTTCCTTATTAAAATGAGGAGGTTAACGTTATGATGAAGATTTTTTTGACTAATGAAGATGGAGCACTTCAAGAAACAACGGAGATTACATGCGGTTGCTGGGTTAATTTGGTGGCCCCGACCGAACAAGAGATTATTCATGTAGCTAATAAACTGCAAATTCCTATGGACTTTCTAAGAGACCCGTTAGATGAAGAGGAACGCTCTCGGATTGAGAAAGACGATGACAATATTCTAATTATTGTTAATATGCCTTTGATGTCAAAGGATGAGAAGGAAAACGCCATTTACGATACGATTCCACTTGGAATGATTATAGCAAGCGATTGTTTTATTACCATTTGCTTGAAAGACAACCCCATCTTCCACTCTTTTGCGCAAAGTAAAGTAAAACATTTTTTCACAAACAAAAAAACCAGGTTCTCGCTTCAAATCCTGTATTTAATAGCGACTTCTTTCCTGAAATATCTTAAACAAATCAGCAAAATGACTGACGAAATCGAGAAGCAATTGCAGCAGTCGATGAAAAATAAAGAGCTCTTTTCTTTATTGAATATGGAAAAAAGCTTGGTTTATTTCACAACCTCCTTAAAATCGAATAACATTGTCATGCAGAAAATGCTGAAAAGCAATTATTTGAAAATGTACGAGGATGACCAGGAATTGCTGGAGGATGTTATCATCGAAAATCAGCAGGCCATTGAAATGGCTGAAACGCATACGACGATTTTAAGCGGAATGATGGATGCTTTCGCATCTGTCATCTCCAATAATTTAAACATCGTTATGAAATTTTTGACTTCCATCACGATCATATTGGCTTTACCTACAATGGTGGCGAGTTTTTACGGCATGAACGTAAAGCTTCCCTTTCAAGAGTACCCCTATGCATTTGTTGGGACCATATTCATTTCCATCATTTTATCCAGCATCACAGCCGTGATCTTCTGGAAAAAAAGATTTTTCTAAACCAAGCGTAAACGGCTGTCGCCGTCCTTGGCGGCAAAAGATCGTTTCGCGGTGAACTTTTAAAAAACCGATGCCTTCTCTGTAGAGGGTACCGGTTTTTTTACTTTTCATTTAAACCAGCCCTTGCGCCATAACCAGATTAACATTCCGCTGCCGACGCCAAGCATAACCCCTAACACTGTAAAATAACCCCCTCGCCGCGTCAGCTCCGGCATATACTCAAAATTCATGCCGTATATGCTCGCAATAAAGGTTAAGGGAATAAAAATAGAGGTCATGACGGTTAATGTTTTCATAATGATGTTCATCCGGTTTGAATTTAATGAAATGTAGCTGTCTCGTATATCTGCCGTCATTTCCCGATTAGATTCGATCATGTCGGAAAGCTTCAACAAATGATCGTAAATATCCATAAAATACACCCGTTCTTCTTTGGGGATGATCACCCTCTCCGAATTTAGTATTCGATACAGTAATTCACGCATCGGAAAAATAATTCGGCGTAGTTTAAGCAAATGGCTTCTAATTCCATAAACGTCTTCAATCAAATTTTGAATTGTTTTTTTGGTTTCAATTTCATTCAGTTCATCTTCAAGCCGATAAATGTTAGGAAAATACTCGTCGACAATTTTATCCATGATCAAATAAAAAACGTAAATTGACCCTCTGGATAACGTTTTTTCGTTCTCCATTTCGTTCTCCATTAACCTTTTCCGAACCATTTCGATTTGACGGGAGTGTGAAAAGTGGAAAGTGACGATGAAATGGTTCCCGACAAATACATCTATTTCTTCAGGAGTCAGCAAATCTTGATTTAAAGTGTTCAGCACAAAAAAATCATAGCCCTCGTAATAATCCAGTTTTGGACGCTGCAAAAAATGAAGACAGTCCTCCACCGCTAATGCATGAAAATCAAAATGGGTAGCAAGCAGATTGACTTCTTCATTCGTAGGAGCATCGAAATCCACCCAAAACCATTTCACATCGGCATCGGATAAACGGTTCAGCGGCACATCATCTATAATCTTCAACTCATTTGTCACGATAAGAGCTCGAATCATGTTTTCCGCCACCCTTTCAAATAACCCATATTTTGCATCAGACTTGCAGAATTATACATGCACCATGGAATGTAATATAACCTCACATAAACATTGTATAATTCTA
Organism: Paenibacillus prosopidis; assembly: GCF_003337375.1. Lineage (GTDB taxonomy): Bacteria > Bacillota > Bacilli > Paenibacillales > Paenibacillaceae > Pristimantibacillus > Pristimantibacillus prosopidis. The sequence goes on from NZ_QPJD01000007.1 coordinate 143,126, forward strand.
ACTTCCAAGATTATAGTTATAGAGTGGTACCGCTCTTCTAACTCATATAAAGAGGTGAACCGACATGCCGGGAGAACTCATATTAACGGTCGATGATGAAGTCAGAATCGGAGAGCTCGTTGGAATGTACTTATCCAAGGACGGGTTTCGCCACTTAAGCGCGACAAGCGGTAAACAAGCGATTGAACTGGCCGAGAATGAGCAGCCCTCGCTTATCGTGCTCGACGTTCTGCTGCCTGACATGGAAGGCTACGAGCTGTGTGCCCGGCTGCGGCAAAAGACGGACGTTCCGATCGTTTTCCTGACCTGCAAGGATACGGAAATCGATAAGGTCGTCGGGCTAAGCGTCGGAGCCGATGACTACGTAAGCAAGCCGTTCAGCCCGGTCGAACTCGTCGCCCGCATTAAAGCCCAGCTGCGCCGCAACCGGATTGTCCGAAGCCGTCAAGTCGAAGAAAACTCTGTCATCATTTCCTCCGAGCACGTACAGCTGCGCATCGATGCCCATGAGGTTTATGTTGACGGCACGCGAATCGAGCTGTCCGTCAAGGAATTCCAGCTGCTCGCTTACCTCATGCAAAACGCGCGCCAGGTGCTCACCACCGAACGTTTGCTCAGCCATATTTGGGGCTATGAAAGCAGTCTCGATACGAAAACCCTGCAGGTACATATTGGCCATTTGCGCAAAAAAATCGAGCAGAATCCCGCTGCTCCGTCACGCATTATTACGATCCGCGGAATCGGGTATAAATTCGATGAACCGATTAAAGACCTTTAAAGCTTCCGTCCGGCCGCGCACGTTCGCTTTTCAAATGCTGGCGGCCATGCTGACTGTCTCCCTTATTCCTCTACTGCTATTGTCCGTGTTCGCCGGTCAAACCGTCTCATCGCAGCTGGGCCGCTTTAATGAACTGAACATGGCTCTGACCGAAAAAAATTACATTAGCATGTATGAAGCCAACATTGAGGAGCAGGTGCGGGCGATCGATACAGAGCTTCGCCTCGTCGAAGACGCCGTGCTCCTCTCCAAGGCGATGGCCGAGTCTATTTTTTCGCGGGATAACCCGTCGGACGTCCGCCCGATTTCATTCGTCTATGATGCGGAGAACAAACGCTTCACCGAGAAGCAGCAGGTCGGCCAAGGCGTTATTTCGATTCGATCTGATGATCCGGACAAGTATCCGTTACCGGACCAGGCCTATGATCTCGCTTTGAGCAAAGCGCTGTTCCCTCTGTTTAAATCCGAATCGTCGCGCAAGCACAACATCGTCTCGATGTACTACATCCATCCGAAATCCGGTTCTTTCTATTACCCGGAATATGTCGGCACTGAAACGCTGGACTTGTCCAGGCCGATTTATGCGCTCACCTCGTACAATTTTTATTCCGACGCCCTTAACGTGCGGCCGAAGATGAACCAAGTCGCTTGGACGAAGCCTTACCTCGACATTACGCCGAGAGGCTGGATGTTCACTGCAACGACGCCGATTTACGACGAACGGCGCGTCCTCAGAGGAGTCGTAGCCGCGGATGTGACAATTGAGCGATTCGTGGACAACGTGCTCGACACTAGATTCGGTGACGAGAACGGCTTCGCCCTCCTGCTTGATACCGATCACGAGCTTATCGCGGCTCAGCAGCATGGCATGAGCGAGATCGGTGAGCTGGATTTGGCCGCTTTATTTAGCGAGGATACGCTTAACAGCTATCGAAGTCTCCAGTTAAACGGTCAGCAGAAGGTTGTGTTCAGCCGCTCCATCCCTACGACAAACTGGATACTCGGCTATGTGATTCCGGAGAAAAAGCTGCTTGAGCCTATTCATTTCGCGACACAGAAGCTCACCGAACAAACCGGGGAGCAGCTCATTATCCAGCTGTCGCTGCTTGGCCTATTAGCGGTATGCCTGTGCGTGCTGCTTGCTTTCTATTTGCGCTCGAAGGTGTCCAGGCCCGTCAATTTACTGGCGAACGCGTTCGCCGAAATGGGAGAAGGCCAATTTAAAGCCAAGCTCGATGATACGAGGACGCTCGAATTCAATCAATTGCTCCATTCCTTCAACCGGATGTCGGGCAAAATCAGCGAGCTTATGGCGCAGCAGACCGAGCTGAACCAGCAGCTCGAGCATAAGGTAGAGCTGCGGACCGGAGAGTTGCGGGACATGAATAACGAGCTGGAAATACGGGTGGATGAGCTGATCCGTCTGGAGCATTGGCGCAAAGAGCTGCTCATGAACATATCGCATGACTTGAAGACACCAATCACGTTAATCCGAGGCTACATCGAAGCGATTAACGACGGTACAATTCCTGCTGCCGACACAGGCATCTATTTAAAACGAATTTACGAGGACATTCAAACGATTAATCAATTCGTTCGTAACCTCAACGAATTAAGCTTATTGGAATCGAGACAGCTGGAAGCCAAGTTTGCCGTCATTGCAACTGAAGCCTTTTTTGACGATACGGCCAGAAAGTGGGATGCCTTTTTGAACCTCGAGCGGAGACCTTTTCATACGAAGCGTTTGGCGGGCAGCGGTCTATTCCGCGGAGATCAGCATCTCATCGGCAGAGTCATCGACAACCTTATTGACAATGCTCTCAAGTATTCGGGGACTGGTTGTCCGATCACATTCGTTTTTGAGCAAACCAATGATGCAGTCGTTTTCCGTGTAATTGATGCCGGAGCAGGAATCCCGGAAAGTGCGCTGCCCTATGTGTTTAATTCCTTCTATCGGGTAGATAAATCGAGAAACAGCGGCATTCCCGGAAGCGGACTTGGGCTGTCCATTGCCAAAGAAATCGCCGATATGCACGGCGGCCAGCTAACGGTTGCACCAAATGAGGAGAACGGCAGCGGCTGCATTTTCTCCTTAACGCTGCCGCTTTGGCAATCTAAGCAGCAAGCGGTATAATGCGATGATAAGAGAAACAGTCCGTTCATCTGCCTAGGCGGCAAATAAACGGACTGTTTTTTTGTTGAATATTATGCTTACTCCACCTTCGGCAAATCCAGCGTAGGCGTTTCGTTGAAGAAGTTGAACGGTTTGATCATCGCCGTTACCCATTCCGTAGGCATGATCGGGAATTCCTCCGCCCTCATGACATGCGTCGTTCCCGTAGTAAGCCATACAACCGTATCCTTGTTCTCAATGTTCCGGTTTTGCTGCGTCCATAGGCCAAGTCCGGTATCTGTATTATGGGTCGTATATTTACCCTCCGAATACAGCTCATCCTTCTTGTATGGCGTTACCCAAATATGATTATTAATGAATTCCGCGCGCTTCAATACGTAGTCCGTTTTCGTGAAAAGCGGCTCCTCCACGAATGGATGGGTGCCTCCCGCATAAGGCATGACTTGATAGCCCGTTGCATAGCCTAATTTATTTTCCTTGGAGGTGTTCGTCACCAGCACGATTTTGTCCGGGTCAAACTTCTGAATGGCCTCCTGTTCGACCTTGTAAGTCTTCTCGACCGTAATCATCTCGCTGCGCGCAAACTCCGGATTAGCAACCGATACCGCCTTCGGCAAAATTTCACCGACGGAGTTTGACTCCCCGTCCACGTCCAAATCCAATCTGTAGCTGAAAATGTGCTGGTGGGTCGGCGCGACGATATTCGTATCGACGAGCTTACCGTTACGCGTATCGCGCACTGCCGTTTTATCGTCCATCGTCTTCGTCTCTACCGCTTTGACTTGGGCAAGTCCGGTCGCCCCTGTCATCAGCTTGATGGAACCGTTCTGCAAAAATACCCAGTCGAGCACGTAATCATAATTTCCGATCGTAGCTACCGCGCGAAGCACAAGCTCGCGGCGCTCTCTCGCATCGCCGTTATGCGACCATTCCGGGTCGGCGTACCGCTCGAACAGCGCAAACGCATTTTTAATGACCGTCGCTTTGCCTTCCGTATTATTGATGGCCGCATCGAACAGCGTGGCGTTCTTCGGCACATCGGAACCGGCATTAAGCGTACGTGTCGACAAGCCTACGCCATACTCTCCGGCATCCATAAATATTTTGTACAGCCAAGCCGCATCCGGGTCGCCGTAAGGAACCATCATGCCTCCAAGACCGCCCTCGTACATCACTTTTCGTTTATTTCCGTTCTCGGTATAAGAAACGGTGGAAACCATAGGGCCTACGCGAGGATCCAGGCGGAAATGGAACTTCCAGTTTTGCCAATCCACTGATGAGCCCTTAACGGAGAAGCTCGCGCCTTTCGGCTGGCTAATGATTAACGGCTTGATTTGGTCAGTCCGGCTTGTCTTGATCACCTTCGTGTAATCATTAGGATCCGTCGGAACCGGAGGGTTGCCGGTATCGTAAATTTTAAGTACTTTTTTCGCATTCAAATCGACCAGGAAAGCAAGACCGTCCATCGGATGTGCAAAATTGTTTACCGCACCTTCGATTTTTGGACGCGGTACCGACATGGCGAGGCGCGAGCCCGGCGGAGTAAGCTTCGGACCGTAATCTCCGAGCGGACCGTCAGCAAATGTAACTTTGCTGAGATCGGTAATGCCGTGCTTGGCGAGTGCAGCTACCGCGTCTTTGTCTTTTTCGACGATAGCTTCGGTTTGGCCCCATTCCACATAGAGCGGCCAGCCCGTCTTGACTTCCTTCCAGTAAACGACCTTATCCTTATCCAAATCAACCGTACCTTCATACGGTTTATTTCCCTTCACGAGCGTGAACGTCGCTTCCCTCGGAAGCATGGCCCCGCCTTTATCATCCCAAGCCCACACCTTCTGCTTATCGGGCTCCTCCAGCTTGATCTCCGAGAAATAAAGGTCTTTGCTGCCATACTGTGAATTACGGATGATAGCTGCCGCTTCCTCGATTTCTTGAGGGCTGAGCGGATTAAGCGGATGATAAACGATTTTGTCGATCTCGGCGGCACTTAGCCGGCCAAGGCCTAACGCTCCCGGAAAAAGATTAATAGAAGCAATGACGACACACGCAGCAATGACTGAAACGATAAGTTTTTTCTTTTTCATAGTTTCCCTCCGATTATTATTTCTCTCAAAACGAATGCAGATCACGGTTACCGCATCTCCATCGCATCCCTCATTTCCGTTTATTGATGTTACATACTCTAACATCTGAAGGTAATAAAACACGGGCGTTTAGGTAAACGAAACTTAATAAATTCATCCCTTTTAGGTAAACTTTCATAGAAGAGCTGCGTGAATATAGAATAACTGCAGCACAAAAAAGCTCATCTGCAAAAGTGTTCTTCAACTCCTGAATCGAAGCTTCCGATCGCTTTTGAAGACAAGCTTTTTAAGAGATATGATGCGCGATAACTGCCTGGCTACACTTCAATGACAAAGGGAACAACAAACGTCTTGCCGTTCCGCCCAAATTGGCCCCATATTTTATACAGACCGCTTGACGGGAAGCTAACCCCAAATACAGCCTGCGGTCCCGATGACGCCCAATTAAGCGGGTGGATATGAATAAACTGCTTGGTCGACTTATCGATCGCAACAGCATGACCGACCGCGCCAAGGAATAGCTCCAGATCCGTTACCGGCTCACCTGACTTCTCTTCGGTGAACGTATAGGTCATGCTCGTCTGCGTCTGAGGCACGAGAGTCTCAGCGAACCCGAGTGTAACCCGCATCCCGTCAACACTTGCCGATAACGTCTCGCTGGGCTTCAATATCGGGCGCTCGGGCGTTTCGCCTTTCACGGTAACTTCGCCGATTCGGGTCAGTTCATTCATTCCTGCCGGCAGAAAGTCCGTATACAGCTTATAAGCCCCTCCTGCCGGAAACGAAACCGGCAGTTCAAACACGCCGCCGCCTTTGTACTCGGGATGGATGTGCTGGAATTGCTGCAAATCATCACTTACGACGATAAGATGGAGCAGCTTCTCATTCATGATCTCGAATTTCTCTATCGGTTTCCCGTTACTATTCTTAATAGATAGGGACATTTGTGATGATACGCCTGCTTCCGGCTCCCCTTGGGGCCACGAAAGCTGCATCTGAACACCTTTCTCCGCAGCCGATTCCATGCCCGGTCCCAAGTGTCGATGCGCCAAGGACAGCGCATATGGATCGAGAAACGGGTCCGACAGATCCCCCGAAGCCTTCGTGCGTCCCGCTCCTTGCAGCAGGAAGACCGTTGTCAAAGCAATCATAAGCATCGTCATCAGCATCGTCCACTTGTACCTTACCATTCCCCGACCCCCTGCACCGTTAGTTACCCTATTAAGCCATTGTATAGAACGAGGGTAAAAGTAACGCCGCGGCAAAGTAAAGTTAAGGTAAAGTGTTTATAAAAAATAACGAAACATGCGTGCTGGCCCAACCCAACATGATATTAGGAGCCTGGCCGGTTTAACTCCATTAATCTTTAATGTTAGGTGGCTATATTGGATTCGGTACAGGATAGAAATAAAGGAAGGAATATTGGAGCAATTACTATAGAAGGCTAACCCTTACGTTTGACTTGAAACCGACTTCCCGCCTAGTTCCAGTCCATCATATTTTTGTAAAACTTTAATTGCCTTTTCGAATTCCCTTAAACCTTCTTTATAGTGTTCTAATAATCTCTGATTGTGTTCTATATCTTTGCCTTCATTAAGCAAACGTTGGAACTCCTTGATTTGATTCTCAATTTCAGAGCAATCATATATTAATGTTGATATCACATTAGGAAAATTTGTTTTCTTGGGATTAGTCATCGTCAGAATATTGTCAGAAACCGGTTTCTTTGATTCGTTTGCAGTTACCATTTTTATTTTATTGGTTTGTTTTTTATACAAGCCATCTTCCTTACATCCGTTAAAATAAAAAAACATCATAGAATCCTGCTCAATCAGTTTTAATGCATGATCTAAACAAGGATTTGCCAAAAAAACTTCAATGTATTTATGAAGATACCCATAACTCTCGTTGCTTTTGTCAAGAAACTTTTCTTTAATAACGTCCGCGGCCAGAACATAATCGCAGCCTCGTAATGAATTTTTAATTCTATGTCTTTCAAAGATGTTCATTATTGACCCACCCCACAAGTATTAGGTTAAACTATAATCTATTATTCTTCATATTGTGGGAGAGTCCTTTATCTTTATATAATTTTTGTATTTGTAGCAAAGGGGCGGACCGCACGTTACTGTGAGAATAATGGAAGCCTAAAGTCCAAATTGTTGTAGACTGAATACAACCGGGTTGCTAAGAACGTCCAGCTGCCGTGCGGCAGCTGGACGTTCTTTTTTTGTAAGAATCACGAGGAGGGAAACAATTTTGGATCTTTTTGGGCATATGCATGCTAAGTTTAGACAAGCATTTGGCCGGTAGAAATGGAGAAAGAAAGGGACGATTGCTCCGCGGCCACAAACATGGCGAAAAACTTTTTCTCCAGAATGTATGGTGGCCAATATTCGGAAATTTCGATCACTTGCACCCGGAATATGAAATTTTGGACTGGAATCGTAAATCCATATTTCTTGATTTTGCATTTCTTTCTCCTTATGGGCGTTTTGGTATCGAATGCGATGGTTTCCAAACCCATGTCAAAGATATGGACAGAGAGAAGTTTAGCTACTCACTGGGCCGAGGAACTTTTCTAACGGGTTTAGGTTGGAAAATGATTCACTTTTCCTTCGACGATTTCCGGGATCGTCCCGAGGTGTGCCGCATGCTGCTGCAAATGGTAATCGGCCCTTATTTGTTGCGCAAAGAATCCACTACACCTGCAGTTATGATGGAGAAAGAACTACTCTTGTTCGCTTGCAATCTTGGAAGACCTATCCGTCCAAAGGATGTTTGCGACGAATGGAAAATTGATTTTCGTACAGCCCGAAAGCATCTCGTTTCTTTAACTGAAAAAGGATGGCTTCAACCGATTTCAAAGGGACAAACCACACGATATTATGAGATAAAGGGAGGGATTTTGGAGAAATTGCTATAGCTATATTGGAGTCAGTACAGGATAGGAACAGAAGTTTATTGGTGCGCGGAGCTACATTGGATTTCGTACAGTAATATTAGCTGTAATCAGTGTTTTCGTGGATAATGGGCGTTCTCTGGGCACTCTACATTGGAAATATCCAATATAGAGCATACGTAGAGTTCAAAAAGCCAAAAGTTACTGCATTTATCCAATATAGCTCAGCGCTCGCACTTTACTAACCTCCACACTTCCGGGGAACCAGCTAATCGTCGTTCCACTATCCCATAAACAGACTAACCCGGGGGCTACATTGGATTCGGTACAGGATCGAAGCAGATGTTTGTTGGCGCGCTGAGTTACATTGGATTTCGTACAGAAATATCAGATAAAATCGAAGCTTTCGAGGAAAATGGGCTTTCGTGGGCTTTCTACATTGGAAGTATCCAATATAGAGCACACGTTGAGCCCATAATGCCAAAAGTTACTGCATTTATCCAATATAGCTCGGCACTCGCACTCGCGGCTAACCAGCATACATTCAGTGGACCGAAGCAGCAAAGTTTACAGGAACCAAAGATTGTTCAACCGGCTTACTTATAAAGTAGCCTTGCAAGCCCCAGCAGTTCATTGCTTCCAGTATTTTAAACTGGTTAATATCCTCTACGCCTTCTACGATCACTTTGAGGTTCAACGCCGTCGCCATCACCAGCACAGAGGAAACAAGGGCTTGATTCATATCCTGAATAAAGGACCGGTCGATCTTTAAATTATCGATCGGAAGCAGAGTCAGCATACTAAGCGAGGAATACCCGGTTCCAAAATCATCCAACGAAATTGTGAATCCTTCTTTTCTCAATTTTCTTAATGTTTCTTGTACCGCTTGGAGATTATGGATGACCGTGCTTTCCGTTATTTCTAACACAATTACATGCGGCGAAACCCTCTCGCTCTCTAAAATCTTGAAGATTTGATCAATAAAATCATGCTCGTTCAATTGAACTTTCGATATATTTACCGCTACTTTGAATTCGTTGCCGAATGTCTCTTTGAATTTGTGCCAATCGCGGCAAGCCTGGCGAATAACCCAGTAACCGATCGGTATGATTAATCCGGTCGCCTCCGCTACAGGGATAAAGTCTCCGGGCGAAACGGAGCCCGCATCTGCGTGATTCCACCGCAGCAGCGCTTCTACTCCGGTGATCTTTTGCAAAACGGGGCTGTAAATAGATTGATATTGCAGCTCCAATTCTCCGCGTTCAATGGCGTTTGAAAGCTCAAGCTCATGGATGAAATTTTCCACGTGGTCGTACTTGGAGGAGGCTTCATAGACGTGGTATCTTTTTCGCCCCTCCCCTTTGGCCCTGTAGAGCGCAATATCCGCTTGCTTTAGCAGCGTTTGGATATTCTCATAATTTCTCCGGATGGCAATGCCTACGCTAACATTTATTTTCATCTGCCGGTCATTGACCGCAAAAGGAGCGAGGAAAATTTCGATAATTCTTTCCGCCAGCCATTCGGGAGAGTCCGCTCCTTCGGACGAGGCGATGATAAATTCATCTCCCCCCAGCCTTGCGAGCGTATGTGCAGAACCAAACTTTTGGTTCAGGCGGTTCGCTACTTCGACCAATACGGTATCGCCGGCGTCATGTCCAAATGTATCGTTAATATTTTTGAAATAATCTAAATCCAACAAATGAATCGAAGCAGGAAGAACGACGTGCTCAAGCAGGTATCTTCGATTGAAAAGTTTGGTAAGATCATCATGATTTGCAAAATAACGAAGCATATTTTCATGCTCTTTACGCTCTGTAATATCGCGGGTGACGCAGAACACAAATGCGATGTTATCGTTTTCATCAAAAATAGGAGTAAGGATGCTCTCTCCGCTAATCTTCCCGTTAGGCATAACGAAGCCATCCTCGTATTTAACCGTTTTTCGTTCGGATAAAACTTTCGAGTACTTTTTATGTAAGTAATTTGCCATTCGATCCGGATTCTCATCAAAAAAAGTCAGACCAACCGCATCCATCGTAATTCCGCTGAACCGGGTTGCGGCATGGTTAACATAGTAATACCGAAAATCCTTTTCATCCACTTTCATGATATAAATCGAATCTTCGATTTCATCCAGCATCGGGGGAAGCGAGTGAAGTATCTGTACAATCTTTGCCGGCTCCATTATTCCTTCGACTCCTTTACCCCATCCCAACCCGTTCATGACCGCAGATCGAATTAGATGAGGATAATATGCTACTAATCTTATAACCGTCGTCCTATTGATTAGTAATATATATCGGAGTTCTTCTAAACGAATATTAGAGCATTCATGAAGCTAACTTACATCGATCGTTTCTATCGCTATGAATGTACTGCCGCGTTCATGCCATATGCGTCCATCGCCGCCTGCAATCCAAGCCCCGCGTCCAGCTTGTGCCCGTGCCGCAGCAGCACCGCTTCCAGCGCTCCGAGCGTAAGCAGCACATTTCGTTTGCTGCAGCTGTAGCCCATCGTGCCGATGCGCCATATTTTCCCCTTCAGCGGGCCGAAGGAGCTGGCGATTTCGATGCCAAAATGGTCCAGCAGCATCGACCGGACCGACTCTCCATCAATTCCCTCAGGTATTTCAATACATGTGACGACCGGCATTTTGCAGGCCGGGTCACCATATAGACGGAGCCCCATAGCCTCTACGCCAGCAATTAAGGCAACCTCATTCGCCCGGTGCCGCGCAAATCGCGCCTCCAGCCCTTCTTCCAGCACGAGGCGAAGCCCTTCGCGCAGCGCATACAGCATTGATGTCGCTTCTGTATGATGATTCAGTCTATCTGGACTCCAGTAGTCCTGAAGCTGACTTAAATCCAAATAGTTGCTCTGAATCGGGCGCAGCAGCGGGTCGTCCTCGCCGCCATCCAGCATGAGCCCTCTTTCGATTTTTTTGCGACCCTGCAGCTTCGATTCCGCCCGTTTGTTATACGTAATCGGCGCCATACCGGCCGGGACCGACAGGCATTTCTGCGTTCCCCCGATGACCGCATCGATCAACAGCCGATCCGTCGCCACCTCGACACCGCCAATTGTCGCGACCGCATCTACGACGAATAACGCGTCAACTTCTCTGCACACTTGTCCAATCCCCTCAAGCGGCTGCATCCGGCCGGTAGACGTCTCGCCATGGACGATAGCTACGAGCTTAGGCCGATGCTGCTTAATGGCGCTTACGATTTCCTCGATATCAAAAACGAAACCCCATTCCTTCTCGAGCGTGACGACTTCTGCGCCGCATCGCTTGGCGATTTCCGTCAACAAGTGACCGAAGCGGCCGTAAATCGGAACGAGAACCTTATCCCCTGGTTCAATGAGACTTGCGAGCACCGCTTCAATACCCGAACGAGACGTCCCATCCACCGGAAAGGCCCATTCATTACCGGTCATAAACAGCTGCCTTAGCATCCCCATTGTCTCATTCATGAGCGCTGTAAATTCAGGGTCAAACTGACCCAATATCGGAAAAGACATCGCCCGCAGCACACGCGGATCAACCTCTACCGGTCCCGGCGTCATAATCGTCCGCGGAGACGGCGATAAATCTCTATAAGCCTTCATAGCTCTTCCCCCTCGTAGCCTAATCTGTAAAGCAGCTCCGTCAGAACAAGCACGCCGACCGCAAGATCGCCCGGCTTCGTATATTCCTCCGGCGAGTGCGAGATACCGCGCCTGCTCGGCACAAATAGCATGGCTGTCGGACAAATATGCTCGAACATTTGTGCATCGTGCCCCGCTCCGCTAATCATTCGCTTCGACTTAATCGACATCCTGTTGCATACGTCTTCCATTTGCTGTTTTAATTGATCATTCATCGGAACGGGCTCTTCACGAAACCATTCCGTTCCGAGAATGGCTAGTTGCCTTTTCTCCGCCAAGGCAGTAAACGTTCGCATAACCCACTTACAGAAGCTATCGAGCGCATGCTCGTCATCATGGCGCGCATCAACGGTAAATGTAACCTTTCCCGGCACAACATTCGGCACATTCGGCTGCACCTGCAGCCTTCCGACAGTAGCCACGAGCGGAGCTCCCAGCCTTACCGCCTCTTGCCGCAAAGCCTGAATCATTACGCTTACGCCCTCAAGCGCATCTTTGCGCATATGCATTGGAGTCGTTCCCGCATGGTTCGATTCCCCCGTCACCTCAAATTTCAGCCGCCGTTGTCCTGCAATCGTCTCTACAATTCCGATGGCCGTCCCTTCCGTTTCCAGCACAGCCCCCTGCTCGATATGCACCTCGATGAATACCCCGATATCGGTGCGCCTGCTTTTCCGACCCTTACCTTCGCCAAAGCCGCAGCGGCTCATCGCATCCGCAAAGAAAACCTCCTGCGTATCCTGCAAGTGAACGATTTGCTCAAAGTTGCGTTTGCCGACTATGCTGCCCGAGCCCCAATAAGCCATCGGAAAGCGGCTTCCTTCCTCTTCGCAAAGCGATACGACCTCAATCGAGCGTTTCGGCTTGCCGAAATGCTGCTGCAAATAATTTACCGCAAGCAGGCCTGCGGCAATACCATAAGCTCCGTCATATTTACCGCCTTGAACAACCGTATCAATATGAGACCCTGTTATGATAGAAGGCGCCTGCCGATCCTCGCCTTGTAATTTCCCAAATAAGTTGCCTACTTCATCAAACCCGGTTTCCAGACCATGGCTTGCCATTTTGACCGCTAACGCCTGCTGAGTCTCCAGCCATCCTTCGGTGTAAAGCAGCCGCGTAATACCGCCTTCTTCATCCGGGCTGAATGAAGCCAACCAATTCAACACCTGCAGGATCTGCGTTTCAAAATAAGCCAACAGCCGCTCCTTATCCTGTGGATGAGAAAGTACGCTCAGCCCCATATCTGCTCCCCCTCTCTTGTAAACTATCGAACCCACCGGCCCGGCTTCCGCTCGCCGAGGCCCCGCTTCTCATCGTACACGAGCTGCCCGCCTAGGTAGGTTGCCGCTATTTTGCAATGAAAGGTTTCGCCTATATAAGGACTATGCTTATGCCGATGATACAAATGATGAGTTTCCAAAATATAAGGTTTGTTCAGATCGATGAGTACAATGTCCGCATCTGCTCCGATACGGATTTCGCCTTTGCCCGCGTGCAGCCCGAAACGCTTCGCCGGCGCAGAAGAGAGCAGACGGCTCAGCAGCGTGAGCGGGATACCGCGCTTTAAATGGCCCTCGCCTATAATAAGCTCCATCGAGCTTTGCGCGCCTGCTATGCCGCCCCAAGCGTCGAAGAAATTATCCGCTTCCTTCATGGAAGCCGGACATGGCGAGTGGTCCGAGGAAATCATATCCACATGCCCGGCAGCAATCTCCTGCCACAGCTTCTCCCGCTCCGCTTCATCGCGCAGCGGCGGAGAGCACTTGGCAACCGCGCCCTTTAAATCCAAATCCGCCGCCGTTAGGGTCAAATAATGCGGGCAAGTTTCTACCGTAACATCCAGACCGCGTTCACGCGCCTGCACGATCGCTTTCACGCCGGCCTCACTGCTAATGTGAACGAAATGGAGCGCACAGCCCGTTTGCTCCGCATAGAACAACGCACGGTTAATCGCTTCGAGCTCTGCAATAATAGGCCTGGAGGCCACATAATCCGCCGGTGACAATCGCCCTTCCGCCCGCATAGCTTGGCCGAGCTTCGATACAATCGGCTCGCTCTCTGCATGCAGCGCAAGCACTTTATTCAAGCCTGCGATAATTTTCATCCCTTCGAGCAGCGTATAGTCATCCACCTCGCGGAATGCATCCTCGCTAGGATCGCCCGGTGATGACATAAAAGCTTTAAATCCAACCACACCCGCTTCATGCAGCGGCTTAAGCTCATGCAGCTTGCCCGGCACCAATCCGCCCCAAAGCGCATAATCGACTTGCGACCTGCCTTGCGCGGCATCGAGCTTTTGCTGCATGGCAGAGACGGTAACCGTCGGCGGAATGCCGTTCAGCGGCATATCCACATAGGTTGTGCAGCCGCCAGCTGCAAGCGCAGCGGAGCCGCTCTCGAACCCTTCCCATTCGCCGAGCCCAGGTTCGTTTAAGTGCACATGGACGTCAATCATTCCCGCCATGACGGTAAGCCCGGCCGCGTCGACGGTTGTCTCCGCGTTATTTTCATCCGGCAGTTCGCCAAGCAACACGATACGCCCCTCTCGAATACCGATATCGAGAATCCGCACCTCATCCTTCAATACGACGGTGCCGTTTTTTATGACTAGATCGAGCTTTCCCTGACCGCTCATACAACTCGCCCGCCTCTCACGACTAGATCCAACTTTCCCTGACCACTCATCCACTCGCCCGCCTCTCACGATGCGTTTCTCGGTTACATTACCTTCTCTTACTATACTTAATGAAGTTTATGAAGCAACCTCATTAAATAGTGAAGTTGCATTCACTATTTTTAGCGCTCTCCCAGAAGCCCCCGCAAAATAGTGAGTCTAACCTCACTCGCCATGAGACCAGCCTCACGAGCAATGAGCTTTCCCTCACTAATTCTTCAAAAGTCCGATAAACGGCCCAATATAGTGAGATTCTCCTTACTAAATAATGAGGTTACCTCACAACCACCAACAGTCAGCGCCGTACCCTCAGTTACCTAACAACCACCAACAGTCCGCGACTGTATTCTCAGTTACCTAACGACCATCCCTCAGTCCGCGCCGTATCCAAAAGCTTTAAAAACAAGCAGCTTCCTTAAAACAATCAGGCCGCGGACTTTGAAGTCAGCGGCCCGAATGGTTTGAGTCTATTACTGCCCGACTTTGAAGTCAGCGGCCCGATTGGTGTGAGTCTATTACTGCCAGAGTTACTTCAGCTCTACCGAGATGAGGCTGGAGTCAACCTCCTTCAGCAAGCTCAGATCATGGTAAGATGCAGGTGTCGGAATCGTTTTGATATTGCCTACTCCTTTTAGGTACTCACCAACGGCCGGACCATTGCTCCCATTCACGTAAGTATCGCTAACTTCCATCGAGTATACGTTGCGGCTCATAATTTGCGTCAGCTCTTCTTCGCTAAGGTGCAGCTCAGGAGCCAATACTTTGATGGCATCCTCACGGTTGTTATTGATGTAATCCGTTGCTTTCTTCAAGCTGCGCAGTACAGCCTTCAATGTGTTCGGATTTTTCGCAATGAATTCGTCGGATACTTGAATCGTCGTATGCACGCTCATCCAGTTCACGTCGCCTTGTTTATCCGGCAGCTCGCTCTTCGTTCCGCTGAAGAGGAACTTGCCGCCGCCTTGAATCGCCTTCGTAATGAATGGCTCCCAAGCAGCCAATGCGTCGATGTCCCCCTTTTCCAAAGCAACAACCGCATCGCTCGGCGCAAGGTTCACGTATTTGATTTTGCTTGCATCCACGCCAAGCTCTGTCGCCATGTTATTGATCGCGATCATGACGTCAGCGCCGCTCGGGATACCGATCGTTTTGCCCTCGAGATCCTTCGCGCTCTTCAGCTCAAGCTTGCTCGAACCGACAACCGCTTGCGTACCTGCTATTTGCGCCAGCGGAGATATGATTTTGACTGGAATATCAGTCGATTTAAGGATAATATCCATAAAGTTCGTTTGAATGCTGACAGGCGCGCTGCCGCCGGCAACCATCGGTCCGATGTCCGGTCCGCTCTCGATCAGCTGGCTCGTTACGTTCAAGCCCTCTTCTTTGAAATAGCCGAGCTTATCGGCAATAATTTGCTGTGAGGAAATTTGCGCGTCACGAACGCCGACCAGCGTCAGGTCAACCGTCTCCAGCTTAGCAGAAGCTTCGGTACCCGCAGGCGCATTCGTCGCCGCCCCTTCATTGATGGATGCCGGTGCGTTATTATTGCCGCCGCAGGCAGCAAGCACGAAGGTTAGCGACATCAAAACGATTGCAGATTTGAACCATTTTCCCGTTTTCTTCATTGGTATTCCCTCCACTTTTGTTTGTTTTTTCTCTAATTCCCGTGACTGACTGGTTTAGCTGGAAGCACTACTTCTCTACAGCATCGCGGAGTCCGCCTTTACGCCAAGCCATGATCCTCCTCTCGACTAATTTCAGTAAGTAGGAGAACAAGCTGTATTCTAAGCCGATAAGAATGATGGCTACGAACATATTGGTTATTTTGAAATAGTTTCTTGCGTCTACGATGATATAGCCGAGTCCCGATTTCGCGCCCATCATTTCAGAGACGATGAGAGCGGAGAACGATAAGCCGAGGCTCACTTGTGCGCCGACGAGAAAATTCGGAATAGCGGAAGGCAGCATCACTCTCGTAAAAATTTGCCGCTCCGTCGCACCCAAGCTGAGCGCTGACCGGATTAACGTGGAGGGCACTGATTTGAAGCCGTCGAGCGTATACACCAGCACCGGTATAAAAGTCGTCCATGCGATGAGCAGCACCTTCGGAAACTCGCCTATGCCGAACCAAATAATAAACAGCGGCAGCAAGGCTAGCGCCGGAATCGGTCCGACCAGATTCAGAATCGGCGAAAACCAGCGTTCAACCGCCTTGAACTTGCTCATCACGACGCCGAGCGCAACCGCCACCGCGCTTCCGATCACAAAGCCGAGCAAGATTCGGATCGTACTGGAAATGATACTGTCCGTAATGATCCCTGTCTTCGCCAGCTCCCAGCCTTCCGACAGCAGTACGGTCGGAGCAGGCAGAAAGTTTGGATTAAAAAACTTTGCCGATTCATTTACTCTGGAAAACAGCTCCCATAGTACAAAGAACAGCAACGAGGGGAGTATGTTGTATTTTTGAAAAAATGTACCGGACGCAGCGGGGCGCTTCCCGCGCACCTGCTTGCCGATAACGGTTGTTTCAGCTGACGCGAGCGATCCGGCATCCTTCACTGTCGGCCATTTTGCTCCATTCATTACGAACCCACCTTTGCAGAAGCCAGCTCCAAATGCTCTTCGTCCATCAGAACGCGTTCGATTCGGCTCATCATTTCACCGAAGCCAGCCGAATGCGACGAGCGCGGATGCTTAATGCCAACTTCAAAAATTTCCGCAATCTCGCCATGCTTCATGACGACAACGCGGTCCGCCAAATAAACGGCCTCGCTAATGCTGTGCGTCACGAACAAAATAGTCGGCTTCAGCTGGCTGCAAATCTTCTGCAGCTCGATGCGCATCGTCTCTCTTGTCAGCACGTCAAGAGCGCCGAACGGCTCATCCATGAGCAAAATATCCGGGCGGCTGGCGAGCGCCCTCGCAATACCGACGCGCTGCTTCATCCCGCCCGACAGCTCCCCCGGGTAATGCGAAGCATATGGCTCCAGTCCGACCAGCTTCAAAAACTCTTTGGCCGTTTCCTTCGCCTGCGCTTTCGGCATCTTCTGCACCTCGGGACCGAACGAAATATTGTCAAGCACCGTCATCCAGGGGAACAAAGCATGATCCTGAAACACCATGCCCCGCGATTTCGACGGCCCCTTGACCGCTTCGCCGTCAACCGTTATTTCTCCCTCATCAGGCAGTAAGTAGCCTGCAATCATATTCAACAGCGTCGATTTGCCGCATCCGCTATGGCCTAATATGCATATAAACTCGTGAGAGTGAACAGTGAGATCTACTTTTTTCAAAATCGATCTGCTGCCGAAGCTCTTTCCAACCTGGCGCACTTCCAATTTCATTACCTCAACCCCAATCCATTTAAATGTTAACTTAACTTACATGTATCGGTGATGTATAGCTAAATCATAATCCCATTCCACCCAAATGTCATTGTGCACATTAGCCAAAAATCACCATAACTCGTTGAATATCATGAACAATTAGACATTTACAGCTGGAAAAATAAATGATATATTCATGTAATAAAATATAACATTGGTGCAAGGGTGGTGCTGTCATGCTGCTCAAGGAGCTCATATCTCTCCCCGTTTATGCGAATGCAAAAGTGGTTGCCGGTCACGAAGGCATGACAAATAGCGTCCAATCGGTCAATATCATGGACGCACCTGATATTATTCATTATTTGAAGCCGCAGGAGCTGCTTCTAACGACTGGCTATGCGATGAAGGATCATCCGGATGCATTGCTTGCCCTCGTTACGAATATGTCCGGCGTCGGCTGCGCCGGTCTGGCGATTAAGACAAAAAGATTTCTTCAGGAGGTTCCTGGGGATGTGCTGCAGCGTGCCAATGAGCTGCAGTTTCCCATTATCGAGCTTTCCTTGGAGCAATCACTCGGCGATATATCCAATTATTCTTTGAGCCATATATTAGAGAAGCGCACGGACGAACTGCATTATGCCCTCTCGACGCACAAGCAGTTTTCTCAAATGATTATGCAGGGCAAAAGCACGCAGGAAGTCATTGAAGCCTTGTCCCAGCTTATCGACTCGCCGGTCATGCTGATTAACCAGCATATGGAGCTGCTCTTTCACTCAAGCTCTCTATTCGAGCAGTTCTACATCGGCCTGCTGCCAAAGCTTCAAGCCGAGCTTGCCGCGCTCTCCTCCCCTATCTCATTTACAATGGAGCTTGCAGATACCCCTTACTCGGCAGCCGAGCTTCACCCCATTGTTACCTTTCAGCTGGAAGGCTTCTTGATCGCCCTGAGCAGCGACAACGCTAAGCAGCTGAGTAACTTAACCAAACATGCGATGGAGCAGGCCGCCAACGTCATCGGGCTTGAGCTTATGAAGAAGCAAGCAGTCAAGGAACGGTCGCGCCGGTACAAAAATGAGTTTTTCTCCGACTTTGTCGACGGACTAATCACCTCGGAGCAGGAGCTTATGCACCGCAGCAAAAACTACGGCCTGCTTAATCATCCCGTTTATATTAGCGTCGTCGCCAAACGCGATACGTCTTACGATCTGCTGCGTGCGTCCAGCGCCATGGAGTCGGACGGCCGTTTTATTTCCGAACGTGATCGGCATTATAACTTGTTGAAGAGCGAGTTTTCCAAGTTTGATCTGCGCTTTGTGCTGTTTACGAAGAACGAATACTTCTGCTTCCTTATCGCACTGCATGCCGGGCAAGACGTTACGGAGGAGGGCAAGGAGAGCAAATTCGTAGAGCAGCTGAAGCTCATTGTTGGCAATTTGGGCGCAACGCACGGCATCCCCATTTCCATGGGCATCGGTAATCCGGTATCTCAGCTGCCCGACATTCCCCTCTCCTACAAGGAAGCAGTCGAAGCGCTGCAAACCGGCTATGATGCGCGCAAGAAACAGTTCGTCCAGTCGTACCGTGCCAAAAACTTCAATAACCTGCTGCGGATGATTCCAAAGGAAGAGTTAAAGGAGTATTACGAGGAAACGTTCAAGGACCTGCTCCATATTGAAGGGAAAGAGCGCAGCGATTTACTGAAAACGCTTAGCACCTTCTACGATACGCATTGCCAGCTTGCGGAGACAGCCAAGCAGCTGTTCGTCCACCGCAACACCGTCACTTACCGTCTCGAAAAATGCCAAAGGCTCACCGGCCGGGATCTGCGCGATCCCGTCGAGAGCCTTCGTTTCCGTACTGCCTTCTCCATGGAGCCGCTCGTCTTGTCGGATTAACGCTTGCCGGTTCGCATGTGCGGAGGAGCAGGCAATCGCCCAGTCGATCGCTCAGGCAATAGCCCCTGCTTCGCCTTCAGGCAGTTCATTCGGTACGTTCTGCCATAAGCCTTGCCGTATCGGATGATTTTGCGGAGCATCGACTGATCGCTAAGCAGCGCAAAGGGACAATGGTCAGGATGCGTGTTCACTTCCAATATCCACGGCTTCAGCTTGCTGTCGAGAGCAAAATCGACGCCAATTTCCATGATGCCGGGATAAGCCTGGCGCAGCCGCTTAGCCGTCTTGACGCCGATGCTGTCCATTTTCTTCATCAAAGCTATCCGCTTGGCGGTATTTGCGTGGCTGCCGAGCAGAAACGCAGTCGGATAAATCGTACCGCCCTGACTGCCGTTCGTCACAATTTTGCGGGGATGGGCAACTCTGCTTATCGTTCCGGTCGCTTCCCAGCCGCCGTGCGGCGCCCGCTGGACAACAAGACGCGTATCGAACGGCCTGCCGCTGTGCTTAATCAGATGAATGCCTTTTTGCACCAAATACGGCTTGCCCTTCGTATCCCTCAAGATCGAGCGGTAGGCTGATTCATAGTTAGAAAAGTCTGATCTCTTCTCATCAAGCTGGTACACGAAGCTTTTTTTACGGCCAGTCTTCCCCGCTATTATTCTTTCCACCTTCATGACGCCGTGCCCTTGCGAGCCGCGATTTGGCTTGATGTACACCATGCCGAATTTTAGCAGCATCGTACGCAAGCTGACCTTCGTCATTCTTTTCGTCAACGGGATATGCCTGCGCAGCATGGGGTTCGCCCGCAGCACCTTTGTTTTCGCCCATTTGTCCGAGATCCGGCTTCCTCTCTTGCCTGATAACACTATGTTCGTTCGCTTCAACCGCTTCCCTGGCTTCCTTATCTTCCTTATCTTCCTTATCTTCCTTATCTTCCTTATCTTCCTTATCTTCCTTATCTTCCTTATCTTCCTTATCTTCCTTATCTTCCTCAACTTCCTTCTCATTCGATCCTGCTCCCTCCGTTCTATAACCTCTTATTACAATACGAAGCTTTTTCAAAATGGATTTAGGCCGCTGTCGGCATAAGCCGAACCAACAAGCTGTTTCGACATATGCTTAAGTAACTCGTTCAGCTGATATGCTGTCTTTTAGGAGGCTCAGATTGCATGTTGCGATTAAACACGCTTCAGCAGCAAATCGATCTAATTTGCCGTTTCCACCCTTGGTATGGCGCTCTGCTTACGCAAAAAGGGATAGACCCTCGGCATACGGAGCTTTCCGAGCTTCCGCTAATGACAGAGGATATTTTGGCGCATTATTATTTCACGCAAGAAAGCAGGACAGAGGCTGGCTTGTCCGTATACAAGACTTCAGGCACCTCATCGGGCATTCGCAAGGCGATCTACTATTCGGAGGAAGACGATGAAAGCTATATAGAAAGCAAGACGGCGTGCTTTCAGGAATGGCTTGAAGGCAGCTTGGCCGATGTAAAAAAAGCGCTGGCGGATATGGGAACCGGACACGCGGCCAGCACGGCGCTGACGATCTTCGGGCGGCTTGGCTTGCAAGCAGATTCATTGTCGTATGCTTTGCCGATCGAAGATCATATCGAAGGGCTTCAACGTTTTCAGCCGGATCTGCTTTATACGATGCCGTCCATCTTGGATGCTATCGTTGCCGCTGCGCCGGAGCCGGGCCATTTTGGCATAAAGAAAATAATCCTCGTTGGCGAAATCGCGCCCCTCGAATGGCAGGCGAACATGGCTGAGCGGTTCGGTATCGGGACAGGCGATATTTTGGATACGTACGGCTCGATCGAGATCGGTGCCATCGCCTCCTACTCGCATGTGCTTGGTCAGTACGTCATTACGGACGGCATTTATGCGGAAGCTGTGCCCGCCGAGCAAATCGATCCGCGGTTTGAGCCCTTGCAGGACAACGAAGCCGTTCTTGTGCTCACTTCATACGTGCGCTCTATGTTCCCGGCTATACGGTTCGTCACCTACGATGTCGTGCGCGACTTTCAAACGGTTGAGGTGAACGGTCAGCGGAGGCAATGCTTCAGCTGTATTTCGAAACGAATCGGAACGGATCTGAAGCACGGCGAGAAGATCAGCTTGTATGATATCGAAAACGTTGTGAACCAATTTGTTAAGGATGCGGAGCTTCGTGTACGGCTGCGTGACAATAAGCTCTCCGTTCGTATCAAAAGCAAATCTCTGAGAGAGGAGCTGCTCGTTCATATTCAGAACGCTATTGAGCATAAAATTGCGGAGATCGGTCAAATGATTCAAAACCGCATGCTTTCCGGCATAGAGGTGACACGCGCAGCGGAGGATGAACAGCTTGAGCGCGGGACGGTGAAATCCAAAAAACTTTATTTCTAAGAGGTGCTGCAGCCTGTGAGGAAAAATTTGTTGTCTATAATCGGAAATACGCCGCTCATTCAGCTGTCAAACCTATTTACGGGTGACCGCGGCATTCAAGTGCATGCCAAGCTCGAGCTGATGAATCCGAACGGCAGCGCCAAGGACCGTTCCGCTTTGCGCATCATTACGGCCGCATGGGACGAAGGATTAATTAAACCCGGCTCGGTTATTGTAGAGTCGAGCTCAGGTAATATGGCCATTAGCCTCGCGGCTATATGCTCCTATCTCGGCATGCGGTTCATAAGCGTCATTGATCCGAAGACGACGGAACAGAACATCCGGATTATGCAAACGTATGGTGCGGAAATCGAGTATGTTGCCGAGCCTGATGCTGCGACGGGCGAGTTTCTGCCCGCCCGGCTGCAGCGGGTCCAGCAGCTGCTGGACCGCATCCCGAACAGCTATTGGCCGAATCAATACGCGAACAAGTACAACTATTTATCCCATTATGAAGGTACGATGAGTGAAATTGCAGCGCAGCTGGAGCGTGTCGATTACGTGATAGGCGGCGTCAGCACCTGCGGTACGATGCTTGGCTGCGCCAAATATATAAACGACCATGGTCTTCCGACAAAAGTCGTTGCCGTCGACGCGGCAGGCAGCGTTATTTTTGGCGGGGCGAAGGCCAGCCGCCGGTTTCCCGGTCTTGGCGCAGGGATTGTCCCCCCTTTCGGCCAGACCAAATTCATGGACCGTGCCATTAACATAACGGACCTGGACATGGTTATCGCCTGCAGAATGCTCGTCCGGAAGGAATCGATTTTGGTCGGCCCCTCCTCGGGCGCAGTTATTTCCGCCATGAAAGCGATCGAGCATGAAATACCGGACGACTCGGTGTGCGCCGTTATTTTGCATGACCGTGGAGAGCGTTATATGGATACGGTATATAACGATGCATGGGTGGAGCAGCAATTCGGCAAAAACATTTTACAATCGAAAGGATAGTGTCCGTGCTATATCTCGGTGATGAACATATACGCAGCATTGGATTGCACTGGGAGCAGCTTGTTGATTGCGTGGAAGATGCGGTACAGGTCGTTGATTCGGGCGACTATGCACAGCCGCTAAAGCCTTACTTACGTTACAAAAACCCGCAAAACCGGATCATTGCCATGCCCGCCTACGTCGGAGGGCCGGTACAGACGGCCGGAATGAAATGGATCGCCAGCTTTCCGGGCAATATCGATGAAGGTTTGCCGCGGGCGCACAGCATTACGCTCTTAAATAAAGCCGATACCGGCTTGCCCTATGCTATGCTTAATACGCCATTGCCAAGCGCTGCACGAACGGCAGCCGTTAGCGGCCTGCTCATTCGTCATTATTTGAAGGCTAATGCGGCGCGGCGGTTCCGGCTAGGCATCATTGGCTTCGGTCCGGTGGGACGGCTTCATTACGATATGTGCTGCCAGCTGTTCGGCAGCCGGTTGGACGCGGTATACGTATACGATATTCGCAGCCCGGCTCTGGACAGTCCGGATCTCAGCAGCGTCCCGAAGGAATTACGCAGCCGGACGAAGCTCTCTGGCAGCTGGCAGCAGTTATATAGCGAATGTGATCTCATAATTACGTGTACGGTAAGCAGCCAGAGATATATTGACCAACCTCCCGCTCCGGGAAGCCTGCTGCTTGATGTGTCGCTCCGGGACTATTCGTCCGCTGCTATCGGCGGTATTGAAGCCATTATTGTGGACGACTGGGAAGAGGTTTGCCGGGAAAATACCGATATTGAGCTGCTGCACCGGGAGTGCGGGTTAACGAAGGCGGATACCCGCTCATTAGCGGATGTTGTATGCCGCAGTGCGCTGACGGCGTTCCGGCCAGAGGACCCCGTGTTATTTTGCCCTATGGGTATGGCCGTGTTCGATATAGCTGCTGCTCATTATTTCGTTATGCGGGCGGAAGCGCTCGGCATTGGCATTCGGGTAAAGTGACCGGCTCCTGAAACAAAAAGAAAGGCAGTTAGCGTGTCGCGGGCGCTATCTGCCTTTCTTCCATTAACGGCTTACCGGACCCAACCGATTATGGTAAAAGGGAAATGGTTTGGATTGATCATCGGCTTGGACGGAATCATTTTGAATGGCTTTCAGCGTATCCGTCAGCTCCATAAACCAGGCTTCATCCCATGTAGCCAGTGCCATATCGATTAAATTTTGGACAAGCTGGGCATCATCTAACGTAAGCTCCTGCATCTTTTTGAGCCAATGCTCACGTACCGCAACGATTTTCCCTTTTACATCTTCATTATCAGAATGAACGACATACACAGTTGCGAATCCTTGTACGGCATCGATCGACTGAATAAACCCTTGGATGAGCTCTCCGTCTTTCGTTTTGCCCTTTACCCAGTCACTTATATTCAATTTCATCCTTCTACACCACCTATCCATAATAGTAAGGAGATACGTTAACTGTAATAAATTTAAATACATTTGGAGTAAAAAAGTAGACGATGCACTTTTCGTTAACCGTACCGTCTTGTTTGCGTTACTCTTACTGTAAGTTTAATAGTTACAGTTTGATTTGTCAAGTTATCGTATCGTCTAAATATCGCACTGACGAACTATGCTTCTTTCTGATAAGATGGAGATGCTTTATGATACGAAGGAGGAAAATAGGCATGGTAAATTTAGCGGAAGTTAATTATTTAGCCGTATTGATTGCCACCGTTGCGACGATGGCACTCGGCTTCTTGTGGTATTCCCCGGTTTTGCTGGGCAATGCTTGGGTGAAGCAGCGCGGCATGAAAATGGAGGACATCTCAGGCGGGGGGCCGCTCACTTATGTATTGACAGCGTTAACCGCACTTGGCGGCGCGTTTATTTTGGCGCTATTGCTGACGCTTGCAGATGAAGCTACGGTGGCGGCCGGTTTGATCGTCGGACTTCTGGTCGGCATAAGCGTATCACTTAAAATCGGCATGAACTACCTGTTCGAAGGACATAAGCTGGGCCTGTATTTCATCACGATCGGCTACCACCTCGTGTCGTATGCGATAGCTGGTCTGATCATCGGCTGTATGCAGTAGTAAGCTAGTGAAGCTGCTCTCGACTCAACTACATAATTAACGAAAAAAAGAGGCGCTATTCGCTTATTTTGAGGAAAAAAGTTACATTAGCGGAATGAATCGGCGTTATTCACCCAGTTAAGCCACTTTAAAGTGACGATTGGCCGGTATAACGCCTTAAATTTCCGCTATTATTTGCAGCAATCCCGCAAGGCCCCCCCATTTCCGCCGTAACTTCCTCTCGCCGCTTAACTCCAGCCCCAGAAAAAGCCGTCTCTCTCCCAAGCCGCCTTGCCGCGGTGCAGCTTACGGAATGCCTTCTTCACTTCTTTGTCGATCGATTGGTTGCCGTGCTCATTCACATAGATAAACGATTCGCCAAAGTGGCTCTTAATATGCTCAACTGCAGCGCTTTGATGCAAAATACCAGCGGATTTCACCTCGTTCAGCATCCATTCTGCAACATCATCAGCGGTATAGGCCATTTTTTTCACTCCCTGTTCCGTTTCATTTACAAGTGTATTCTGAATTACATTTTGGGCAATTAGGCATCTCCATCATTATTTCATTTCCTCCATCAGGTATGTTCATTCAAATTTATAAGAAGTATTTTCAAATTCCTTATATACTGTCATAGTCTTCTCCTATTGACAACCCTTTCTCAAAAACCTGCCCTCACATTGACAGCATATTTCCATTCCACTATATTATATTTATTGCAATTTAATTTAGCTAAATTTAGTGGCATTGAAGATTTAACACACTAAATAAAACCCCTTCCTATGGAGGCCAATAACATGGATAACAACGAAACGTTAAAACTAGATAATCAAATCTGCTTTGCCTTTTATGCATGCTCCCGCGAAATAACGAAGCTTTACCGTCCAATTCTTGAAGAATTAGACCTGACGTATACACAGTATGTCACAATGCTCGCCTTGTGGGAGCAGGACCATGTGACGGTCACAGCGCTAGGCAATAAGCTTTATCTGGATTCCGGCACCTTAACCCCCCTGCTTAAAAAGCTGGAAGCAGCCGGGCTCATTACGCGTACGCGCGACCGAAACGATGAACGCAGCGTACTCGTTGAGCTTACCAAGCAAGGAAAAGCATTGAAGGAGAAGGCCGTCGGCATTCCCGCTCAATTAGCCTGCAAGCTCGACGCTAAGCCGGAAGAAGCAGCGTTGCTGCTTGATCAAATGCATGATTTTCTACGCAAAATCCAACAAAGCGGCGCTAAAGGCTAGTTAAAAAACCCCCTACTGCACCCTAGGAGCAGTAGGGGATTTTTATGATTCAGACCATCTATCCCGCGCTACATTGACATCATCATATATATTATGTAAAATTAAATTTTATAAAATATAAACTTCTTGCCAGGAGGATTTTCATATGTCACTTTACAATATTGAAGTAAAAACGATCAGAGGAGAAACACAAACGCTTGCGCCCTATAAAGGGCAAGTTATGCTTATCGTGAACACGGCTACCAAATGCGGCTTTGCTCCGCAATTCAAAGGGCTGCAGAAGCTGCATGATACTTACAAGGGTCAAGGCTTTTCCGTTTTAGGATTCCCTTCGGGACAATTTGCCAATCAGGAGCCAGGCAGTGATAACGAAGTTGCAGAGGCGTGCGAAATCAATTTTGGAGTCAATTTCCCCCTCTTTGCTAAAATTGATGTGAACGGCAGCAATGCGCATCCGCTTTTCCAATACTTGACGTCTGAAGCCCGTGGTTTTCTCGGATCCAAGTCCATCAAATGGAACTTCACTAAATTCCTGATTGACCGGAACGGTAAAGTGCTAAAGCGCTTCGGTTCAACCGACACACCCGAGCAAATTGAAAGCCACATTCAAAAGCTGCTTAGTGTGCCAACGCACGTTTAATGTTGTTTTCAATTCAATGCTGTATTTCTGGTACAAAAACAAAAGCCTTTGGAGCTCATTCCAAAGGCTTTTATTGATGAAAGTCCCTGCTAAACTCCTATAGAACTATTGGGAAAAACCCATCTTTTATATACTGTCCAAAGGGGATATGACCTTCTGCCTTTTGATCGCCAACAAGCGAAACTCCGGCCCCTTTAACCTCTTCTTCCACTTCAAAAAAATTCGAGCAAGCTTGGCACCCGCCTTTGATAATCCCCTTTTTCATCACTTGTTTATAAAGTGCATTCATCGGATGATCCGCCTTGCTGAATTGACCAGGCCATTGTGTACCTAATCCATCAAAGAGAATTTCCACCTCAAATCCTTCTTCATACAGTTCTTGCCCATATAGTAATCCATGAATTGCTTTGCCCACATCCTGTTGATTCGCTTGAATAATGATGACATACTTGTTTGCTGTCAATTTTGTTCCTCCTCTGAAAATCATGTATTGTAATGGATTTATACTTTATGACTGACCTGGGTGAAAACACCCTCACCTCCCCTTAAGATTCACCAGTGATGGGTTCGCAGGAGAGAACTCCATAAACTCCCATGATAATGCAGTGCTGTTTTCGGTGATAAGTGCTTCGTCCAGCTCGAAACGTATGATTCGCTCCGCCGAAGGATACAGATTGATCTGTTCTTCGTCCCAAATAATTGTAGACCGTCCTGTAAGCTGAAACGAATGTCCGAAATTAAAATCAATAAATAAGAGCCCGGTATGAGGATTACTGTAGATGTTCCCCAGTGTATTGAACATCGAGTTCCCAAAATAATCAGGGAAAATAAGTGTTCGATCATCAACGATATGCACAAAACCTGGTGACCCTCCTCGGTGCGAAGCGTCAACTTTTCCCTCTAAGCTGCTGCTTGCAATGAAGAACGTGTCCGCCGTGCTAATCCACTCCCGCGCCCTGGCGCTGAGGTGGTTCATTCGAATTATAGTTCGGGTCTTTCTATGGCTAACTGCGGTTGGGAGAATGACTCGTTTCTGAATGTATTTGGGGCAGTTCCCATAGACCTGCTCAGCCAAGACCTTTAGCCTTTGGTTACCATCGATGTATCCTGTTCCGTTCAAGCGCAATCGGATCCGCTTCGATAAATCAATAACTAACAGACCTACATCCCGATTCATACTAAGGTTGTTAGCAAGTGGATCACCCTCAACCGGAAGAGTCTCTAGGTGTAAAGTAACCTCATCCTCAACGGTGATGAAGCCCGGAGCTCCTGTCAGAAACGAGCACCACGTTCTTTTCTGTTCATCTTGCGAGGCTACGACAGCTAAAGTCTGGCTAGTTAGAAAAGGAACAGCTCCTTTCGGTATGCTATTTCGAATAGAGCGGCCGTTTTGCTCCGCCACGATGGAAACCCCGGCCAATTGCTGAACAGTTAATTCCCCAGTATGATACGGATCGGTCATATTAACACCTCGCATTTTATTAACCACCTATATCTTATTAAGGGTATTATATATGAAAGCATTTAACCTGTAAACATTGATTTTAGGGATTAAAAAAACGAGCTTTAGAATTAGATTCTAAAACTCGTGCTTTATTTTTTTTCGTTATTTATTTAATTGATTCTGCTGCCGCTCTAAATAAGCTGCTACCTTCATGCGGTTTCCGCAAGTTTTTGGACTACACCAACGTCGTGTGTTATTTTTGCTGTTGTCATAAAAATAAAGCACACACGCTGGATTCTCACATTTTTTAACCAAGGCTAGGTCATGGGTGACAAAAAAATCGATTGCCGCTTCTGCAACGGGAACAAGAAGGTCTAGAGGCTTTTGAAACATAACATGTTTTTTTTCCCTGATAAAGCCATCATCGCTCTGAACAAGCTCTGAGATAACCGCATGCTGTTTAACTAATTGGTTAATGAATTGAATACTGGCGTCTGGGGCTTTTTCACCTATCTTTCTCTTTTCGATGATGGTTAGCAGATAACTCCGCAGCTCAGCCGCAGATTCCAGCACTTTGACACCTTGGACCGTATCTCCCCATTTTTGTTCGTACAACTTCACTTCTTCTAACGTTATAAAGCTGACTTGCCTTAGCCAATCTAGCAGATCGGCGAAAGTGTTAAGCAGGTCTAATGGTTGGCCTTTCACTGCGATCTTCGTATTCACAAAATCCAAAACAGGGTGATTACCAATAAAATAAAAGCCAGGTATGATTTTCTTAGGCATCTATTTGTCGCGTCTCCTCGGGAATTCCATAATTGCTTAATATCAACCCATTATATAGGCATACCCTTTGATATTCCAATCGGGGTTATCTCAAGGAAAGCCGAATAAAAAGCGGCAGCTTTGATCAATACACCTAGTTATCGGTCAACAAGCCTTCCGTACGCGCCTTCTCCACCGCGTCCTCGCGATTGCTGACGCCCAGCTTGCCGTAAATCGTAGAAATGTAATTGCGCACCGTTCCTTCGGACAAGAACAGCTTTGCCGCCAACGTCTTATAACGCATCCCCGAATCCAGATACTGCAATATCTCCATCTCGCGTTTCGTTAATCCGTAAAGAAATCGATCCACAGCGGTGGGCTCGGCGACCTCGGAAACTCGATCGAACCTCTCGAGCATTTTGGCCGTGATCTCCCGATTAATCGCGGTTCCCCCCGAATGGACGAGGCGTACTGTCTCAATGAGCTCCTGCAATTGCGCCGACTTCAGGCAGTACCCGTCAGCGCCGTTCTTTAAAGCGGTTAGGGCCTGATCCAAATCATCGAAAGTGGACATCATCAACACCTTGATTCCCGGATAAGCTTGCTTGATTGTCTGTAAAGCGGAAATTCCGTCCATGACCGGCATTTGCATGTCCATGAGAACCAGATCCGGATTCGTTTGTTCGCAGACCCTAATAGCCTCAAGACCGTTCCCGGCGGTAGACGCTACATGGATCCCGTCCTCGTTCTCCAACAAGGCCTTTAGTCCTTCCAGTACGATCGGCTGGTCGTCCACTATGACGACATGAATGACTTGCTTGGTTTCCGGCGATTGATACGGCAGGGAGCAAGTCACGATCGTTCCGTTCTGAGAATCGGACTGGACCTGTAGGCTTCCGTTCAAGGCCTCGAGCCTCTCCCGCATACCCGTTATGCCGAATCCGGGCTGCAAAGCTTCAAGTCCCGTTCCGTTATCCCGGATCTGCAGCACAATGCGATCCTTCTCGAAGCGAAGGATTACGGTGATACGATCCGCCTGGCCGTGCCGAACCGAATTGGTCAGCGTCTCTTGCAAACAGCGCATGAACGTGAACCGGCCTGGCCGATGTACAGGAATAGGATCCCCCGACTGTTCCAGCTCAATCTTCACGCCGGTCTGCTGCGCAAAGGCCCTAGCGATATCATCCAGCAGCACCGGAAGCGGCAAGTCCGTTTGTTCCGTTTGAATTTCGTGAATATTCCTGCGAATGTCCTCGAAGCCCGCCCTCGTCAGGGACAGGAGCGTTTCAATCTTACTCTTCTCCGTGCCGGGAGCCATCGACGCGCGAATCGACTCCATACCCATGATCATGGTCGTGAGCATGTGTCCGATCGTATCGTGCATTTCGCGCGAAAGCCGGTTGCGCTCCTCAAGAAGCGTTATTTTCTCAATCTGCTTTATATTTTGCTCCAACATTCTGTTCTGCTCTTCGATGATTTTGCTTTGCTTAGTCGAAGTAATAAGTAAACGAAAGGCATAGCCCAATCCGTAAGCAACGCAATAATTGAAAATAATCCCGAACACGACGGTATCCCAAGAGTAATAGTTCATATGCCAACCGAGCCATGCCGGAAAAGCGAGGGCTGTCAAAGGAGCCAGCCATATGAACGCATAACCGGGGCTATTGTAACCGATCATGAACGAAATCGGAAGGAGATACAAATGGGTGTCCGGGTGCGATTTATTCAGCAGGAACAGGATCACTCCGGGAAGCAACAGCTCGCACGCAACATACAGATGTTGATTGATCCGCATCACCAGATACGGAACGGATATGACAATGAAAGCAATAACCATCTTAATCCAGAACGGAAAGTTCCACTGCCCCTCCACTTCCCATAATAGCCCAATGATAGAAATGCACCAGCAAATCCTGAGCGCAATCATGAACCAATCGTACCATTCCCATCGTGTTATCAGACCGCGCATGACGTTACCTCCAAGTTACTTCGTTACATTCGATTATATAACGTTGTCACGTTGTCAGTAAAATCATATGACAATCTATCATAGGGAAAGAGTGACGTTTTATAACTGGACGATATGATTCTCGTTTAAATACTATGGTTGTGGAATCTTCCAAGATGAACTTAACCGAAGAAACGAGGAGAATGTCAATGAACAGAAACACAGTAATTCGTGGAATGATGGCTGTTGCACTTACTCTGCAGCTGGCGGCGTGCGCTGCTCAGAATAGCGCAATACCCGGCGCCGGCACCGGTGCAACTGCAACGAAGCCCGCCCACTGGTCCTACTCGGGCGAGACGGGCCCTGCCAAATGGTCGGCCCTGGATAAGCAATATGCCGCATGCGCGAATGGAACCGAGCAGTCCCCTATCGATATTGAGCTTTCTCAATTAAAAGTGGACAAAGAGTTAGGCAAATTCGAGACCAATTATAAACCGACCGCCTTCACTCTGATGAACAACGGGCATACCATTCAAGCGAATGACGCATCCGGCAGCAATACCATTACCATTGAAGGCAAAGATTATACGCTCGTTCAACTGCATTTCCATAAACCTAGCGAAAACCAGATCAACGGTAAAACTTTCGATATGGAGATGCATCTTGTACACAAGAATAGTGAAGGCAAACTTGCCGTGCTCGGCGTTCTAATCAAGTCAGGCAGTGAAAACAAACAACTGGCGGAAATGTTCTCGAAGCTTCCGAAGGAAGAGACCAAGGAAGATCTCAAGCTGAATCAAGTCATTGATTTGAACGCGCTGCTGCCACAAGATAAGAAAGCATTCCGATACAAAGGCTCGTTGACGACGCCTCCTTGCTCGGAAGGGGTGGACTGGACCGTGCTGGAGGAACCGATTGAACTATCCGAGAAGCAGATCCAGGCGTTCGGCGCTATTTTCTCCGACAATCATCGCCCTGTCCAGCCGCTCAACGGCAGAACGGTTGCTACCCAATAATGCCTGCGACCGCTGCGGTATCGCCGTCTGCGGTCGCCCTTCTTCACCATAAGTGCTAGCAAAAGCAGCCCATAATGGTTTATGTTCAGATGGATGACAGCCATTTGTCCGCTATTAAATAGATCGCTTCATCCATAGACACTTCTATCTCCGTTCTTTCTTCCATATCCTTCAGACGTACCTTTCCAGCCTTCCATTCACTTTCCCCCAGCAGCAGCACGTACCGAATTCCGCTTGACGATACGGACGCGAGTATATTTTTCAGCTTCCGCCCGCTGGTATCCAATCTTGCCCGCACTCCATTTGCGCGAAGCGCAGCCGCTGTCTGCAGCACCTCCACCGCCGTAACCCCAACGGGCACAATGACAACAGAAGCAGCTGTTTTCTCTATGCAACGGTTTTCGAGCAATGCCATAATCGACTCCATCCCGAACGATAATCCGACTGCAGGAAATGCGCTGTCCTCCGTGCCGACCAGTTGTCCAATGATCGCATCGTACCGTCCACCTCCGCCCAAGCTCGAAGATAAGCCGCCCGCTGCATCAAAAATTTCATACACGGTTCCTGTATAGAACGAGAGCCCGCGTGATAGAAAGGGGTCAAACACGCAGACCTGTTCGAGTCCAAGGGTTCGAATCATCTCCTGCAATGCGTATGCCTCCAAGGCACCCCTCCTTTCCCTAATACCATATTTGTCCGCAGCCTCCTCCAAAGACGGATTTCCCCCTTCCACCCACTCTAAAATGGCATCTGTCACACCAGCGTCCAATCCTTTATCAGCAAGCTCTTTCTTGACGCCGTTTAATCCGATTTTCGCAAGCTTATCAAGCGTCAGCATAACCGATAGCGCATCCTTATCAGGAACACCTACAGCTGCAAGCACTTCACCCAAAAAACGTCGATTATTCCACCTCAACACTATAGGTATGTCCAGCTTCCGAAATACATCAACCGCCAACTGCATTAACTCAGCTTCCGCCTCTGGTCCCTTTATACCGGCAACGTCAACATCGCATTGCAAAAATTCACGCATTCTCCCCCGTTTTACGGGCCCATCACGAAACACCTTTCCGATCTCGTATCGTTTGAACGGAAATTCAAGGCTCGGATTTAGCGCAATAACCTTTGCAAAAGGAATGGTCAAATCATAGCGGAGTCCTAATTGGCGTCCACCCTGGTCATTTAACCGGTACATTTCCTTTACGATCTCTTCGCCGCCGGCATATTTTGAGGTCAGGAAATCGAGCTCGTTTACTATTGCCGTATCCACATCCTCGAAATCATATAGCTCAAACATATCCCGAAGTGCTGCTTGGACCCTCTTCCTTAGCGCCTGTTCCTTGCCAACATAATCATTGGTGCCTTTCAGATTTTGCATAATCATAATCATCGTTCCTCCCCTTTGGCAAAATAAAAAAAACGCGCAGGACCTCTTGGTCCTGCGCGCATCGTATGCTGCAGGGAGGCCAACGCGAGAAGCGCTAGCCCACCCTGAATGTTGATCAGGTGTGCTAACGCCCGGTGAAATAATGAAGCTGATTCATTTGTATGTTGTACATCATATCGAATCCCTTCAAATGGATTAAAGCGATTATAGCGAATCATCGCCGGTCTTGCAACCGCATTTTCCTAAGCTTCGTCGGCAGGTATCTTCGCACCAGTCCAGCGGGATGGATCCAGCTTTGCGTTTTCAAGATCCAGCGTGCCCATATGCTCCATATAATCCGTTCCCCAATCGAGCAGCTGCTGCAAGACGGGAATAAGCTTCTTACCCATCGGAGTGAGTGAGTATTCAACCTTCGGCAAATGAAATTGTCGCGGTTGTCCGCAATGCGGAGAAGGCATCCGCTCTTGCAGATTTAGGCGTGGAATTGCGTCATGGCGATTATAATGACCGAGCGTCGTTGGAAAAAGCTTTTGCCAGAGCATCCAGGCTGTTATTCATTCCAAGTCCGGACGCCCACGACGAAACGCTTCGAATTCTCCAGCATGCAAATGTCGCAAAGGCAGCAAAGGATGCGAACGCCCGCCATATCATCTATTACGGCTATGCGTTTAGAGAGACGTCCCAATTGCCGCTTACTTCCACCCATGTCATTACCGAAAGAATTATTCGCACGACAAATATTCCGTTCACGTTCCTGCGCAACCCGCTTTATACGGACGTATTCGTTAATCCTCAGAGCGTCGGCGCAGCTGTCCAGTTCGTAGCGCTCGTTGCCAATGCTGGAGAAGGCGGCGTGCATACGGCCAGCCGTCATGACCTTGCGCTCGCAGGCGCTGCCGTTCTGACAGAGGATGGACACGAACTTGGACAGCTCGCCCAAACGATCGCTAACGTCTCCGGCAAAGAGGTTGTGTACAAGTCTATTTCATTTGATGAGCATAAAGCGCTTCTCGTACAAGCCGGACTTCCTGAGGGCGTTGCTGTCATGATGTCAGCGATTTACCAAAGCGTAGCCGAAGGCGAAACGTCAAAAACATCGGATGATCTGATAAATCTCATCGGCACGCTGATTCCGCTTGAAGAAGTGGTGAAGCAGTCTTTGCAAGGCTAAAAGATTTCACGACAAAGGGGCTTGGTTCCATGAACCAAGCCCCCCTTTATTTCAGTTAATTGTCTCTAATAGTTGCTCAGCTTTAATACGTGGTATTCCACTTTTCTTCTGAGCTTAAGTTTAAATTCATGATCTAAGCAATCTTCTAACAATAACATATGGTAATTACGTGATAGCTTATGCCAGTTGACCTTGATCGCGGTTAGGATCGACATAACGCATCCTCCCAATGTTTGGTGTAGTGGTACCATACACTTCGCATAAGGAGCTCCTTTTGGGTCGGTGGTCATACAATCCTTTAAGCTCTCACCCATCCATCTTCGATGATCAATTCCCGAATAATCTTCGCAGGGCTTCCTCCAACCAATACATTTTCCGGAACATCTTTATTAACCGTGCTTTTAGCCGCCACCACGGAATTATCGCCTATGGTGACTCCCGGCAAAATGGTGCAATCTGCTCCTATCCAAACATTATTCCCGATCACGATTTTTCTGGCGAGATCACTCTGGTCGGCACTGTCCAAGCGGTGGTAATTACTATCAAAAATGCTCGTTCTAGGACCAATCTTCACATTGTCACCAATCACGATTTTATGATTAGCGGCTATCCCCACTCCTGCATTTATGTATACGTTGTCTCCAATTGTCAAATTAGCCCCCTTCGTGCTTGTAAACTGGACAGCCCAGGGATGTCCTACTACGGAAAGATTTTTGCCGATCTGAATCTCCCCTACTCTATTGACATACACTTTCCCGCGCAGCTTCGGTGCTGCTTTGCCAAATTTGTAGTACCCGTTAAGCCTGTATACGATGTTTTTCAACCTCATATTGAGCCTCCGCTTCTCTTATAGTATTCTTAATGAATAATCTATAAGAGATTTTCTCACATTCTTATTCAAAATGAATAATTAATATTTACTAATAATTTATGCTTCCGGATGCGACTTTCGGCCAATGAACCCTTCATGCCAGCCATGATAATGGGTAACGCGCTCTTCGCCTTGCTTCCAGCAGATCAGCACGTCCTCCCCATCAAGCACCGCCGGAAAATCAATCAAACCGGGATTGATCATCTTCAAAAGCACACCCTTCCGCGCGAAGTTTTCAATTAAGAGATTAACCTCCATTTGCATAAAATCAAGCCGGCTTTCCAGCTCAAAAAAAGGATCCTTGCCACCCTCTGCGTAATCAGAAAACTGTTCATATTCGACTTTTTTCTTCCGGAGCTCCAGATACTCCTCCTCAAGCTGGCCCGTTAATTGCTGCAGTCTCAGCAAATCTGCTTGCAGCTGAGGCAGCAGCGCGTTCGCTTCGCTCAGCGTAAAGGTTTTATTTTCCATGACAAATCCACTCCTTATCTCTATTTAAGAATACCCTTTTGACTAGATCTTCAATGTAAGGTTTTTTAATTGCTCAAAATTAGGGACACAAGTAGAATCACTGCCGTCGCACTCGTGAAGCTGTGCGTACAAGAGTAACTTCGTGAAAGAAGCCATGTGGAGCTTCTTTGTATAGGCGATGCCCATTGCTCAAATGCAGTTTCGTGTAATCTTATCCATGGGATTGTCCTTTATTTTGGATTTGGATGGATTACTGCCTCCAATCCATTATAAAGGATTTTTTTATGGAAAAGACAGATAGAGCTCACAGTACCTTTCTTCTGAACACCGTCAATTACAAGACCATTTAGCCATCGTTCCATCTTATTCAAAGCTCGCTTATCTCTCGGATAATGCAGTAATAGAACCTTTTTTTTAATATATGAAGAAAGAAGAACTGAATCGTAAAAATTTTCTGGCAGTCTTCCTAAAGAAACATTCCTTTTTTCTGTCTACTTTATTGGCATTTATCCAAATATAGGAAATACTAAAAAAGAGGCACTTCCATCGCTTGGAAGCACCCCAAAAATTAAATGACAAGTGTCCGACTTGCAATTGAAACTTTGGAACAAAAACTACCACAAAAACATAGTTGAATATATTATTTATGCTCCTGGCGTTGGAGTGGCTCTGAATACATTTACAGTCTTGTCCATAACAACCTGTACATCACTTCCCGAATCAAGAATCGTATTTTGAAGCGATTCTTTTTCTACCAATACTGTTGTTACGGTAAGCGGCTCTGCTGCTTCGGTAGTCAACAAAGCGTCTACTTGCGCAGAGAAACAAGAATCACTTATCTTGGCATGAACCTCCGTGGCAACAACATGATTATTAGAAATATAATTTCCATTACCCGAAACAATACGTATGATTACAGGTGTTGCACCTACCGGCTTGATGTTCTGAGTATTAATTCCTTCAGAAAAGTGATTAGCAATTACAGAATTATTATTGCCACTGATATAGAGGAGACCATACAAATCATCTAAACCATTGTCTATTCCCAGAAAAGGAGTCCAAGGTTCATGGTCACGTAAAAAGTGATTTGAAGAAACCAAGTTTTCCGAACAATTTTCCCTGAATACCACCATTCCTGGATAAAATGAATGAAGTCTATTATTTGTGATACTGGAACGTGTCACACCATCAAAATAGATACTGCTCGCACCTCGTGGAAAAACATTATTCGCTGTAATCAAAAGTCCACCAAAATTTTGAGCGTAAATTGAATATCCTTTAAAACCGGCTCCTATCAAGTTATCGGTTATTTTTGAAGCCTGTCCCCACCCTCGTAGTTCTATACAGTTACCACATTCAGCTATGAAATTATCATGTATAGTCAGTGCATCTGCATGATAAATAGTAATTCCATGCTCTAAATACACAAACCCCATGCCTGTAATCCGAAATGAGTCACAAGCACTTGCAACATAAATACCCGTTTTCCCGTTAGTGTATGTGTTTTCCGGATTTGTTTCTCCTGAACCATCTTCAATAAAATGCAATCCATCAATACAAAAGTCAGAAAACTCTACCGAACTTATTCGGGGATTTCCACTTCGTTCAACATAAAATGCAGCTCCTTTATATTCCTCGTCATTTACTGCTAGGGGAATATCTACGAGTATGCGACTTCCTCCCGGCCACAATTCATGCAAGTCCGCCCATTCATTCTCAGAAGTATTAAAACGAATACTCGAAGATGTAAACCCGTGTCCAGAACCCATAATTTTAAGATAACTGATGTCTATAACTACTTGACTGCCAAGATGATAATCTCCCGGTGGAATATAGATAACCGCACCCGGCTTTCCGCCTTTATTCACATCAGTGTCCGTTTGCCTACTTTTAATATCTGCTATAATGCTATTGATTACCTCGCCAATATCCTCATACGGATTACCGACAGGCCACTCTGTTACGTCGTAATAATTTTTACTAGCCATAAATAAATTCTCCTATCAATTTAGTGTGTTTGTTCATAAACACAATTTCCAGATATCGATTGAAATCAGATTGGCCTGATCCCCAGTTGCAAATACATCCATGTTTATGCTTGCTGGATCCGGATAGATATTATTGGTTACTGCCGTACGGTAATCGTCCGTATATACCTCTATAACGGCGAATTTCTCAAAAGTGATTCCATCTTACTGGTTGCCAGACACTGGGATTGAATGACTTCAACATCATACATAGAGTTCGCCTGCTTATTTCCATGCGGCTTCATTAACGAAAGAGATAGGAAGCCGGCATTTCACTCATTCCTTTACTGCTCCCATCGTCATGCCGCTTACAATATACTTTTGAATCATGATGGAGAATATCATTACCGGTAAACTGAAACAGACAGCCGCGGCCGTCATGGGCCCTAAATCAAGATTATACGCGCCCAAAAATTCGGAAAGACCGACAGGCATCGTTTTAGCAGATGTACTGGTCATCATCAATGCCATCAAAAAATCATTCCACGAAAGCATATAACAAAAGATGGAGGTTGTTGCCAAGCCGGGCAGGGAAATGGGCAGAATGATCTTTATAAACGCACCTAGCCTGCTGCAGCCATCCACACGTGCAGATTCATCCAGCTCTTTTGGCAATCCATCAAAAAATCCAATCATCATCCAAATCACGAATGGAATATTAATGCTTGTATACACAAGGATTAACGCGAATTTCGTATCGTATAGGCCCAACTGGTTTATTATTCCGTACATCGGAACCGCCACGCTGATTAAAGGCACCATCCGGACGCCGAGGGTCAGCAATAAAAACATATTACCCAAACGGGAGGAAAACCGGGACAGGCCGTATGCGGCGAGCGATCCGAGAAATACACTTATAACGGTACTGGAAATTGCGGTAAAAAAGCTGTTGCCAAAATATTTTGCAATCGGAAGTAAATCAAACATCGTCCGGTAATTTTCCAAAGTGAATACGGTAGGAATTAAGGTCGGGGTAGATGAAATAACTTCAGCTGATTCTTTCAGGGAAGTCATGATTAAATAAACGTAAGGAAATAAGAAGGCAAGCACAAACAATCCCGTTAAAAGCAGGATTACCATGGAGCTTACCGTTAATCTTTGTTTGGTGAACGTAGTCATTTGATAACCCCCTGTGTCATACTGCTTTCTTGTTCGGATTCCATAACCGCATCATGAAAAAACCGCAAATCGACATTAACGCGACCATAAATAATATGGCAAGCGCACTGGAATATCCAACCTGATTATAACGAGCCATCGTGTTATAGATCATCGTGCTCAGAAGGGAAGAGGAGAAGTTAGGGCCGCCTTGGGTCAACACCCAAATGATATCAAACGAGCGTGCCGCATCAATCATTCTTATCAGGACGGCGACGACGATAACCGGACGAAGACATGGCAGTGTAATGCGCCAGAAACATTGGCTCTTATTCGCTCCGTCAATGTGCGCTGCTTCGTACAGACTTTCGGGTATGCCTTGTATGCCTGCCAGCAGGATCAGCATCATAAACGGCGTAGTCAGCCAGATATCTGCTATCATGCAGGACAGAAGCGCAAATCTTTCGTCTGACAACCACAAGATGCTCTGCGGGCTATCAATGATACCCATCTTGAAAAGAAAGGAATTAAGAATTCCGAATTGATCGTTGAGCATAAACTTCCAAATTAAGCCGCAAACAAGCGGTGCGATCATAAGCGGACTTAAAAATAACGTACGCGCAAAATGACTGCCTTTGAAACCCGTGCTTAACAGCAGCGCCAGAATTAATCCGAGCACGAGCTCGATCGACACCGCTCCAATTACAAAAACGATAATATTGTAAAGGGAGTGGTAGAAACGGGCCGAGGTTAAAGCAGTGACGTAATTTTCGGCGCCGACAAATTGTGTACCGGTTTTGGAATCGAACAGACTGTCTCTTGCCAGAAGAAACATGGGATAAACGAAAAATAGAATCATGAAAACAGCAGCCGGTGAAAAGAATAACAGGGCTGTTCTCCGATCACTCTTGTTCATGGAGTCACATCCTTTCATTTCGATTAAAGAAAGCGGAGGATAGGTGAGCCCCTCCTCCGCTCAAAACATTCATTTTTATTGACCTTGAATTTCGTTAATGATCTCAGCTGCTTCATCCAGTGCTTCTTGCGGCGTCTTTTTGCCCGACAAAGCTGCTTGAACAGCAGGAATCAGCGCTTCGCTTTCAATCTCGTTCCAGTGCTCAAGTACTGGGCGGTTCTTTGTTTGCTTAGCTGCCAAAGTCTCGCCAAGCGAAAGCAGATGAGCGTACTCAGGCTTCTGTCCGCTAGTTTCAAGGATAGATTTACGAGCGGCTACACCAATTGCAGCCAAGTATTGGTCATTGCGATCGTAAAGGAATTTAATGTACTCTTTAGCGATGTCTTTCTGCTTGGAGGAGGCTGGGATGACTTGATACCATGGACCAGGTACAACACCAACTCCGGCTTCTCCGCCGATCATCGGCGCAGCTGCTACTTTTCCTGCTACTTTCGATTTGGCAGGATCATTAGACGGGACGAAGAAATGTCCCCATTCCAGCATCATTGCCATCTTGCCATTCCAGAACAGCTCGGCAATTTCGTCAGAAGCCATATTCAAAGCGCCTTCAGGTGCCGATTTGTCTTCTCTCAAAACCTTCGTGATGAAATCCAAAGCATCTACGTACGGTTTTGTATTTACATTTGCTTTACCGTCTTCACCGACTACGAGTTGATCAGCTCCGGCTTGCAACGCATGATCAAGCCAGCTCGCAACGGAATCTCCGTTATTTTTACCTAATACACCTGTACCGTACATATCCATCTCGCCATTGTTGTCCGTGTCGCGTGTGAAGAATTTCGCTGCGTCGCGATACTCCTGCCAGGTGGTAGGCACCTTCAGTTCATAACCGTATTCCTTTTGGAAAGCTTCTTTTTCTTTCGCATCTTCAAAAAGGTCTTTTCGGTATAGCATAGTTTTGGAGTTGGTCCAAACCGGCATGCCAAGAATTTTGTCGTCTACTTTTCCGCCATTAATCAAGTTAGGATATAAGTCGTTCTTTACCTCGTCAGTAAACAGGTCGTCCATTGGCTCTAAACCACTCGCTAATGCAGGAAACCACAGAATGTCGATTATCGCGGCGTCGTAAGAACCCGTTTTTGCTTTCAATTCCGCGTTGAGCTTGTCAAAAACGCCGATGTAAGGAACTGCCTCTATCTTTACTTCGTACCCAGTCTCAGTCTTGAATTCTTCCGCTGTTGCTGTGGCCACTTTAAAAGCGGGGCTTCCACCTTCCACGAGCACAGTAAGGGACTTGTCCTTTTGCTTATCCGCAGAGCCTTCTTTGTTTCCTGCCGTATTGCTTACTTTTTCATTTCCGCCTGTACATCCCGACAATACTGCTATTATCAGCATCATGATAACTAAAGCAACCAAACCCATTTTTTTCTGATAAGCCATACCTAACATCCCCTTTATATTTTGTTTTATCGATCCCACAACCCATGTTCCGGCCATCTTCGAGGCAATCAGTTGTCGATATTCAGCACACAGTTTTTTCCTCCTATAAACTTTATGCCTTTCCCATCATCTGCTTATACAATACAAATAAGTTGTTCTATATTGTTAAAGTATTGATGATGTTGGAAGCGCTTAACGGTAGCGATTTCCACGAGTTCATTGTATATTAATATAAGTTAAAAGTCCTTGGCTATAATTTTTCAATACTTATCATATATTGCTTTTTATTTATTTTTCTCTCGGAGGTGACCCGAATGTTGTTTCAAAAGCTTTCTCCATATATTCGTGTGGCAATGGACAGTACAGTTCCGTCACAATGGCACTTGCAAGAACGAGTTCTATTTGATTACGAGCTTCTTTATGTAAAAGAAGGAAGGGTAAAAGTAACCATCGAAAATCAAACTTATGAAGGAGAACCTGGGGATTTATTTCTATTTCGACCGAAACAACCGCACTCCATTATGAAAATAGGTACCGGAAGGTTGCGGCAACCACATTTGCATTTTGATTTGATATTTAAGGAAGACAGTCCTGATGTGAAAATTTCTTTTAAACCGTTGGAGGAGATTTCTGAGGAGGAAATGATGTGGTTCCGCGAAGACGTCTTGGATAGTAATTCGCTTAAGATTGCGAGCCACCTGAGGCTTCGAAATCCTATTATTATCGAGAATATGCTATTTGAAATTATTAATGAATTCCAAATGAAGCTGCCTTATTACGAGACCAATGTGAAGGGTATGTTCATTCAACTGTTTATCCATCTCCTTCGCGAGAATTATTGGAACCAGAATCCTCATCTGGTTACCAACAT
The DNA here is from genome assembly GCF_003337375.1 of Paenibacillus prosopidis. Classification (GTDB taxonomy): domain Bacteria; phylum Bacillota; class Bacilli; order Paenibacillales; family Paenibacillaceae; genus Pristimantibacillus; species Pristimantibacillus prosopidis. The sequence continues at coordinate 185,321 of NZ_QPJD01000007.1, forward strand.
GGATGAATTGGTTAAAATTCGCAACTACCTGAAACATCATATCGATCAAAAGGTGACAGTGGACGAGCTCGTTCACATCTCAGGAATAAGCAAGTTTTATTTAATTCATTTGTTTAAAAAAACATTCGGTATGAGTCCGATACAATATCACCAGATGTTACGAATTGAAAAAGCGAAAGAGATAATTCAGTTCACTACGGACTCTTTGACTGTAATTGCCGAAAAATTTGGATACTCCGATATTCAGTCATTCAGCAAAGCTTTTAAGAAAATAGACGGTGTCAAACCATCTTTCTACCGCAAAAATAAATAAAAAAAACGTCAGGGAATTTCAACCTGACGGATTATCGATTAATTTAACTTAATCTTGTCGTAACGTGGATACAAAGAAATCCCGGAATAGACCGCCTGCAGCGGTCTCTCCCGGGATTTTTACTGGTCAGTAACATTTAACTAACAGAATTAATTCTTAACCGGCTATAGGTAACAAACACAACCAAAAACAATACGATGGCTGCCAGGATATGTGCATGGTCCAATAGTAAGGATTCGCTTGCGCCGGGGTTGATTAGAAGAAATCCTTTTGCCTCCTCACGACCCGGTATGCCATAAACGATGCAATACGTCACATTTAAGCCCGTATGTATCCCCGTATTCATCCAAATGGACCCCGATTTTAAGAGAACATACCCAAGCGAAAAGCCTAAAATCACTGAGAATATGGTGTTTTGAATGCTGAAGCCTACAAGCCATACATCATCAAGCGCATAGATAAATGCCGAAATAAGCAGCAGCAAGCTATTAACAACCTTCCCTTTTAGATGAGCAAACACATACCCTCTTACAATGAGGTCATTGATTAGCGAACCAAGAAACATTCCCGCAAATGCTTCTACCAGGAAAATAAGAGATTCAGGTGCTTTTTTTATACCAATAACCTGAAAATCGCCGAATGCCCACAGCAGCAAGTACATCATTGCCCATATGCCGGCACCGTAGAAAAAGCCGATCCTTATATTTCTTTTCCAGCCGTAATGAGCTTTTACGCCCAAATCGCCTATTCCATTTAATCCGGTCAATTTAGAAACGTGATGGGCCAGCACAAAAAACAAACAAGCGTACAGCAACCATGAAACAGTGCCGAAAGGTATTAAGTGCGGGATCAAATTAAAATATAAATCAATAATAAGAAATCCCATGACAGCAAATAAAAGTCCCATTGTATGAGCCCTTTCTATGTTGTTATATCACGATGCCGAAATAGGTGCGCAAGGCTTCTTTGTACTCCTCTTCGGTTTGCGGAACAAAGGTTTGCAGTCCGTCTGAGGTGAAAATACGAAATTGCTCTCCAGCTATGGTGTTACGCCCTTCGCGAGTTCGGATGGCGACCATGGCATCTTTGATGAAAATAGAATCAGGAGCGTTCTCGCACCAATAGGTGGACATTATAAAGTCCTTTGGCAGCTTGCGCTCCTCCGTGAAGGAGTACAGCCATCTCCACTTGCCATGATACAGCTCGCATAGAACCCAGCCGTAATCGCGGTCGCGCTCAAATCGGTAGCTTTCGTCCCCTTGTTGATGGGCAATGCCCTCAATCATTTCAATTGGACGGCGAGGCACGATACCTCCCACTCCCACATCGCACAAATAAAAGCTTCCCTGGGCCTCGACCTTCAAGACATGGTGGCGCTGTTTCGGGGGGAGGTTCGGTTCATCCCGCCAGAAGCGTGCCACGAAGTCAGTCACCGGGTACCCCAGCTCCCGCAGCAGCCAGCCAAAGAGGGCATTGAGCTCAAAGCAGTAGCCGCCTCGCCCGCGAACGACGATTTTCTCTATGAGGTCGCAGGTTTCAAGCGACAGCGGTCTGCGGTTCAAAATATCAAGATTTTCGTAAGGTACCGTATGGAGATGGCATTCCTGCAATGCGGCAAGCGTTTCGGCGCTGCCGTCTACCGGTCCATCATACTTAATTCGTTCCAAATAAGCTCGCACTTCGGGCTTTAATTGACTGCGGTTATCATTCATGATATCGATTCCTTTTCATTATGATTGATACGCTACATACGCTACAAATTAAAGTATATTCGCGAAGCTGCGGCTATTTTCCTTTGAACGCTTCCGATTTCTGCATACAGGTGTGTTATGATAGAGGCTATTACCTATCGGGAGAGTTGTCATGTACAAAAAACTAGGCTTGGCGGCCATATATATGGGAATCACTTTTGTAATATATCGATATGGCGATACTATATTGAGTTGGTTTCAGCAATCGGATAATGTGGGGCTGGTCATTATAATGGCCGCTTTGATGGCTCTATTTCCCGTTATTCCTTATCCGGTTGTCGGGGGTGTAATCGGAGCCGCACTCGGCCCGGTACAAGGTGCAATGGTCACGTGGACTGGCTCCGCAACGGCTTCGATCCTCATGTTTCTGTTCATCCGATACGGCTATCAAGAGTGGGGCGTTAACGTATTGCATCGCTATAAACGGATAGGGAAGCTGACGGAGCTGTTTGAGAAAAACGCATTTCTGACGATTTTGTTCGCCAGACTAATCCCTTTCATCCCTTCCATCGTTATTAATACGTATGCTGCTCTCAGCCGTGTATCCTTTACCTCTTACGCAGTCGCTTCCTCTCTTGGCAAAATTCCGGCGGCGCTGCTGTTCGTAACGGTTGGCGACAACCTCATGGGCGATCCGAAAAATATTCTAGTCACGATTAGCGTATACGGCGTATTTCTGGCCCTGTCCCTATTTGCCTATCGTCTATGGAAGCGGAAGCAGTTTCAACAAACAAATCTGGCAAGTGAACAGAGAAAATAAAGGATTAGACTGATGATATCAGCACAGAAACATTGCAACTGATTTCTGCGTCTATTTGGAACGAGAGCTTGATTAATCGGAAAGCAGGGATCAATTATGTTAAAGTTTTGGTTCTCTATATTATTGCTTGGAATTCTGACTGCATGTGCGAGTACATGCTTCTACATATGAAACGGAGGCGGGGTATAAGAAATCAGCCGTAAATGAGGACTTTATCGTTCCGATAAATGCTGAGCAACAGGACGTAGACTTTGATAATCCGAATATTCTAAAGGGATCAAAGTACACTTTAAAAGGTATTGGAGGCGAGCAAGGTCTTTATCCGCCAATGCGATATTTCCAAGAAGTAGAGAAGTCAGGCTGGGGAGAATTGAAGGATAAACGGATGGGACACGTTCATTTCTTTAAAAAAAATGAGACGGTCATCTCTGTTGTTGTCAAAGAAGATTTCATTATAGTGTATGAATTGAAGAAAGACGCTAAGTTTTAACAGAAAAACAATGATGGTCTAGGACAGTTTACTCGCTTTCAAATCGAACGATATGCTATTATACAAATTGGATAATCATAGCGGATGCTCACTTTCGCAAATTAAGCGGATGCTTACGATAAAGCTTTGCATTCGCGAAATCTAAAGCGGGTGCTTACGATGTCGTTTTGCATTCGCAAAACTTTAGGAGGATGTTATTATGCTGCTTAACAAAAAACGTTTTGGGGTTATGCTGCTCCTCATGGCCGCCCTGCTCATTGTCGCTTCGGGCTGCGGTGCTAACAAAAGCGCAGCAGGAAACGATAGCCTTGGCGGTGGCAATACGAATGCCAATGCGGCAACCCCGGCCCCGACTGAGGAACCCGTAACAGATGAGCCGAAGCTCCTAGGACCGGACAAGCACCCTGTCGTAACGATCGAGCTCAGCAATGACAAAATCATTAAGCTTGAGCTTTACCCGGAGGTTGCTCCCAATACGGTCAACAATTTTATTTCTCTTATCAATAAAGGCTTCTATGACGGTGTTATTTTCCACCGCGTTATTCCAGGCTTCATGATTCAGGGCGGAGACCCGGACGGCGTAGGAACGGGCGGTCCCGGCTACAGCATTCCCGGCGAGTTCAGCGATAACGGCTTCGAGAACAAGCTGAAGCATACGCGCGGCGTGCTCTCAATGGCGCGTACAAATATGCCTGACACCGCAGGCTCGCAATTTTTTATCATGGTTGCAGACGCCCCTTCGCTTGATAACCTGTATGCATCCTTCGGCAAAGTTACAGAAGGCATGGAGGCGGTAGACGAGATCGTTAATCAACCAAGAGACGCCAGTGATAAACCTAATGATCCGATTTCCATGAAAAAAGTAACGGTGGATACGCTCGGAATGACGTTTGAAGAACCTAAAAAAGTAGAATAATTTGAGAGGGGCCAAGCCCTTCTCTTTTTTTTATTTTTCAACTATAATATAATCATTAATCGATTAATACTAATGTGAACAATATGTAGGCATCCGAGGGGGAAACAACAACTTGAAGAAACAGACGACTATTTTACTCGCTGCTTGTTTGCTGGCTTTTATGAGCGCATGCAGCGGCAACAATGCCGGTAATACCGAGCCGGTAGAGAGCGCAGCTCCCGCTGCTAATACTGAGAAGGATAAAACGGAAGCGGTTACAGAGGAGGAGCCCACTTTCGCAAACGCTTCCGTCCACGACCCATCGGTTATTAAAGTAGGCGATACCTTTTATGTATTCGGATCACACCTCGCTGTCGCGAAGTCGAAGGACCTCATGTCTTGGGAGCAGCTCAACTCGAGCGTCTATGAAGGAAATCCGATTATTCCTGACGTGCTGACGGAAATGAGCGAAGGACTAGCGTGGGCCGAGACGGATACGTTCTGGGCGGGCGATGTTATCCAATTGCCTGACGGTAAATTTTATATGTATTACAGCATGTGCAAGGGCGACTCTCCGAGGTCAGTGCTCGGCTACGCCGTCGCCGATCAAGTGGAGGGGCCTTATACCGACAAGGGGATTATTCTAAAATCCGGCATGTGGAACGACATAAGCGAGGACGGCACCGTGTATGACGCGACCGTTCATCCGAACGTGGTCGATCCGAACGTATTTTACGATAAGGAAGGCATTCTATGGATGGTGTACGGCTCATACTCGGGCGGAATTTTTATTATGAAAATGAACCCCGAAACCGGCCTGCCTTATCCGGATCAAGGCTACGGCAAGAAGCTGCTTGGCAATAACCACAGCCGTATCGAAGCGCCGTATATGATGTACAGCAAGGAAACCGGCTATTACTATTTGTTCCTATCTTATGGCGGACTGGATGCAAGCGGGGGCTACAACATCCGCGTAGCGCGTTCCAAAAATCCGGACGGCCCCTTCCTTGATTCCGAAGGCAAGGACATGATTGACGCGTTTGGCGCTTACGGGACGCTGTTCGATGATTTGTCTATCGCGCCTTATGGAGTCAAGCTAATGGGTAATTTTCAGATGGATAATGTTGACGGCGAAATCGCTAATATCGGAACCGGCTACGCTTCTCCCGGTCATAATTCAACCTATATTGACCCGGAAAGCGGCAAAATGTTTCTTATCTTCCACACCCGCTTCCCTTCCCGCGGCGAAGGACATGAAGTCAGAGTACACCAAATGATGATGAACTCCGAGGGCTGGCCGGTCGTTGCACCGCACCGTTATGCGGGTGAATCGACCCAGAAGGTGACTTCCGATCAGATTATTGGCGAATACAAATATGTGAATCACGGCAAGGACATTACGGCCGAGATCAAGCAAGCCAGCCTTATCCAGCTTGGCAAGGACGGTAAAATAACCGGCAGCGTAAACGGAACTTGGAAGAGCACCGGCGATTCCACGCTCGATCTGACGATCGACGGCACCGTATACCACGGCTCCCTGCTGCGCCAATGGAATGAAGGTACTCTCAGCTACGTGATGACGTTCAGCGCATTATCCAAGGAAGGCGTTTCGATTTGGGGCAGCCACGTTTCGAAGGAGTAAAATTTCAATATGACCGCTCCCGCCAGTCCGATATGCATGCATGTTCCGAGATTCCTATCATATGGTGGAATATAAGCATGTCATGAAGGATGGTGAAAGCTATGTATTCGTATATGCCCGTAAGTGTAGTGAATTTAACGAATCCGCTCAATAAATCGCTGCAGGGAAAATATTTTCTGGGGGAAACCGATCAGCTGCATCCGACGGATTCCAACCGGACATGGGCGGCATTAATTAATCCCCCGCATTCGGGCGTTAACCTTTATTTTGGCATATATGTCTTAAGCAACTTGTCGGATGATAAGCTCGTGTCGCAAATTTGCTTCTGTTCAAACTTGCCGACTCACGGCAAACAGTCGCACGAGGTATCGACTGCCAATCTGGCATTTCATCCGAACCCACTGCCCCATGGACAAATTCAGTTCGGCAGCAACCTCGATACGACTCACTTATCGGCCATTCCCGTGTCCACCAGAGTCATTCCCTCTTACTCGAGCGTAGCAAGCGAGAAGGACGGCCACTGGATTATCGGACCCGGCAAAGCGATCTTATTCACCTTGACCAGCTCCATGGACCACCCTTCGCCCGCCGTGATCTCGTTCGGCTGGTGGGAGGAGGCTCAAGGACGATACTAGAACGCGCACATAAACCTATAGCACAGCCCCCGACCGTTGCAGGTTAGGGGCTGTACTGAATCTGTTGGTCACTCTCCATTGCAGTTAGCTGCTATAATCGGATTATTTTTCAATTTATTTGCAGAAACTACAGAGGTAACAGTGGAGTGGTGTACAGAAAGTTACACTCATAGATATACAAAAAGGCACCTCCTGGCATCAATGTCAGGGGCGCCTTATTTTACCGCTTACTCTTTACTCATTATTTGTGGAAACAATTGCATCTATTTCACTCTTCAGCAGAAGATATCTATGCACATTTCTCATTATCGGAACTTTAGTAAGCTTATTTTTATCTACATAAACCTTCATTTGATCCTTAGTTAGACCAAGCAAGCTTCCCGCTTCAGAAATAGTAAGTACCTCTTCTTTACTAGTAGCATTAAACGTTTTCTTCACTTTCTGATTCCAGTCCTCAGATACAAACATATACCCGCAACCCTTCTTCCTCTAAACCAGCGAGCCGTATCGCCGCTATCTATTCATTATACCACTAAACGGAATCGTATGCTTGAGTCACTTTACCTCCTATCGAATGAGGCCCATTATGCAAAATAATAAGGCTGCCCTAATGGGCAACCTCATTTCAATTATGCTCCTTATTCGTGAGCTGGGATAAACGGTCCTTTATTGTCCGCTGTTGATTACAATAGCATTGTATTCTTCGTCATAAGCAACTATGAACAATGCTGCATTTTCCAGATAGCTTGCTTCCACGTATGCCGTTCCCTTTAGAACTAGCACATTGTGTTTCGCGTCTGGCTTCAATGTAAGCTTCCATTGGCCCTTCGCCACTTTCACTTCCTTAGCGGCGACATTCCACTCTACGTCTGCTCCCATAGCTGCAAACAACGCTCTTAAAGGGATATATGTTTTCATTCCGCTCTTGTATGCCTTCTTCGCAGAAGAGAACTTCACCTGCTTACCGTCAACCCATACTTGAATGTCCTTGCCTGCCGGAAGCAGTTCCGTTCCTTCAATTAAATCCTCTTTGCTGTTGACCGGCTTAAGTGCTGCAGGGTTAACCTCCAGCACCTTCACGCTATCGTTCAGCGAATCGGACACATACAGTTTACCGGAATGGTACAGCAAGGAGGAAGGCTGATTGAATTGCGCAGTATCCACTGCCCCTACTCTATTGCCTGGCTTGCTTTGTCCAGCAATCGTAACGACCTTGCCGTTCGGCTGAACCGCGCGGATCCGGTTATTTAAGCTATCTGCAACAAACAGAACGCCTTCTGCATAAGCCAGCCCGCGAGGCCGGTTGAACCGGGCTGCACTGCTTGTACCATTTGCGTATCCACCAGTCATGTAGCCAGTAAGAGCGTCGACTGTCGTCGCCTTACCTGCGATTGTTGTAACTTTGCCATCATAAATGTATCGGATGAGATGATTGCCGCTGTCGGCTACGTACAAGCCGCCTTTCTCGTCAAGCACCAGACCCATCGGCTCGTTAAAAACAGCTTCGGCAGCACTGCCGTCCTTGTACCCGCCTGTGGTGCCAGCGATGCCTGCGAATGTAGACACGATGCCTTCCGGCGTTATTTTGCGAATGACATTGTTCAAAGTATCCGCTACATACACATTGTTATTGGCATCCAAAGCCAGCCCGGTCGGTGCATGAAACCGTACATCTCCGTACTTGCCGTCTTTGTAGCCCTCTTGGCCGTTTCCGGCAAACGTATAAACTTTGTTGTTTTCTATTTTGCGGATAACGTGATTATCGGTATCACTGATATATACCGTTCCCTTACTCCCCACGGCCGAATAAGTCGGGTTGTTGAACGTAGAAGCCGAAGCCGCTCCGTCCAAGTAACCGCTCTTTGTTTGACCGGTCAAGGACGACAGCTGTCCATTTTGATACTTGTTAATTTGATTGCTTCCAGAGCTAACAACAATAATGCCGCCATCCGCTGCTGCTGCCAGCCCCCAAGGCTGGTTCACCTGTTCTATCGCATTAGTGACTGTAGCAGTATCTGGTGCGGCCAATACCGAAAAATTAACAGCAAAGAGTGCTGTAAGTAGAGCTGTTCCCGCCGTAAATATAGTAAATCTTCTTTTCATTTCATTATCCTCCTCTCGTCAGGATGTTTATGATTCTGGTGATGATGGAATGGGTACTTTCTGTTGGCTCAGATGATTCTATTGGAAGTGGGGATTCATTTGGACCTTCAGGCTGAACATAAATGTAAATAATCGCGCTTCCTACTATAGTTTCATTATTTTGTTTTCGTAACGGTATCTCAATCCGGTATTCCCCCTCTTCTAAACCGGCCAAGAAGGTTTCGGAGAGCGATAACAGTCCTCTGTTGCCGCTAGTTGTTAGGCTATACTGATTTTGTTGTTCGGCTGAGTGCTTTTCAAACGGAATATCATTTTCCGTCCAATAATAGAGTAATTCAGCATCTCTCAGCTCGTATCCAAGCGTCGGAATCGTTATATCTGTATAGTCTGAAAAGTCCGTAGTATCCGGTGAAATGCTCATGTAAAAGGGTTCCGGAACAGCGACAAAAGGGAAGAAAACCCTTTTAGCCACATCAATTTCAATAGAATCACCATTCAGCTTGTTTTTCAATTTGTTTTCATGAACCGTAATAAATACTATCGATCTATAATCAATACTTTCATCTAATGTAATGACTAGTTGATTTTCGCTAATTACCACACTTTTAACGGCAACCAATTTAGAATATTCAGGGTTTCCCCATATATCCGGAATTGTCCCTATCTCACCCTGTACAGGAGATATAGATGCACTGAAATTTTTAACTCTAGCGCTTACTATTTCAGATAGATTTGGAGGGGCATTTCCGGTATCTGTATTAAAAGCCAACTCACTCGTAAACGGCAATATAAAAGTATGATCGTTTACCATATACGAATACAAGTCTTGATAAACCGCCTCTACATCCAACTCAGGCGCCCCTGATGTCGGCGTTGGTGTTGGTGTTGGTGTTGGCGTTGGCGTCGGCGTCGGCGTCGGTGTTGGTGTTGGCGTCGGCGTCGGTGTTGGTGTTGGTGTCGGCGTTGGCGTCGGCGTTGGCGTCGGTGTCACCGAACTACCTCCGCCGTCCGATTGTCCGCCATTATCCTCATAGATAATCGTCGAAGAAGTTTGCGATCCGCTATTATTTTCCTCTTCCACTGCGGCTGTCTGCTCTTGCTCCTGCTTCGTCTCAATTAACTGCTTCAGTTGATCGATCAAAGCCTGATCTGCATTCTCATTCTCCAGAAGCTTCATATAGTGCTCCATACCAACTAGAGGAAGATCTTTAACATCAAGCTCTTCTTTTGTTCCATTGCCTTCTCCATCAAGCTTCAGCTGCTCATCTGGCCTAACGACGGTTTGTTTCGATCCGCCATCCCCGTATGCCGTAGTTACAGCGCCCTCGAACACGCCTACATAGCTCTCTTCATTTTCATATCCTACAACAAACTCTGTTCCCATTACGCCCATAATAGCGGTCGGCGTCTCGATCTCAAAACGGGAATCGCCCTCGAGCTTCTTCTTAATTTTGATTAATACTTTACCCTTCAAAAGGCTTAGGCTTGTCTTGCCGCCCATCGCCTTGGCGTTCTTAACCAGCTCACTAACGATAAGAGTCGTGTCGGAGCCGATCGTAGCTTCCTTATCACTATCCAGGTCCAACGTTACTTTACCGTCTTTGCCTGTCAAAATCGTATCGCCCTGCGTAATCGCCATCCCTTTAAAAGCATTAAACTTCTTCGTGCCGCCGCCCTTTTTCACTTCGGCCTTGCCCGATACAGCCGTCAATTTTCCGGCTTTATCCGTATCCTTGGCGAACGCAACCGTCGGAAACACAAGTACAAGCACTAATAAAGCTGTTATTAATAGCTTTATCGTCTTCATTTTTTCAACCCCTCCAACTCATAAATAGTAATGCCCTGCTCTTTCCCTTTTACCTTGATCTCTCCAAGCGAGTTAGCTATGATACGATCCTTAACCACGTTATAGACAGCCTCGCTCAAAATAATCTGCCCCGGATTCGCATTGCTTTCCAGCCGCGCTGCCGTGTTGACGGTATCGCCAATTGCGGTATAATCCATCCGGCTCTTCGAGCCAATGTTGCCAAATACGGCCGGGCCGGTATGAATGCCAAGACCGAATTTAACGCCAAAGCCGAACCGTTCCACGAGCTTCCGCTCCAATGCCGCTGCGCCTTCCTTCATGGCCCATGCCGCTTCCACCGCTTTCATCGGATGATCGTCCAGCAGCAGCGGAGCGTTAAAGATGGCCATTGCCGCATCCCCTATAAATTTGTCCAGCGTACCGTCGTGCTTGAAAATGCAGTTGGCTGCCAAATCCAAATATTCATTCAGGATTTCGACGATTTCCTCCGGCTCGGCACGCTCCGAAAGCGGCGTAAAGCCGCGAATATCGACGAACAATACGGTCAGCTCACGGCGCGTTCCGCCCAGCTTCAAGCCTTCCTCGCCATTTTTCAAAATTTGATTGACGACCTCCGGAGCCACATATCTACCGAAAATTTCGGTAACTCTGCGTCTCTCCAGCAGCTCTTGCACATAGTGAAAGCCGACAACGACGATACAGCTAACAACGAGAAAAGGAACAACATATCCAATTGAAATGATGATCCCTCTACCGTACAGGTAGCTGCTTCCAATTACGAAAACAGTGATAACAGCTGCAACCGCAAGGAAGGAAACCATCATCTTCAGCTTACGGAACAGGAAGTATGCCAGAGCGGCAGCCATTAACAGAATGACTGCGTTCCACTTCCAATCCAGCTCCTTCTTGAGGTCTCCCTCAAGCAGAGCTTGTACAATGTTAGCGTGTATTTCCACGCCGTACATTGGACTTTTAACTTGCAGCGGAGTCAAATAATCGTCCTTAAAGCCTGTCGCATAAGGCCCGATTAATACGATACGATCCTTAAAATAATCGGCTGGCACGTCCCCGCTAAGCACGGCCGAATAAGGTATAGCTTCGTACTGTCCCGTACGTCCCGTATAGGAAATATGAAACCGGCCAAATCCGTCCAGCGGCAGCATGTCTGCATTTACGGTCTCGCCCGAGCGCTCCTTGAACATCCGGTAAATAACCCAAGAGAAGCTCTCCACCTGTTGTCCCTCATTAGTAAAGCTGTATAAGGAGCTGCGGACGACGCGGTCACGGTCTGGAATCGTATTAATATGACCAACCGCTGCCGCTGCTTCCTTAAGCTCCGCAAACGGCTCGGACATTTCCAAAGCTTCAATGCCGCCTTTCTTGGCGGATGGAGCAAACGTCCCGTATACCGGCAAAACGATGTTGCCAGCGCTAGCGACTGCTTCGACCAATGCTTGATCTGCTTCCGTATCATCTGCCGACGGGGAAGGAAAAGTCACGTCGAACGCGATAACGGCCGGCTGACCTTCAGCTAACGTTTGAATAAGCTGAGCATGAACGCTTCGATTCCACGGCCAGCTCCCGAAGTCGGTTACGCTTTCGTCGTCGATAGCTATGATCGCGATGCGGGTGTCGGCGACACTTTCCTGCTGCATAAACCGGTCCTGGAAAAAGTAATCCATCGTATCGAGAGTTCCTCTATACATGAGGAAAACAGCTAGAGCCGTCAGAAAAGCTATCATATGTACGAGCTTTATTTTCACATAATTCCCCCTGTAAGGACCATGGTCGCATAAAAAACGCTGATCCTTGGAAAATAGTTCTTTAGATGTATGTCTCTATTATATATATATGCATAGCGAAATTAATAGTAAATTGTCGCAATTTATCACAATTTTAAACCTCGATTGATTTTTTATAGAACATTTGCAGTCTGGTCCGATCCCGAGACTATCGATTCATTAGTAGTGGTATAAGGATAACGGTAATAAATGGCGCTATGTCCTCTATTTCTGCTTTACCTACTAAAATAGAGAAAAAATTTGGCGTTATTCTGCGGTTTTAGGTGAGTAAGAGGAGTGAGAGGTCCATTCAGCGTGAATAAGACCAAAAAATTCCCTTATTGTTCGGGGTTACTACCACCAACTATATGAATAAGACCACAAATTGCCGCTATATACTCTCGCCTTTCGGCTATGGGTAGTTAATACATGTCTCTTATTACTCGCTGGATAATAAAAGCAAATAGGGCATATCTATAATAGATGCGCCCTATTTGTTTTCACACACATTAGTTTTACCTACTCAAGGATAAAGTTAACCTACTCCCGTTTTTACCCGTTGCCAAAGCCGCCGCATTCCACTACTATTAAAGTGTATAAATCCAACAAAGAAAGTTGGTATTATAAATGAAAGAAGTTCCGATTCCGTACGTCCGCAGTAATCAAGTCGGTATCGTCACCGTCATAATTCTTGCTATCGCCTTACAACAGCCTTGGCTTATTGCCGCGTTGTGGATTATTCAAGTGCTTGGCCTCGTATTCGGTCCTAAGGCGAATCTGTTTATTACTGTCGCCCGTCCATTTCTTACCCGCATCATTGCTTCTTCCAAGACGGAAGCGGCAGAGCTGCAGCGCTTCAATAATTCGCTCGGGGTAGGCTTTCTCACCCTATCACTGCTCAGCTTCCTGTTTGGCTGGACTTTGGCCGGTTATATCATTGCAGGAATGATGAGCGTTGCAGCCTTGGGCGCCATACTCGGCTACTGCATTGGCTGCACCATTTACTTTCAATATAAGCAATTCCGTGCCCGGAGATTGAAACGCGGCTAACGATTCAATATGCGGAGCGATCAGTCCTATAAGGGCAGATTGCTTCCACATGGTGAATTCATATAATAGTTTAACCCTTTCTTCTACTAGAGCTTAACGAGCGTTCTGCCCCTCGACTGTCCTTTTAAAATAATCCCAACCCGCTCGCTCACCTGCTCCATGCTGATTTCTTCGTACAGATCTTCCAGCATAAGCGGTTTATAAGCTCCGGCTAACAGCTTCCAAATCTTTTCCCGCTTGTCCAGGCCTGCCATGACCGAATCGATGCCAATAAGCCGAACGCCTCTAATGATAAAAGGAAACACGGTCATCGCAAGCTCCGAGCCGCCCGTTAATCCGCTTGCCGCTACGACGCCGCCATATTTTATTTTTGGCATAATGGATGACAGCGTTTGACCGCCGACACAGTCGATTGCCCCCGCCCACAGCTGTTTATCCAGCGCCCGCTTCGATCCGGCTGCGAGCTCTTCCCTCGAAAGGATCCGCTTTACGCCAAGTCCAAGCAAATAGCCGTGCATATCCTGCTTTCCCGTACTTGCTACCACTTCGTATCCCAGCTTCGCGGCAATCGCCGCGGCTATGCTGCCCACGCCTCCCGCAGCACCCGTGACCAAAACAGGGCCATCCTCCGGCCTGATCCCGTTCTGCTGAAGCTCGAGAACGGATAAAGCAGCCGTAAAGCCTGCCGTCCCGAGTATCATCGCTTCTTTCAGAGACAAGCCCTGCGGCAGTTTGAGCGCCCATTCCGCAGGAACTCTGGCATATTCGCTAAAGCCGCCAAAATGGCTGACCCCCAGCCCATAGCCAGTCACAATTACCTCATCACCCGGCTCAAACTGTTCATGCCTGCTATCTACCACAACGCCGGCCAGATCAATACCCGGTATAAACGGATAGCTCTGTACAATATTTCCGTTGGCGGTACAGGCTAGCGCATCCTTATAATTCACGCTGGAATAGGCAACTTGAATCGTAAGCTCGCCTTCAGGCAGGTCTTTCAACTCTATGAGCTGTGTTTCCGCAATAACCTCGTTATTTATATTGTTAATAATTAGTGCTTTAAAAGAAGTCATGAACATCCCTCCAGTAAGTCGCTAATTGTATTCATCATATCTTTTACAGTAACAGTTATCGGCGCAGATTGCGACGCTCCTCTCAGCGTTTAAGATAACAGTGGCTGCCCTCCGCCTGAAAATGGGTTCCGTCATCCGCACTTGTTATATTTATAACGAATATGATTGTTTAGAAAAGAAACCAACATACGCTGTGAGCCTATAGGAGGGATGTATTTTACATGATGCCCAGCCAAACCCCGTATTCCAGCCGTGTCCGGCAAAGTTCCAGCCAACTGCATCAATTCATTAATAAACTTCGCTACAAAGAGAACGAAAGCGTTCATTTTCTTTTAGTCCATGACTCAGACCGCAATAAACGCAGTAATACTAGCTCTTCAAACCATTCAAATCATAAACGGGCGATCCGCTTGTATAAACCTCTAAAACGTTTGGAAACAAGGATACCTCAAATCAAGCTTTATGCAAAAAACAACAATCCTATCCACTTACTCAGTCAAAACGCAAACGGGTATGCCGTTTTTATGGGCATAAATGTTGGGGGGACTAAGGATAGCGAGATCGAAGAAATTAGAGCACAGTTTATCGATGTAGATTTAAACAAAATTTCGGGACGTTTTACTACAATAGAACCGAATAAGCGAATCCAAAAACTGAAAAAGGAGTTTCTCCGCAAGAATTGGAGCCGCATCAGGGATGCCATGATCGTTGAAACTTACAACGGATATCACATTTATTGGCCCATAGTAGGGGGTACAATAGGTAAATTCGTTCCAATCCAAAAAGCACTAGTCCGGACATTCAATTCCGATCCTGCGATTACAAATTTAGCGAGAGTGATGCGCATACCCGGCTTCTATCATATGAAAAATCCTGACAGGCCCTTTTTAGTCCGTGTCATCCGATGGGGAAGAAAGAGGCCATTTTCACAAGATGAGCTTATTGATGCACTTTCATTAAGACCATGACTGGGAAAACCATAATCGTAAATGGCAAAGAACCCGACCTCATACGGCCGGGTTTTAAATAATACGAATTCGATCTAATTGTACATATTTAATATGAATTATTAAAACACAAGTGTAAACCATTTAATTAATCTAAATCGGACGATTTACCGCATCCATAGTCCTATTTAGGTTAGTTCTAAAGTTGTCTTCTCTCGGAACTTTTGTCGAAACGATTGTAATGTATATAAATATATTTAATATAGGTTTTAGGTACTATCGTTTTTTTATCTGCGAGGTAGCCGAAGAAGGAGGGAATTAGAAAGGCCGCTCTGACGATAGTTCCACCAAATTGGGATAAGACGAGGTGTACGACGTGATTCGAAAACTTACCGTCACATGTCTGGCTCTAATTAGCACGCTGTCTTTAACGCTTGGCGCTTCCGCTTCTTCGGAATCGATTCTGAACAACGGCTCAGTTATTTGGCCAGAAAAGCAAGCGCTCCCAACATTTGCGAAGCCCAAACAGCTGGATGCTGCGGATATTTATGATGCGCCGGGAGACATCAAGCTGCTGCTTGCGACTCTGCAGGGTATCGTTAACCGTGCGGAGCCGCGGATCTACCTGTTGGAAAATCAGGAAGAAGGCAAGCTGACCTGGCTGAATGATCTTAAGGTTCCCTACAACCTGTACGAAGATTACTGGGACATCGTTAAGAAATATAAAAAAGAAGTCAAAGGCATAATCGTTTACGATCCGAAGGTCGCGGATTCCGTCAATGTAGCGACCACACTCGCAGGACTGGAGGACGCCGTCGTGGCGAGCCCGGCGCTCGCTGCGCAGTTGAAAGCATCTCCGTTCAACCTGAAGGTACTCGAGGATCTGCAGGGCAAATTCAAGGACCGTTTGGATGCTTACACCTGGCAATATGAGAATCTGTGGAAAAAAACGACGAACCGGATGCTGATCGGCTTAAGCCCGGACACTTCCATCAAAATGCCTCCGGGTCTTCCTGAATCGTTCAAGACGATCGCGGAAGAGCTTACGCAGGAGCGCGACGGTAACAACAAGAAAACGTATGAGCTTGATCTGTCCGGCTTTCTGGGCAAAGAATCCGTCTACCTCCGCTTCGATGACGCCTTTCCGCAGGACGGTTGGGGACCGGCCGTTCACGAGGTTACCGTGAAAGCGGACGGGCAGACGATCGCGCAGTTCATCCCGGGCACGCCCGAAGAGGAAGCGTTCCTGTATGACCGTCAAAGCTCCCAAGTATCGTCAGGACAAGGCGGACACCGGTTCGCCGACAACGGCCGTTACTTCGTTTACAAGTTCACACCGCCGGCCGGCACGAAGCAGCTGACCGCCTCCGTCTTTATGTGGAACCAATACAAGGTTTCGGCGGGCAATATCCAGCCACTCTCTTCGGAGCAGAAGGAGCCTTACGGCTACCTCCGCGATTATGCGGTCGCAAACAAAGCGATGGTGTTCTGGCTCGACTCGAATGTACCTGAACAGAAGGCGCTCTTCGAGAAAATTTTATCAGACGTCAAGCCGGGGACCCCTTATCTGGGTTGGTTCAGCAATGACGTTGAAGGCGAATTCAGCTCCGTAGAAATCACATCCAATCACAGCGTCTACGTGCTTGCGGCGGACTGGTTTAGCAACCTGACGGTCTTCTCGGGAACAAAGGCTAAGCCGGTTGAAGCCAAGACACCAGAGGCACCGAAGCTTGAAAATAAAATTTACGTCACATATACCTTCAGCGAAGGCGACAACTTCCAATACAACCAGCACAGAATGCGCATTCTATGGGATGACCCGGCCCGCGGCAAAGTACCGATCAACTGGACCTCGAGTCCGCTCCTTTACGACGGCGCTCCTGCTATGCTGAACTACTACCAAGAGACAGCGACGGAAAATGACCTCATCATTGCCGGACCGTCCGGAGCCGGGTACTTCTATCCGGAAGCTTGGCCCGATGCCACATTCTCGGATTTCCTGAAGCAGTCTTACAAGTATCTGAAGAAAACAGGGATGACCATTCCTTACGTACTGAACCGTGTCAACAGCGAGAACGTGCCGCTTAGCGAATCAAAGGCAGCCGCATATGAGAACGACTACAAAGCGTCGGGACTCTTCCTCAGCTGGGAAAACCATCACGGCGTCGAGATCGTGAACGGCTCCCTTCCGTTATCGACGATTCAGGGCATCAGCACCGCACAAGACGGCAAAAACGTTTTGGACGAAGTCAAAGCAAACTGGGACGGCAAATCGCCGTTGTTCGTTTCCCTCGGCCTGCTCGCTTGGAGCATGACACCGTCGGATGTCGTCGCGGTGACCGAGTCGCTCGGACCGGAATATCAAGCCGTGCGGGCGGATCATTACTTCTCGCTCATCCGGGAAGCTCACGGCCTTCCGGCCAAGCCGCAGGTGCAAGCAGAGAACGAAGACGAGGAATAGAACTAAGTTGGTCGGGATAAAACAAGGGATTACAATTACCTAAAACCTTAAATGCAAAAAAGCCGTCCCCGAGGATCATCTCCTTCGGGGACAGCTTGCACGTTAACCATTATTTTTTGGACAGTTGACCCGAATTATCGTGCTGCACTTTGAGGGTTACGTTTTGTACCGACTGGTTGCCAGCTTTATCGGTTATGGTATACGTAATCGTATAGAGACGGCCCGTACCCTGCCCAGAGCGCTCCGCCCTCAAGCTAAACTGGGTATCCTGCGTTCCATAATCGGCGCCTTGAATATCGTTCGCCGTATCGCCGTCACCAAGCCCGTCATCGGGCTCGCTGCTCGTAATAGAAGTCAGTACGACCGAGGCGATACCGGATGTAGCGTCGCCGAAATCAAGGGTTGCAGTAATATCGACCATTTTATGATTCGGCGGCCACAAGGTTCCTTGATCCAAGCTGACGGTAAAGACCGGAGCGGTTGTGTCCACTCGAATCGTTATTGATTGTTCCGCTTCCACATTCCCCGCGTTATCCACGCTGCGATAATCGACCCGGTACTCCCCGTCATGGAAGGCAGGGACCGAACCGGTGTATAAGGCCCATTCACTGTTATTGATCCGGTATTCTGTCTTGGCTACGCCTGACAAATCGTCAGCAGCCGAAAGCGTGAGAACCGCATCGACGGTATGCCATCCGTTCGGTCCAGCCGGATTAACGGAAGCTGCCGTAACCGGCGCGACCGTATCAATGTTTCCTACCTTAATCACCTTAACCGCCTGATTTCCTGCTTCATCCTCGGCATACAATGTGTAGCTGCCGTTCGACGTCACCGTAAAGCTGTTACCCGTGAAGTTGTTGCCTCCGGCCGCAAAAAACTCGGCCATCCGCTCACCCGCGGCCCATTTCCTTGCCGTAACAACGCTGCCGGTTCCGTCAAACTCCGCCGTCACGGCGACGCTGTCGTTCGTCCAATCGGCCGGGAAATCAGCCGAAATTTCCGGATTGATGGAGTCAACCGTAATGGTGAAGGTTTGAACTGCGGATGCGTTAACGCCGCCGTATGCCGTACCCCCGTCATCCGTCAGAGCGACGGAAACCGTTGCTGTACCGCTGACGCCATTCGCAGGCGTGAAGCTCAGCGTACCATCCGATGCGACCGCCGGTTGAACGGCGAACAGATCGTTCCGGTCATTGGTAACACTGAATGCTCGAGCCTGACCGGACTCGTCAGCCGGACCGGCGGAAATGTTCGAAGCCCAGGCTGGCACGCTTACCTCTTGAACCACATCGGCCTTATTCGCCGCCTGGTCATCTCCTTTTCTAAATGACGGCGCATCATTTACCGGATCAATCGTTACCGATATGTCTGCAGACTCGGAGTCCGCCTTGCCGTCATTTACTTTAAAGGAAAAGCTGTCGGTTCCGTTCCAGTCGTCGAGGCCCGGTACATACTTAAACTGTCCCGAAGGACTAATGGAAACCGTGCCTTTCAGCGGCTGATTTACCAAGCTGAAGGTTAAGTTATCCCCATCCGCATCGCTCGCGTTTAATTCTCCCGACAACGGCAGGTCCTCGTGCCCTTGGACGGAAGCCGCTTGCGCAACCGGAGGCGTATTCGTATTCTTAAACTGTACGCTAGTTTCCCCGTAGGCTCCCCGGGCGGTTTGCGCCTTCACCTTCGCCGTACCGGCGAGCTGTGACGTCAACACGGCATTTGCCACTCCATTCGCATTTGTTACTGCTGTTTGGGTAATCGTACCGAGTGTCGTCGTGAACGTTATCTCTTGCCCCGCCATCGTTTGACCATTCGAATCCTTCACAACAGCGGTAACCGTACTCGATTGGCCGGCGTTAAGAATGGCCGGATCCGCTGTAACCGCAACGTCCGCAGGCGCCGGGTTTTTCAGTTCGTACAACTGCTTGATTTCCGCCTCGGTGAGAGGGTAATTGTACATTCTAAAATCGTCCATCATACCATTGAAATATTCCGTCGCTCCCGGAGGATCGAATCCAATGGTCAGCTTCTCGTTTGTATTCTCAAATATACCTTTCCAAGCCATCGAAGTCTTGTATACGCCGTTAATATAGTACTTAGCCATCGTGCCGTCCCAGGTGACAGTAGACATATACCACTCTTTGTCCGGCATTGGCGTGCTCGGGAAGAGGTGTGTAAATCCATTGCGGTCGCCGCTTACAAGACGCATGCCCGGAGAATCTCCCCATCCGTCATGCAAGAAGGAATACGGTCCGTAATTTTCTGTGTGGCCCTTGGATAATATAGGCGCGTAGCCGCCTGTGCCTCCATTCTCTTTGTACACCCACATAGAGAAGCTGAAGGATGTCGCCAAATCAAGCGAATCGCTGTCTTCTACGAGTACCCCGCTTTTACCGTCAAACTTCGCGGCTTGGCCGATTATCCCTTCGATAAATGTCGGATTGCCGATCGTCGACGCTCCGTGGTTGCCGTTACCCGAAGAGTCCTGGAAATTGCCATCGAACGTATAGTAAGCGATCTGTCTAGGTGTCTGCTCGGCGCGAACGGTAATCTTAAACGTATCTTTGCCCACTGCGCCATCATCATCCGTAACGGTAACGGTTGCCTTATAAATTTTGTCAGGCGAATCCTTTTCCATTACCGGATAGGCATGATCAAAGTGGCACGATGTAGATGTCGTTCCGTCATCGAAGTCCCAGACGCAAGTGTGACGGTCGTCTCTGGCCGGATCGATAATTCGAGTAGTTCCTTCATATCTTTGGCCGCCAAGTACTGTTACATCTCTTCCTGCATCGACGATAGGCGCAACGTTCGATGGGGTGATCGGTTTTTTCACTTGGTATTTCTTGCCGTCTTTAGTCACTATATCAAGCGTTGCTATATAGGTATTGCTGTCATGGTAATATTTCGAGACGGACATTCCGTAATCCGTGTAGGATCGGTCACCGAAATCCCATGTGCTGCTTGTAATAAGTCCTTGGTCACCGCCGGCTGTCGTATTTATGAGAGTGACCTGTTCCCCTTCTTTCGGATTTTGCGGGAGGAACTCGAAATCTGCAGGCTCAACCGTTTGCTGCAACGTAACGCTGCTCGACTGGCCCTGTGAATCCGTTACGGTCAATGTAACCGGATAGGTGCCCGGACCTGGGAACGTGTGGGTCGGTTCCTTCACGTTGCTTTTCGGACTGTTGTCCCCGAAATCCCATTCGTAAGAAACAATATCATTATTTTTGTCTGTGGACAGGTTTTGGAAAGTGACGGTTTCGCCGCCGATCTGACCGGTCTTGACTTTCAATTGCTGAGTTGAAATGACTGAACCGTTTCCTTGAGAAGAAAGTGGTTTATACAAAATATATTTGGCTAACATCGGCTTTGGAAGCTTGAACTCCTGCAGCTCTCCATTGTTTTCAAGCGTACCGCTAATGATTGTACTGAAGTCGTCTAACGTTGTATTTGAAATTGCTACCTCGAAATCTTTCACCCGCTGATCCGCAAAAGAAATACGCGGTCTGATCTGGATCCGGTCAATGAGGTACGACTCGCCGTCTGCCAAGTTGATCTTCACCCATTGATTGTCTTTCGACTTTGTTGCCCATGGGTTATGATAATTAAATTTCAACATATTTTCTGCACTATGGCCTGAGTCATAATTGCTGGATACGGCTTCAATCTTGGCTCTCTCTTCTAACAGTGCGACGTTCTTTCCTGCAGTAACGGGATTAAAGAACGCTTGAGGAACCTCCGATGCGCCAATCATAAACGAGACTTGCTTCACGGTCTCGACATTACCTACGTTGTCCGTGCTTCGATACGAAATGGTGTAAGATCCGTCCGCACTAAATGTGACCGGAGCCCGATAAATCTCCCAATCGCCCTCATTCACCCGGTATTCCGTCTTAGCGGCACCACTGCCCTCGTCATTAACTGTAAATGAAACGGTTACCGGGGATCGATAGTAACCGCCCGTGCCGTCCGGCTCAGCCGGCGACAATGATGCTGTCGTGAAAGGGGCGGTCACATCCTCTGTACTCCAAACAACAGCTGCAGGGTTACTGGACAGCGATCCGACCTGTGCGACGATCCGGTCTTCACCTGTCTGTGTGCCCGTGTATTGAAATGCTGCCATACCAGTATTATCCGTGTTTGCCGTATGTGTGCCTGGGTTAGCACCAGTAATAACAAGGGAAACAGGTGTCCCGATCACCGGTTGGCCTTGCTGATCAAGGACTGTCGCTTTTATCGTATGTGCTGAGCCAAGCGAACGCGATGCGCTCTCAGGTGTTAGATTGATAGTCGCCGGCGGCTGCTTTTGAACGACTTTAACAATCCAACTGACTAGAAAGGTTCCGCCAAGCGGATTTGAATCCGAAACGATCGCCTCAACCGCATGCAAGCCGACGGAAGTCGGAACATACGTATACTTATTTCCTGTTCCTGTGCCTGCGGTTGCCCCATCAACAAACCATTCAACAGCTATTGGGTCGTTATCGGGCTCAATGGCCGTAATTTCAAATGACGCCGCCTCCCCTACATACTGCTGCACTTGACGAGCGGCGGGCGATTGTTCCACGAGAAGCGGTGCGCGATTCACATCGGCAATGACGGTTTGCGCATAATGAACCGCTTGTTTTCCGTTATTATCCGTTACTCTCAACCCGACAAGCCCATTAACCGGCTTGGTGAACGTGTGTGTCACCTTTACGCCCTGAGCATCATCGAAAAATCCGTCGCTATCCAGATCCCAATCAAAGGCAGCGATACCGGCATCGCTCGTGGACCAGGTGCCGTTGAACGTAACGGGATCTCCTTCTTTCCCGGAGTAAGGACCACCGGCGTCCGCATAAGGAGCATCATCGACTACTGTCGGATCCTGCAGAAGCTGGTTAACGAGTCCGACCACATGGCCGCCGAAGTCTACCAAGTTTGTACCGAAGACGTTATTGTCTTCAATGATAGCAGCACCCTCAGCTAACATATCTTGCTTTGAAAAATTGAAGTCCATAGCCGTGAATTCCGCTTTAAACTGCACAATTTCCGACTCGGTTAAGCCAAGCGAGGCGAAATATTGCTTTTCCTCATCCGTGAAGCCTGACGCTGCAACTCGCTCTTGAAGCTGCCGCAATTCGGCAGCCTTCTCGTTTAATGCTTCATCATTCTGTGCGAATGCTTGATTAAACCGCGAGAGACTTTGGCTTGTAAACTGCAGCTGATAGAGCATTAGATTTATGTTGTCGCTAAGCGCCTTGCCGTGTATCAGCGCCCAATTCACATCACCCGTCGCTTGCGCTCCTTGATAACGTTCAAGCTGCGTCCACATTTGACGGGTCATCGCTTGCTCTTTGGCAATATCATTCGCCAGACCCTGCATGGCGGCATCCACTGGATCGTTACTTTGGAAGTCCAGGAGCAGCCTCTCTCCAAGCGGAGTAATATGTTTATAGTCCGGATCCGGCGGGTCATCCTTGATGCCTTGATAATGTTTGGACTGATTGGCGAGTTGAAGCAATGCCATTGTCCGCGGATCTTGAAGACCGCTGCGCATTAGGAAATCTACAAATTTCTCATTCGGATTTCTATTGGCATCCGCTGCTTTTGCAAGAGCAAACAATTTCTCTGCGTACTCCCTATACTTCTCCCAGCGCTCCGCCAGCTTTCCTGCATCTTCCTTCAGCTGCGTCAGGTCCAGCGGTGGAACGAAACCGGTAGTATATTCTACCTTGAAAGCAGGATCAATGACTCCATCGATGAGATAATCGAACTTTCCGTCTTGACATTCGTCAAACACAACGGCATATTCGCCAGGGGGTATTTTTCCATCCGGCCCTGTGTAGCCGATCGTTTCAGAGATGAAGATGCCGTTCGATATACTCATGACGGTGTTCGGGTCGCCGCCGCCCTCATCCTCTAGTTCCTCCCCGTGGGAAAGTGCGTTGATGCTTCCGCTCTTCACGATATAAAGATCGGTCCATGAGGTTAACCCGTCAGGATTTCCTTCAGAACAATGCGGAATAATTTGCATCTTCCCGGTGTGGATGGTAATGCTGGAGTTTCCTCCAAATGTTTTATAGGCTTCTCCTTCATCGGTCCACCAGATCCACTGGCCGAGCCCTGAACTTGCATTCGCTGCCGGAAGGAAAGCTCCGAGTAGCAGCAAAAACGTTAACATCGTTGCTATTAACTTACGAAAAATGATAATCACTCCCATTCAAGATAAAATACTTTTTGTGAATGCGGTCTGTTTCGGTCAGCTCATTACAGCCTCCCGGGTTTCGTTCCCTTGCTACATTTCGAATTATATGTGGATAAAACATTATCGGTAAGGATGAACTTTTATCACCCCTCTGTTCTTTGCCTATCAGGCTTGAGTGGGCAGTTGAACCCCTGTCCAGCATTAATTACTTCTGATTCAAGCTAAAAGGAGTTCCTAAGCTACAAAAAAACCACTCCAATTTTGGAATGGTTGATTATTTTCGAAAAATCATCTGGGCTCCCGCACTCCCACATATCGTTCTCGCGCAACTAATTTGGGTCGAGATATATGAAAAAAGCAATATTCGCGATGAGGATGCTCCCGATGCAATTCACCGTATCGTCGCATCGCCTCTGTCGAGAATGAAAGAAGTCACCAAGCCTCGATGAGGGCATCTTCCGCACAATATTGCTTCTTTCCTGATTGATCAAATACGATGTATGAGCGCGTCAAACGATTTTTATAATAAAACTTCTCGTCTGCATTGCCGATGAACATCATGTTACTCAATATTCGGTCTTTACGCTCGCTGTGTTCTTGATTCAAATAATTCATTAATGGAGAAAATGCTTGATCCAGCCACTCTTGAGTAATAATTGCTGGCGTGACGACTTTGGCATACATGAAAAATCCTCCCTTAAATAGAAATAGCACCGTGCAAACAGCTCTTAAGCTGTTTGCACGGTGCTTCCGTTAAAGTGATTTTAGCATAATAAAGAAAATATTGTAAACATGAAAATCAACGTTACCAGAGAATCGCATTCCCCGACAATGGAATTTGCTCCGATGATTATGCCTTATCATAGATTCGCAAATCTTTAGTAGAACTGAGGTTGGGCAATAGGAAAATCTCCCTGCGGGTTTCACTTCCCTGAGTGAGAGATAACGGGAAAACATCCAGCTAATTTTTCTACTTTATCGTTATCGTAATCATATAAATGAAAAACCTCCCGCTAATTTGATCTTATTCGGTCGATCAGCATGTAAATCGCCGATTTAGAAGGAGGTTTTCCTGTTAGATGGATCTCTCATTATTTCGAGGACAAATTACGGGAGGATTTCCCTTTAATGAAAGCAAGAGGTGACACGAAGACGAGCCGGAGGGCTCCTGCGCGATAAGGGCACACTCGGGGCTGATGACTACTGAGCGATGTAGTTTCCTGCAAAACAAAAAAACCTGACCCCTTCCGGTCAGGTTTCTCTTAAGGGCGAACCATGGCGGTACAAAGCCATAATCCGCTGCAATAAAGTTACTTTTGATAAGCCTCTAATGCTTTGCGAACCTCTGCAGGCGTATCCATATCCAAAATTCGCTCGGCAAGCTCCTGGCAATCTCTGCGGTTCAAATTAATAATTTGACGCTTGATCTTTTGGATGGCGGACGGAGACATGCTCCACTCATGCAGCCCTAAACCCATTAATAATGGCGCGGCCAAAGGATCTCCCGCCATGCTTCCGCACATGCCTGTCCATTTGCCGTGACGGTCGGAAGCATCAATGACTTGTTTAATGAGCCTGATAACCGCAGGGTGGAAATAATCATACAGATAAGAGACCTTCTCGTTCATTCGGTCCACGGCAAGCGTATATTGAACCAAATCATTCGTACCAATGCTGAAGAAATCCACTTCTTTGGCGAAACGGTCGGCTTGAAGCGCCGCGGACGGTATTTCAATCATGATGCCGACTTCAATCTTCTCCGCCATCGGGATAGACTCAAGGCGAAGCTGCTCCCGGACCTCTTCGAAAATCCCCTTCGCTTTTCTCCATTCTTCAAGGCCTGAGATCATCGGAAACATCACTTTGAGATTTCCGTAAGCACTAGCCCGCAGAATAGCCCGCAGCTGAGTTACCAGCAAGTCCGGACGATCCAGACACAATCGAATAGCGCGATAACCCAGAAAAGGGTTCAACTCATGAGGAAGCTCCAAATAAGGCAGCTCTTTATCGCCGCCGATGTCGAGCGTCCGGATAATGACGGGACGTCCCTGCATCGCTTCCGCCGCCGATTTGTATGCCTGAAATTGTGTTTCTTCATCCGGCATGCTGCTGCGGCTCATGAACAAAAACTCGGTACGGTATAAACCGACTGCCTCCGCTCCTGTTCCCAGCAGGCCGAGAGCCTCTTCAGGCGTTCCGATATTCGCAGCGATTTCGACCTTAAAGCCGTCTACAGTAACCGCTGCTTTATCCGCATAAGCCAACAATTGTTGGCGGGATTCCTCTTGAAGCCGCATCTTCTCACGCATATCCTTAATCGTCTTAGTATCGGGGTTCACGATGCAAACGCCGGTAGCTCCATCAATCGCGAGCATATCGCCATCTTTAATTTGTTCAATACCGCTTCCCGCTCCCAGAATGGCCGCGATACCCAATGAGTTGGCCAAGATAGCCGTATGCGAGGTTTTGCCGCCAATACGGGTAACAAAACCAAGTACGAACTGCTTATCCAATTGAACGGTATCAGACGGGGATAGATCATCTGCGACGATAATGACTTCTTCCTGAATATCGGATAACTGGCTGCCTTGACGTCCCCGCACGTACATCAACAGCCTGCTGCCCACATCCCGAACATCCGCAGCCCGTTCCCGCATATATTCACTCGGCATGCTTTCGAATATGCTAGCCGTCTGTATCGTCACCATTCGGACTGCCGTTTCCGCCGTCCACTTTTCGTTATGAATCAATTTCTCCATGGGCGGAAAAAAAGAAGGATCATTCAGCATGCTGACCTGGCCTTTTAGAATGACCGCCTTCTCTTCCCCTAAAATGTCATTCGCCCGCGCGACTAAAGCATCCAAATCGGCTAAACAATGCGCTTTTGCGGTATGAAGTAAGCCCGCTTCCATGTCCGGAGCGTCAGTTTTTTGATCCTTGACATCCTCCAGACGCACAGGCGAATAGACAAACGCTTTTCCTAATTTAATGCCTTCTGAAACCCCTAAGCCTTGAATGTTCAAATCCTGTGACATAGACCCGGGCCTCCTCTCCGTTTTCACATTGTTGTTATACTTCTCCAAATCCACCTTCAACCAGCTGCACAAGCGATTCCAACGCTTTCTCTTCATCGGGGCCATCGACAGAAATCTCAATGACACTTCCTTGCGAAAGTCCCAGTGTCATGAGTCCCAAAATGCTTTTGCCGTCCACTTTCACACCTTGATCTTTAACCAAAATGTTTACTTGCGATTGAAACTTAGCCGCCTGCTCCGTAAACAATTGCGCAGGCCGTATATGAAAGCCGGTTGCATTACGAATGGTCACTTCTTTAGTCAACATATGAGTTTCTCTCCATTTCCTTCTTCTATATAGTTTGCAATAAGCCGATCAATTCCTCTGAATCCTGAACAGCGAACAATTTATTGCGGAATTCCTCATCAATTAATTTGCGGGATATTGCAATTAGTATTTGCAGATGCTCATTACCTGCCGCTGCCTCCGGCACCGCGATCATAAAAACGGCGGAAACGGGCTCTCCATCGAGCGAGTCCCAATCTGTCTTCTTGGCCAGCTTCGCAAAGGCTAAGCCGGGCTTGCTTACGCCGGCGGATTTTCCATGCGGGATTGCGACGCCAAAGCCAATGCCGGTGGAACCCGTCTTCTCGCGGTTCATAACTGCCTCAAGGTAGGCTGACTTGTCGGTAACGCAGCCGGATAGCGCCAACGCGTCCACCATTGCCTGTATGCATTCCGTTTTGTCCGAAATATCCAAAGGAATTAAAATCGATTGTTTATCCAACAGTGCATTTACGTTCATATTAAACCCCTCCTGCTAATTCTTATCTTACTGTTTTTTTCAAAATGCTGAGCATTATCGCCGTTACGACGGTTCCGATTAGAATGGCTAATGCGTACAAGCCCAAATGAGAGACCGCGTTCGGAATCGGCAGTACGAAGATGCCGCCGTGCGGCGCCCGCAGCGTTGCTCCGAATAACATCGATAATGCTCCCGTGACAGCCGAGCCTACCATTAAGGACGGAATGACACGAATCGGATCGCTTGCCGCGAAAGGAATCGCGCCCTCCGTGATGAAGGAAATGCCTAGCACAGCCGCAGACTTTCCGCCATCCCTCTCATCCTGCGTGAACTTCCTAGGCGCCAGCATCGTTGCGAGCCACACGCCAAGCGGAGGCGTCATTCCAGCTGCCATCACCGCTGCCATTGGGCCAAACTCATTACTTGCCAGGAGCCCTACCGCAAACGTATAAGCGGCTTTATTAACCGGCCCGCCCATATCGAAGGCCATCATCGCGCCAAGCAGCAATCCAAGCAATATCGCATTTGCCTTACCAAGCGATTGTAACCACGCCGTCAAGCTGTCCATAATAAATTTGATTGGTTCCCCGATAACGAATACCATCAACAACCCAGTAATCGCCGTCGCAATAAGCGGAATCAATAGAATGGGCTTTAAGCCTTCCAGGTTTCTAGGTAATCTAATTGTATTTTTCAACCATAGCGCCAAGTAGCCCGCCAGAAAGCCTGCCGCGATACCGCCGATAAAGCCCGCACCTAGTTGGGAAGCTAACATGCCACCGACCAATCCCGGCGCAAGTCCAGGCTTCTCAGCAATAGAGAATGCGATGAAACCGGAAAGAACGGGAACCATAAGCGCGAAAGCGGCGCCCCCGCCAATACTCATCAAAGCCGCTGCCAACGTTCCTTCTTCTTTAAATGCCTCGATTCCGAAAATGAAGGAAATTGCGATCAGCAATCCTCCCGCCACAACAAGCGGCAGCATTGCCGAAACGCCGGTCATCAGGTGCTTGTAAGCGCCCGTTCGCGATGAGCTGCGTTCCGCTTTAGATTTATCTACTTGCTTAAGATAATCGGTTGGGTCAGAAGCCTGCATATTTAACGCTTGTTCAATCAAACCTTTAGGATCTTTGATCGCCTGTGCGACACGAACTTTCACCACCGGCTTTCCTTGAAAGCGGGATTCTAGGACATCCGTATCTGCTGCAATGATGATAGCATGCGCTTCAGCGATTTCCTGTTCCGTGATCTCATTTTCAACGCCAACCGCGCCGCGGGTTTCGACCTTCAGCTCAATTTGTTTCTCTTTTGCCGCTTTCACAAGTGATTCCGCAGCCATATAAGTGTGCGCGACGCCGGTCGGACAAGCAGTAACCGCAATAATTTTCTTCATTATTTTCCCCTCCTGATTGTTTATACCTCGATTGTTAATCGGAAAATATTGACAAGCCCCAGCTTATCCTGAACCTCGTCAAGCGTACAAACCTCTGTTCCGGACTTGGAAGCGGTGACGGTCCCTGCCGCTGAAGTCCACCTTGCCATATCTTCGAGAGACTTACCATGTACGAAGCTATATGCCATTGCAGCTACCATGGAATCCCCCGCACCTACCGTACTTAAAGGGGTGATCGGAAACGGCTTGGCACGAATCGCTTCCCGTTCGCTGACGAGAATAGATCCCTCGCCTCCCATAGACACCATGACATAGGAAATTCCTTTGTGGATCAGCTGCTGCGCTGCAGATACGATTTGCTCGTCCGTCGTGAACGTAGTATCAAACAAGGCTTCCAGTTCATGAATGTTCGGCTTCAAAGCAAACGGCACCGCCTCAATTCCCCGGGCAAGGGCTTCACCGTCAGCATCCAGAATGGTACGGACTCCCTTACGGTTTGCCAGCTTTATCAGCCTCCGGTAAAAATCAACCGGCGTACCCGGAGGCAAGCTTCCTCCTAAAACAACAAGCGCTGCTTCGCTAAGGCTCGACTCGAAGCGTTCAACGAATTCCTCCAGCAGCGCCTCGCTTGGCGAGAAGCCGGCTTCATTCAATTCCGTCGTTTGTTTGGTCCGCTCATCCACCACCTTCAAGTTGGTGCGGGTTTCTCCTTCCGCCTCTATCAGATATGAGGAGATACCCTGTTCGCGAAGCTTCTCCAAAATCACTTTTCCTTCATGTCCCGCTTGAAAACCGAGCGCTTTGACAGGTACCGAAAACCGCTGCAAAACCTTCGCGACATTAATGCCTTTGCCGCCCGCATCCGTTCGGATGGTCTTGATGCGATTCAATTCGCCGAATGAAAAATTTTCCACCGTTACGGTTTTGTCTACAGCGGGATTTAATGTTACCGTTTGGATGGTATTCATTGTTCCAATCTCCTTACCACTGTTACTTTTATTCCTTCTGCTTCCATCGCTCTAACCGCTTGTGCCGGTAACTCGTCATCGACGATACAATGATGAATGTCGGATAACTCGGCAACCTTAGCAAACGACACCTTCCCGAATTTGCTATGATCCATTACTAGTATGACTTGTTTGGCAGATTGTATCATTCGCCGTTTCGTTTCCGCCTCTGTCAGGTTTGGCGTAGTAAGTCCGGCGTCCGGGTCAATACCGTTAATGGCCAGAAACAGCTTATTGACACGGATGGAATCAATCGCGCGATCCGCAATCGGACCAACCATCGCCTGCGTTTCATAACGCAAGGTTCCGCCAGTAAGAAGCAAATCAAGATGCTTCAATTGATTCAGCTCCTGCGCGACCATGTTCGAATTTGTGACCACGGTTAATTTCTGAAAATTTCTCAAGTGTTTAGCTATAAAATACGTCGTGGTTCCCGAGTCCAGAAAAATCGTATCCCCTTCATCAATAAAGGACAACGCTTTCTGTGCGACTCCTTCCTTCTGAAGGCGGTAGCGGTCTTCCTTTTCCACAAATGAGGGTTCAACGCTATCTTGTTGGAGCAAGACCGCGCCGCCATGAGTTCTACGGAGCAGCTTGGCTTCTTCCAATTCCCTTAAATCCCTGCGCACCGTTGATTCAGAAACTTGAAAACGGTCCGCAAGCTCAGGCACTAACGCTCTTCCATGGCTCTGTATATATTCAACGATTTTCCGCTTTCGCTCTTCCTCAAACAGCATGTGTGTAACACCTCTTTCCTTGATGCCCATTCGCCGATGAATTTATCCTATTCTTGCTCATCTATGACTATTTGTTCTTATTTATGATTATATATGCTCATTTATAAATTGTAAAGCGGTTTCATTCAGGTTTTCTTTCATATATGAGCACGTTCATTATTAAGCTGCGAGTATAAATTCCCCTATTTACATGAACTCTAATCTATAGCCTTCTTCTTTATTTGTTATTTAAGTTGACACTTAATTAAGTATATGCTAAATTAATGTCATGATCGAAAAAGCCATTCATGCTCTTACAGAGCCTAGACGCAGAGATATTTTGTATCTCGTCCGTAATGGAGAGCTTACCTCCAGCGCGATAGCGTCGCATTTTGATATTTCAGCGCCTGCAGTATCGCAGCATCTCAAGGTTCTCGAGGAATCCGGACTTGTTGTCGTTCGAAGAGACGGAACCAAACGGTATTACCGAATTAGGAGGGAAGGTTTTGCTGATTTGAAAGCATATATTGACCGTTTCTGGGATGATAGCTTACTGCGTTTGAAAGAAGCAGCGGAAGAGGAAGAAAGGAGAAAACATGAATCCAATCAACAGCAGTGACACGGTCACTAAGGAGATTTTTATCGAATGCAGCCCGGAAACCTTGTTCTCGTTCTTTATCGACCCGGACAAGCTGGTCCGTTGGATGGGGCGCCACGTTCTGCTCGAACCGAGCATCGGCGGCAAATATCGCATCGATGTTAACGGAAGCGACATTGCGATGGGCGAATACAAGGAGATTATCCCTAACGAGAAAATCGTTATGACATGGGGTTGGGAAAAGTCGAAGCTAGTACCTCCGGGGTCAAGTACGCTCGAGTTCAAGCTGACGCCAAAAGATAACGGAACCCTTTTACTATTAACTCATTACGATTTGCCGGCCACGGAAATCCCGTCTCATCAGCAGGGTTGGGCGCATTACATGGATCGTCTGCAATTATTGGCTCAAGGTCAAGATCCCGGCATCGACCCTTGGTCCGAACAAGCTATGCACGAAAGTTAATACAACTAAATATATACCTAATTAAAGGAGACTTAAAATCAAATGACTACTCTATCCTGCAACTGCGGATTTTCCGTAACGGACGAAAATAAATATAAAGTAGAAGCTGCGATGTGGCACCACGCCATTCACGATCACGCGGATATGCTCAAAAGCATGACCGTTGAAATGCTGGAGAATTGGTTGAAGCATAAAGACGAACAGTTAAAGGCGGGGGCGTAAAGATGTCTACATCTATCCATCAGGAAGTTATTTTCAAAGCGAGCCCTAGCCGCATTTATGAGATTCTCATGAATTCCGGGCAATTTAGTGAAGCTACCGGAGGTGCTCCTACCGAGATCAGCCCGGAGGTTGGCGGTTCTTTCTCCTGTTTTGGAGGACATATCGTTGGCCGTAACGTGGAATTGGTGCCTAACCAACGAATCGTACAGGCTTGGCGTCCGTCCCGATGGCCGGATGGCGTATATTCCATCGTCAAGTTTGAACTCAAGGAGCAAGGCGCGGATACCCTGTTGGTCTTTGATCACACGGGCATCCCCGAAGGTCAGAGCGAACATTTGGCGCCGGGTTGGAAAGATAACTACTGGAATTCGCTGGAGAAATATTTGGGCTAGGAGGGATTTCATTGTCGCAATACGAGGTGAAATTCAACGAAATTGCCAGCCATTTGAACTTAACGGATAACGTGGCAAAAGGAAACATGTTCGGCGCAAAGTGTCTGAAAATAAACAAGAAAGCTTTCGCCATGTTCCACCAGGAGGAAATGGTGTTCAAGCTGCCTGCAGATGAAAGCTTAATGTCTATGGAAGGCGTCCGTCCGTTCGAACCAATGCCAGGCCGCCCCATGACCGGATGGGTGCAGGTGCCCAACCGCCATTCCGTACAATGGGAAGACCT
This sequence comes from Paenibacillus prosopidis, assembly GCF_003337375.1. Classification (GTDB taxonomy): domain Bacteria; phylum Bacillota; class Bacilli; order Paenibacillales; family Paenibacillaceae; genus Pristimantibacillus; species Pristimantibacillus prosopidis. The sequence goes on from NZ_QPJD01000007.1 coordinate 218,110, forward strand.
TGCCGTTAAAGCCTTAAACTATGTGCGTCAGCTTAACTGAACTGCGTCTGGATTCAATAACTACGCGCTGACCAAAAAACCACAACCGGATGAGGTTGTGGTTTTTTACGGTGGAGGCGAGGGGATTAGAACCCCTGTCCGAAGATCACGCAGCAGGCTTCTACTGGTGTAGTCTGAGTTTTGAATCTCTTCTTAAAAAACTCTCCAAATCACTCCAAATAGGCAATCTTCTCCCAAACAATGGCTACAATCATATCATACGTATCTAAAGTAAAAAGACATCTTTGAAGATGTCTCTTGGCTTAACAAAAAAAGCAGCCATCACAGAAGACCTGCGATAGCTGCTTTCTCTATAAGGATTATGGTTTAGTCACAAGCTCCAGCTCGACCGGAATAGCTGTTTCCACTGTCTCGCCTCCGGCTACTTTCACCGCTGTTTCAATCGCTTTTTGTCCGATTGCTTCCGGCTTCTGTGCAACTGTGGCAGCCAGCGTACCGGCATTGACGGCTGTTACCGCATCGGCAGTCGCGTCGAATCCGACAACGATAATGTCTGTTTTGCCGGCAGCTTCAATCGCCTGCAGGGCGCCTAGCGCCATTTCGTCATTATGGGCGAATACCGCTTGAATGTCGCCGTTGCTTTGCAAAATGTTTTCCATTACCGACAGGCCTTTGGCGCGGTCGAAATCAGCAGGCTGCGAAGCAACGACTTTCACGCCGTCCTTGCCGTCTACAGCTTTGTGGAATCCTTCGCCGCGGTCGCGAGCCGCGGAAGTGCCGGCCGTACCCTGAAGCTCGACGATGTTTCCTTTGCCTCCAAGCGCTTCCAATATATAATCGCCCGCCATTTGACCGCCCTTCACGTTGTCGGACGCGATATGCGAGACAACAGTTCCGCCGTTAGCTGCACGGTCAACCGTGATGACAGGAATGTTTGCGTCATTAGCAGCTTCCACTGCGGTCACGACAGCGTCGCCATCCGTCGGGTTGATCAAAATGACGTCAACCTTCTTTTGGATCAAGTCTTCGATGCCGCTGATTTGCTTCGCCGTATCGTCCTGAGCGTCCACGACGATCAGCTCCGCGCCAGCTTCTGCTGCCGCTTTCTCAGCGCCTTCTTTAAGTGTTACGAAGAATGGGTTGTTCTGGGTCGAAATCGACAAGCCGATCGTTACCTTGCCGTCCGCTGCTTGATTGTCGCCAACGTTTTCTGCCGTTCCATTATTCGTTTCCGTGCCTGTCGAGCATGCGGAAAGCATCACAAATGCAGCAAGCAATAGTGAAAATCCGAAGGATCTTTTTTTCATAGTTTTTAATCTCCCTTATGATTAGTTTATTATTTGTGTTTTTTCGAGCGGTCTAACAGTACTGCAATTAAAATGACGGCCCCTTTTACAACTTGTTGATAAAATGATGATACGTTCAATAGATTGAGTCCGTTGTCCAACACGCCGATAATGACGGCTCCGATCAACGTTCCGACAATCCAGCCTTTACCGCCCGACAAGCTTGTTCCACCCAGCACAACTGCCGCGATTGCGTCCAACTCGTATGAAACGCCCGCAGTAGGTTGGGAGGAATTGAGCCGAGAGGTCAAGATGAGGCCGCTAATCGCCGCCAATAACCCGCTGATCGAATAGACCAATACTTTTACCTTCGAGGTGCTGATCCCCGATAACCACGTCGCCTCCTCATTGCTTCCGATCGCGTACACACGCCGGCCGAAAGTCGTATGTTTCAAAATGATATATAATACTGCAAACGAGATGACCATCCAAATGATCGGCATCGGAATTTGCAGAAAATACCCTTTGCCCAGCAAGGCGAAATCTTTGTTCAAGCCGGTAATCGGCTTCCCGTCGGTGTAGACGAGCGTCAATCCCCTGAAGACGGTCATGGTGGCCAGCGTAACGATAAACGGAGCAAGCCGCCCTTTCGCGACCAGCAATCCGTTGACCGCGCCCATTGCCATCCCTGCCCCGAGGCCGACGATGACGGCAATCCAAGTGTCCGTTCCGCCAGCCATCAAGCCTGCCGACAGCGCACTGGATAATGCAAGGATTGAACCGACCGAAAGGTCGATGCCCCCCGTCAAAATGACGAACGTCATTCCAAACGCGATCAGCGCGTTAATGGAAACCTGCCGGAGCACGTTTAGCAGGTTGTTAACTGTTAAAAAGTTATCTGCTGAAATTGCAAGCGCGATGATGATCAACAATAACCCGACTAACGATCCGAGCCCCTGGAACTTTAACCTTTTTAGTTTCTGAACGCCTATTGCATCAGCCTGCATGCTGTTCTCCTCCCCCTGTTGCACACATCATGATATTTTCTTGAGTAGCTTCTTCTTTGGTAAAATGTCCCGAAATTTTCCCTTCATGCATAACGAGAATCCGGTCGCTCATCCCGAGCACTTCGGGAAGTTCGGATGAAATCATTAATATCGCGACTCCTTCCGACGCCAGCTTGTTCATCAGGTCGTAGATCTCTTTCTTCGCCCCGATGTCGACGCCTCTCGTCGGCTCGTCCAAGATGAACACCTGCGGATTCGTTGCCAGCCATTTGCCGATGACGACCTTCTGCTGGTTACCGCCGCTAAGCGACCCGACCGGCTGCGCGCCGCTTGACGCTTTAATGAACAGCTGTTTCATCATCTTATCCGAAAGCTGCTTCTCCTTCGCTCCGCTCAGAAAACCGAGATTTGAAACCGTCGTCAAATTGGTCATGGACAAGTTATCACTTACAGACATCGGAAGGAGCAGTCCTTCATCCTTCCGGTCCTCCGTTACAAGCGCGATTCCCGCGCGGATCGCGTCCATCGGCTTGCGGAGCGTAATCGCCTTGCCGCCAACGGATATCGTTCCCCGGTCGATTTTGGAAACACCGAACAGCGCCTTGGCAAGCTCCGTCCGGCCTGCTCCCATCAGTCCTGCGAGTCCGACAATTTCGCCCGCCCGTACGGAGAACGAGATGTCATGCAAAATCCCTTTCTGCGAAAGCCCTTCGACCTTAAGCTTCTCCTCGCCGAACTTGATGTCCACCTTCGGGAAGCGGTCTTTGATTTCACGGCCGACCATCATCTTCACGATTTGGTCCATATTCGTTTCCTGTACCCTCTCCGTGCCGACATACCGGCCGTCGCGCATAACCGTGATCCGGTCGCACATCCGGAATATTTCTTCCATTCGGTGCGAAATATAAATCATGCCGACGCCCCGTTTTTTGAGGGAAGCGATTACATCAAAGAGCGCATCGATTTCCTTGTCGGTAAGCGCAGCCGTAGGCTCGTCCAGCACCAAAATTTCCGTATTCATCGATAATGCCTTGGCGATTTCGACCATTTGCTGCTGTCCGACGGACAGCTCTCCGACGATCGTATCCGGATCGATCGCGAGCCCAAGCTGCGACAAAAACCGGGTCGATTCCCGCTTCATTTTGCGCCAATCAATGAGCTTCGTCGGTCCAAACGTAAATTCCCGGCCGAGGAAGATGTTTTCCATCACCGTCAAATGCGGAATCAAATTGAGCTCTTGATGAATCATGACGATTCCAAGCTGCAGCGCGGCCGACGGGGAAGAGATCGTTTGCTCAACCCCTCTAACTTTCACCGTTCCGCCATCTCTCATGTATATGCCGTTCAATATTTTCATCAAAGTTGATTTCCCGGCGCCATTCTCGCCCATCAAAGCATGCAATTCACCGCTTTCGAGCGAAAACTGCGCCTGTTGCAGCACCTTTATTTCGGAAAAGCTTTTGTCAATCCCCTTCATCTCCAGCAGCTGCGCTGTCATCTGTGTAATACCTCCCTTTCTAAAACGTGACCCCCGCATGTAAAATAACATTCGCGTAAGCCGAGCATTCGCCGGTGCGTATAACCGCTTTCGCTTGACGGGTCAAAACTTTAAACTGCTCATGATTGACGCTGTCCGCCTCCGCTCCGTCAAGCATCTGCTTCGACTGTTCGAATAGCTCCGGATTTTTATTTTTCATTTCATCGGCTACCGTATACCGTTCGACCTGCATTTCTTCCAAAATAGTCTCCAGCGTTTGCAGATAACCCGGCACGCCGCGCCTAAGCGCCAAATCGATCCGTTTCACGCCGGGCGGAATCGGCAGCCCGCTGTCCGCAATAACAATGGTGTCCGTATGGCCAAGCTCGCTGATCAATCTTGACAGCTCGCTGTTGATGATTCCAATCTTTTTCATGCTTCGTTACGCTCCTGTCTTCTGCTGTTCCTCCGCAAACCGGCGCGCTTCCGCCTCCGTTGGCATTCCCTCCTGCGCCCCGAATTTCGTCACGGCGAGCGCGGAAACAAGCGATGCGAAAGCAATCGCTTCCTCCAGGCTCCTTCCGGATGCGATCGATAGCGCCAGTCCGGCATTATAGCAATCGCCGGCCCCCGTCGTGTCGACGACCGGCACTTTATAGCCAGTTATCGTATGCATCGATCCGTTATCGTCCAAGTATGTGGAGCCATCCGCCCCGAGCGTCGTAACGATATGGGCGGCACCCATCTCCTTCATGCGCCGCATCGCCGGCTTGAGCGCTTCTCCTTCGGTGTCCATACCGGTGTACCGGCCAAGCTCCGTGCGGTTCGGCGTCATGTAGTCGACGAGCCCGAACAGCTCATCCGGCAGCGGCTGCGCCGGCGCCGGATTAAGCACGACCGTCTTGCCGAGCGATTTCGCTTTGCGGGCGGCATATACGACCGTTTCCACCGGAATCTCCAGCTGCAGCAGCACGATATCCGCCTGCCGCAGCTTATCTTCGCAACGGTCAATGTCGGCCGGCTCCACCCGGCTGTTCGCACCCGGCACAACGATGATGCTGTTGTCGCCTTCGGCAACATAGATCGAAGCGACTCCGGTCGCCATGCCGGCTACCCGCTTTATACCGGATACGTCGACGCCGTCCTCCTGCAGGCAGCGGAGCAGCTCTTCGCCGAAGGCATCCTCACCGACTGCTCCGATCATTGCCGTCTCCGCGCCCAGCCGCGCTCCCGCGACCGCCTGATTCGCCCCTTTGCCGCCGGGAATGAATCTTATGCGCTCTCCCATTACCGTTTCTCCTATTTGCGGATAGCTATCGGTTTCAACAACGATATCCATATTCAAACTGCCGATCACGACCAGCTTAGGTTTGTTCATATGTTTTTCCTCCTCAATGTCGATTCCCTTGCAATCAGCTTCACATCCAGCTCGTACAGCTTGTCTTCTTCGAGCGTGCCTTCGATTTTTTTAATGAGTAGTCGGGAGATAAGCGCGCCCATATCGTAAATCGGCTGCGCAATCGTCGTTAGCTCCGGCGCCGTAATCTCCGTCGTTTGAATGCCGTCGAAGCCGCAGACAGCGACCTGCTCGCCGACCCTAATCCCCATACGGTTCAGCGCTTTCAGCGCGCCGACCGCCATCAAATCGTTACCGGCAAAAATGCCGTCGATATCCGGATGGCGCTCCAGCAGCCGCTCGGTCGCTTTCATCCCGCCGGCTATCCGGAAGTCGGCAGGCTCGAGCAGCGTCGGCGTATACCAATCGAACCCCTGCACTGACCGCTCGAAGCCGATGAGCCGTTCCTTCCCTGTAATCAGATGCTGCGGACCGTATATATGAGCGATTTTGCGACAGCCGACGTCCAGTAAATGCTGAACCGCCATAACCGCGCCTTCCCTGTTCTTAGACCGGACGACGCTGAAGTTCTGCTCATCCGGGCCGCGGTCCAAACATACGAACGGGATGCCGAGCTTTGTCAGCATTTCCGCATCGTCGTGCCCGAACGTGTTGGAGGCGAAAATGATCCCGTCGATATATTTCTGCTTCAGCGTTTCGATATATCTTTTTTCTTTGACGCCCTGATCGTCCGAATTGCCGAAAATGACCGTATAGCCATATGTTGCTGCGACATCCTCCACCGCGCGGGCGAGGTCCGAAAAGAACAGGTTCGAAATGTCGGGCAAAATGAGAGCGATCGTGTTCGTTTTTTTACCGGCCAAGCCTCGGGCTACCTGATTCGGCGCATAATTCAGTTTCTCGATGGCATTCTTGATCGATTGCTCCGTTTCCGCATTCACGTAGCCGCTTTTGTTCAAGTAACGCGATACGGTCGATACGGAAATACCGGCCAATTTGGCCACATCACGAATCGTTGCGATGACGAACCCTCTCCTCGTAAATAGTGGTAACGGTACCACGTATTATTATTATATTAATTTAGTTGGTATAAATAGGCTGATGTATTATGATTTTCGTATGTGGTAACGTTACCACAACGAAAATATACCACAGCTTTCGACAAAGCGCAAGCATACAGTAGTATTCCAATGCGGTACGAATTTTTTAAGTCACTCAGTTAACGGTTCCCCTACGGGTTTAACGGGAAAACATCCTCCTAATTGTTCACCACGACCGATATCGTGATCATATAAAGCGAAAACCCCCCATTAATTTAATCCGATCCGGTCAATGATTAAGAAAACTGCCGCTTTAGATGGAGGTTTTCCTGCTAGATGGTTCCCTCACGATTTCAAAGGTCAACGAACAGGAGGATTTCCCTTTAATTAAGCCAGGGGCGACAACCGGAGCTGTAGAGCCAAGTCGCCACGCAAAAAAAAGAGCACATTTCTGTGCTCTTGATCCGTTGTTCCAGCGTTTAAGCTTAGGAATATTTCTGGTTAATGCTGATCTCACAGGTACTTATTTTGCTCTTATGTTTGATTCAATAATTTTGTTTATCTATAAATACTCTTACTTGCCCCTATTCTTGCCACAACGGGATACGGCTTATCATAGGCTTGGGATTCCCGCACATTGTCCCTCATAGAAATCCGCCGCAAATATTCAAACTCCGGAGTTACGACTATGTCATCAAGGTAAGCCGACATGAAACTTCCCGGCATCCGCATCCGGTTAAGTGCAGCAATCATTTGCTGACCCGATCCGATCCCAATGCCATGTCCAAAATACAGATTATCATCAAGCATGATGACATTTTCACCTTGCCACTCCGGCGTTTCGGGATTATACGCGGGATTTTTGAAATACAGCACGTCACCAGGATAAGCTTCATTTTTATTATAAGTCATGATTAAGGGCATATCCCGGTCATACTGCCAGCTCCTCAGATACAAGCTTTGAAAATAGGAGTTGAACACCTCTTCACCAATTGTGTCGAGCGTGGCTTTGTATAACATAATGATGATGGCGACCGCGCATTCAAAGCCGTACAAAGGTCCATTATAAAAAACATCGTTGACCCCGACCGATGGCAATACGCCGCGCCTTAACTGGAAACCCCCGTTTTCTGTACGCATCCAATATCGCTCATTGCACTTCGAGGTATCAAAGGTGGCAAAGTTTACCCCGCTGGCATTCATCGCCTTCGCCGCTTCCACAATTTGCGACCGCATTTTTAGTTCAAATACCAACGCTTCGGTTGAAGGATACCGGTAGATGACAGGGCTCCTCTGCTTGGCTTGCATCATTCTTCTTTCCGGTTCTGAGAGCATGAAGGGTTGGAGTTGAAACGTATTGCTGCCCGAAACAAGTATCACCGTATTTTCCTCCAGATCATCGATTTTCTAATAGGTTATTGTACGTGTGAAAATCCTGTTTGGTGAGCGTTGCGATCCGTCGCGTTGTCTTGCAAGGAACAAAAAAACGGATGACACCTGGTTAGTGTCATCCGTTTTTGATTAGCTGTTAATTTCAGCAAGCAATTCGTTCAGCTTCTCATCCGTTAACGCTCCCTGGCTGAAGGCTGCGAGAGCGCGCAGCGGCATGAACTTCATCATGGCGGCAACCATGTCGCCATGATCGTCATCCGCCATTGCCGCTAAGGGGCTTGACTCCTGGAACTGCTGCAGCAAGGCTCCCACTTTTGCTGCGCTTTCCGGATCGCTGAGCAGATCGCCGAGCGTCGAGTTCCGGGTGTACGTTTTTTTGACCGGCACCGTGGATTGAACATGGATCGTCTCCTGAAGGACGATGTCCTGCGACGATTTGCCGATTAGAATCGCGAAGTCTCCGGTTTCCACATGCCAGTCCTTGAGCTCGACGTTATAATAAGCAAACGAACGTTTGTCCAGCGTAAAGGATATGGATTTTTCTTCGCCCGGCTGAAGCTCCACCTTGGCAAAGCCTTTCAATTCTTTGTCAGGCCTACCCAGGGTACTTTGAATATCCCTTACGTACAGCTGGACAATTTCCTTGCCGGCTTTCGAGCCCGAGTTTTTAATACTTACGTGTACTTCTACCGTATCCGTATCCTTCATTTCGTTCTTTCCGATCGTGATGCCGGTATATTCGAAAGTCGTGTAGCTGAGTCCGTATCCGAAAGGGAACAACGGCTGCAGCTGTTTTGCGTCATAATAGCGGTATCCCACATACAAGCCTTCCCGGTACTCCACGCGGTCACCTTCACCCGGAAAGTTCAGGTAGGACGGGTTGTCGCTCAGCTTTACCGGGAACGTCTCGGCAAGCTTGCCGCTCGGATTGGCTTCGCCGAACAACAGATCGGCAATGGCTCCCCCGACAGCTTGACCGCCTAGATAGCCTTCCAACACAGCTTTTACTTTGCCTAGCCAAGGCATTTCAACAGGAGAACCGTTTAATAACACCACAACGATATTGCTTTGCGCTTCCGCAACAGCCTCAATCAGCCTTGTATGGTTTTCCGGCAAGTGAAGATGCTCCCTGTCATATCCCTCGGATTCATAACGGTCCGGAAGCCCCGCGAATACGACGGCCACCTGCGCTTCGCTTGCCGCCCGCTTCGCTTCCTGCAGAAGCGTCTCGTCGATGGCGTCGTTTTCCAGATCATACCCCTCAGCATATACAACCTGTGCCGAGTCACCGGCAAGCTTCGTGATTTCCTCTAACGAATTGTCCAGACGCGTCGGCACGATGTGTGAGCTTCCACCGCCCTGGTATCTCGTTTTTTGGGCAAATGCACCGATGACGGCAATCTTCCCATTCTTATTGAGCGGCAGAATGCCGTTCTCGTTTTTCAGCAGCACCATGCTTTCGCTTGCTACTACTCTTGCCAGACGATGATGGGCATCTTGATCATAAGAAGCATTTTCTTTGTTGTTGTCGACCGCCTTGAAAATGATGTTAAGCAATCGGGCGACCGCTCTGTCGAGCGCCTCTTCGGAAAGCTTGCCGCTCTTCACGGCTTCGATTACTTTCCGTTCCCCGACGCCGTTACTGGCCGGCATTTCCAATTCCAGACCGGCTGCAAGCGCGTGATGCCTCTCATCGACTGCGCCCCAGTCGGATACGACAAACCCTTCGTGGCCCCATTCTTCTTTTAGAATGTCGGTCAGCAAATACTCGTTCTCCGAAGCATAGGTCCCGTTTACCCGGTTATACGAGCACATTACCGTCCAAGGCTGCGCCTTTTTGACCGCTCCTTCAAAGCTAGCCAAGTAAATTTCCCGGAGCGTGCGGTCATCGACAACCGCGTCGACAGACATACGGCGGTTCTCCTGATTGTTCACCGCAAAGTGCTTCAGAGATGTTCCGACGCCTTGGCTTTGCACGCCGTTGATATGGCTTGCCGCCATCTCCGAAGACAGGAAAGGATCTTCCGAGAAATATTCGAAGTTTCTGCCGCACAGCGGCGAGCGCTTAATGTTGACTCCCGGTCCAAGCAGTACTGCGACGTCTTCCGCCTGGCATTCTTCTCCCAAGGCGACGCCTACCTGTCCGATCAAATCACGATCCCAAGAGCATGCAAGCCCTGCGGCCGAAGGGAAACAGGTCGCAGGTACGCTGTCGAACAGACCCAAATGATCCGCCCCCTGCTTTTGCTTGCGGAGCCCGTGCGGTCCGTCCGTCACCATAACCGATGGAACGCCGAGACGCTCCACCCCTTTTAAATGCCAGAAATCCAATCCCGAACACATGCCTGCTTTTTCTTCCAACGTCATTTGCGCAATGATTTCTTGTATATTTCGCTGCAAAATAATGCCTCCTAATTTGCGTTTTATGTTTTCCAGAATCGTGTAATCCGTAACATTTTTTCTCCATCTTGAATGAAAGCGTTTTTCTATTCTGATTATAGGGCTACAAGCTTATTTAATCTTTCCGAAGTTTATTGAAATCAATGTCATTTTTTAAGATTATGTGTGCTTATCGATAAATCTCCCAGTAAAGAAAGCAAAAAAACAGACAGCTCCATGAAAGAATCTTCCCTTTGGAGGTGTCTGTTAATTATCTTTTTATAGCCTCAGATCCTTCTAATATACCGGCCTGATCTCAATCAATTGAACTTCATGCGGGCTTAAGCTGCTGCGAATCGCAAACGATTCTCCGATTGCTTCCTGCTTCACGGTTTGACGGGGCATGCTCCGCATGTTTAAGTATTGTACGTCTTGCGGCGTCATTCCTTCCGGGTGCCCCATATCCATCCATAGATCATAGGAGCTGCCGTGTTCCCGGTTTATCGCGTATTTTCGGATTTCATAGTTTCCGGCCGGTATTCCGTCCATTCTGAATGTTAGATTCAATTGCCCCGAATCCGTAAATACGTCATAGCGGTTGAAGGAGCCGATTGCTGACGTATCATTCATGCTGTACAACTGATCAAAGTGACAATAATGATACAGCAGCAGCTGATAGGAGCCGTCCTGCGACATGGTCAGACAATAGCTTTCTCCAAGGTCCAGCAGTCTGTCCCCAAGCTTTGCCAATAACTCATAAGCGTAAAAGCCCGGCTTCTTTACCCCATTGTTCGTAATGAGACCGAGTCCGCCGTGAAACGTCTCGGCAGGCAAAGGCAGCTCCTCCAGCAAATCGGTGACGGTCCAATAACCCATGCTGCCGACCTCGTCGATATTTTCTATGATGTTTTTGACGATATAGGCCGATTTGTAGCAAGTATCATTCGTCAGCTCCCGGTGATGAGGAGTCGAGTTCCATTCCGTAACGTGAAGCTCGGCGCCCGGCGCCCCCCATTTTCTCAGCGTTTGTTTCACTTTCATGATTGTTTCCTTTACATAGTCCTCGCCGGCATACTGCACACCAGTGGGGGAATCGATATTATCCAATGTCCCTCTCTCCAGAAGTAAAGGATACATATGGAATGTTATAAAATCGGGCCTGCAGTCATGCTGGACACAATATGTCATATATCGTTCTATCCAATCGCTCTTGATCAGCGAATCGCTCACGATGCTTGGTCCGCCTATTCTCAAATCCGGACTGACGCTCTTCAAAGCGCGGTAGCTGTTTCGGTAAAACAGAGTGAACTCCTCGAAGGAATAGGGCCAAAATAATCTTACATCCGGTTCGTTCCAAAACTCGAAATACCAGGTCTTGATTTCTTCAGCGCCATACCTGCTTGCCAAATGCCGGATGAACGACTGCAGGAGAGACGTCCAATGCTCATTATTTTGCGGCAAGCTGACATAGCTCGTCTTATAAAAAATCGTCTTCGTTTTATCTGCCAATTCCCCCGGCATAAAGCCAAGCTCGAAAAAAGGACGTAAACCGATGCTCCGAAGGAAATCGATAACCTTATCGACATAGGTGAAATTGAATATGGGCTCACCTTCCGCATCTTTACGGTACACCATCATCTCATCATCGAAAATGCCATGAAAACGGATATAACGGAAAGGAACGATTTCTTGAATCATTTTCAAATGCTCTTGCACCGGACCGTACAGCGCTTCCTTCGCTTTCCCGATCGTGCATAACGTTTTCCAGGTATGCTTGATAGGCTTGCCATTCCCGGATAGACGAATATCATATTCTTTCACCATCACGCTTTGTTCAGAGAGCTTCGCTGCCGGTTCGTTTGCCTGGGAAGGCAAATATTTGAACAGGCTGACATAAGCATTGTCGCGATCATAAGAGAGATAGGATGTTCCCTCATGCTTTGACAAGTTTTTTGTTTCGATATTCGCGTCCCGCTGCTTGCGGTATTCAGCCGGCGTCGTATGATAGACGTCTTTAAAAGCCTTATGAAACGATTTCAAATTCGGAAATCCGTTATCGAGCGCAACCTTGATAATCGGAAGTCAGCAAGTCTTTTACCGCATGCTCCAACCGAATTCGTGTAATGTACGCCCGAAAGGAAACGCCCATACTTTTCTGAAAGAAGCTGGACAAATAAGGAACGGAGAAATTTTCCCTTTCCGCAAGCTCGTTCAAGGTCAGCTGCTGATTGAAATGGGTTTGAATATATTCGTTCAGATGGAGCAGCCTGTCCATCGTCCGCTTGCTGATTTGATTCTCCTTCGGCTTCTGTCCGCTTCTGAATTTCCGAAGCAACAAGTAAAGCAAGTCAAGCAGCAGTGAACGAATTTTGACCTCATAGCCGTAACCCGCCTTATTGTAAACCCACATAATGGTCGAAACCAGCGTACGGACTTCATCGAATTTCCCTTGCTCCTCCGGACCGCTCCAGAAGGAATGGCAGTTGAACGTCATATGCTCACTGTCGATTCCCTGTTCCTTCAAGAAGGAGTCAGGAATTTGCAGCGCCAGCAGCAAATTGTCATGATCCGATTGAATAGTATGAATTTCATTGCTGTTTATGAGAATAATGTCTTCCTCGTGCAGGATAAAAGGCTTATTCTGAACGACGATTGTTGTCTTGCCCTTCAGCACGAACAGAAGCTCCATACTGTCGTGCCAATGGTTCGGGACATATCTGACATTATGAAAAAAAATATTCAAAGGCAGCTTATCATCCGTCTGGATAATTTCATACGTGTAGTCCATCAAAGTACACCTTACCTTATTCCGTCCGACATTATGCCAAACCTAGTTTATTTTGCCTGAGACTTTTATTTTAAAACAAAATTCACTGAATCCAATTGCGCCCGCAATCGTCCGCCTTTGGCGAAGAAGCTTATCCGACGATTTTCGAAAAAGCCGCCGCGCTTTTCGTATCTTTGGGCCAAAACTACCCCTTTCAAAATGCGAATAAGCGAACCGCCTTTACCGCTCTAGTTATTTTCATAACCTATACTGGTTACCGGTTTGTTATGAACACCAAAGCCGCTGAAGATTTCACCGTTGATATGGTCAATCATAAATATGATTTTAAAGAGCTCGCAGATATAATAAAAGAGCATTCCATTGTTGTGAAATAAGCATAACGTTAGTTAAGAAAAGAGCATCCTGCGATGCTCTTCTCGTTCTAATTGGAAAAACTTTTTGTCAAAGGCAGAGCAACACGGGCTATCGTGCCGCGTCCTACCTCGCTGTCGATATAAATTTCACCGTTAAACAGCTCAACGAGCTTCTTCACCATGAACAAGCCGATGCCTTGTCCGCTCTTGTCGACGTTCATCTTCTCATATTTCCGGTACAGGTTTTCTTGCTGCTCCGCGGTCATTCCGACCCCATGATCTTCAATCTCAATCCACAGCATAAAATCGATTACGGCCGCTTTAAAATAAACTTCACTGCCCTCAAAGCTATACTTCACTGCATTGGATAATAAGTTGGAAATGATTAATCGCAGCCCGATTACATTACTTTTCATAACCTCATGTCCTGTTAGAGCAATCTCCGTGTTCAATTGAATATTTTGCGTCCGCGCCTTTATTTCCATCATGGTTGCGACCTCTTGAATAATTGGCAGTGGAATGACATCGCTTGTCCGCCACAATGCTTCCGTTGTAAGCATTTGCTCCGTATTTAAAATATGTGCAATCTCATTGTCAATGACCGTTACGTAGTCTGCAATGTCCTCCAGCTTCTTACTGGCGTTAGCATTGAGCTGCAGCGATTCTTTTTCATTTAACAGCATAGAAGCATAGGCTTTTATAACGGTTAACGGATTTCGGACCTCATGAGAAATGACTTGCACAAAATCGAGCTTTTTCTTATATAAATCCATCTCGCTCTGAATTTTCGTATGTTCGGACAAGGAAGGGAAAATAACCGTTTTCCCAGGTACATTGTACAAGCTGGAGAGCGTAAATTGTTTATCCGTCATAACATACTGATGAGACTGCATCAATCTCATGTTCATGCTGGCGGTTAATCGCTGTCCGGAATAAGCGCAAACGGTTACGATTCCTAATTGATTTACAGATGCATCACATTCACTCTCATAAGCAATCACTTGTTCCTCAAAGTTAGGATAGCCTTTCCATTCCACATGTCCCCATGTTCGAATAGACATGTTATTATCCAGAAATGGCTGCACAACATTTATGAAGTTTTGTATTACTTTAGCAGAGGTAAATGTATCACTCACCCTATAAAAGTCCCCGCTGTTCACATATTTAATGTTGGATAGGGTATCACTAAAGCCGATCAGTCTCAATCGCTCCGTAATCCGTTCATACCTCTGTTTGCTGTCCACAAAAATAATATGCTGGCCTTGCTGTACTCCCGTTATAATAAACGAGACTGCATTTGCTATATAGTCATCGAGCTGATCGTAGGTATAAAGAATATGCGCGCCATTAGTCACTTTAATGGATTCTGTTAACTGTATGGAACAGGTATTAATGATAGACACCTCCCCAATGATCGAATAATTGTATTTTATATTAACATTTATTCATATTTATTCGGTATCAACCCATTAATTCCTTCAAGAATTAGTATGAAAGCACTAAAAAAGCTGACGTTCTTTGTAGAATTCATCAGCTTTTTACGATTTATTTTTGCATATAGTCACACTAAAAAATAACTTTAATTACCATGTGCCTATTATAATAGACCCGCTTCCACTAATCCGTTCCGGATACCTTGCTCATCGACATGCGTCGTGACATAATCAGCGAACGGCAGCAGCTCCGGATGAGAGTTGCCCATGGCGACACCAAACCCGACCACATCCAGCATCTCCTTGTCATTCAGACCGTCGCCGAAAGCAACCGCGTCGGCTGGCGTAAGCCCAAGCTTATCGAGCAGAGCTTCGATTCCTTGCGCCTTCGAGCCGCCCGCCGGCAGCACATCGATCGCCTGCGGATGCCAGCGAATGAGCTTCAGCTCGGAATGAAGGTTTTCATACAAATGCTCATCATGGCTTTCGCAGTGAAGAAACACTTGATATATGCTGTCTGTCTTCCAATATTCCGGATTGTAGCCGGGCAGATCCACCTTTAACGAATTGACGGAATCGATAATGAACGGATGGTCTTCTTTATCGGCGAAGAAGGCATGCTCTCCTTCAAATACCAGTCCATGGCTATGCTCACCGGCTAACTTTACCAGCGCTTCTAAGCTGCTCTTCTCAATTTCCCGTTTGTAAAGCGGTGTGCCTTTGTAAACGACATACGCGCCGTTCATACATACGAACGATTCAATTCCGAGCCGCTCCGCAAGCGGTTTAATAAAATAAGGAGCCCTTCCCGTCGCGATAACCGGCTCTACTCCCCGCTCCTTCAGCTCTGCGATCGCTTTAATCGTATCCGCCGGAATTTCCTTATGCTCATTAATTAACGTACCGTCGATATCGAAAAACACAATTTTGTAACCCATGCTGCTCTCTCTCTCCTATCTTGGTATCAGACGTATGCCGCCTGTCCGTTTTCTATTAGTATAAAGAATAGCTGCCGCAAAGGGAACATTCCTTGTGTATATTCATCAAACAACTACTGAATGCGAGCACGGCTATAGTGGAAAAATACAGTAACTTTCGGCTTTTTACTGTACGAAATCCAACTTAGCTCAGCAAGCCAACAAATTTCTGCTCCTACCCTGTATCGAATCCAATATAGGCAAAACGCCTGATGAATATGCCAAATCCGTAGAGCATGCGGTTCGCTAGCCGCTTGACTCTCTCGGGCAGCATCCTGTATATTGGTAGAAATTAGTTAAATAAGCACGGCTTACGATGGAAGCACCCGTAAGAGATGGCGGATAACGCCTATCTTGCTGGTGCTTTTTTTGTGTTGTTCGCCGAAATCCAAGGAGGCCTAATTATGTATTCCGTTCAAAAGCTAACTTTATCGCTGCTTGTCCTATTTCTCTTCATCATTTGCCCTGCCGCTGCGACCGCCGCTTCATTTGAATTTACCGTTACCGCTAAAACCGCCTTCGACAAAATGAAAGCTTCCTCCGATCAAGCAACAGCCGCAAAATTGGCATCGCAGTATGCACAATTGCAAACGGTGCAGAAGCAGGACATCGACTGGGATGCGAAAATCAATAAGCTGCATTACCAAAATGAAGAAGCCGAGCTCTCTACACGCAAAAGAATAAAAGAAGTTGACACAGCCAAGCTGCAAAAGCTTGAGGATGACGTCATACAAACAAAGGAAAAATATGAACCTCTATTCGATTTATATGAAGCGTTAAAGCAGCAGTTGAGCATAGCCAAGTCCTTTAAGGACAAGCAGCTCGCTAACATGCTGAGTCCGCAGGTGGAAACAACAAAAGCCGCTGTCCAGCTTGCCAAGATGGATATCCGCAGCAAAGAAGCAGCGCTCAAGGCAGCAAAAGCGGCTGCTGCAAAAACGATGAAGAAAATAAGAGATACTTTATCGGATGCTGACACGATCGAAGTGAAGATTAAAGCAGCAAAGAGCTCGGTTAGCAGCATAAAGAAACAATTTACAACCGAGACATCCATCTTAAATCAGGTTGTAAGAAAAGGCGATTCAACGGCCACGCTAAGCTCCTTTACCAGATTGCTCTCCTTCATGAAGCAAATCACGGAGCAAAAGCAAAAAATGTACGCTTACGAACAGCAGATTAAAGCCGTCATTGCGAAAGCAGAAACACAAATGGCAGTGAAGTAGGCTGCTACTCACGCAGAAAGAGCGTGCTTCAGACTGCGAAACACGCTCTTTCTGCTTAAACAACGGGGAGATACACTTCAACGGCCGTCCCCACTCCGACTTCACTCGTGATGACCATTCGGCCTTTATGCGAATCGATAATTTTTTGAACAATCATCATCCCTAATCCATTGCCGTCTGGTCTTGTCGTGAGGAAGGGTTCTCCTATCCGCTGCAGCACTTGATCCGTCATCCCTTCACCATTGTCAGAGAATCGAATCCGTTGGAAGGTATCCAGGATATCCATGTGAACGTCGATTTCCCCGCCGAATGGCAGAGCCTCCATCGCATTTTTCAAAATGTTCAGGAACACCTGCTTGATTTGATTGCGGTCGCATCGAATGGTAAGTCCCTGTTCAACTTTTCGTTTTACCGTTATTCCGTTCATTACGGATTGAATTTCAAAAATACTTAAAACCTCATCGAGTATCGCCAGGCATTGTTCTTCTCTAAAATGCACAGCCTGCGGTTTCCCTAAAATGATAAACTCGCTCACGATCGCATTCATTCGTTCAAGCTCAGACATAATTAGGTTGTAATGATGAGGGTTTACCGTTTCATTTGAAAATTGAAGCATACCCTTTACCGTCGTTAACGGGTTTTTAACTTCGTGTGCAATGCTTACAGCCAATTGACCCGCGAAAACGAGCTTCTCCGTATTCCGAAGCAGCTCCTCCGTTGTTTTCATCTCGGTAATATCGCGCAAGCTGCCTACAACGCGAATGAGTGCATGTTCATTATCGTAGATCGGTACCACATCCAGCATATAATAGCGGACGGCATCATTTTGCGGAATGGACAACTCAACGCCTACACACTTATCACGATAGGCGATAACCCGTCCAAAATATTCGCCAATCGTGCTTATTTCGAATACACTCGAGCCTAGGTAACAGCCTCTTTTATAATCATCCGTACATAGCATCTCCAAGCTATTATCGTTCATTTCAATAATAACACCGTGAGCATCCGTAATAATGACGCCATAGTAGTTCGTATCAAGCAGCACCTGGTTCAAAATTTGAAGCTGGGTGTTATGTCTCCGCAGCATAAGCTCCCGTTCAATGGAATCAACGATCGTACATAAGAGAGCAAGCAGATGGGGGTGCGCACAGCTTATATCTGTCATTATTGTAATGGTTCCGAGAATCTGTCCGCTATCCTCCGTATGAAATGGAGCCGAGTAACAAGCCGTGCGATGCAGCACTTTATGAAAATGATCCTCGCCCACAAGCTGTATAGGCTGCTCATAGCGCATACACAATGCAGGGGCGTTCGTTCCGAGCTCTTCGCTAAACCGGACGCCCTCTACAATTCCTAATTTGCGCACCGCATTTTTAATGGAAGAATCCCCTCTAAAATCTAATACGTAGCCCTCATTATCTAAAATAGCAATGAGCATAGGATCGCCTTGCACAGAGGATAGAAATTTATCCATAAAAAAATGAATGACTTCAATAACTTCTTTATACTTAATAAGCTGCGCTTCCAGCTCCCTGACGGAAAATCTCTCCGTATATATAGGAAGTGCATCAGGATCAAGGCCTAATAGCTGGCATTGTTGATGTGACCGTGTAATCATCGTTTTATCTGTCATGTAATGGACCAACTAACCTTTCTAAAGTGCTTCCATGCCTATTTTTGGACATTACCCTTTATTCTACCTATAAGGCTCACAATCCTTCCAATAGTCTTATTAAATTTCATTTATATTAAAGCTTTGCGCTAAGTCTTCTACAAGATCCTCGCTGTCTTCAATACCGGCCGAAATCCGTATTAAACCATCGGTAATGCCCAGCTCCTCCCGCCGCTCTTTTGGGATGGATGCATGGGTCATTTTGGCAGGTACGGAAATGAGGCTCTCAACCGCGCCCAAGCTTTCGGCCAGCGTAAAGTATTTAAGCTTCTTAATGACCTCCGACGCCTTCTGCGAGCTGCCTACGTCGAATGAAATAATACCGCCAAAGCCGCGTGCTTGCTGCTTAGCAAGCTCATGCTGGGGATGGCTCTCGAGTCCCGGGTAATAGATGTTTTTCACAACCGGATGACCCGACAAAAACGATACAATTTCCCGAGCATTGTGCTCGTGGGCTTCCATGCGCAGCCCAAGCGTCTTCAGACCGCGGATAAGCAGCCACGAATCGTGTGGACCGAGTACGCCGCCCGTTGCATTTTGGATAAAATGAAGCTCCTCGCCCAGCTTGCCGCTGCTCACGACGGCGAGGCCGGCAACCACATCGCTATGTCCTCCGAGATACTTCGTCGCCGAATGCAGCACAATATCCGCCCCAAGTGCAATCGGCGTCTGCCAATAAGGCGTACTAAACGTATTGTCAACGATAAAGAGCAGCTTGCGCGACTTCGCCCAGCCCGATACGGCTGCAATGTCCGTTACCTTGAGCAGCGGATTTGTGGGGGTTTCCACGAACAGCGCTTTCGTATTCGGCTTTACCGCTTTTTCGATTTCATCCAGATCCGTCGTGTCTACAAAGGTGGATGATAGACCGAGTCTGCTCAATACTTTGGTCGCAATTCGGTATGTTCCGCCATACACGTCATCGGTCAAAATGATATGGTCGCCGGAGTTAAACAAGGAAAACACCGCGTGGATGGCCGCCATGCCTGAGCTAAAGGCAAAGCCTCTTGCCCCCTCCTCCAAGTCCGCTATATATTGCTCCAGCGCGTGGCGCGTCGGATTGCCCGTTCGCGAGTATTCGTACCCTTTGTGAACGCCAATATCGTCCTGCTTGTACGTGCTTACCTGGTAGATCGGAACGCTAACAGCACCCGTATGCGGATCGATAGGAATACCGCCGTGGATCAGCTTCGTTTTCCGTTTCATGTTAAATGCCTCCGTCATAAATCTGTTTGCTCAAGTACCTCTCGCTGCTGTCCGGAAAAATCGTAACGATCCGGCTGCCTCGAGCTGCGGCTTCCGCTTCGATTAACGCTGCATGCAGCGCAGCACCCGACGAGCTTCCGACAAGAAGGCCTTCCAGCCGGGCCAGCTCCTTAACCCGTTCAAAAGCATGCTCATCAAGAATCGTATGAATCGCATCAAAATAGGAGCAATCCATAAACGGGGCAAGCTTCTCCACGCCGATCCCTTCCGTTTTGTGAGAGCCTGCTGTCCCGCCGCCAAGAATAGATCCCTCCGGTTCAACAATAACGTTTTTAACCAGAGCATTTCGTTCTTTTAAATACCGCGCTGTGCCCATAAACGTACCGCCCGATCCCGCGCCGGCAACAAACACGTCGATTTCACCGTTTAAATCCTCCCAAATTTCAGGAGCAAGCGTCTTATAATACGTTTCTGGATTGGCTGGATTTGAAAATTGTCCAGGCGAATAGGCGCCGGGAATTTCCATTGTCAGCTCTTCGGCCTTTCGAATCGCACCGGCCATTCCGTCTGCTGTAGGCGTATTTACAATTTTGGCGCCAAGCGCCCTCATCAGCTGCTGCTTCTCGATACTGAATTTCTCCGGAACGACAAAGATCGTCGACACACCCCGTCCGATTGCCGCCAATGCAAGCCCAATGCCGGTATTGCCGGCAGTCGCCTCGATAATGGTACCGCCGGGCTGCAGCTGTCCGCTCGTCAAAGCGCTTTCTAACAGCTGCACGCCAAGCCGGTCCTTCACGCTGCCTCCCGGATTGATAAACTCCAGCTTAGCGAACAGCCGAACCCCTTCGGGCAGCGCAAAGCGGGTGAGCTCCACCATTGGCGTATGGCCAATAAGATCCTGGACATTACGATATACAGCCATCTGTTGTCCCCCTTAAATAGACGTTTTTTGAGCATGGATCAACCAGACGTAGTTGCTTTAATTCCTATTAGCTTCATGTGCTTAATGGTATATATTCTTCAGCATATGTAGGTTCATGCCGTTTGTGTTTGCTTGAAAAGGATAAATGTTGAGTGAGAAAACAGTGTGGAACCAGTAAAGCGACCGCATAAAAAACCCCCAGTTCGACTGGGGGTTCAACATAGCTTATAACTATGAGTTTCTCAGTATTGTTCTGATAATGACTTCGGGAATGAGCAGGAGCAACGCAAGGGTGCCATAGACTCCGATGGTATAGCTGTCAGCGTAACCGAAACCGAATACCTGTTCAAAAAGAAAAGTAACAAGATGAATCAACATGTTTGTAAAACAAAAAGCGTAGCTTCGGATCATCCAGTTCCGGTGCCGAATCATTCGTTTCTTTTTGATTTGAATGAGCGCCGTAATGGTGATAATCGGCCATATCATATTTATCACGTTGAACGCCATACTGCTGATTTTCCCTCCGGTGGCGTAAGGCGCCATATATCCGGAAGTCACCACGACAAGAAGGACGGACAAGATATAAACGTAGCCGTTTATGCGATGGAGCTTACGGCTTTTCTCGAAAATTCGGGTAGAAAAGTTGAGCAGCCCCGACGCCATGGCCAGGCATGCAAATGCGACATGAACGTACATCACGTTTAACCATACTCGAAGATTAAGCACGCGCTTAAGCCCGGTTTTATGGCTAAGAAATCCCACAGCTCCGGGATCAATCATATAATTTTTCGCCAAGGCGCAAAGAATAAACAGAATGCTGACACAGGATAAAATTCCGTATAATAATTTCCGTTTCTTTATGTGGTCCAACACAACACCCCCGCAGTTCCATAGTTAGTACCCATTTATCTAATTAAAATCGTTCGCAATAGAATCATAACAACTGAATATCTCAATTAAGGTTGTGAAATAGTCACAAAACAATAAACAAACCGTCACAAAACATAGGGTTTCGATTGTTCCAGCAAAAAAAATGATAAACTGGAAGGGAAGGTGGGATATTCATGAGCGTATTAAATACGATACTCGTTGTAGATGATGACCCAAGTATCGTTGAACTATTGAGGGACTTTTTGGAGAATGATAATTTTCAAGTGATAACCGCTTGCGATACCTCTGAAGCATGGGCCTTGTTCCAACAAAGCCCCGTACATTGCATCGTTCTTGACATCATGATGCCAGGGCAAGACGGATTCGAGTTATGTCGTCGAATTCGGAAGGAGAGCAGCGTTCCGATCCTTTTCTTAAGTGCCCGCAGCGATGATGTGGACAAGATTCGAGGGCTGACTCTCGGCGGCGATGATTATATCGTCAAAAGCGCTTCCCCAGGAGAGATTGTTGCCAGGGTAAAAGCTGTATTGCGGCGTTCCGTTTACCGGCAGCAAATGGATGAAAAAATCTTGGATTATGGACACATCAAGATAAACCTGTCCGCAAGAGAAGTGGTAGTGAAGGGGGAAAACGTAGTGCTCACACCGAAGGAATATGAGCTGCTGAGATTGTTTGGGGAACATCCCAGACATGTTTTTTCCTATGAACAATTACTTGATAGGTTTTGGGAAGGGGTGGGCGATAAGCATACGATTCGGGTTCATCTCAGCCGGCTCCGGGACAAAATTGAACCCGATCCGAACCATCCGCGGTACCTGCTCAATGTATGGGGAATAGGGTATCGCTTCGAGGGAGGATAAGATGAAGACAATTCGCATTCGCACGTTTACTTTGCTTTGTTTCTTCTTCATCCTTTCACTGCCGTGGATCTTCTATATTGCCGCTCATTTCTTCGAAACAAACACCCTTAGCTTCGCAAATAGCCAGTCGCAAAACGAAGCTCTGCGTAGACATTTGGCCGAGACGACTACCTTGATCGAATCGAATACGGCCAAATGGATGGATTCGGATTGGCAAAACCAATTGCACAACCAGTTGCGGAAAGCGAAGATGGATGCGGTTATATTATCGGCGTCAGGTCAGGAAATTTATCAGTCTAACCCGGAGGGCCGCAGCGCTTTTGCATCAACCGAACGTTTTTCTATCTTAGAGGACGGTCAATTACTTGGAAAGATTGTCATCTATCTGCCGGAGACACATATGGTACAACTCATATCTATGTTTATCGGATTATTGCTGGCATTCTTTATTATTGGTTACGAGATGCGAAGGTTCCTTCTAAAGCCCCTCGAGAGGATGAGCCTTGCAGCCAGACAAATTGCAGCAGGAGATTGGGATGTGCGGTTGCCCGTATCTCGAATTACAGAAATCGCCGAAGTACGCGATGGATTTGAAGTTATGGTGAAGGGACTCCAAACATCCAATCAGAAGCAAGTGGAATTGGAGGAAGAACGCCGGTTCGTGATTGCTGCCGTCGCGCATGATTTACGAACACCGTTGTTTGCATTACGAGGTTATTTGGATGGCTTGGAACAAGGGATTGCTCAATCGCCGGAGAAAATAACGAAATATTTGGCGGTTTGCAAGGAAAAATCGGCACAATTGGATCGGCTGGTAGAGGACCTGTTCACATTTACGAAGATGGAGTATTTGGAGACGAAACTGAACAACAAGTCCGTTGATCTGACATTCGTATTTCGGAAATCGATTGACAGTCTGAGTCCGCTAGCTCGGCAAAAACACATCTCGATCTCCAGTCATTTTACAGACGATTGCATCATTAGCGGCGACACGCATTTATTGGAACGCGCCATGAATAATCTTTTGGATAATGCCGTCAGACACACACCTGCAGGTGGTGAAATTGTAGTCCAATGTTATAAAGATAGCAGTAAGGTCAATTTTACGATTCGTGATACAGGGCCTGGTTTCTCTTCGGAAGAGCTGCAGCGCGTGTTTGAACCTCTATATCGTGGTGAAATATCTAGGAATCGGTTAACCGGAGGCAGCGGATTAGGGTTGACGATTTCACAAAAAATTATTAGGCGTCACGGAGGCGAGCTTGCTGCAGATAACCATTCGGAGGGTGGAGCCCTGCTCACTGGCTGGATACCTGTAAACGGTTCGGACTAATGGTTTTTTACCACCTGACAATAAAAAGCCCTTATTTCACAGAAATCGGGCATGGCCGTTCCTTGAAATAAGAGCTTTTAATTTTAATGCTTGGCCCGGGCTTCATCTATAATGCGTTCGATTAGCTCTTGAATGGTAAGCGAGCCGAGGTCACCCTCGCCCCTTTTCCTTAATGCCGCTGTACCGGAATTTTTCTCGTTCTCACCCAATACAACCGTGTAGGGCACCTTTTCAAGCCCCGCCTCCCGAATTTTATAACCCAGCTTTTCATTGCGTATATCCATTTCGGTACGTATGCCCGCTTCATCTAACGACCTCTTCACTTGCAAAGTGTACTCGTTATATTTATCCGAGACCGGCAGGAGCTTTACTTGAACCGGAGCAAGCCACAATGGAAAGGCACCTGAGAAATGCTCCGTCAAAATACCGATAAATCGGTCAATGGATCGATCCATACACGGCACGGTGTATAACGACCGGACGGTGCTTCAGGCTATCCTCGCCAATATAGGACAGATCGAACTTTTCCGGCATTTGAAAATCCAGTTGTATCGTCCCGCACTGCCAGCTGCGCTTCAGAGCATCAAAGATATGAAAATCAATTTTCGGTCCATAAAATGCGCCTTCGCCTTCATTTACCCGATATTGAATATTGCGGATGTCCAGCACGTTGCGAAGCGATTGCTCCGCCTGATTCCATAACTCTTCCGAGCCCATTGAATCTTCAGGCCTAGTCGACAGCTCGATCTTGTATTCAAAGCCGAATACCTGATAGATATGATCGATTAAGGATATGACACGGCTTATTTCTTCTTCAATCTGATCAGGACGTACGAATAGATGGGCATCATCCTGACAAAATGTACGCACCCGCATCATGCCGTTCAGCGCACCGGAATACTCGTGGCGATGTACTTGACCGAACTCGGAGATACGAATCGGCAGCTCCCGGTAGGAGTGCAAATTGTTTTTGAAAATCAGCATATGACCTGGACAGTTCATCGGCTTGAGTGCAAATGTCGTATCGTCAACGTTTGTGAAATACATATTTTCTTTGTAGTGCTCCCAGTGTCCCGATTGCTCCCAAAGCCGATTGTTCATCATAAAAGGAGTCCGAACCTCTTCGTAATCCCGCTGCCGTTGGAGCTCACGCGCAAAGTTCTCCAGCTCCGTCCGCAGGGTCATCCCCTTTGGAAGGTAGAACGGCATGCCGGGCGCTTCCTCAGAGAACATGAACAAGCCAAGTTCCTTGCCGAGCTTGCGGTGGTCGCGTTTCTTCGCTTCCTCCAGAAGATGCAAATGCTCATCCAGCTGGGCTTTCTTAGGAAAGGAGGTGCCATAAATCCGTTGAAGCATTTTATTATCGGAATTTCCTCGCCAATAGGCACCTGCAACATTCAGCAGCTTGAAAGCCTTTATTCGCCCTGTCGACGGTAGATGCGGCCCGCGGCAAAGATCAATAAACTCACCTTGCTCGTACACCGTAATGACCGCGTCCTCCGGCAAATCACGAATCAATTCCAGCTTCAGCGCATCTTCAAGCCGCTCAAACAAACTTGTAGCTTCTTTCCGGCTTACAACTCTACGAATGATTGGCAGGTTTTCTTGGATAACCATCATCATTTCCTCTTCGATAGCAGCAAGATCATCAATCGATAATGGTTTTTCCATATCGATATCATAGTAGAATCCATCCTCGATAACCGGCCCGATTCCAAGCTTTACAGCCTTTTCCCCGTAAATGCGTTTAATAGCCTGTGCCATAACATGGGCCGTACTATGCCGGTAAAGTTGCAGTCCGTCCCTGCTGTCCAGCGTTACAATCTCCACATGGCTGTTCTCATTGATAGGCTCAGCCAAATCGACGAGTCTGCCGTTTATTTTGCCTGCTACCGCATTTTTTTTCAAACCGGTGCTGATTGATCCCGCTAATTGTTCCACGGTCGTACCCTGAAGATACTCCTTAACTGTTCCGTCTGGCAATGTAATCGTAATACCCATCTTGCAGCCTCCAATCGATTTAGTAGAACGCAAAAAAAACGCATCTCTCCACAAAGGGACGAGTGCGTTCAGCTCGTGGTTCCACCCTCATTCGATCCGCGGCTTCCGTATCTGGCTATCGCGACAGAACTTCATCCAAAACAAGATCCTTATTGAGCATCCTGTAACGGGGATGAGACGGTGCCATTTACTGCCGGGATGCATCCATCGACGGGTTCAATGACACGGCTGCAAAGGGGTAATCTCACAACCGGTTGCTGGAGAAGCTTTCAGCTATAGCCTCTCTCTCTGGACAGCCCGTGCAGGAAATCATGTCTTTGGTCATTGCCTATTTATGGATAAATTGTAATCTGAATATTTAGAGAAGTCAACCGTTCGTCGATGATCTTTCATGCAAAAAGTCGGAGGGTGCTCTGCCCGTGCTCCGCTTAAAGACGCGATGGAAGTAAGAAACATCGTTATAGCCCAAGTAGTCGGATATTTCGGTAACCGTCAGCTGAGATTCCGTAAGCATGTAGACCGCCGTCTTCATCCGCACATTATGAACATACCCGCTGATCGTTTGGCTGGTGACCGTTTTGAATAAGGTTGCCGCATAGTTGGGGGTTGTCATGATGACATCGCCAAGCTCCTCTTTGGTCACTTTTTCGCGATAATGGGTCTGAATATATTGCTTCATGCTGTCGACACGCCGGTGCTTTTCCGAAGAAATGACACCTCGGTCCCTTTCCTGATTCAACAAAACCAAAGCCTCTGTCAACAGCGCTTCCGCCATGATTTCATAGTAGGCCGGCCGTTCCTTCCATTGATGCAGCATTCCTCTCAATCGTTCATGAATAATCTCGTAGCACCCCAACCGTTGCTTGAACGGCTCGTGCAGATGAAGAATAGGCAGCCTGCTGTCAGCCGCTGTTTTTCTAAAGTTCACGACAAATTTGGTATGCACGACTGTAGGTATGCTTTTCCCGTAATACGGGATATGACCGGGAATGAGCAGCAGATCGCCCTTTTCCAAAATAATCTTTTCGTGGTTAACCCAATATACGCATTTACCGTAGGTCACTAGAACGAGGTGGAAAGCCACTTTCCGGCCTAATCCCTCTTCATACCAATCCCCGCCGTTATCTTGATGCATATCTGTAATTGCAATCATAGGGTCGCTCCTTGACCGAATACTATAATACATTCATTGTACTATAGTTCATAGTCTCTTTCGAGCATACGCGCTACAATAAAAAAAACGAGGAGGCCTTCAACATGCAAAAAACAAAAATTATTTGTACAATGGGACCCGCTTGCGATTCCGTTTCGACGATCAAAGAAATGATCAAAGCGGGAATGACCGTTGGCAGATTGAATATGGCTCACGGCGAATTAGAGGATCACATCAAGCGGATGGAAAATATACGTCAAGCTGCACGGGAATTGAACACATTTGTACCGGTGTTAATGGATATTAAGGGACCAGAGGTGCGGATCGGAAAACTGAAAGAGGCATCCTGCGAGCTTGTAATCGGTGAAGAGCTTATTTTGACAACGGAGGACATTCTTGGCGATGCGGGCCGTATCTCCGTCAATTATTCAGAGCTTCCGCTCGTGGTGAGGCCGAATGACCGGATTCTAATCGATGACGGACTCGTTGACCTGACGGTTGTTTCCGTAACGAATACAGAAATTCATTGCAAAATCATCAACGGCGGAATATTGAAGCCGCGCAAAGGCGTCAACCTGCCGGGAATTAAAACGACGCTGCCCGGCGTGACGGAGCGCGACGTAAAACATATCGAGTTCGGTATCAAGCACAATATTGAAATCATTGCAGCGTCGTTCGTACGAAAGGCTGAAGATATTTTGGAAATCCGCAGAATATTGGAGGAGAACAACGCCGGACACGTTCAAATCATTTCAAAAATCGAAAACGAAGAAGGCATGATTAATCTCGATGCCATTATTGAAGCATCCGACGGCATCATGGTCGCACGGGGTGACCTCGGCGTTGAAGTGCCGATCGAAGATGTCCCGATGATGCAAAGAGAAATGATCAGCAAATGCAACCTGGTAGGAAAACCGGTTATCGTCGCAACGCATATGCTTGAATCGATGCAGCAAAACCCGCGCCCGACAAGAGCGGAGGTTAGCGATGTTGCCAATGCGGTACTGCAAGGAG
Source organism: Paenibacillus prosopidis (assembly GCF_003337375.1). Lineage (GTDB taxonomy): Bacteria > Bacillota > Bacilli > Paenibacillales > Paenibacillaceae > Pristimantibacillus > Pristimantibacillus prosopidis. The sequence goes on from NZ_QPJD01000007.1 coordinate 245,880, forward strand.
CAGACGTTGTTATGCTCTCCGGCGAGACGGCTGCCGGTAAATATCCGGTCCTGTCGGTTCAGACCATGGCGACAATCGCCAAAAAGGCTGAGTCGATGATCGACTATAAAGAACAATTCGATAAGAGAAGAGCTCAGCAAAGCACGAATATTACAGAGGTGATCAGCCAAGGCGTCGTCAGCTCCTCACTCGAGCTAAACGCCCAAGCGATCCTCACCTCTACGGAAAGCGGATTTACCGCGCGTATGGTGTCCAAGTATCGTCCGAAAGCGCCTATTATCGCCATTACGCAGCATGACCATGTATTGCCGAAGATCTGTCTGCTCTCCGGTGTTATTCCTATCAAAGGTGACAGCGTTTCGACCACGGATGAAATGTTCGAGTCCGCAACTCGCAACGCCGCACTAACGGGACTTATTCAGCCTGGAGATACCGTTATTCTATCTGCCGGAGTACCTATCGGGCAGGCCGGAGCTACGAACCTTATAAAGGTGCAGCAGGTATAAGAAGCATTGCAAACCGTAACCGGCTGACTCCGTTCTCTATCGATACTCACCCTTGAACAGGCTCGAACGCACCACAATTCTGAAATAGAGCTAGAAACTAGCTCTATTTCCCTCAAACTAACCAATATTGCACGCATATATCCATCTTGGATATTCCGTTCGGATTCATTACTGAGATCACTTAATTTTATTTGTGGGTTATTTTTAGTAAACGCTTGTTGCATTAAATCTGCCCCATCTTTTTCTTGATTCGTAATACTCTTGTCTCTTTGGTAAAATAGTCCAATGATCGTTTTCCTTTCATTATCGGGTTTTACACAAATCTATATTTCTGCGGAAAGGGAGTCCGCCTTAAGCACATGAGCAAGGAAGGACTCCCTTTTTCCTCAAATTGAGCTCTACGAAGCTGTGCCTGTAATGCTCGTACCGTTCTTCGTAATCTTATACTCGATAATTGCGCCGCTCCAGAAGTGGAACTTCAGAATGACCACGCCATCGTTCACTTCATTGAAGAAACCTTGCGTCAATTTGATTTCATTCGATGCATAAGAAGGTAAGTAGTTCCGGCCGAACTCCTTGAACGAAGTCCAGTTATGCGGACCGGCGTTGCCCCCTGTGGCGTATACGGCCTCCATCGTGGCAAGACGGTCACCGTTGAAGGATGTTGGAATCGCAAAGCTTCCGGTTGTACCTTCCGCGTTTTGCAGGACCGGCGTGTCATTGTACAATACATGGAAGGTCCAATCGGCGCCCTTGTTGAATCGGGTCGTCAATAAGGCAACCTCGCCGAGTTCGGCCGAATCGGTCAGCTTGGCGAGATAATCAGCCTTGAGGGTCAGGTCTTCGCCGTTCAACACATAATCCGTGCCTCTAATCAATTCGTAGTCTCCGTTTTTGATGCTGGTCAAAACATTGCCGTTCAAGTTCACATGGACGACGGTGTCCTGAGCTGCCGCGTCTTTCCTGACAAAGATCAGATCGGATTCGCCGGTGGAAGAGCGGCCCTTCAAGCTGACCTTGATCAAATTGTAAAGCTCCGGATCTCTCCACTGAAGCGCTCTGCGGTCAAAACGCCCGCCGTTGTCCCACAGCATAAGGGTAATTTTGTTCTCTACGGATTTAGAGGTGAAATACTCGATAAACTTCAACATCTCGCCATGCTGGGGCACACCGTCAGCTGCATCCCAGCCGAGCAGTCCGTATTCGCCTACAATAACGGGAATTCCTTTCGATACGAACGCATCGTATACATTGCTAATCGTTGTATCGACATCCTTAATCGCGTCGCCTTCAAACTTCGTGTAGTTCGCAATGTTCACACCGAAATGCCATAAGCCGTAGTAATGAACTGTAGCGATCAAATTCGGATCGTTTAGCTTGGCAATCGTATTTACAAGAGAATCCACACGCAATTTCTCGGCATTGCAATATAATGTCGGCAGCACAAGCGGACGAACGTCATTGTTGCCACCCGACTGTCTTACAAGATGGACGAAGGTTGTGTTAATCTCATCAAGATATTCGAGCTGCTTCGTTGTATCTACGTCTAAAAATTCCGGTTCGTTGATGCTTTCAAACATCAGCTTATTGGAATGATTCTTGAAGCGGTCGGCAATTTGCGTCCATATGGCGGTATACCGAGCCATTACTTCATCATGATTCGCCGGCATCGTTCTGAGCCACTTCCAAGCGTCGTGGTGAACGTTGATCATGACATACAGACCCTCTTTGAGCGACCAATCGACAACTTCCTGAACCCGGTTCATCCAATCCGGATTGATTGTATAGTCCGGTGCGCCGCCCATCCGTTTATCCCATGTAATCGGAATACGAATGCTTTTGAACCCCTGCTTCTTAATTTCCTTAATAAATTCTTTGGTGACGCGCGGGTTGCCCCAAGCCGTCTCGTCACCTTCTGTCGTCGGATCATTCGGGTTAAATGCATCGAATGTATTGCCCAGGTTCCATCCCGGCTGCATCGCGCTGACATAGGACTGCATCGGGGTTTCTTTCTCGGAAGCTGCGGCCGGACTGAGGGGCGAGAAAAGCGCAAGCAGCAAGGAAACGGCCATGACTACGGATAAATACGATCTCTTTGTGTTCACTAAAATTCTCCTTTGGTTTCATAGATTTAATGACCTTGCATATGAGCAGCATTATAAATGACAGTAAAACTTTGGATGAAATCCTTCCATGAATGCGGCACAGCAGTGTCACGAAACGAACCAGCTTACAGCGCAGATGCGACTGCGGTTCGATGTAGTTTTCATGCACCCCCTCAGTAGAATGTAAGCGGTTCTATTTTATTGTAACTATATGTCATTCCTGATAATACATAAAAAAATCACCTAAAAAACCACTAAAAATTCGATTTTCATAGCCTTCTCTCTCCGTTTCCCTCCGAGACTGGTTAACAATCTGCAAAATAATATGAGTAATATCCATTCTTTGCAGCATGGCAGTTTAACGGAAAAAGTAGGCATTCCGTACCCGCTTTCAATAACGAATGGTACCCGCGCAATATGTACATGAAAGTTTCTGAGGAAAAAGAGCATCACATCCGTACCTACGGAGAACACAAGCAGTTCGGGCACAAGGATTTTATTCCGATGTTCAAGGCTGAGCGCTTCGACGCAGAAGCGTGGACCGAATGAACCGGTGGCAAGCGGCGACTTCTACTGGCCGGCGATGCCGCCGGCTTCGTGCTTAAAGAAAATACTTACGGTTTAAGTTCAATCGCCAGACAGTTGGCGTACGGCGTCGGCCGACGTTCCGGCAGTGAAACGATCAGAGCTCCATACGACTGTTCGAACGGAATAGAGAGTCCAATTAGAGGATAACAATAAGGAATATTATTTTACAGGAAGGGAAGAAACATGAAAAAAGAACATACTGTCCATTTCAAGGTGATCCGCGGAACGGAAACAACGCTGCTAACCGGCCTAATCTATTTAGAGGAAAACCAGCAGCCTACGCTTCAGGATTTCGAACAATGCCTGAAGCAATGCGGACACGATGTGCATATCGAAAATAAGGAGCAGTTTATTTTCAGGTCGAACAAGCCCGGCGAGGATTACTTAATCGATGTGCTGGAGAATTATAAACCGAACGCAAAGGACCTGCCAGCCGAAAATTTAGCAAAAAGCTTCATGAAGAAAGATACTTTTCTTTAGATCCATCAACGAAGAAGGACTAGTCCTATGCCAACAATAAGACTTTGGAAATATTTCCACATGATATACGGTATGGTACGCTTTTCATATTATAAAACACCAAGCCTCATACAAGGTGCAAATAACTGAAAAGTGGTGGATCATGAATTCAGCAGAAATGAACATTATTATTGTCGTCGTCCTTATTTCACTATCCATTTGCTTTCTCACCTTCATGGTAATCCGGCAATCCTTTCAAGCCAACCGTGAAGTAAAACATATTTTAAAACACGGCGTACCGGCTGAAGCAACCATCAGTTCCCTTCGGCAAACGAACATTGAAATTAATGGGCATCCCGAGGTTTATATCGGATTAACCATTCCCAGGGAGCATGCCGAGCCTTATCGTACGATTATTAAGGCCGTCATATACATCGTCAACATCCCTCAATATGAGCCCGGCCGCAAGGTCCAAGTAAAGATGCTGGAAGCAGACGGGAAGATCAAGGTCGCTTTAGAAGGCGTTCAAGTATTCTAATGCAACGCACAAAATAAAAAGGCGGCGATCCGAGGATCGTCGCCCTTTTGTTGTTTAGTTCGCAGCCGTAATACCATAGCTGGAGCCGTAATACTGATTGCTATGGCCCCAATATTTGTAGCTGTAGTAGTACCAGTAATTGTTGTAGTAGTTTTCCCAGGTGTAAGGATTGTACGTGAGCGGGATTTCATACGAGCCGCCATAAGCAGAGCCTGTTGTAGTCGGCAGTTCAAAGTGCACGAAAAGCTCCTGCTTCGCACCTAGAATCACTCCATGGCTGCTGGAATAGTATCCATAATAGTTATCGCTGTATTGGTAATTACCAGCCGATTTATGTACCTGAATATCGGTTCCCCAAGGATATTGGTAAACATATACATTTAGATTCGTACCTGAATCATAACCATAATACGCTTTGTAGCCGTAATAATGACTCCAATTCTGGTATTGCATGTTAGACAGGGTAATGGCTTGGGCATTACCGTTCTCGTCGGTCAAATCAATCTTAAATTCTCCATTAGGATCAAAAACGTCTGAAGTCGACGCATATAAATTGAAGTATTCAGTTGTGCTCTTTTGGTGGTATTCACGGACGAGATTACCGTACCAGCCATATTCCTGGTAATGATATTCGTTGTCTGCATCATAGGAGTAATGAGACTGATACGATACCGATTTTAAGCTGTCTACCACTTGAACCGAGAACGAAGCTTCGTTATTTGCATTGTTGTAATCTGCAGGTGCAACGTCAGAAATAACCGCACGCAGGTTGTAATCTCCCGCTTCGGCAAGCTGAAGTGCGAACGCGACCGATTTCGAGCCACCCTTCTCGACAATGACACCGTTCGCAACGTCAAGCACTTGCTCTCCGTTCAGAATGGTTACCTTGGCACTGGCGCCCACATCCAAATTAGACTCCTTTAACGCAGCATTGACGGTAAACGGCACGTTTACTTTCGTTTGCTCAGGAGCAGTTACCTCTTTAAATGAAAGATCCGGACGAAGCAATACGGTAACGGAACCGGAAAGGTTTTTCTCGCTTACCGTTTGTGCGTTTTTAACCGCTACTTTCGTTTCGAGAACCTGATACCGGTCCACGTCTTTCAGTGCGATTGCCGCAACACCCGACGGCGATGCGATATCGAAACTATTGTGCGTATATTCGTGAATGCCGTCTGTCGAGAATGACTTCAATTGCACTTTTTTTAGCGATTCTGGGGCCGTAAAACCGATTTCCTTCGGGCTAACCGAAATATACAAATCCGTTAGCTCTTGTCCTTTCAAAGCGGTAAGAGATAAATTATACGGATCCTTCGCGCCATTCGCCTTTGAAGCTGGAGCCGCCGCTGCTGCAACGCTAAAACATAACGACAAGGCTGCAGAAAGTAGTACCATAGTAATACGTTTTGCAAACATGAAACTAGTTCCCCTCTCAAAACTACCAAATTAGTCCTATTGGACTAGGTAAATATACCAGTAGTTTCATTGGAAAACAATAGATACGTAGATTTATATCTATTTATGTAGAAAAATATAATAATGCCGCCTACGATCACATTATAAAACAAGAGGTATGACTCAACTGTCATACCTCTTGTTTAGTTTATTCTTTTTTCGTCAAACGCAATATTAGAAATATCCCTTCAACGACTAAGCCAACAACAAAGCCTGCCGCCACCGCCTCTAAGAAAATAACGAAGCTAATCAGGTCTTCCCAGCCCGTAGCATCGCGTGAATAGATCGCCATTAGGACAAGGCCGGCAACAACTCCTATGTTGGAGCATAACCACAGCTTTCGTGTACCAAGCCACCCTGTAAAACCAAAAAAGACCGAAAGTATAATGGCAAGCAGCATAAACCGAAAAGCGAGCGTGCCGTTAAACGGCTGGCCTAATACGACAAAACGAATCATCCATAACAGGATGCTAAGCAACAAAGACGACGCTCCTGCCAAAACACACCACCGGCTGCTTCTTGCTGCGGGAATCCAACTCATTTCTGAATAACCCCTCTCCTATAGAACACCTCTTGTTTATATTAACGTATGCTGCGCTTACATTGTTTCGTACACCGAGATACTTAGAAAGCCATGCATGCGCTTTTATTCCGACTTAAGTCCAGTTTTCACTAAGACCCTAATCTATTTCCTAGTCGCAGAATAAATTGTATACTCTAGCCGTTAGTGAATCACGTTCAAAGGATGTGCAAAATGAAACTTTTGGAATGGTCATTATTAATATTAGCTGCATGCATGCTCATTGCATTAAACTCAGGCCGGCTGACCCGTCTGCGGAAGCTAAATGTCTCTCTATCCGCTGCTGCTTGTTTAGTGCTCGCATCTCACTTCATTTATGATGGTTACCGCTGGCCGATGCTGCCGATTTATATCATGATTGGGCTGCTTACCTTCTTGCTGCTCCGAAAACACCCAAGCCGCGAAAGCATTGTGCGAAAGAAAAGCTGGATCATTGCTGTTCAGAGTTTTTTAACCTTCCTTTTCCTTATCGTCGCAACCTTATTCCCCCACCTGTTTCCTACCAAGCTATTTGACAAACCTACCGGGCCTTTTCAAATCGGAACTACTTCACGTTATTTAATCGACCCTAACCGCAGCGAGACGCTTTCACCAGATCCTAACGATAAAAGAGAGCTCTACCTCCAAATTTGGTATCCTGCCGGTGCAAACGAGTTGCATAAGGCAAGCTATGGAACGAACATGCCGGAAATAGTAGCTGCAGTCACACGAAATATGGAGCTTCCGTCCTTTTTATTCAGTCATTTAACATCTGCGGCCACCTATTCGGTTACAAATGCGGAGCTCTCCGCTCAAGAGCCCCAATATCCCGTCATCCTATTCTCCCATGGCCTTGGCCTGTATGGATTTCAAAACACGTTCCAGATGGAGGAATTAGCTTCGCACGGTTACATCGTGGCCGGCATACAGCATCCCTATCATTCTTTGTTAACCGTCTTTCCGGGCGGCCGTACGATTGCAGAGCAATCCTATGACTTATCGCGATTTGATCAATTTATCGAAATGAACAAAATGGTCACGGATATATGGGTGAAGGATGCCAGCTCTGCGCTAGATTACTTGGAAAAAATCAATATCGAGGACGCGGAGGGAATGTTCACCAATCGAATCGATATGACGCGTATAGGCATGCTGGGACATTCTGTCGGAGGGGCGGCAGCCGCACAGACCCTTCTCCTTGAACCCCGGGTCAAGGCTGCTGTTAATTTGGATGGAACGTTAACGGGTACAGGCGCAATACCCGATAAGGGTCTCCCCGGACCATTTATGCAGCTATCTGCAGAAAAAACCAGTATGTCGCAAATTGAATCCTCGGATTCAGTGGGAACGAATTATTGGGAAGAAGCAGGTATTTCTGAGGAGGAGTATAACAAATACATCGGCTTTCTCGATGTTTTCGAAAACAATCAAAGAAATGCCTTTCACAATGGTGGTTATCACGTTTGGCTAAAAGGAGCCTCGCATTATACGTTTACCGATATCGTATTGTATTCTCCGCTGGTGCCTTATATCCTAAAGGACAAAATCAATACGAAGCTTGCCCACCGCATAATAAATGAATACACATTAGCCTTCTTCAATAAATATTTGCGCCAAATGGATTCGCCTCTACTGCAACCCTCGTCATCAGATGTAGTCGAAGTAACCGTAAATAAAAGCTAGACTATCCTTTGCGATAGTCTAGCTCTCCTCTTCCGTTCGATGAAACCTCCACCTTAACTATAACTCAAGTTTTGAAGAGGTGTCCTCCCTCCATACTCAGTTCTAGATCACAGGAGTTCTGCAGCGAAGCATAAAAAAAGGCGGCCGACAAGCGGCACGCCTACTATCTATTCGTTACCCGGTTACCCGGCCCACAAGCTTCATAACAGCGTCCCGCGTCAGTTTGTTGCCGCCGGCTGCGATGAGGTTAACCGTTGCATGAGCAAGCGCTAGCGGTATTTTGCAAAAGCTCAGGGCCGGACCTTTCTTCAGATCCCCTATGTACTCATCGGCCAGCTTTAGATTGCGGCGCGTGTACTGAAGCATCTCCTTTTTTCCCCAGCCGTCAGGATAAAAGTCGACTCCGCGCTCAAGATCCTCCGTTCGGTTACGAAGAATATTAACCGCTTGCAGACCTCTGCCGAAGCCAACAGCCTTCACCATATCGGATTCCGTTCCGTCATGCCACAACCACAGCTCGGAAAGCATTTCCCCGACCATGCCTGCCACGCTATACGTATAACGGTCTAAATCGTCTTCCGTTTGGATTTTGAAATCTGCAGCAACCCATTCGCCCATTTGCTGCGCCATCATTGCAATATAACGATAAACAGTCGGAGCTATGGAGGAAGGGCAAAGAAGCGCCCACTCATGCACCCGCATCGAAACTGCTGGTAAGACGTCCTGATACGGTGTCAGTACTTTTTGCGCTGCTTCCGTTATATTGGGAGATTGGAATGCCTCGTGCATTCCGTTTAATAGCTCCACCTTCAATTGATCTGTGAGTTCTTCATGATCCTCTATTTCATCGATAGCCCGCATACACAGATATGCAGATGTTACAGCTTCCTTCAAGCCTGGCACTAAACGACTGATTGGAATATAAAAAGTGCGGCTCGTTTTCTGTAACATGGTCATGGCATCATTCAGGACGACGTTAATAATGAGCGTTCCCTCCAAAATAGCTTAACTTTTCGTTAATTATAACATAGGGATTGTACAGTCCCCAAATAAAAGGAATAACCGCTACCCGGCGACATTATTAGTCATTCTCTTATAACCAAATTTATATCACAAATATACAAAAAAAGCTTTCAGTAAACGTGCAGTCAAGCCTCATGTCCAATTAACCTTGCAGGACGACAACAGCAGTATATTTTGATTGATTAAATCATCGTTGGGTCAGTCGTTTTGGTGAAATCATGAAATTTTCCCTGAATAAATTTTTCTCCCCACTCACACATTTGATCCAAGATCGATTTCAGTGATTCTCCTATTTCAGTCATTTCATAGACCACTTTTGGGGGTACTTGATTGTAGACCGTCCGGAAGATAACTCCGTCTTCTTCCAGCTCCCGCAGTTGTTGAGTTAACATTTTTTGCGTAATGTCCGGCATTGCCTTTTTAAGCTCGTTCGTTCGTTTAGGCCCGTAGGACAAGTGGCACAAAATCAGTGTCTTCCACTTGCCTCCTATAACTTCGATCGTTGCTTCCGCCGGGATAGTGTATCTTCGCTTCGGTTGCGGTTCCATCATTGGATTCCTCCTGTTGATAAATGTAATTTCAAAGGTACTTTTCAGTACCTATATAACTTCGGGAAGTCATGAAAGGCTGCTGAGGTACAATTAAGACTTCGGGCTGCATGATGCCGATCTGGAAGGGGATGTTTCGAAATGAAGAAAAAAAATTCGAGTCTGCAAGGAAATAATGGCACTAAAATATCTTGGGGGGCTACTGTTCGTTCTGTGCGGTGCAATTTTCCTTGAAGGAATCGACGTGTCGATGATTGGTGTAGCTCTACCGTCGATCCGCACCGAGCTAGGTATGTCCACTAGCGCTCTGAGTTGGGTAGTGAGTGCCTATGTGCTTGGTTACGGTGGCTTCATGCTGCTGGGGGGGCGGGCCGCCTTTGTCGTGTTTGAGCGACGTTCAGCATCGCCGCTGATGCGACTCGGCATACTTCGTTCGGGCGCTCTCGTACGTGCCAATCTTGGTGCGATTTTGTTAGCTGGCTCCTTCTTCGGCTTTCAGTTCATCGCTGTCCTGTACCTTCAGGAACTGCGCGGTTGGTCAGCGTTCGAGACTGGACTCGCGCTCATGGTTATTGGCATCGATTCCGTACTCGCACCGACGCTCACACCGCGCCTTGTGAGCCGATTCGGCAACGTCCGGGTAATATTTTTTGGAGGCTTATGCATTGCCGCCGTGTCCTACGCCCTGTTCCTGCCGGTTAGCCTCGACTGGAGCTACGCGGCCATGTTTCCGACGATGATTCTTACCGGCATCGCTTTTGCGCTAACCTATGGGCCGCTCACCATCGCTGCCACGGACGGTATCGCGGAAGAAGAACAAGGGCTGGCCGGCGGTCTTCTTAGCACGTCGATTCAGTTCGGCGCAGCGCTCGGACTTTCAGTAGTGACCGCCGTCAGCATCATCGCTACTGGGGCCGACGGATCACCCCAGGCAATATTAGAAGGCTATCGAACCGCTCTATGGGTTCCGGTTGCCGCTGCCGTACTTGGTGCTGCCGTTACTGCAATCGGCCTCCGCAAGCGCAATATAGTCCAAAGCAACAATTAATGCACATAAGGGACAGGGCCCGTAAGAGTAAGTTATATTCTGAGGGTACTCACTTCGACGTCCCGAACAGCTGTCTAAGGCGCGAAGCCTTTCTGGCTCAAATAAACCTGATCAGCGGGGAAGTACTTGTAGAAAAACTAACTTTGCATCATGAAAATTGCGCTCTGCAAGTTGATTAGACATGCAGCGGCCCCCCTCCAACCAATGAGCTTTCATTTTCGAGCTTGAGTAGTTTAGTTTTCATATCCAAGCCGCCCCGATAACCGGTTAATGAGCCATTTTTTCCGATCACCCGATGGCACGGTACGGAGATTAATACCGGATTGGCACCGATAGCAGCTCCAACCGCACGTACCGAAGCCGGCTTCTCTATATCATTCGCAATATCGGAGTAGGATTGGGTTTGTCCATATGGAATCCCGCAGAGCGCGTTCCACACGGCGAGTTGAAATGCAGTGCCGCGGAAATCAAACGGTACGGAAAAGCTTTTGCGTTTCCCTTGGAAATACTCTCGCAATTCAGTCGCATACGGCTGTAATTTCTCATCATCTTGAACCAATACGCTGCCGCTAAATCTCCTGCTTGCCCAATCAGCCAATTGTTCGAATGGCTTATTCTGAGAGCCAACATAACAAAGCCCCTTTGAAGTTGCAGCCATATATAATTTCCAGTCTTCATGGACAAGAAGCGTCCAATGAATCGTCGAATTATTTTTTGCTTCCACTGTGAAGCACCTCCATTATATGTTTATTGCTATTTAACTGACGATAATCTGTGGGCGTATGCCCCGTTATTTTTTTGAACAGCGTTACGAAATAAGGTGTGTTCGTCATGCCTACGGCCTTGGCAATATCCGCAATCGCTTTATCCGAATCGGTCAGATACTCCATGGCCTTGGTTATTCTCGTTTGCTGGACATATTCGACCGGTGTTATTCCTTTGATCCGCTTGAATGTACGCTGCAGATGATAGGGGCTTCCATGGCACATATCCGCCAAGATATCCAGCGTTAGCGATTCTCTGTAATTCATGTCGATGTAATGTGTGATCTGAGCAACCCACTCGTGATCAGGCAAACGCCCGCCGGTCGGCTTGCATCGTTTGCATGGACGAAACTCAGCTGACAACGCTTGTTCGGCATTTTGAAATATACGCACATTTTCCTTATTTGGCGGTTTGGACTTACAAGACGGTCTGCAAAAAATACCGGTGGTCCTTACCGCGTATATAAACTTACCATCGTAAGCTGTATCATTGTTTATAATCGCTTGCCAATTTTCCTGGTTTATTCTATCTTCCATTTGGCTCACCTCTCCCTAAGTATACCCCCGATGATGGCCATCTGTACGCATTTGCTAATGTAATAGCAAGATATCGAAATAGTACGTTGCGTTCTCGTAAATGAAAAAAATCCGCGCTAATCGCGGATAGATAAGCTTTTTATTCGGTCAGTTAATAGGCTTAACTGTCGCCGGTAATCTACATTCATAAGCCACAGCTTATAAATAACAGCCGATTCAAACATGATCATTATAACAGAGCTAAAAATAACTCCTTCTTTGATAAGGCCCGTAACCGTAGCAATGATAAAAATAAACATTTGATATTCAATTCCGCTCATCAGATGCAATCGAACTCTTCTTTTTAAAAAGAATGCCCTTATTTTCAAATAAGACGGATGCCGGGTTACAACTTCCTTTAAAAAATCCTCTTTTATACTGATATCTTTTTTTCCTGCTTTTATATATTGCTGTGATCGCTTACCGTCTAGAATTTTGACCCATTTGGTATGCTTAATCATGACAGGCTTCTTATCCATTTGAAGTTTGCTATTCGCTTTATCAATTTTTTTACGCATTTCATTTAGCGATTTGTAGACAAGCAACGAATTCATGTATCGCGTACTGTCCAAAAAACAAATGAGAGCAGCCAAATAAAAATAATACACTTCTCCCGTTTGGTGATATTGACCAAGCATCAATGCAAAAGCACAAATGGCAACGCGGGTTCGGTCCAAAATATAATCCATCCATGCCCCATATATGGTACCCGTCTTTTTAAGACGAGAAATTTTCCCGTCCATGCAATCTAAAGTAAAGCTGATATGATAAAAAACCGCACCCGCGACTAACGAAACATAGGTACCCTGATAAAAATTAAAAGCGGCAATGAGGCCGGTCACAAATGCTAATAAAGTAAGTTGATTTGGGCTAATATTGGTGTAGTTGGCTATAGGAAGCATTAACCTTGAAGCGATTGGATCAACCAAATAAACGGTCCACCAGGCATCCCTTTTTTTATAAGAAGAATCTCTAATATCTTTCAAAGAATATTTTGTGGCAGCCATGAAGGCACACTCCTTATTATCTTATGGTGATTTAGGGTGAGAGAGGAAATACTTCATCTAATATATAATTAATTTGTTTCGTTTTTAGTTCCATTTCATTCAAAATGGTGTAGCGGTTTCGTATCGAAGGGGCTTTCTGAATCGCCAAGCACATCTCATCCTTTGTATAACCAATCTCCTTATAGTGCGTAGGAAGACCTAATATTTTGAAATGCTGTCTCATGTTGTTCCCAGAGTTATGGTCCCCTTGTAAATATTCAGAAATTAACATGGCTACAGCAACCTGTTCCCCGTGAAGCGCTTTTCCGCCGCAGTAATTATCCAGCGCATGGCTAATTAAATGCTCCGAACCGCTGCAAGGTCTGCTCGAACCTGCAATAGCCATGGCAATCCCGCTCATGATAATTGATTCAACCGTCATCTTCAGCAAAGCTGCTCTGCCTATGTTATTTTCATTAACGGAATTCAAAAAAATATCCACCGCATTATTGGCGATCATACAAGAAACAGTATCAATTTTTTCTTTATTCACTTGATGCGCCAGCTTCCAGTCAACAAGCGCTGTCTTATTGGAAAGCAGGTCCCCGATGCCGGCACAAAATAATCGATGGGGCGAACCGGCCACGATATCGAGGTCGATAACGACAGCCCACGGCATTCCGACTTCGATACTTATACTCTTAATTTGATTCACACGGATAGAAGCTACCGGCGAACAGACAGCATCACATGACAACGCTGTCGGTACCAGCATGACGGGCACATTCATTCTCGTGCCGACTACTTTGGATACATCGAGTACCTTTCCGCCCCCAACGCCGATAATCACCTCGGCATATTCCAGTCGTGTCTCAATTTCCAGCTCATCTATCGTCCGGAGAGTATTGTCAGTGCAGTATAAAGCCTTTATCTGTACCGGTTGCAATTTCATCGTAAGAATCAGCTGCTCGCTTATTTTGCGAGTCGCGCCTTTGCCGCTAATCACAACCACTCTCCGATTGGCCAACGAATCACAAATTTCACTTCCATACAATCGTTCAAATGCCTTGGGCTCGTAAATCAAATGCGCTGGGAGTCCCATCTTATTTGACATAGTAAGCCCCCCGCTACATAAGTTGTTTTGCGCATTCAAAATCACTTAGATCATCTATCTCAATCCAATGGTATCCTTCCGTACTCACAGCCCTAATTTCCACGTTTGCCGCACACGCTTCAAATACATTTTCATACCAACAGCTTGTTTCTCCCGCTTCAATTAACTCCAATGCTTTTTGATATAAAACAGCAAGATCCCGGGCAGCCAATTTAGAAATTCCAATATACTCGCCATCCGTACCTGTCAAACTCAATTGCTTGTTCACCAATCGTAAGCGGTTTCCATCCAGCTTTACTCTCATCGCTTCCTCGGTCAGCTCTTTTTGCCCATCAACCAATATGCATGTGGGGTGCTCTGCATTTAAAATTAACGAAATCATCCGATGATCATAAAAAAGATCCGAATTAATCAGCAATAAATCACCGCCCACAGCACGGCTAAGTAAAAAAGAATAAATATTGTTCATGGATTGATAGAACGGATTGTATATAAAATGAACCCCTGTTCCTTTAAAGTGCTTTTCAATTTCTTCGATTTTATGGCCGCCTATAATGTAAATATCTTCATATGCGAAACCGGACTTCATCACGCTCTCTACTTGGTACTGCACTAAAGGTTTATCATTGATCCTAATCATTGCTTTTGGACTGTTTGTCGTTAATGGACGCAAGCGACTACCGACTCCAGCTGCCAATATAACAACTTTCATACGCCTCTCCTGTTTAAAATCTTCTATTCCTTCCATATAGGTCCCATCCCAAGTTCGGTTATTTTTTGTTTATCTATCGCTATACAACGCTCAAATTCAATAAGAAGTGTTGCATGACCTTTTACATGGCTTGAATCAACAAAGTATTTCTGCGCCAATCGAATCGCTTTATGCGGAAAAATTTGATCCAGCAGAAGAAGCTCAAGTTCTTCCGGAGAAAGAGGACGGATTTGCTGGTAAGCATTCAATACCACTTGGAATCTCTCCCTGGACCATTCTCCAAAGGATTGTTTAATCAAAGTACAAAGATGGGATATATCTCGCATAGGAAGCGCTAGGCTGACGGTATCTAAATCGATGACGGTTAACTCGTTATGGTTATTGCGGAGAACATTAAGATGTGAATAATCGCCATGTCCAAGACGGGGATCATGCTTTATGGAGTCCAATAGAGTACGCAAAGCCGTTTGCGGAAGCTGTTCAAGCACCCAGTTGGCACGGGCTTGAAGCCACGGTAAATGACTTAAATAGACCTGTGAGAATGAATCCTCGCTTACACTAGCCTTTACCCGGAATTTTTCCATTTTTTTTATCTTTTTTTTATAGATTTTATTCCAATCCAAACGACTATCGGCAATCGGATTGCCTGAAGCAGCGTAGCCATGGGACGCCTCATGAAATTTGGCAAGCAGGATGGCCATTTTTTCGATCATTCCCGGCTCTGTATAGCTGGGATGCTCCCCTTCCAGCCATGGAAACAGCAGGAAACAGCCATAATTGACGTCTAGGTATGAAGTGCCATACAAAGTCGGAAGAACGGGTGTTACCGGAATCCCTTTCCCATGCATATAATCATTTACTGCAGCGATCACTGGGGCTCTGGCGCTTTTTTCCAAATATTTTAGGGCATATATGTTTGTATTGGTATCTGTTATCTTCCATACCTGCCTATCCGATTTACGTCTTATTCGAACCATGATTTCAGGTATAACACCATAATTTTTTTGTAAAATTTCCGAAATAACCTTTTTGTTTATCTCATTCATCGAATCCTCAACTCCCTTCTTGCCTAAGGATTCCTTGCTTATTTTATTAATATATGTTTCTTTCCGGGAAGAGCATGGACGTTTCGGTATTTTATTCATCGCCAAGGATGAGGAAGGCACTTTCTAACAAAATACTAACTAGAATTAGACATTCTACTAGATCAATTTCTACTTTTTTTTCATATTATATTTAGTGAAGTTGATAGACTTTCAATTCTGCTTTTTCATCTTCATTAAATCTTTGAGGGGAGATAGGATATGGAGTATTCGACATATGGAAGACATATTGCTCTTGACGTTTGGGGGGTGGATTTTTCGCTTCTGGATGATGTTGAATTTTTAAAACAAGGAATGATAGATGCAGCTGTGAAAAGTCGTGCAGATGTGTTATCAGTCACTTATAAAAAATTCGAGCCAAATGGCTGTACCGTTCTTATTCTTGTATCTGAAAGCCATCTTTCCATTCATACTTATCCAGAAGAAAAATTTGCAGCAATTGATTGTTTCACATGCGGAAAGAAAGTAGACCCCCAAATCGCTATCAATTATTTAATTGATATATTAAAACCTAAGAAAATGTATATGAAAAAACTAATTCGTGGTTTAGATGAAATAGTGATCATAGATTAAATGGAAAGCCTCCTGCTTCTTGAGGCCACTGAAGAACTTGCTTGTATTTTGAGTGACTGAATTAAGGATCAAAAAAGACGACGCTCATCTCGGTTATTGGGATGAGAAGTCGTCTTTTTCTTTGGAAAAGTGCTTGATCGATATGTTCCGTGGGCTTGATGCTCACATTATACATATCACGTTCGTTTTACTAAGCCTTGTCGACGTTAAAGTAACGTGCTTCGGGATGCGCAAAGACAATTGCTGAGACCGAAGCCTCCGGATCCATCATGAACGACTCCGTCAGCTCTACACCGATATCCTCCGGCTTCAGCAGAGCGAAGAGCGGCTCCTGATCCTCCAGATCCGGACAAGCCGGATAACCGAAGGAGAAACGCTGTCCGATATACTTCGCTCCAAAGCGCTCCTGCATCGTCATCTGGAGCGCGTCGGGGATTCCCCATACATCACGCATGATATGATGAACCCGCTCCGCGAACCCTTCCGCAACCTCAAGCGCAGTTGCCTGCAACGCATGTGATTTGAGATAATCGCCTTTTTCACGCAGCTCCTTTGCAAGCTCGTTGATCCCATGCCCAGCTGTGACCAATAGGAAGCCCACATAGTCCATTTGGCCGCTTTCCACCGACTTCAAGTAATCGGCCAAGCAGTAGTAAGGCTCAGTTTCCTGTCTTGGAAAGGTAAATGTCTGCAGTACTTTGCCTTTATCGTCCGAATCGTAAACAAGCACATCGTTGCCGCTAGATTGCGCAGGGAAAAAGCGATACATCCCATGCGCTTGAATAATCCCGTTTTTCTGAGCATCATTCAGAATCGAATCCACGGTATCTTTCAGCTGCAAGGCTTTAGCATCCTTTTCTCTCAAGAGACGCTCTACTTTACCTTTCAAGCCCAGATGATGGCCAAGCAGCATCTGCATGTTAACATAAGGCATAATGTGACCGATTGGATAATCCCGCAAAATGTGCCGCTTTAAATCTGGCGGCACATGAACCGGAACCTCCTTTGAAATCGTAGAAGCATTAACCCGTGTCATCTTCGGCAGCAGATCTTCCTTCTTGCCAGTTTCCATGACATCCAATTCCTTGGTCTCCCTCAGTTCTTGAATGAGCCGCTTCCGCTGCTCAGGATCGTTCAACCGGTTAGCAATGTCCAATCCGTCCATCGCATCCTTGGCATACAAGACCATTCCATCATATTCAGGAGCAATGCGCGTCTTCGTAAATTTGCGGGTCAAGGCAGCGCCTCCGACCAGTATCGGTGCATCGACGCCTGCTCCCCGCAAATCCTGTGCTGTAATGACCATTTGCTGCGCCGATTTAACTAGCAGGCCTGATAATCCGATTGCAGCGGGCAGTTCTCTTCGATAAGCTTCAATGATCTGCTCCGGAGGAACCTTGATTCCAAGGTTCACAATCTTGTATCCATTATTAGAGAGAATGATCTCCACGAGATTTTTACCGATATCGTGAACGTCGCCTTTAACCGTTGCGAGAATGATTTTCCCTTTTTCAGCAGATTCATCTTTCTTCATAAAAGGTTCCAGATAGGAAACGGAGGCCTTCATTACTTCCGCACTCTGCAGAACTTCAGCTACAATAAGCTCATTGTTGTTAAACAATCGTCCAACTTCCGCCATTCCTTTCATCAACGGACCGTTAATGACTTCAAGTGGAGAATATACCTTCAGCGCTTCTTCCAAATCGGGAATGAGCCCTTCCTTCGTCCCTTCGATCACATAGGAACCGAGGCGGTCTTCAAGCGAGAGGTTTGAAATCTTTTCTTTCTTCTCTACCTTTTTGACACGGAAATGCGCCACAAACTTGGCAAGTGTATCATCGTTCGTATTATAAATTAATTCCTCGGCGAGACGGCGCTCTTCCTCTGAAATTGAAGCATAACGCTCCAGCTTCTCGGTGTTAACGATGGCGTAGTCCAATCCGGCCTTGGTACAATGGTACAAGTAAACAGCGTTCAACACTTCCCGGCCTGCATCAGGAAGACCGAAGGAAATATTGCTAAGACCTAGAATGGTCTTGCATTCCGGATATTTCGCTTTAATCCATTTAATTCCTTCAATCGTTTCGACAGCAGATCCGAGATACTGTGGATCACCAGAACCGACCGGGAACATGTTCGGGTCAAAAATAATATCGTGCGGTTTCAAACCATATTTATTTGTCAACAAGTCATATGCCCGATCCGCGACCTCGATCTTAGCTTTTCTGGATACGGCTTGACCTCGTTCATCGATGAGGATCATGACAACAGCTGCCCCGTATTTATGAATCAAAGGCACAATAGCGGCAAACTTGGCTTCACCATCCTCCAGATTGATCGAATTGATAATCGCTTTTCCTTGCGAATATTTCAAACCAAGTTCAATGATGTGATCATAAGTGGAGTCGATCATGAGCGGCGCTTTTACTTTTTTGACCACTTCCTGCAGAAAATGCTTCATCGCATACGCCTCGTCGATATCTGTATCCTGCAAATTAATATCAATGACGTGAGCGCCATTCTTCACTTGCGCCCTGGCAATTTCTGAACCTTCCTCGAACTTTTTTTCTTTTATTAATCTTTTGAACTTTCGGGAACCTGATATGTTCGTTCTCTCGCCGACCATGATCGGACGATTCTCATCTTCGATATAGACGGTCTCGATCCCTGACACCGCAGCGGGATGACTGCCATAATTCTTACGGGGAGAGTATTGGCTCATTGTATCTGCTAAGGCGCGAATATGAGCAGGCGTCGTTCCGCAGCAGCCTCCGACAATGTTAAGCCAGCCCTGTTCGGCGAAGCCTTCCAGCTTCTTGGCCAATGACTCCGGCGATTCATGGTAATGCCCGTTCTCATCGGGCAAACCAGCATTCGGATAACAGCTAATGGCCGAATCGGCTATTTGCGATAACGTGCGAATATGGTCACGCATAAACTCAGGACCTGTCGCACAGTTCAGACCAATTGAGATCGGGTTTAAATGCTCCAGTGAAATATAGAAAGATTCGATATGTTGACCTGCCAAAGTTGTACCCATGGGTTCTATAGTTCCTGAGATCATAATTGGAAGCTCAACACCGAGCTGTTCGAAGGCTCTTCGTACGCCGATACTGGCCGCTTTAACATTGAGCGTATCCTGTGAAGTTTCGATTAACAGAGCTTCAACGCCACCCTCAATCAAGGCTGCCGCCTGCTCAAAATAGCTTTCTTCCAACTGTTCGAAGGTCACTCCTCCTGTGACAGATAGCGATTTGGTCGTAGGCCCCAACGCTCCTGCCACATACCGAGGCCACTCCGGCGTGGAATATTTCTCTGCTGCTTCAATGGCAAGCTTTGCAGCAGCAATATTAATTTCTCTTGATTTCTCTTGGAGATCATATTCTGACAGTACGACTTTCGTAGCACCGAAGGTGTTCGTTTCAATCATATCGGAACCCGCGGCAAGATACGCTTCATGAATGTTTAAAATAATATCCGGACGCGTCAGGACAAGCATCTCATTACATCCTTCCAGTTCTTCCCCTCCAAAATCTTCGGCAATGAGATTCTCCTGCTGAATCATAGTCCCCATAGCGCCATCCAGTATCAGAATCTTCTTTTGCATTTGTTCTTGAATAGATGGTTTTTTCACGGTTATTCTTCCTTTCACTTCGGAATCACCCCATAACAGACTTTTATGTATATGAAGTCTATGTTAGTAATCATCCCCGCTTGCATTTGCAAAGAGATTAGCAAATTACAGCGGGGGGTTGATTTTCCGAGTATCTCCCTTGAATTGGACATTAGTCCATTTTGTTACGGTTGAAATACATGGTTCACTACAATCGTTTGATCACGGTCTGGTCCAACAGAAAAAATAGATACTGGAATACCTGTTAAAAAACTGATTCTCTCTATGAATTGACGCGCATTTGCGGGCAGCTCCCCCAATGACTTGACTCTTGTAATGTCCTCCGACCAGCCGGGGAGCTCTTCATAGATAGGCTCACATTTTGCCAGGATGTTAAGATTAGCAGGGAAAGATTCCATAACTTCGTCTTTATATTTATATGCCGTACAGATTTTCAACTTGTCAATACCAGTCAAAACATCGATCGAATGAAGCGAAAGTCCTGTTACTCCGCTCACGCGGCGAGCATGGCGGACCACAATACTGTCAAACCATCCCACACGTCTTGGACGACCTGTAGTAGTTCCATATTCATGACCAACTTCACGAATGTGGTTTCCAATGTCATTCATTAATTCAGTTGGAAATGGACCATCTCCTACTCTGGTTGTGTATGCCTTGGCTACCCCTATCACCTGATGAATCTTGGTTGGTCCGACACCTGCACCGATACAGACCCCTCCAGCGATCGGATTGGAAGAGGTGACGAATGGATAGGTGCCATGATCAATGTCCAGCATGACTCCCTGGGCACCTTCAAACAAAACCCTTTTTCCTGCATCTACCGCATCGTTAAGCAGCACTGACGTATCGGACACATAAGGTCGAAGGATTTCTGCTATTGCCAAATATTCACCTAGAAGCTCCTCTATATTAAAGCCTTCTGTCAAGTAAACTTTCTCAAACAAACGATTCTTTTCCTCCACATTACGCCTTAACTTGCGTTCGAATTCCTCAGGATCCAAAAGATCCGCTATACGAATGCCCGCGCGGGCAAATTTATCCGTATAAGCTGGTCCAATTCCTCTGCGCGTCGTACCAATCTTATTCGTTCCTTTAGCATCTTCTTCTACAGAATCCAACTTGATATGATAAGGCATAATGATGTGTGCCCGATTGCTGATCCGTAAGTGATCCGTACTCACTTTATGACTATGAAGGTACTCAATCTCTTGAATAAGCGCCTTCGGATCAACAACGACTCCGTTTCCAATAACACAAATCTTATCCTTATATAAAATTCCGGAAGGAATCAGGTGCAGTTTATATTTATTTCCCTCAAACACGATGGTATGACCCGCATTATTCCCGCCTTGATACCGGGCGACAATGTCCGCTTTTTCCGCTAAATAATCGGTAATCTTGCCTTTCCCTTCATCTCCCCACTGCGTCCCCACAACAACGACTGCCGACATCCCGCATCCCTCCGTCTTATCTTTTACTCTTCAAATACCTCGTCAATTCTGCCGTCATTTCATACCGCATAAACGGAGTAATCAGATAAATTCCTTTAAAAGAACGGTAAACGGTATCCACGAGCTCCATCGCAATTTCCAATCCTTGTTTTCTTGCATCTTCACCTTGGAAGCGAGCCATCCTAGCAAGTACGTCATCGGAGAGTCGTATGCCTGGAACTTGATTATGGAGAAATTCAGCATTCCGATAGCTGGTTAAAGGCATGATCCCAATAAAGATAGGAATAGCTAAATACTGAGTTGCTTGTGCTACCAGTTCGATTTGTTGATGACAGAAGAGAGGTTGACTCATGGCATAATCCGCACCTGCCGCAATCTTTTTCTCCAGCCTCTCAACAGACTTGTTTAAATGCCGTGTATTGGGATTGAAGGCTGCCCCTACGGTAAATGTCGTGCATGCTTTAAGGGGGCGGCCCGAGAATGAAATACCCTCGTTTAACTTTTTAATCATGCGAATCATTTCTGATGAAGTCGTATCGAAAACAGGCGCAGCACCCGGAAGGTCGCCATAGCGCGGAGGGTCGCCAGTTACAATGAGCACATGATCAATACCCAAGGCGTAAAGTCCCATCATATGAGACTGTTGAGCAATCAAATTCCTGTCCCGGCAAGTCACGTGGAGGAGAGGGCGAATCCCAACCCGCTCTCTTACAAGCGTTCCCATCGCTACATTGCTGATACGGGTCATTGCCAGCGAGTTATCAGCCATCGTTACCGCATCAGCACCAGCCTCTTTCAGCGCTATAGCCCCCTCTAAAAAAGGAGAGTAGTCCAGATCTCTTGGAGGATCCAATTCTACAATAATGGTAGTTTGTTCTTGAACCATTTCCGGTAGAGTTCGTAGCTTAGGCGGGTCTGAACCTTGCTTCATCCTCTCACCTCTATTCTATTTTCATTTAATATATTCTATGTGATAGAAACGAAAAGGTATGGATGAGTAGATATTATTATGCCTAAATATAGAATGTTCAGTATTTTTGAATATCGATCAAAAACAAGATTCTCTTATTCAATTTGTTGATCGGATGGGAATGGGCTCTATGGTGGCTACATTGGGAGAAAAAGGGGCTGTCTACTATCCCCAAACCAAAGAGGTAGGTTATCAACCTGTCTTTCCTGTCAAACTTGTTGATTCAAGCGGAGCAGGAGATGCTTTCTTTTCAGGTACAGTCATGGGATTAGTTAAGGGGCTCTCTTTAAAAGAAGCGGTGATTTGCGGAACCAAGGTGGCAGGGTGGACCATTGAATCTGCTGAAAACATATGCCCGGAGCTGCCCATAAGATTAAAACAAGATGAATTCTTTAAAAATATGAAGTGAGCAAACTAACCTTGAGGAATAGTCATGTTAAAAAGAAGAGGCTGTCCCCTAAGTGATTTACTTAGGGGATAGCCTCTTAGTTTTTGTAAGATGATCTATATGAATGCCAAGCGTTTCTAATCGCAGATTAGCCACATAGTAGTCTAATTCAGCGGGAACAGCGTGTACCTTAGCTTGAAGCGACTTTCCATTCTTTGATAGTCATATACAATACCTCCCAATTTTTATTAACTTACTTTTTCATCCCAACTCTACTAACTGTCTTACACGGGATGTAATATCGTAAATTTCTTTCACCTGACGTCTCTCAAGTACCAGCTTTTGTCCGACCGACAGCGCTAATTTTTCCCCGTTTGCCCGCAGCTTTGGATCGCTTATGCTTTCCAGATCCCATACATGTGCAAGACCGATAATCCGGCGTATCATCTTGCAGCCTGCATATCCTGAAGCATCCTCCAGTACTTGAAGCAAGTAATGGTCTACATATCCCGGGATTACCGCCATTCGCTCCTTTGCTTCTTTTTCCCATAACTGCCTGAATTCTTTTTCAAAGCAAGTCCATATTTGTTCAATCATCGTAAGAAGATACTCTTGATAATTCATGCGTTCCCCCAAGTCCGGAGTATGCCCTTCATGGGAGGCAAAGCTTAGCAGAAGATTTCCGATCACGGCCCCGATATCAAATCCCATAGGTCCATAAAAAGTAAATTCCGGATCAATCACTTTGGTATCCTCTTCTGTCACCATGATACTGCCGGTATGAAGGTCGCCATGGATAAGCGCCTGGGCATGAGTGAGGAAACCATCCTTTAGCTTTGCGACTTCAAGCTTCAATTGGTTGTTCATCCATATTTCTTCCACCGTATCCGCTATCAATGGATTAAATTGATTCTCTCCGGAATCGAAATAAGGGTAAGTGAAAATGAGATCCTCTGAGATTTTGCACATTTCCGGATTCATGAATTGAACCGTTCTTTTCTTCTTTGTTTGCGCGGGCAAAGCGATATCGGACGTCATAAACAAAGTTCGTGCCAGGAAGGTGCCGATATGACTCGCAAAATGAGGATAGCGCTTTCGGGCAGCAAGCCCCTTACGCATAATGAGGTGGTTAGATAGATCCTCCATGATAGTCAACGCCAGAACTCTATCATAATGATAGACTTTTGGTACTAAACCGGGACAGATCCTGTCATGATTGATCAATGCCTGGCTTTCAATGCGTGCCCGGTCGAGAGTTAACGGCCATGATTCTCCAATTGCTCGCGCAAAGGGGCGCGCCTGCTTCATAATAATACTCTTACCTGATCGTTTGTCTGTAAGCTGAAAGACGAGATTTAAATTTCCATCCCCGACCTTTCTGCAAATGAGCTGAGCATTCTCTGGAAATAGATCCGTAAACTTTAGGGCATAGGTTATAGCTCCCTGTTCATCAAGGGGGTGGTATCGAAGCATAAGGTCCCTCTCCTCTATTGAAAAAGTATTCCTATTCTATAAATAATCCAAGAGAGAAGCATTGGTGTTTGTAAAAGGCGAAAATAGTAAATTAGACTAACTATTTAGGTGATTAATAGAGAGACAAACGATTGTTTTTCTAATAGATGATAGATGTACAAGCAAATCTGCTTTCCCCGTCATATCCTTTCTTAATAGGGGAGGGGATGTAATGGATGAACAAATAGGAAAATTCGAAATTAAGGCATCAGCTCAATTGAACCGTCTTCCCGTTCAATTTTTCTCAACCCTGGTGTCGAGAGTAAACAAATTCACCGCAGAAGGATACGATGTCATTAATCTCGGACAGGGAAATCCCGATCTTCCCACTCCGTCGCATATTGTTCATTCCTTAAAAGAGGCGGCCGAAAATCCGTTAAACCACAAGTACCCCCCATTTTCCGGGAGAAGAGAATTAAAAGAGGCTATATGTCAGTGGTATAAGAATGAACATGGCGTTTCTCTCGATCCCGAGGAAGAAGTAGCCATTCTTGCCGGAGCGAAAACAGGCTTGGTAGAGCTTTCGGCCGTATTGCTCGATCCGGGAGATAGCGCGCTTGTTCCTGACCCTGGATATCCGGATTACTGGTCGGGGATTGCGCTGTCAGGAGCTGAGATGGTTACGATGCCGCTGCTGCGGGAAAATTCCTATTTTCCTGATTTCGAAAAAATTACAGCAGAGCAGCTGAAAAGGACGAAATTAATGTTTCTAAATTATCCGTCCAATCCTACCGGTGTCTGCGCCCCTGCCTCCTTATTCGATGAGGCCATTCGGTTTGCAGAGAAAAACCATATTGTCATCGCACATGACTTTGCCTACGGAGCCATCGGATTTGACGGGAAGAAACCGGTTAGCTTCTTGACTCGTCCCGGAGCGAAAGAGGTCGGGGTCGAATTCTATACTCTATCCAAAACCTATAACATGGCAGGCTGGCGAATCGGTTTCGCGCTGGGGAATAAGAACGTCATCCGATTAATCAATAAGCTTCAGGATCATTATTATGTCAGCTTGTTTGGAGCGGTTCAAGATGCGGCGGTTACCGCTTTGATGCACTCTCAGAACTGTGTAAGGGAGCTGGTCGGCATATATGAATCCAGAAGGAACTCCTTTTATTATGAAATGGGTAAAATCGGATGGCATGCTCCGCCTTCCGAAGGGACGTTCTTTGCTTGGCTTCCGGTTCCGCCCGGATATACCTCCAGCCAGTTTGCAAATCTGCTTCTGGAAAAGGTTCAGGTGGTTGTGGCGCCAGGCATCGGATTTGGCAAGCACGGTGAGGGATACGTTCGTGCGGGACTCCTCACGAATGAAGAACGGCTTCGTGAAGCGGTACACCGAATTCAATCCTTGTCCCTCTTTTAAGAGGGTAGAAACTTCTATTGAAAGGGGAAAACAGTATGGCGGAGATCGTACTTCGTAAAACAAATGAAAGAATTAAAGGCGAGGAAAACGTAAAAAGTTTCTTGGAAGATCAGGGCGTTCTTTATGAACACTTGGATACTAACAAGCTGCCGGAAAACCTCCAGGAAAAATTTATTCTCTCCGACTCGGAGAAAGAAAAGATTCTTGACGTTTTCGATGCAGAAATCAGATCGCTTGCGCAAAGGCACGGTTATCAAAGATGGGATATTGTAGCCCTCTCTGATGCTACGCCTAATCTGGATGAGCTCCTGAAGAAATTTCAGCAGGTCCATGTGCATACCGAAGACGAAGTTCGTATTATTACGGCAGGAAAAGGGATCTTCACCGTTAAAGGGAGCAAAGATACCGGCTACTTCGATATAGAATTAGTCCCTGGCGATGTGATTTCTGTTCCGGTGAATACACCCCATTTCTTCACTTTGATGGAAAACCGGCGCGTGGTCGCAGTAAGATTGTTTATTGATGCCGCAGGATGGGTCGCTCATCCTTATGAAGATCCCGATTTCTAGGCTAATGTTTGCATGAAAAAACGAAAGAGGGCTATCCCATAGCCCTCTCCCTAACCATCATTGTGAATACGCGCTTTGTTGATCTGAATGGTAATATTTGAATAGCCTCAGCTTTCTTAAACTATTCGGCAAGGCCTTACTTTTTTCTGCACGAACTTCCTTCGGCAATTTAAACAAGGTTGAAAGGTTTTTGGGGAGCGTTAAATGGGGAACCGATACTTTCTTTTTGCCTGGAATCATCTTTCTAAACGAAGCGATCTGGAATCCCCAATCTCCAAAGGAAGGGACATAAACGTAGTAGCTTTTCGTTACCATTCCGACGCTTTTTAATGTATGATAAATACTCCAGTACACACGCGGCATATCTTCGGTCGAATTAGATTGAATGACAATAATCCCGCCCGGAGCAAGCGATTTTACTACACGCCGGAAAAACTCTTTGGTATAAAGCTTACTTATCACTTTATCAGACGGATCCGGAAAATCGACGATAATGACATTGTAGGTTTTTGAATTTGGTTTTGGATTCAATGGAAAAAAAGTTCTTGCATCCTTTTGATAAATTTTAACCCGCTTATCATATAAGGAACGATTATTTAATAGAGACATAGGCTTTCTTTTTGCGATTTGAATCATTTTTGGATCCAACTCAACAAGATCAACCGATTTTACATCACGATATTTAAGTACTTCCCGTACTGCGAATCCGTCGCCCCCGCCCAATATTAATACATTGCGACGGCTAGGTGACATGGTCATGGCCGGGAGAACAAGTGCCTCGTGATAAAAGCGTTCATCCAATGAACTGAACTGCAGCTGCTTATCGAGATACAAACGTATATCCTTCGCTTCCAGCAAGACAATATTTTGGTAGCGGCTTTTACCTCTATATAAAATTTTAGGCTTTCGTTGCAGCAAATGCTTCAGGGTTTGTTGATCCCATATATCTCCCCGCATAATCTTTTTTGGCAATGATTTCACCTCTCATTATCAATGAAGTTTTTCCCGTATTCCCTCATGAGAAGCCTTATATTCCATCAGTACACCTTTACACAATTTAAAATCAAGATATGCCATGCTGTCCGGGAAAGTGTGGGCAACAAGCCAAGAAGATTAGCAATTGCCATAAACTTACTCCTGTGGTAAACTCGACTTACTTAAAATGGAACGGAGGGTTACGTGTGATAGACTACATCCGAGTTAGATCTTTGCGCAGCTAATTGAATAGCGCCAAAGGCTCTGCCTGTGTGCAGAGGACTCAGGATTGGTCTGTCCATTTTTAAAGGTAACCCTATATTGAAATACACGAAGAGGCAGTCTCGATTATTCGATCTACCTTCTTCGTGTTTGCCTTTAAATAAGGAACATTTCATGGCCATAAATCCGGCAAGTAAGGAGCTTTTTTTCCTTATGGATTTTTCTGATATCCTCTTAATGAAAAACACAGGCAGTCTGCCTGTGTTTTTTATTTTGCTTTTTAAAATTGGAGGATGATGATTTATGGAACAACTGAAACAGAAAGCGATTATCGTCGGGGTCAATCTCCTTAACCAGCCTGACTTTTCATATTCAATGGAAGAGCTCCGCAGCTTGGCCGCCGCTTGCAATGTGGAGGTCGTTGGCGAGCTGTGCCAAAAAGCAGCCCGCGTGAATTCCTCCCATTACATTGGAACCGGCAAGCTAAAGGAATTGCTGGCGCTGCTTGAAGAGAATGACGCACCTGTCGTTATTTTTAACGATGAGCTGTCTCCTGCCCAGATTCGCAACCTTGAAGCCGCTCTACAGCGGAAGGTGATCGACCGGACCATATTAATTCTCGATATTTTCTCGGAACGAGCCAAAACAAGGGAAGCGCAGCTTCAAGTGGAGATCGCTGAGCTGCAGTATATGCTTCCCCGTCTGGTCGGTCTTCGGGAATCATTAGGCCGGCAAGGCGGCGGCGCGGGTTTGAAAAACAGAGGCTCCGGCGAAACCAAATTAGAGCTCGACCGGCGGCGAATCGAAGAACGAATAACGGCTATGCAGGCCGAGCTCGAGAAGCTGGTGTCCCGGCGCCAGATCCAGCGGAAGCAGCGCCATAAAAATGAAGTTCCCGTCGTTTGTTTGGTCGGTTATACCAATACAGGCAAATCAAGCTTGATGAACGTCATCATGGAAACGTTCAATCCGGGAGCTAACAAACAAGTATTGGCTCAAGATATGTTATTCGCAACGCTGGAAACGTCCGTCAGAAGCATCGTGCTGCCCGATCAGAAATCGTTCTTGTTAACGGACACGGTCGGATTTGTAAGCAAATTGCCCCATCATCTCATTAAAGCGTTCCGTTCGACGTTGGAGGAAGTTGCCGAAGCGGATTTACTGGTTCATGTGGTTGATTATTCCAACCCGGAATATGAGAAGCACATTTCCGTTACTAACGATACGCTAAAAGAACTGGGCGCCGATCATATTCCGGCCATTTATGCTTATAACAAGTCGGATTTAACGGATGAGAATTATCCGCGGGTTCATGACGGCAGCGTATACCTCTCCGCCAAACAAAGAAGCGGAATCGATGAGCTGATAGAGCTGATCCGCGGGCGCATCTTTCATGATTATATGCAATGCGAAATCGTGATTCCTTTCGAACAAGGACGGCTGGTCGCTTACTTTAACGAGCATGCCCATGTTCAATCGACGAGCTATGAACCGGAAGGCACGCGCCTCAAGCTAGAGTGCAAAGCGGCCGACTACAATAAGTACCGGAACCAGTTCATTGAATTCTAGAAGGAATTGGAAAAAAAGAGGTATCTCATAAAGGGTGAGATACCTCTTTCATCTAACAATGAAGACTTTATAATCGAGCTCCAAATACAAATAGATTAAGATAGCCCGTTTCACTTGCTGTAGACGGATAAACAAACAAATCTATTAATCTCAAAATATATTATAGTAACACGCGAGAAGAGGAGTGAGGTCTTATCAGAACATTCAAGGCCTTCTTAAAAGGGCGAAATGAGGTTCCTCCTGTAAAAACGGCAGCCACTGGAAATGCTGTTTTCCAACTCGATAGCAGCGGTACTCAATTAAGATTCCGACTTACCGTTCTTAACATCACTGGTGTTACTGAAGCACATATTCATCTTGGACAAAGAGGACAAAACGGTCCCGTTGTCGCCTTTCTGTTCGGTCCGTCAAAATTTGGCATATCAGTAAGACGCGGAATCGTTCGGGGTGTCCTGACAAGCCAAGATTTAGTCGATCTTCTGGCAGGAAAAACGATCATGGACTTAGTTCGTGAGTTTGATAACGGCAACGCATATGTTAATGTACACACCATACAAAATCCAGATGGAGAAATTCGCGGCCAAATCCGCCGAAATTAACGAGAGAAAATGGAAAAGGACACCGAACCTCTTCTGTCAGTGTCCTCTCCTTACCCTTTATTTCTCTTTTTCAATTACACTAAGCTTTCCGTTCGGCTCCATAAAAGCTTCTTCGACCTGTTCAAGGCTTGTTAATCCTTTAACCCGTAATTCCTGATCTAAGTTATTTTTCGTTATTCTGGCTCTTCGCAACCCGTTTAGCAGTATTTTTCCGTTTTCAATTAGCTTAATAGGGCTGCCCATCACTAATTTTTCTATAAGCGGGCTTTTCATGGCAAGTACGCTGGCTAATATTTGCATCAACACTAGTCCGGCAATAGCTGCGATAAGAATGAATACATTTAGTTCAGGATCAGCTAATCCGTCCCCAATTATCGCTCCAATCGCTATAACGACGACCAGATCAAAATCCGTTAATCTTCCTACCGATTGACTTCCCATTACCCGAAAGGCTAATAATCCAACAACAAACAAACCAACTGCTCTTAGAACCGAAAGTACATAATCCATACACGTGTCTTAATGCTCTTCCAAGCTATGTACTGGCACCACTTGCTCATTCTCCGACTCATTGAGCGGGTAAATTCTCGCTGTTTCCTTATCGTGATCGACATGCTGAATAAAAACAGGATTTCCTTGGTAAGTTACATTTGCCATAACTGCAGATTCTGCGATCTCTTGCGCTCTTTGTACGTTCATGTCATGTCCTCCATTTGTTTAATCAAACCATATTTTACACACATTCCATTAAAATATTCTCGAAAGAAAAACGAGCGTTCTTTGCAAAGGAAGCTCTGGAATATTCAGATCAATTTTTGTAAATAAATTACAAGTATGTATATATATATTCGGTACACACTAAAGCAAGTAGCCCGAAAGGACAAGCAGCACCTTGAAAAACCTGCATTCAGCCGAAGCATACGAGGATATGGAAAAATATGAATGATAAAGAGAGAAAACCGGAGCTCATATTTTGGAGTATTGCCCTTCCAGGATTTGCCCAGCTATTAAACGGTAAATACGTTAAAGGGATTTTGTTTATTGCCTTGGAGTTCCTAATCAACGTGAATGCGAACTTTAATAAAGTGATTCTTTTGAGCTTTCAAGGTGAAATCAAGCAAGCAATCGAACAAGCCAATTATCAATGGCTGATGTTTTATCCTTGTCTTTACATGTTTGCAATGTGGGATGGATACCGGGATGTCGGGGGAATGAAAACTCCCTATTCCTTTCTTCCGTTCGTATTTACTGCGTATTTCTTAACCGTTGGGGTGATCTATTCCTCCAAGCTCAAACTATTTGGGGTACTGCTTGGTCCGGTTTGGCTGCCGATTCTATTTTTGCCCTTGGGTCTCGGAGTCGGTTTTATATTCAGCAGCATTTTAATCAATTTCAGGAAAAACTATGTATGAAGCCTGTAATTAACTACAAAGGAGCTAGCCATTATTGCTATGGCTTAGCTCCTTTTTAATTTAGTACTAGAGTGATCGTGACCGCGGGTGCTCCGAAAGAATAGACTGCAGCAGCCTCTGTACACTCGGGTGCGGCAGTTGTAGAAACTGCGTTTTGTCCTCACACTGTACAACCAATTCCCCTTTTTCCATGACGGCTAAAGCATCGGAAATGGTATATGCAGCTTTAATATCATGCGTGATAAACAGGTAAGAAAGGCCGAATATCGTCTTTAAGTCTTTTAACAAGGTCAAAATATTAGCTTGAGTCACCATGTCCAAACTGCTAACCGCCTCGTCCAATATAAGCATCTTCGGTTTTAAGGCAATCGCTCTCGCGATATTGATCCTTTGCAACTGCCCTCCGCTAAATTGATGAGGGTACTTCCTCATATCTTCCGGGCTTAGTCCGACTGTTTCCAGCAGCTCTCCTATCGTGCGCTTTTGCTCGTTAGGGGATAGGCTCTCGAAGTTTTGCAGCGGCTCCCCAATAATTTGCTCAGCGGTCATTCGCGGATTTACGGAAGAATAGCAATCTTGAAACACGACCTGCAGATCGCGGCGAAGATGTCTTCGGGTACTCGCATTCGTGTCATACAGATCGATTCCTTGGAAAAGAATCTGCCCCTTCTGCGGTTTTTCCAAACCTAGTATCACCTTGCCAAGCGTGCTCTTCCCTGCTCCGCTCGTTCCGAGAAGCCCCAGGCACTGGCCATGCTCGATGGTGAGCGATACATCGTCAAGCACCGTTGCCCGCTTCGCCTGCCAGAACAGGTTGGATGAGCCGTATCCATGAGTAACGTTCTTCACCTGCAGCAAACTCACTTGCTCACCCCCGGTTTTTTTGGAAATAGGACAAGCAGCAGAGCAGCCGCTCCAATGGCGATACAGCTGGAAAACATAGCTTCGTATGAATACGTGCTCGCCACCAGGCTCAGCCCCCAAATGCCTACGGAGGTTCCGAAGTCGGCGGCAGCAATGAACAGACCGATCCCTCTGCCTCTGAACCGTTCCGGCACGATAAACGACACATAAGTGAGCAGCGTTGGGTACAGCATCGACAATGCAATCCCGTTGCAAACGGCGGCTAGCAGTACAACAGGCAGCGATTCGGCCATCCGAACCAAACCGACGGCGGTCGTCATCAGGAGTATGAGCATGACAATCATCTTAAAAGGGAACCGTCCGTCTGTAGGAATCATTTTTCTGCCGAAGAAGCGCAAGGTTATAAGCACCGCGGTTTCGGTCAAGAAATACAATCCGGCATAAGGCAGTCCGCGCTTCTCCAAATAAAGCGGAAGAAAGGCAGCCACCGTACCGATGATTGCTGAAGCTAGCAGCATGATTACGGAAGGAAGCAGCAGCTTCCGGTCTTTCCACCCTTTATAGACATCACGGCTGCTGTGAAGATTGTCCGTTTGCAAATTTTCCTGCCTGCGAAGCTCAGGCAATCTGAGATTCATGCCGATGAGGAGCGTCGTCAAGCTGAGCGGGATCAACCCCATAAAAATGTACGTCATAGGGACCTTATCCGCAAAATACAGAGCGAGAAAAGGGCCGTAGGTATAAGGCAGCATGGATGAAAGCGAGAAAAGAGATAAGCCTTGACCGCGGGCTTTCGTGGGTAAAACTTCAATGATCATGAGATGCGACACCATGGAAAAGAAGGAAAGGATCACGCCCTGCAAAATTCGGAGCAAAGCGAAAACCCACAGCTCTTGAAAAAGGTACATCGTTATGACAACCGCATTCAATATCAGCGCCGCGGCAAAAATTCGTTTTGTCCCGAGCTTGTCGACAATTTTACCGGCGACAGGCCGTAAAAACATCGAGGTAAACATATATGCGCCCATAATTAGACCAATCTGAGCCGGGCTTGCTCCCAGCTTGTGCGAGCTCAGCGGCAGCAGAATCAGAAGGATATGGCTGGTCGTATAAAATAATATCGCTACGAGGTAAATCTGTATCGCTTTCGGCCCAAAGGGACGGTCCTGCAAAACCGTCTCCGGCGCTTTCAAGGCATTCATAACATGACAAACTCCTTAGTCGGCTGGTTGATCTGTAACGCGGGTCTGGCATTGAGCAGTTTTTTCGTATACTCATGCTGCGGATGATCGAACAGCTGGTAGACATCCGCTTTTTCAACTATCCGGCCATGCTGCATAACGACAACCTCGTCAGCCATCTCCGATATCACACCTAAATCATGAGAAATCAATAAAATGGATGTGCCGTATTCCGAACGTATGCGCTCCAGCTGCCTCAGAACCTGCAATTGATTGGTCACATCCAGAGCGGTAGTCGGCTCATCGGCAATAATGACGGATGGCCGGAGGCATATGGTAATAGCTATCATAACCCGCTGCAGCATTCCCCCGCTCAGTTGAAATGGATACTGCTTCATGATTCCTGCGGGATCAGGTAAATTTACATCTTCCAAAGAGGTAACCGCCAGCTCGAACGCTTGTTTTTTGGTTAGTGAGGTATGCGTACGGATCGTTTCAATGAATTGATCGCCGATCTTAATCACGGGAGTGAAGGCATTCATCGGATTTTGCATAATGAAGGCGATTTCTTTCCCGCGTATGCTCCGCATCGTATCCGCTTTCAGCCCGTTCAGCTCACGGCCGTTTAATCGTATGCTGCCTTCCACTCTGGTTGTTTTACGGTCCAGAAGCTGCATCAAGGACAGACTGGTAATCGTTTTGCCGCTGCCGCTTTCTCCTACAAGACCGAGCACGCGACCGGGCTTCAGCTCAAAATGGATGTCTTGAACCAGAGGAACCGTTCCCTGAGCCGTATTTACCGTTACGTGCAGGCCGCTCACCTGCAAAACATATCGTGGATCTATAATCAATGGCCTCATTCCTTTTCAAAAACGTCGTTTTACGCCAAACCGGTCCGACAAAGCTTCACCCAATACATTAAATGTAATAACAACGATAAGAATCATGATTCCCGGATACAGCATTAATTCGGGATTGCTTCGTATATATGATTTCCCTTCGTGGATCATGGAGCCCCACTCCGGCGATGGCGGCTGAATGCCGAGTCCAAGAAACGACATGGCGGCGATGTCCATGATCGCCCAACCAATTTCCAGCGTTCCCATCACGATGATCGGAGGAAGCACGTTAGGGATCAAATGCCGTCTGATGATCGTCCATTGCGAAGATCCGCTTATTCTGGCGGCGGTAATAAAATTCCGTTCCTTCAAGCTGAGAACCATGCCGCGGAACATACGGGCATAATACACCCACTGCACCAACACCATGGCCAAAACGACCTGCGGGAGTCCGGGTCCAAATATGCCGACAAGCCCTAAAATAAGCACGAGTGACGGAAATGCCATCACCCCTTCGCAGAAACGCATCAGTATAAGGTCAATTACACCGCCTTTGTAACCGGAAAAGGTGCCGATCAGTAAGCCGATTAATAAAGAGGAGATGAATATCAACGACGCAAAGCCTAAAGAAACTTGGGCACCGTGTAAAAGGCGAGACAGGTTGCAGCGTCCCAAATGATCCGTTCCGAGCGGATATTCCCACGTTGGAGACTGCAGCTTGAGCGCCAAGTTCACTTCAACCGGGTCATGCGGAGATATCCACGGTGCCAATATGGTAAGTGAAAAAAGAACGAATAAAATGACCGAGCATACCGCTACGGTCTTCTGACTTTTAAGGCCGGTCCGTATACTCGCGATCAATGGTCGGTTCTTCCTTTCCAGGAAATTCGGGGATCCAGGTACATCTGCAAAAGATCCACGATCAGGTTGCATACGATAAACAGACAAGCGGCGAGGAACACATAGCTTTGGATAACCGGTATATCCCGGTTAAAGATCGCTTCGATAAAGTAACGTCCAAAGCCAGGCCAAGAAAAGACTTCCTCCACAATGATCGTCCCCGCAAGCAATTTGCCCATATTCATGCCGAGACCGGTAAGCATCGGTGAAATCGCAATTTTCAGCACATGCTTGCTCATAAGCAGCTTCTCTTTAATGCCTCTCGTCCTGGCGTATAACACATACGGCTCCTGTAATTGTTCCAGAACGCTGGTTCGCAGTAACCGGGAATAAATGGCAATGAGTCCCAAAGCGAGCGTTATCGACGGAAGGACGAGATGTGCGAACGAGCCCCTTCCTTGCACTGGAAACAGATCGAGCTTGACGGAAAAGAAAAATATCAATAAATAGCCGAGCCAAAACTGCGGTATGGAAGCGCCGAAATAAGCAAGCAGCCGGCTCAGATGATCGAACACGCTATTTTTGTATACAGCCGCCAAAAAACCAATCGGCACGCTGATAAGGATGGCCAGACAAATGCTGCTGAAGGCGAGCTGGATCGTTGCGGGCATCCGGAGAACGACTTCCTGCCAAACCGGTTCATTAGAAACATAAGATGTGCCGAAATCAAGTCGGCACATCTTCATGAGGGTTTGGGCATATTGTACAAGCAGCGGCTGGTCTAAGCCGAATTCATGTCTTTTCTGAGCGAGCAGCTCGTCGGTCGGTTGGATATGCGCCGCAGTCAAATAGGCTTCGGCGGGGTCGACCGGCGAGACATGGATCAGTAAAAACGTGAGAAGCGTGGCAAAGAGAAAAATAGGTATGACGGCAAGAAGCCGTTTCCCAATATAGCTGCCCATGTTAAGCCTCCCTGCGGTTTACTGTGCGATGTCGATGCTGGAGAATGGATTCTCGTCCCGATTCGCCGGAAATTCAAAGCCGCTTATGTTTTTGTTATACACAACCGTCTTTTTAATATAAGAGACCGGCAGGAGCGCTGCCTGCTCGTGTAATGTCGTCTGGATGGCACCGTATAGTTCCTCGCGCTTTTTCTCATCCGTAGAGAGAAGGGCTTCCTGCACTTGCTGATCCAGTTCTTGCTTCATCGGCAGCTTCGACAGCGCATCCGAAATGCCAAAGCCTTTCTCGGCAACGATGTGAATGAACGAGTGCGGATCATACGGCGCGCCGTAGTTGCTAAAGAAGTACAAATCAAAGTCGTTTGCACGGAAACGTTTCACCTGTTCAGTAAGCTCAAGACCGGTAATATTCAGCTTAACGCCGATCGCTGCCCATTCAGCTTGCAGTGTTTCGGCCATCGGTTTTTGAATTTGTTCCGCCTTTTCATAGATCAATTCCAGCTCCAGCGGCTTGCCGTCCTTCTCCCGGACTGTTTTGCCGTCCGGCAGCAACCAGCCCGCCTCATCCAAATAAGCTTTCGCTTTTTCTATGTCGTATTCGGCCGGTGCTGCGCTAGTTTGAGCATACGGAAAGTTTTGGGACAAGAGGCTGTCCGCCATCTCTTCCAAGCTTGAGGTAACGCCTTCAACCATCGCCTTTTTGTTAAAACCATGCTGCAGAGCCTGACGCACCTTCAGATCCGCAAGCGCTTCGTTAGTCGTATTCAACACCAATTGTCTAGTCGCGATAGGCTCAGAAAGAGTGGTTTCATATTCTCCGGATGCTTCCAGCTGCTTATATGCATCCATGCTGATGATGCCTTCTCCGTAGATTAAGTCCAGCTCCCCTTTCTCAAAGGCGAGCACGCGCGTTTCTCCGTCCGGAATAATTTTGATCACAATTTTATCGACTTTCGGTTCTTCTCCCCAGTAATTCGGATTACGGGTAAACTCCGCATATTCGTCTGTCTTGTAATCCGCCAGCATCCATGGTCCGGTCCCTACCGGCTGCTTCACGCCTTTGGATGTGTCACCGTCATCCGGGAAACCGGCTTCGCCGAGAAAGCGCACCGGGCGGATGACCGACAACTCCTGAATAGTCGGGTAATAAGGCTGTTTCAATGTTAGTTTAAACGTAAATTCGTCAACAGCTTCGGTCTTGTCGAGAACACCGATAAAACCAAGCCAGCTATGATTTTCGACGTTTTTCATAACGGCATCGAAGTTCTTTTTGGCAACCTCGGCGTTAAAAGCCGTTCCGTCCGAAAACTTTACATTTTGACGGATTTTAAAAGTATATTCTTTACCGTCCTCCGATATGGTCCACGATTCGGCCAAATGAGGCTCAAGCTTGCCTCCGTCTTTGTAGCTGACAAGCGGCTCGTAAATCATCGATTGCGCTATCAATTGAGAAGGATTGTAAACATGCGGGTTCATCGTCCCGATATCTCTTGGCCATGATACAGTGACAACTTTCTCAGCCGTGCCTGCATCTGTTCCGGAATTCTCTTCCGTCTTCTTTGTGGAACAACCTACAAGTGCAGTGGTTAGTATAAGCAGCATAAGAAGCAGCGTCTTTACTCTGGATGTAAACATTTAAATCTATTTCCCCTCTCGGACCCTAATAAGTGATAATGATTATCACTATCCTTTAGAATAGTACAATAATCAACCTCATCTGTCAACAAAAAGAGCACCGTTTGAGGCGCTCTTTTTGACCGTATTAGGATCTCCGTTCACCCCGG
Source organism: Paenibacillus prosopidis (assembly GCF_003337375.1). GTDB lineage: Bacteria > Bacillota > Bacilli > Paenibacillales > Paenibacillaceae > Pristimantibacillus > Pristimantibacillus prosopidis. Next base: position 283,357 of record NZ_QPJD01000007.1, read on the forward strand.
ACCATTCCGTAAGCGTCTGCTTATTGCGTCAACTGCAATAAGCACGAATAAGTTCACTCCAAAGCAATACCAGTAATCCCACCATACGAGGCTGTGCAGCACTCCGATTATATCGAAAATCATATAAACGCCAGATATAACAACTGGAGGAAGCATGTACTTTAGCCATTTATATTTCCAATTATGTTTCAACACCCACACGAAGAAAATGCTGAAAAGTATCCCAAATATAGACGTCATGGCGGTTGTATCATGCGATCGGCTATCAAACCATCCGAGTTGATAATACCTGCTGTTAAAAAACGCAATAGCGAAAAACTGCATAGTAAAAAGCGCCCATGTGATGAAAAACAGCGTCAAAGCGTGAAGGAAGCCCTTTAAAGGAAGCATAAGTCGAGTAAACCAGGCTCTGGCCAAACCATAATAAACCGGCAGACCGATGGCAGTATATCCCAGACGCCACCAATAATGACGATAAATGCCCAATTTTTCGAACAGCCACTCTACCCCTAACACTAAACCCGTAATTACGGCGATCCAAATCCAGTTCAAGCGAAACACCGCTATTAAGGCGGCAGTTACGGGCAAAGTCAGCATATTAGAAGCAATTGCCCCCATATTGTTGTCATAATAAGCATCGCGGGCGATGATCTGGGGATTATAGGCATAGCTCTCCAATAAAACATATATGACAAACTCGATCGTATAACCTACCCCGATCATCCCCAAAAAAAGGAGCAGGCTTCTATAATTTTTCGATTTGAAAAACACGAAGGAGAGAAGGATGAGACTTAGCGTACCCAATCCTAAATACCAGATTGAATTGAAATTAAGCGGAAGAAAAATGCCCTGAGACATTCGAAGCACCTCATTATTAACAACGTGGATTTATTTTATCCTTTAATCTGTCACGTTAATCTTTTGACTAAATTCTGAAGTTTCGACATTTTTCCCCTTCACCGCATATCATGTTATAAAGACAAACATGAATCGGGTGATCCAGCATGAAAATCGCTGTTCTCGGAGCAGGTGCGGTCGGAGGCTATTGCGGAACGATGTTGAAACCACATGTGGACGAGGTTATTTTCATTGCCAGGGGCCAGCATTTGAAAGCGATGCAGCAAAACGGACTAATCGTCCACTCTTCTATGTCAGGGAGCCATCATATCCGCGCCATATTTACAGATGACTTTAAAGCGCTTATGCATGCCGATTTGATTATATTTACCGTGAACTCCGCCCAAACCAAAGAAACGGCGGCCCAAATGCTCCCTCACTTAAAGCCGGAATCGACCGTCCTCACGCTTCAGAACGGAGTGGACAATGAGGAAAGGTTAGCCGCTCTCATCGGAAGCGACCGCGTTCTCTCCGGCGCCTCTTATATTACGGTTCAATTAGAGTCTCCGGGGGTAATAAGACAAGAAAACATTCAATCCTTTGTCATCGGCCCCCTATCGGAAAATGGACGGTTAAAGGCAGAACTTATCACTGATTTATTCAATCGATCAGGCTTGGAGTGCAAGCTATCATCTAATATATTAGAAACGAAATGGGAGAAGTTTTTATATAATGCTACGTTCAATCCTTTATGCGCGCTAACACAAAAAACGATTGGCGAAATCCTTGATGCTGAAGCACTGCGGTCTTACGCAGAAGACATACTTATGGAGATCGTCCTAATTGCAAAGGGACTGGGCGTCGACCTGAAGCAAGCAGTCATCGATGAAGTATTCCCCAAATCGGAGCTCGTAAGGAATCATAGACCCTCGATGCTGCAGCATCGGGAACAGGGGAAGAAAATGGAGGTCGAATCGTTATGCGGTTATGTTATTCAAAAAGGAAACGATTTGGGGGTTAAGACTCCTGTTTTAGAATATGTATACCATGCCTTACTTTCGATTAATAACAGCTTAAAGTAATCTAGGCAATCGGCAAACTGCCCTTCAGCCTCAAATAGGCTGTCCTAAAAGGTCATAGACCTACATGGACAGCCACAGTAAAATCAGCTAAATTCGGTACTATCGAGGAAAATAGGCTTTCTATGGGCGTTCTACATATGGGACAACAGATTATTTCAAAACCCGGTTCAAGAAAAGCTTAGTCCGGTCAAACTGTGGGCTCGTAAAGATTTGATCCGGAGGGCCCGATTCAACGATCTCGCCATTATCGATGAACATGACCTGACCCGCCACTTCTTTGGCGAAGCCCATTTCATGCGTTACGACAATCATCGTCATATGCTCCTCAGCAAGGTCCTTCATGACCTGCAGCACCTCACCCGTCAATTCCGGATCCAAGGCAGAGGTCGGCTCATCAAACAATAATATATCCGGATTCATCATAAGTGCCCGGGCGATCGCAACCCGTTGTTTTTGCCCGCCTGAGAGCTTCGACGGGTAATCCAAAGCCCGGCTGGAAAGACCTACCTTCTCCAGCAGCTCCTCGCTTCTTCTTGCGACTTCCTCCGCCGTCTCTCCCTTGACCAATCTAGGAGCAAGCTCCAGATTTTCCTTCACGGTTAAATGGGGGAAGAGATTGAAATGCTGAAACACCATGCCCATCTTGGAAGTAATCCGCTTGATCTCCTGCGGGCGCGAGTAAATCCCGTCTTTAACCAGGAACTCTCCCGCCACATTGATGCTGCCGCCATTAATCTGTTCAAGATTCACCAGACTTCGGAGCATCGTGCTTTTCCCGGAGCCCGAAGGGCCGATAACCGCCACTACATCGTGTTTATTCACAGTAAACGTCACTTGCTTCAATACATCCAAAGTGCCAAATGATTTACTCAGTTTAGTTACTTCAATAATAGCCACATTCGCCATTCCTTTTATTCAAATTTAAATTTCCGTTCCAGCCATTTGAAGAGCAGGGTTAACAGCAGTGTCATAATCAAATAAATGATGGCGGCTATAAAGAAAGGCATGATCGTAAAGTCACGATTCACCGCCGTCTGGGCAAAATGCAGCAGCTCCGGAACGGCAACGGCGTAGAGCAGTGCGGTATCCTTGATCAACGTAATCGATTCATTGGCAACGGACGGTAATACTACGCGGAACATTTGAGGCAGGATAATCCGCGTCGTAGTCTGCCATTTGTTAAATCCAAGCACCTGAGAGGCTTCATACTGGCCTTTATCGATGGAAATCAGACCGCCTCGGAATATTTCGGCAAAATAGGCCGCATAGTTCAAAACAAAACCGACACAAGCTGCAGTAAACCGGTCCAGCACCAAGTATTCGCCGACCACCGGGAGCATCGGCAGCCCGAAGCAGATCACAAGCAGCTGCAGCAATAGCGGTGTACCGCGCATAACGTATATATAGGTATGTGCAAGCCAGGCTATCGGTTTGCTGCTGCTTTTTACGGCTAACGTCAGCACGAAGCCCAGCGGTATGGATACCACAATGGCGATTAAAAACAATAGAATCGTCATCTGAGCCCCTTCCAGCATGGGCTTAATCATCGAGGTATAATAATCTGCGGACATAAAAAAATTCCTCCAAAAGCAAAACGGGATTTCCTGGGGAGAAATCCCGTTTTCCCTATCATCATTCGATCTTGTTTACTTTAATACCTTGTCTTCGCCAAACCACTTATTCGAAATTTCCGTCGCAGTACCGTCGTGGTTCATTTCATCAAGCGCTTTTTGCAGCTTTTCGAGCAGTGCTTCGTTGCCTTTCTTGACGCCGACTCCGTATTCCTCCGGAGCAAGGGATTCTTCCAGAAGCTTGAAGGTGCCTTCCTCTTTGGACATATAATATTTGATTACGACTTCATCAATAACTACCGCGTCCACGCGGCCGATCTTCAGGTCGCTTAGGGCAAGAACATTGTCGGCGAATTCCGTTACCGTCTTTATTTTAGATTGGATAGGATTTGCATTCAATGCATCTGATGCCGAGGACAGCGATTGAAGTCCCACTATTTTACCGGACAAGTCATCAAGCTTAGTTAGGTTCGAATCAGCCAGTGTGACAACTACCTGAGCGTTTTTTAAATAAGGCTTTGTAAATAGTACTTTTTCTTTGCGCTCGTCCGTAATCGTATATCCATTCCAAATCAAATCAATACGGCCGCTGTTCAGCTCGGATTCTTTCGTCTTCCAATCAATCGGTTGGAATTCCACAGTGACTCCCATTTTTTCTGCTGCCGCTTTGGCATAATCAATATCAAAACCGACGATCTCATTCTTATCGTCCCGGAATCCCATCGGAGCAAATTTGTCGTCAATACCAATTACCAGTTTCTCTCCATCTCCAGCCGCGCCTTTCGAACCGGAGCATCCTGTAAACATTGCAATTGCTGTCGAGATGACTAAAACCATAGCTGCTAAACGCTTCATTTGATTCAATAACCACCTTAATTAAGTATTCGCTTTATTGCGTTAACACGTTATCAGAAATCGATGATATCACAATTGTTCGAAGCCTGTCGATAGCTGCCACGATAATGATATTATTTACATGTAGTACCGGAGGTTGGAATTAGCGGGAAAACATCACTATAATTTTCCTGTTCACCCACTGTTCTATCAAAAAAAAAACCGCACAGGGCGGGTTGAAATTAATAAATCGTACGGTTTCTCTCATCGGGGATTCCTGATTTGCGGTAAAAGTAAGTATTAATCATATCGCGCCATTCCTTGGCATGCCGAACCTGTTCTTCCAACCGGCTTAACACATGGGTGAACCGCGTATCGTCTACCTTCCCTTTCAGGCTTGCCCACGACTGCATGAGCTCCCCGGCTTGCTCGACACCTTCAAAATGCGAATCATAAATATGCTGGATTACGGTTTTTCCCGAATGGAGCTTATGTGTGTACGGAACATGGTGGAAAAACAACAGCAGCTCATCCGGACAAGTATGAAGCGACTCGTACCTTGCAGATGGAATGTCATGGTATTGGCCTGTATAGCCCGTACCCGTACTTTCCGTGCGATCGACGCCAATCCCTAAGAGATCGGCGAAATGATAAGTGCCCCACTTGGAATATTCATACCCGTCAACGTTAGGACCGTAATGATGGCCCGGATTAACCATCCAACCGATGCCGAGCGGAGACGTATAATTTTCATAAATAGTCCTGGAATCGAGAAGCATGCGACTGATCGTTTCCATCACCGTCTTGTCGTTGCCAAACGTCAGCCGCACCCAATCTTCGGTAATCTGCTCCGAGGACAGCTCCGGATTCCATGCCAACCGGCCATATCCGTAGAAATTCGCTTGGGCAAGCAGATGTCCGGTCCAATTGGTATCATCTCCAATGTTGGAAACCGCCGCAAATCCGCCATACGGGCGCCCATGTATGGAGCCTTCGACGATTCTCGCTACCGTCGAGTCTTCTCCGGAGGCATGCGTATCGAAACCGATGATCTCTTTCCACTGCGGTACCAAATAACATAGATGTCTTTGCTGTCCCGTATACTCCTGCGTAATTTGAAGCTCCAGCAATTGATTCGTGTGCCGCAGGCCGCCGAACAAGGGGGACACCGGTTCACGGACCTGAAAGTCCATCGGCCCGTTCTTTATCTGAAGGATAACGTTATCGCAGAATCTTCCGTCGAGAGGACAGAAATGGTCGTACGCAGCTCTCGCTCTGTCCGTAGACCGATCCCGCCAATCCTGCTGGCAATTATAGACGAAGCACCGCCAAATGACCAAGCCTCCGAACGCCTCCAGCGCATCCGCAAGCATATTCGCCCCATCCGCATGATCACGCCCGTATGTGAACGGGCCCGGCCGGTATTCCGAATCAGCTTTCACCAAAAAGCCTCCAAAATCAGGAATATGGCGATAGACCTCCGAAGCCTTATCCGCCCACCACTGTTTGACTAGCGGATCCAGGGGATCTGCTGTTTGAAGACCTCCGATCTGGATAGGACTCGCAAAATTGATGCTCAAGTATAAAGTAATGCCATACGCCCGGAAGATATCCGCTACTCTGGCTACATAAGGCAATAATTCGGACGTTATCAGCTTCGTCTCCACATCATGAACATTCACATTATTAATAGCGATGGCATTCAAGCCGACGGACGCCATCATGCGGGCATAGTCTTGGATCCTCTTCACATTAGTAACTATTTTATTGTTTTTGTAGAAAATGGACTTGCCTGCATAACCTCGTTCGATGCTGCCGTCCATATTGTCCCATTGATTGATCATTCTCAGCCGATTACGCGGAGTCTCCTTAATGGAAAGCCCATTCAGGCTTTGCCCGGTTTGCAGCAGCCGCAAGAAATGGAAGGCTGCATAGAGGACGCCTTTGTCCGTCTGACCCGTCAACACAATGCAGCTGCCTTCCGGGTTTTCCACGGTTTTGATCAAATAGCCTTCTTCTTGCAGAGATTCCCGCGTCTTCTTATCAATTAAGCCTTCAAGTTCTGCGCAATCGAGTGTTCCGACAAAAAGATACCGGGGCTTGCTCGGCTTTGCCTTAACCATCGGCTTTCGTCCCAGCATCGAGGCGATACCTCGGATAAGCTCAGCCCGGGCTGCCTGCAGAATAACAGACTGTTCAGATAGAATAATCTCCGAGCACCAATCGGTATACACCTCCAATTCGGATTTTGCCAAGGGATCGAATCGAAGCCATGCTTCGTAACCCTCATCGGACCATTCCGCCGCTTTACTCATAGTACTCTCATGCCATTTTATGTTGTTCATTGATTTCACAGCTTTCTCCTCCCGTGTAACTTGTCACAATCCGTTCATGCATCTCTAATTCAATGTGGAAACGCTTTATAGCAGCTGCTTTAAGTGCTACTATTTTGTAATAGACAATGGGAGGCCAAATGATTATGGATATCGATAAATACCAAAACCTTGCGCCCAATATTTTTCTATTCGTCGATAGAAGATGTTTTCCGGATTGGGAAATCATCGAACAAACCATTGATTTTCACGATCTTACGTTTGTTGTAGAAGGAAAAGCCAATTATTTCGTAGACGGCGAGAAATTTACAGTTGAAGCCGGGGACATGATCTATATTCCGGAAGGCAGCGTCCGGGTTGCTCACACCTTCAAGGAATCCCCTATGCATTCCTATGCCTTCAATTTCTACTGGAAATCGCCGGACAACCATGTTCGCCTCCCCTTCGATACGGTTACAAAAAACCATATCACAAATGAAATTTTGGGCTACATCAAACAATTCACGCATGTTTGGATGGGCAAACAGCCTTGCTACATGATGCAAGCGCGGGGACTGTTCCAATTAATTGTGCACCGGCTGCTGAGCATTTCTTATCATCAATCGTCCCAAACTCTCCCGGATTCGAGAATCAATAAAGTAAGAGAGTACATTATCGATCATTATTCAGAAGACATCGACATCGGCGAGCTCGCCAAGCAGGTCCACCTGCATCCTGTCTATCTCGGCAAATTGTTTAAAAAAAATACCGGCCGTAGTTATAAAGAGTTTTTGAACATCATTCGTGTGAATAACGCCGAAATGCTGCTTTCAACCGGAGGCTTCACGGTCTCCGAAGTCGCTGAACGGTGCGGCTTTAAGGACATTTCCTATTTCAGCAACGTATTCAAAGGTATGAAAGGTTATCCCCCTTCCTCGGTGGCCAAGTAAAACATGTAACTTATTATATTTATCATTAATCACCTGAGCCATAGAGAAAGTAGAAATTATTTGTAATTTAAAAACAACTTAACGAAGATTAGAGGCGAGCCTCGACTAGGCAAACAGGTGGGGCGTTAAGCTGGCAGAATAGCATGGGTAAAGGTACAAATAAATTCATTTGACAAATGCCTGTGTTGTAATTATTATGGTTACATCGGTGGTGATTGAGTTGAAACAATTAAGCAGTAGGTTTACAATCGCGGTGCACATTTTAACGTTTATTAGTTCCGTTTCGGAAGAATGTACGGGAGACTTTATTGCAGCAAGCGTTAACGCCAATCCTGTCATCATTCGCAAGATTATGTCCATGTTGAAGAAAGCCGGACTTGTCGATGTTCGGCCGGGTGTCGGTGGAGCTTATATGAAAAAAGATGCCAGCCTAATCACCCTGCTGGACGTCTATAATGCCGTCGATATCATTGATGACGATCAATTGTTTCATTTTCACAACCCCGTTATTGAATGTCCGGTAGGCAGAGTGATCGACACTACATTGCGTGCCGAATTGAAAGAAGCCCAAGCGGCTATGGAACATCGGCTGAAGCAGGTTACAATTCAACAGCTGTTAAATCAACCCGAAATGAATAAGCTCAATTGAGCTTTTTTCATTGCTTTAGTTGTAATAGATATGATTATAACTAAGGTAATTACAACTAAGAATAGCTAGTTTATATAATGTAAGATTTCAGCGGTATCATTTAGCTATTCGACAGAACACCACTAAAAAATGGAGGTAAAAACATGAAAATTTTGGTAACCGGGGCAACAGGAAATCTTGGATCATTGGTAGTTGAATCTTTGCTCAAGTCTGTACCTGCAGAAAATTTGGCCGTAAGCGTTCGTGATCCGAAAAAGGCCGAACACTTGAAGGCTCGTGGCGTGGATGTTCGTTATGGAGATTTCCATCATCCGGAATCGCTCGTTTCGGCTTTCGCAGGCATCGACAGACTATTAATCATATCCTCTGGGGATTTGCAAAATCGGGCTCAACAGCAACTGGCAGCAGTTAATGCTGCGAAAGAAGCGAATGTAAGCTTCATAGCCTATACGAGCGCAGCGAATGCCAAAGACAGCGCGTTCGTTATTACGTCGGACCACCGTGCAACGGAGGAAGCGATCCTTCATTCGGGAATCCCTTACTCCTTCCTGCGCAACAACTGGTATTTAGAGAATGAGCTGAGCACGATTCAAGCTGTGTTAAACGGTGCGCCTTGGGTCACATCGGCCGGATCGGGTAAAGTCGGTTGGGCCGGCCGCCGCGATTATGCTGAGGCGGCGGCTAACGTGCTTGCCGGCGAAGGCCACAATAATACGGTTTATGAGTTGTCGGGCAAGCCCTTGACACAAGAAGAGCTTGCATCGATCCTTGCCGGAATAATCGGCCGTGAAGTTCCAGTCCAGCAAGTCGATGACGAAACCTACGGCAAGATCATGAGCAACGCAGGCGTTCCTGCCGAAGTGGTCCCTTTCCTCGTTGCGATTCAAAACGGGATTCGTGAAGGTTATTTGGACATCGAGAGCAATGATTTTGAAAAATTGCTTGGCCGTCCGATTACAACGCTTGCCGATGTCATCCGTCAAGTGATCGGCTAACTAAAAACGTTTGTTTAATAAACAGCATATGGAGGCTGCCGGCATGTTCGGCAGCCTCCATTACGTTACTGGGCAACTCACGCTTGACGATGGGCATTATGGATCGGATCAGGAGAAGGACTACCGATGGATTGATATTTCAATGCTAAAAAAGTTCAGAATTTATAAAAAAGTTTATCAAATTGTAAAGACACGCTATTGCACATATGATACATTCATACCACTTCAATGCACCAACAAGGGGGATCATTTATGCAAACCGTTCCACATCCTCATCCAAGCCGTATTGGCATTACCCGCTTCTCCTTTTCCTTGAGCCGAAAAATTATTCTCTCTTTTATCTTCGTGGCTCTGCTTGTCGGTGTATCTAGTTTTTATGCATATTACTCTTTGAAGCGTGTCCAGAGTTCATACGTTCAAATCCTGGACCACAACATGGCTATTTTACAGACGAACTCGGATATTCAATATCAAGCTCTGCTGCAATACAGCTTACTTCAAGATGAGCTGGCCAGTCCTGGCAAGGGGAACGAACAGAAAATTTTGGAAGCCAATCAAAAGTTAAATCAGCTGATTGCAGCGGTTACGGAGCTTGATTCGAATAAAGAAGATCGAACATTCTACTCCCTCATGCAAAGCTCAAATCATACGATCACCGATTTAACCGGCCAAATATACATAGCACTAAAAGAAGCAAAACTGGAAGAGGCCGAAACGCTGCTGAAGCGTACTGTACCGATAACGGAAAGCGTAACCAAGATGGCCGGCAAAATACAAGCCCGGTTAATAAGCGTTACCGATATCAGTAAGCAGGAGAATCAAGCCGCTGTTGACCGGACCGTTAAGCTTCTAATAGCCGTCAGCATAGCGGCTTTAGTCTTGGCTGTGAGCATTGGTCTCCTCCTGTCCAGGCTGATCGTAAAGCCGATGAGAAGAATCGTCATGGCTGCCAAGCTAATCGCCGACTGCGATTTAACAGGCAACGATGTCGAGGTGCGCAGCCATGATGAAATACGGGAATTGGCCGGCGTATTCAATCTTATGAAGAGCAACCTCTATTCGGTAATCAATCAGGTTGACAGCCATGCAGTCCAAGTCGCTGCCGCAGCTGAACAAATGAGCGCAAATTCTTCTCATTTAAATACAACCTCTGAACAGATTAGTACGGTCATTCAAAACGTTTCAACAGGAGCGGAAACGCAGGTAGACACGGTAGACGAATGCGTTACGATCATTGGAGGCATGAATCAAGCGATTGAGGAAATTGTCATGCTGGCAGATACAACGGAAGGGAAGTCGGAACAAGTACTTTCAACAGCTTCGGAAGGAAAGCAATCCATCGAAGTGACCAGTGCACAAATGGATACTATTCGGATCAAAATGGACGAGCTGTCTCATTCGGTACAACAATTGGGGTCCCGATCGATGTTAATAGCATCAACCAATGATGTAATATCAAGTATAGCCAAGCAAACAAATCTTCTTGCCTTAAATGCCTCCATTGAGGCAGCGAGGGCTGGAGAGGCTGGAAAAGGATTCGCCGTCGTAGCTGAAGAGGTTCGAAAGCTGTCCCAGCAAACATCTGCAGCTGCGGAAGAGATTGCAAGCCTGACAAATAGTATTCGCCATGAAATTGATGAGGTATCCCATACAACAACGGCAAGCTCTAAAGAGGTAGAGTCCGGGCTACAAGTCGTTGAACAAGCGGGGGAAGCATTCGGCCGTATATTCTCAGCGGTAAAGGAGCTTGCTGCAATGATCGGGAACATAGCCGCTCAGACCGACAGGATTGTCCATCAATCCCGGTCAGCCGCCCGGTCCGTGCAAAAAATTAATCAGGTCGCGGAGAATACCGCGGTATCCACCCGGGACGTTTCCGCAAACGTCCAAGAGCAATACGCAAGCACACAGGAGATTGTATCCTCCGCTAATATGCTCAGCAAAATGGCTCGCGACTTACAGGATATAATCGAAAAATTCAAGATTAATGGTTAACTTATAATCCCATTTCGCCGATAATCTTATCCCTATTGACATATCGTGAATTATCGATATAATAAAAGTATGGATCCTATTGAAGTGTTTAAAGCGTTGTCTAACGAGTCCAGGCTGCAGATCTTACAATGGCTCAAAGAGCCGGAAAACCATTTTATCCCCCACGAAGGAGTTGATATGAGAAAAATCGGGGTTTGCGTTAGTCAAGTGACAGATAAGCTGAATATGACACAGTCAACAGCTTCACAGTATTTGTCCATTCTTCAACGAGCCGGTCTGATTCACACGGAACGTATAGGCAAATATACGTATTACAAAAGAGATGAAGAAAATATACGTAAAATTGCAGCGTTCTTTAATGGTGAACTCTAAATTACCCTGAATACTTGATACGTATTCAGTTTTTTTTCACACAACATATCGACATATCTAGATATGTGGTAATCTCAATGTGTTATAAAAGGTAATTTGATTTAAAATAACAAAACCAATTTAAGGAGACGTGATCTCATTGTCTAATACGTGGAAAATTTATATCTTGGCATTGGTAAGTTTTTTGGTCGGTACATCTGAGTATGTTATTTCCGGCATCTTAGATACGATTTCGGATACGATGGGGATTTCGGTTACTTCGGCAGGGCAGCTTGTAACGATTTTTTCCTTCGTTTACGCCATCTTTACTCCGATCCTCATGGCGTTGACGGCAAAAGTGGAAAGGCAAAAACTGTTGGTTACGGCACTCGGCATCTTCGTATTAGGGAATGTTCTCTCTTTTGTTCTGCCTGGATATGAGCTCTTTGTCGCAGCCCGTATCATCATGGCTTTAGGTGCCGGAATGGTCGTGGTAACAGCCTTGGACATTGCCGCCAAAATTGCCGCACCAGGTAAACAAGCAAGCGCCATTGCTACTGTAGTGATGGGATTTACCGCTTCCTTAATTATCGGTGTTCCTCTTGGACGAATCGTAGCGTCTGAATTCGGATGGAGGTCGGTTTTTGGTTTGCTGGCGCTGGCGGGATTGCTGGCGATGGTTGTTCTGTACTTTGCAATACCTCGAATCAAAGGGGATGCACCCGTTCCTTTGTCAAAGCAGCTTGCCTTTTTGAAAAACGGAAATGTATCGCTTGGACTTGGTATAACCTTCTTCTGGTTGGGTGGGTATTCGATCGCCTATACCTATATCTCGCCTTATCTCCTCGATGTCGCAGGCTTGAACGAGGGGATGCTGAGCGGCGTTTTGTTGGCATTCGGCATCGCCAGCTTAGTCGGATCGAAATTTGGCGGGTTCAGCACGGATAAATGGGGCGTGTTCCCGACATTGACCTGGGGAATGCTTTTGCACGTCGCCGCACTCCTTCTCCTGTCCATTACCGTTGCCTTCACCAATTCATGGCTGCCTATTGTTGGCATACTGGTTTTGTGGTCGTTTGCAGCCTGGTCTTCCGGTCCGACGCAGCAATTGAATCTGGTGCGGATTGAACCGAATTATTCTGGAATCATGTTAAGCCTTAACCAATCCATGATGCAATTATCCATGGCGGCCGGTGCAGGAATCGGAGGGATCATGATCGATCAAGTGTCCTTATCATCGATAACATGGATCGGAATGATTGGCGTCATCCTGGCGATCGTTGCTGTGTTTATGTTGAAGCTGCGGATGAGTGCCGGAAAGCAAGGGGCCCCGGCCCGAAGTGTTCAGTAAAAAGTATGCAGCCGGAATCAGATGGGTTCATCTGATTCCGGTTTTTCATTATTTGAAGGCAACCTACCCCAGTCGATACCGGTCTATCATACATCGAACAGCTTTCACATATGTCAGCCTTTTATAAATAAGGAAACCGAATACACCTCCGAGCGTGTTAGCGATGATGTCGTTAATATCGGTACTTCTGCCGCTGCCAAGCGTAACCCGGATAATCATTTGCATAACCTCAAGTGAAAGACTTACGCAAAGTGCAAACTTCCCGACACTAGCAGCGGTCCTGGATTTAGATCTCAGCAACGGCAGGCAGATTCCAAAAGGCACCATCATGAGAATATTCAGTAAAAAGGTCTTAACGTCAATGGTCAAGATCGGGATAAAATTAATACTGTTATACCATATTGTTTGGTTGGCAAATCGGCCGATATTCACTTCAATCGGGAAGAAGACCAAATGAAGAACAGCCAGGAAATACAGTGTAAACGTTAGGAGCAGGAGAAGCCGCTCCACAGAAAAAACCTTTCTTTTAAAGGTCTTGAAACCAAAGAAAATGGTTAGAACCAGAAACAGCGGAACTAAAATAGACCACGATGGAATCGTGAATTGTATGGACATTGGGGTCACTCCTTAGATCGAATCAAACGGGCGGATACTGGTTCTTACGCCTTTTTCAACGTAATCAATCCAACGGATGGCGTATTAAAGAGGCGAAACCTTGCGAAAGAGGGGCCGCTTGCGCCAAGTCCCGGGGAAACATACTGCGTATGCCCGTTTACGGTATGAACACCTCTTACATTTACTTTACCGGGGAAGAAGCCATAGCCCGGCGCATATAAAGGGCCGATGATCGGCAAATAGTATTGTCCTCCATGCGTAAACCCGTTAATGCTGAGATGCCAATCTATCCACTCTTCATCCGTTTCTCCGAGCGTTGTCGTACGGTAATCATGAAGCAAATCATTCTCGTGGTCGATTTCTGTAGGCTGGTGCGATACCTCGATGGTAAACGGATCGGATGCGTTGTTGTATAACTGGTCAAAAGCTTTTTTCGCGTCAATCATTTGCTGTGACGGACTGCCGTCGACAATTTCATTGATGCCCACATAGGGATTGGTCTTCAGCCAGATCGACTCTCCATTGATCGTGATTTTTTGACCGGGATATAACGGCTTTACGCCATACTTGGCGAACAGATCAAAGAAACGGTTGCCCGCGACAAGCGACGTAATGCTGTTGTTTACATCCGTATGGCCGGGGATATAATACATTTCTTTATCCTTCGGCATACCCCCCAGCAAATCCTCAAGCGGCTTCAAATGACCGCTGCCGTCAATAATATAATCTCCGGTAAAAAGTACGAGGTCATATTCCTGTTTCTTAATCAAGTTGACAAGCTTCTTCTGTTCGGGACCAAATGTTTTTTCATGCAAGTCCGTAATCTGAAGGATTTTATAGCCATCGAAGCTCTCCGGAAGTTCGGCATGAGAAAGGGTTACCTTGTCGACAACCACCCGGTTGTTATCCCATACAACATAACTAATGAAGCCGAAGCCCAGTAGGATCAGAAGAGTAAGACCCAGGCTATACATTTTAAGTTTAGTTTTCATAGAATACTGCTCTCCTTTTACTGTTTTGAAGGTGTTACGATTTTCCGGTATACCCGTTCTGTCAATAGAAATACTGCGCCGTAAATCATCACGAATATGGCTGCGGAAACGGCGCTGCTGTTTAAAATAATGACCCAATTGTCCATAAACGTGGTTTTCAGCAATTTGCTCACCATTGGAAGTGCAACGCATAGGTGAATCAATGCGAGCAGCAGTGGCGAGAAAAACACAATTAAGATCTGTCGGCGGATGGTGCTGCGGATTTCCTTGCTGCTCATTCCAACCTTCTCTAAAATGTTGAAGCGTTCCTTATCGTCAAACCCTTCGGAAATCTGTTTGTAGAAAATACTGAGCGCTGTTTTCGCGAGCAAAATCATGCTGATCAGCATCCCAAGAAACAGCAATCCGCCATAAAGCACCATAAGTGAGTCGCGGAATTCAAATCTGGAATTCACTTCTACACTGGAACGTTCTGCCTTTTTGGAAATGGCGTAGGAAAAATCGGATTTATCCCTTTCCTCTCCAGTTAAATCAAACTCAACATGCAGACCGGATGCACCATAAGGTCCAAATTGATCCGCCAAGAGTCCATCTTTTTGGGAAACCATATAGAGCCACTTCATCCCATAGATACCGCTGAAATCGTTATCGACTGGAAATTGTTTCAAATATTCTTTTACCCTGACCTTTTTCTGAGCAAAGGAAAGCGTATCCGAATGTACATTGGTGCTTCCTGAATATACAAGAACCTCGTCCTTGGCAAGGCCAATGTTTTGACTTGTTAGCTTGTTATACGATTCGAGCGGCATTAAAAAGAAATAGTCCGATTCGCCGTCTTCATCGAGATCCTCTGTAAAGCTACCCCCGGTGTATTGAAGGATGTTTGCCGTTTGAAGCGAATACTGCTTTTTATTTTTCTCGATAAATGCCAACAATTCGGACAGTTTATCTTCTTCGACTGCTTCCGCAGTGATTGAAACATCATGGTGATATTGGTTAGCCACCATATTGTTAATGCCAAAATAAAGAGAAACTGTCGTTGTCATGACCAAAAGTGTAGCGGTACTAAAGATGCAAATATTGGAAAGTCCTACGGCATTTTGCTTCATTCGATACAGCATGCCGGAAATTAAGGTAAAGTTCTTTGATTTATAATAGAAATTCTCGTTGCGTCGCAGCAGCTTTAATACTACGATGCTGACAGCCATAAATAACAAGTAGGTTGCTATCATGACGCACACAACGGCACCGATCATGATATCGGTGTCTTTCTCCGGGTCGTGAACGAAAAACGAAAGGGTGTAACCGCACAGAAGAAGTCCAGCGCCCAGACCTGCCAATAGCCAATTTGCCTTGGGCTCTTTTTCGCCGAGCCGCCCTCCCTTTAAAAGCTCCACGGCGCTTGCGGTACGAATTTGACGCATATTAAAGAAGAAAATCAGCAAAAAAATCACGCAAAAGGTAATGATCGTATTTGCTGCGGCTGGTCCTGATCGTGCACCCGAAAACGGAAGTTCTGTGCCAATGATTTTAGTCAATCCCGCCGTTACGAATGGATGACAGCCAATTCCAATGATCAGGCCGCAAGCAATCGAGGCAAAAGAGCAAATCGCACTTTCGATCGAAAGCACCTTGCGAATATGCTTTTTTTCAAGTCCCAGAATGTGATAAAGCCCCAGCTCTTTTTTTCGGCGCTTCATAATATAGCTGTTGGCATAAAGGAGAAAGAGAACGGATAGGGCCGCAAATAACCGAATGCCGAACTTCATGAAGTCAACGATAGCATTTCCGCCCGGCACGGTTTTCAGACCTGCATCCGCGCTAAGGTTGCTGGCGATATAATAAAGTGAGATGACAGTGACACAGGTGATCAGGTAAGGCAACATCATCGATGCGTTTTTCTTTAAATTGGTTACCGCCAGTCTTCGATAAAGCTTGTTATTCATTGTTTTTCCCTCCGGCCGATATCACGGAAAGGACGTTGAATAGCTGTGGTTTAATATCTTCATCCGGAAAGCGCTTGGAAACCTCACAGAGGATTTTTCCATCCTTAATGAAAAGAACCCTATTGGCGCACCCGGCGGCCTGAACGCTATGGGTCACCATCATGATGGTTTGTCCTTCACGGTTGATTTCGTCAAACAGTTTCAGAAGCTCTTCGGAAGAACGGGAATCCAGCGCACCGGTCGGCTCATCCGCCAAGATTAAGCTGGGGGATGTGAGTAACGCACGGGCTACTGCAGTTCGCTGCTTTTGACCTCCGGAAACTTCATAAGGATATTTCTCGAGCAGCTTCTCAATTCCTAATTTCCTAACAAGCGGAAGCAGCTTCTCTTTCATTTCTTTTCTGGAGCAGTCCGACAATACGAGCGGCAGAAGAATGTTATCCTTGATGTTGAAATTGTCCAGCAGATTGAAGTCTTGAAATACAAAGCCAAGATGGCCCCGACGGAAGGAGGATAATTCATCCTCTCTGATATCCGCGTAGCTTTTCCCATTTAATAAAACAGTGCCCTCTGTCGGCCTGTCCAGCGAAGCCATCATGTTCAGCAGGGTGGTTTTCCCCGAACCGGATTCTCCCATAATGGCCACATACTCGCCCTGTCTGACCGTAAAGGATATATTGGATAGCGCCTCGACTTGGTTTCCGCCAAACCTTGTTTGGTATATTTTTTTCAGGTTCTTCACTTCTAAAATTGGCATACATACTCTCCCTTTCATTTCCCACTAAGCAAAAAACACCCTTGCTTCGGTACCACAATCATACTCGAAGCAAGGGTGTTATTTATCCGCATCGTTTCACGGAAAACGGATTCTTTTATACAGAATTTCTTACGATTTTCCTACGAAAGGGGGAGCTCCACAGCAAAGCATATGGTATCGTCATGGCTGGTTGCCATAATGCGGCCTTCATGCAACTCTACAATTTGCTTTGCAATGGCAAGTCCAAGCCCGGCCCCGCCGGTGCGGGAGGAGCGGGAAGCGTCCAGGCGATAAAATTGCTCAAAAATACGTTCAAGCTGTTCGGCTGAAATCGTATTGCCGCTGTTCACAAAACTCAAGGTAACCGCAGTATCTAAAACAGTGGCCGTAATCTGAATCTCACTGTTTTCAAAGCTGTAGTTTACGGCATTGCGAATCAAATTATCAAAGACTCTTTGGATTTTGTCGGCATCGCATCGCAGCTCAAGACCCGCCGGCATATCTAAACGGCATCCGAGATTCTTTTCCGAGAGCATCGGCTGAAATTCAAAGACCAGCTGTTCCAGCATCCTTGTCAGATTGATTCTGCTGTAATTCAGCGAAATATAGGATAAATTGAAACGAGTGATTTCAAAAAATTCATTGATGTAGTCATCCAGCCGTTCGGAATTTTTTAGCGCGATCGCAACATATCGGTCATGCATTTCCCGCGAAATCTGTTTTTCATCTTTAAGTAGAGTCAAGTATCCGATAATGGAGGAAATCGGCGTTTTTAAATCATGCGCAAGATAAACGACTAAATCGTTTTTTCGTTGTTCCGCTTCACGGACAGCGATTTCCTTGGCTTTTATTTTATTTCTGACTTGATTGAACTGCTCCTGCGTTTCGAGCAGGATGGGGGACAGTTCCACCGTCTTGTGTTCGTCTTCACCGATGATCAGTACGGCCTCGGCTACTTCTGCCAAATAGGACACGAGCTGCTTCCATTGCACGCAAAAAATGATGAAAATACTCAAGGCAAAGCAAGCGGGGGCAATCAATAGGAGGCGGCCTTCAATCCAATTTAGCACACCATCTGACATGGGGTTCAGACCTTCAAGCCTTAAAATGATCAACATCCCCCCAATAATAAGGAAAAAAGTTATGGCCGCTAAAAAGAATAAGCGCAGAAGCATACGCCCCATCAAACGCTTTTGAATATCTTTTTTATTCAACTTTATAACCTACTCCCCAGACTGTTTTAATGAATTTCGGCTTTTTCGCGGGTTCATGCAGCTTTTCACGCAGTCTTCCGATATGCGCCATAACCGTGTTATTGTTATTCGTTAAAAACTTTTCTCCCCATACGGCTTCATATAGTTGTTCCGAAGAAACCACATTCCCTTGATGCTCGCACAAATACCAGAGAATCGAGAACTCAATGGGGGTAAGCGTTAATTCCTCTCCATATAAGGTGCATCTATGCGTTGCTTTATTGATGAGAAGTCCTCTGATATCGTATTCGACGACTTCTTTTTGCTCGGCTTCGATTTGCTGCTGCCCATTATACCTCTTGTATCTGCGAAGCTGCGTTTTGACTCTTGCCATCACCTCCATTGGATTAAAGGGTTTGGTGATATAGTCATCCGCACCGATGGTAAGGCCTGTTATTTTATCCGTATCCTCAATTTTGGCTGTCAGCATAATGACGGGATAGAAATATTTTTCCCGGATTTTACTGCAAAGCTTAAACCCGTCCAAATCAGGCAGCATAACGTCTAGTATCGCCAGATCCAGTTCCGTCTGTTCGATACATGCCAATGCTCCGGTTCCATCATAAAACTTATATACGGTATATCCGTCATTCTTCAAATAAACTTCCAGCAGATCCGCAATATCTTTATCATCATCGACAATTAAGATTTTTTCACGCACAATCATTCCATATCCTTTCCAGCCTGATTATTATAAGTTTGGTTGCCTATTGCGGCAATGTCAAGTCGCGTTACAGTTCGGAAATGCCGTTCTTGTAAAAAGTAAGCGGAGAACCCATAATAATCAGACGAGCAATAATGAGACGACATCTCGGGAAGAGAAGAGGTTGGGTAGCTATATGCTGAACATCCGGAAGATCGATAAAGAAACGACATGGGCAATAAGGCAGAAAGTTTTGTGGCCGGGCAGAGCTTTGGAGTACGTAAAACTCGAAGATGACGATGTTGGCATGCATTACGGCCTTTTCGTGGAAAACCGGCTTGTATGCGTGATTTCGCTTTTTATCGGTCCCGATGGCGCCCAGTTCCGCAAGTTTGCAACCCTGGAGGAAGAACAAGGAAAAGGGTATGGCAGCGAATTGCTTCGTTATCTTATAAACGAGGCGAGGCAAAGGGGAGTCGATCGTATTTGGTGCAATTCCCGAAAAAGCAAGTCCGACTATTATCGGAAATTCGGATTGGAAGAAACGAATCTGCTCTTCGTCAAAGGGGGAATCGAATACGTCGTAATGGAAAAATATCTGAGTTCACCGGAATAGGACCCAAGCTTAGCAGACCCGGACCTGTATATAGGATAAACAGTATTTCGCCGATTAATCCGATGTATTTCATGTAATCGAAAAACATTTTTCACAGTACTTGTCCATTCTTCAACGAGCCGGTCTGGTTCAAAAGAAGCGGATAGGCAAAGTTTAAATATATCGATTCATTTACTCCATGATCAGTGATCATTCGAATGGAAATACCTTTCGATTATTCGCTTCAGTTACCGGGCAAGCTCAATCCGATTCGGAGCAAGTATTGCAAGATGATCGATTCCGGTTGCATTGGATTTTCTTTGAATCGCTTTTTCTTCTTGCGCCAAAAATGAACGAGTTAGGTGTATCAACTTCCGGCCTGAATCATGTAATGTAAAGGTTTCTGTGCAGCTTCAGTATCACCTTGAATGAGTTCAGACATAAAACCTCCAAGATCCTCCGGATCGTACCAGTTCGCTCGAGCTACTCCTCTTGCAACACGTTCGCGTGTTCGAATTGGACCTATATTAATTCGTATATTCTAGGACCATTAGAATCTTGTTCAGCAGCCATCGTCAGCACAAGTGACTTTTTAGCGGTTGCTCCTGCTACCACAATCGTTTTCCCAAAAAGACTGTTCATACATATTCTCCTTTCAAATTTGGATTGTTGATGATGAATCTTAATGTTATTATAGATAATAAGATTCAAATGCGTAAGTACGCACTTATATGTGGGATACTATCATAAACGATACTATTGAAGAATGGAGCGGTTTACATGGAAAATATAAAGTCTGAAACATGCCGGAATGGTGTGGAGGCTTCATTGGAAATTATAGTAGGGAAATGGAAGCCAATCATTTTGCTTCATCTGCTGCATGGAGGAACCCAACGATTCGGGGAAATGAAACGACTGCTCCCGAATATAACGCAAAAGATGCTTACCGCGCAGCTTCGTGAGCTTGAGGAACAAGATATTATTGAGCGAAAAGTTTATGCCGAGGTCCCTCCAAAGGTCGAATATTCTATTACGGAATATGGGCGTAGCCTATACGGCATATTGCAGCAAATGCATGAATGGGGCGTATCCCATATGGAACATATGGCTAAAAAAAATTCTCGATAACCTTCTCGATTCGTTGTGGAATACTACAGCTTGTACTTAGCCGAATAAAACAAATATGCGTTCGCGGGGCACTGATTAGAGAAGAGGCCAGAGCCGGCCGCAGGCTTAAATATCATCAGCCTGCTTGCCGACTCTGGCCGGGCGATCCCAGGCGCATCAAGCGAATTTGAAAAAATCCTTGCCCGATATGATACGCTTGTTCAGATATTTTCGTATGATCACCCTCCCTCATACAGAAAAGGCTGTACGAAGCAGATATCCCGCACTTCGCTACAGCCCTTATAAAATGTTAAAAAATAGTCGGTACCATTCCCCCATCCATACGGATTGGAGAACCTTTAAATGCGGATGCATAAGGACTACATACAAATGTAGTTAGTCTACCTACTTCAATAGGCTTGATAAATCGCTGTATTTCAGATTGAGGTAGGTTTGTAGTCATAAATTTTTTCTCTTTTTCTGAGAAAGTCATATCTTCATTAGGGTACATACCCTCAATTATTTGATGCACATTTTCAGAGAGTGTTGGTCCTGGCATGATCGTATTGACTGTAACTTCTGTTCCTGTTGTTAATTTAGATAAGCTTTTTGACAATGATAATAGCATTGATTTTGTCATACTATACTGAGGCATTAGTCCTGAAGGCATAATTGCTTCTTCACTCGCAATAAAGATAATGCGGCCATAATCATTTTTCAACATTTTAGGTAAATAAAATTTAGATAATCCATTTGCAGCAAGAACATTAGTATGGAAGTATTTTTCCCATACTTCATCGTCAACGTCCTCATATTGCATAATTTCATAAATACCCATATTGTTAACTAAAATATCAATATTGGGGTATTTTTCAAATAAAGCTTCTCTTTGCCCAATATCCACAATATCGGCTGTAGCATTTTGAGGAGAGGTAGCCGGAAAATTTGACTTAATTTCATTTACAGTTCGTTCTACCTCTTCATAATTTCGTCCATTAATTAGTACATTAACACCTTCTTTGGCAAGTTCAATGGCGATTGCTTTACCTATACCTTTCGTTGATCCTGTAACTAAAGCTGTTTTATTGTTTAATCCCATATCCATAATACATTTCTCCTTTTAATTTCTTATTATGATTATAAAAAGTTAAAGCTCCCCTTTAATATGGCCCATATCATTCGTTTGTCACTCATTCACTGCAAGCTGATTAGTAGTCATTTTTAAAACACTCTTGTGCTCCGGATAGTGATTATATTACCTTGTCTGGATTGTTCAGTAACTAGCATATTGCGCCAAAGTTCTTGTTTAACACGCCAAATGATAAAACTCAGTAAATACTAGCTCTCTGCAGAATTGGTTAGGTTGGGAATTTTAATCATGAATAGTCGGCATTCCTAACTGTCCTTCTGATATCGAGTTTGTACCTAAATGTTCAGTACGCCAATTTGAAGGAGTATCACCTTCCCAATGGCGGAAGGCGCGGTAGAACGAGTTCTGGTCTTCATATCCAATCAAGAAAGCCACTTCTTTAATATCGAGTGAGGGGTCTGCCAAGTACTCTCGTGCCTGCTCATGTCTACCTTGTGTCAGCAGATGCTTGAAGCTCGTGTTTTCGTCAGTAAGCCGGCGCTGCAAGGTACGATCACTCATACTGAGCTCCTTCGCGACAGCCTGAATGTCGGGACGCCCTCCTGTGAGGCTGCGTTTCATGATCCATTTGACCATCTCGGTAATTGAGCGGCTGCGCTGCTGTTCATCCAACGATCGGTCCAGAACGGGAGTCAGGATCTCCAGCAACTCTTCGTTGTACGATACAAAGGGACGGTCCAGATCTCTTCGATGTAGCGTCAACCGGTTACATTTTGCACCAGTCCGGATACGGCAGCCGAAGTAAGCTTCAAGGGCCTGTACATCGCCCATTGAGTGCGTAAATTCGACGAACCGCGCCGTCAAAGGTTGACCTGTGCCCCGGCGCCCAAGCTCCAGAAGATAGGCCAGCGTGATACCAACCAGCATCGGCGGACCGGGTTGCTCGGTATACAGCCATTCCAGTTCGATTGTACAGTGCTCGCCCTCCTCGGTGATACGTAAGCTTTCGGGGGGGCACAGTTGTTTGTACCGAGCCATCCGGTTTAGAGCGTCGCGGTAGTCACGAGCGTGGTAAGTCGCTAAGACGGTTGGTGGGTACTTCGCTGTTTCAAAGACGGTCGCAAGCTTGATGATTCCTTTGGCAGTGTCACCAATGAGATCGGAATAAGCCTGCCAGATCGCGAAATATTGGGCGGTGGTGACTACTGATTCAGTAATAATGGTAAGCGGCAGTCGTGCTTTGCGAGCTACGTCGTGGGCGGCAATCCCTAATTTACGCAATCCTGCCCAAAATCCTGGCGGGATTTTAATACGGTCAGAGGTATAAGACTTCACACATATGGGCCTCCTTTATATAGAAGAGCAGCTCAGTAAAAGTTAAAAGTAACCGGAATTACCTTTAGTAGTCCTGGACCTCGATATAGAACAAAAAGTATTCCACCGATTAATTCCGATAGATTGGGGAATCATAGCATTGCTTACTCTTCATTTATTCTCTATAAACGAAATCTTCCTCATGATCTTACCTATCTGTTTAGGTAAGACGCAAGCTGCAGGAAACGCGATGAAAAAGGCCATTCCCCATGTCGCCAGCCATGTTCCAAGGAGCTCCAATTGGAATCCTGTATTGACCAATACCATGAAAAATGAAATGATCGCAGACATGCACAATGCCATGAGAAACGCGAAGGTGATACGCTCGTATTTTTTATTGATTTTCAATGGAATTACTCCTTTCCAAAATGATCTGATCCATATCGAGCAGTTCCTCGTGGTGAATGGTCGCACGCTGACTCACAACAATACCATTCCCCGCAGGATCGCGCACAAAACGAAAGTCGTGAGGAGATTCAGCCGTCATTTCCGTTAAAGCTTCATCATTAGGTGCGATTATTGAAAAATAACGAAGTCCAATTGCGGAAAGTTCCGGCCGTGGGCCGCCGTTACTTTCCCAAACATGAAATCCGAGATGATGATGATAATTACCGGAAGAGACGAATACGGCGCCCGGGATTCGCATCGATACGTGGAAACCAAGATCTCGGACATAAAATTGCTCGGCTTGGCTAAGGTCTGAAACCTTAAGAAGAACATGGCCGATTATCCTATCCATTGCGATTTCGGGTGAGTCAGATTGTAATTGACGGCTCATTTCCAAAAGTTGTTGTGCCAGCTCCTGGGAACTAAGCGGCATGTGCAGAACAAGCTCCTCCGGCGTAAAATCTCGGGTAATTTCAATAAGAATGCCATCAGGATCGTTTAAATATATCGATTCATTTACTCCATGATCAGAGATCATTCGAATGGAATAATCCCTTTCCAATATTCGCTTCAGATGCCGGGCAAGCTCAATCCGATTCGGAGCAAGGATTGCCAGATGATCGATTCCGGTAGCATTGGATTTTCTTTGTACCGCTTCTTCTTCTTGATTCAAAATGATTAACGGCTGCCCCGTAATCGTACCAATGACAGCGAACCGCTCGGTTTTCAATAATACATGGAGTCCGATAATCGAATGATAAAAATCAATCGATTTTTCCAAATTGGTGATGTTTAAAGACACATAACCGATAGGGAATGAAGAAGTCAGTCTATTTTCATCTAATACTTGTTCCATTTATACGTACCACCCTTCATTTGAGATAGTTGCATCAACTTCCGCGCTGAATCATGTAATGTAAAGGTTTCTGTGCAGCTTCAGTATCGCCTTGAATGAGTTCAGACATAAAACCTCCAAGATCCTCCGGATCGTACCAGTTCGCTCGAGCTACTCCTCTTGCAACACGTTCGCGCGTTCGAATTGGACCTATAATTAATTCGTATATTCTAGGACCATTAGAATCTTGTTCAGCAGCCATTGTGAGCACAAGTGACTTTTTAGCGGCATTGGTTAATCCGATGAGACCCGCTCCCGGATAAGGACTATCGGCGCTTAGACCGCTTAAATGAATCAGAGCCCCGTCCGTCTTAAGCAACGGAACAAGCGTGCGCAAAGTGCGGAAGTGGCTGGTTAGATTATCCTGAATGGCCTGCTCCCAAAGCTCATCGCTGACGTCAATCAGCCTTCTGTTTGCTTCGCCCCAGGTGCCAATGGCGACGACCGCTCCGTCTAAATAACCAAATCGCTCTTTCAATTTGTCGTAAACCTCGCGACTTCCCTCCTGGCCCTGATCAAGATTGACTTGCAGGGTGATTAAATTATTGGTATCAACGCTAGAGGAAAGATATACTCGTAATTGTTCAAGCTTATCCTCATTACGGCCAAGCGCGACCACTTTCGCTCCATGCTGGAGGAGACGCTTGGTTACGCCCTCACCAATACCTCCGGTTGCTCCGGCTACCACAATCGTTTTCCCAAAAAGACTGTTCATACATATTCTCCTTTCAAATTTGGATTGTTGATGATGAATCTTAATGCTATTATAGATAATAAGATTCAAATACGTAAGTACGCACTTATATGTGGCATACTATCATAAACGATACTATTGAAGAATGGAGCGGTTTACATGCAGATGAAGCAAAATGATTGGCTTCCATTTCCCCACTATAATTTCCTATGAAGCCTCCACACCATTTCGGCATGTTTCAGACTTTATATTTTGTGACATTTCTAATGTTTTCTAAAAACTCGTTTGATTATGCGTAGATTTTAGTTGACAGGATTGATCCGGTTGCGACGATCAATGTTCAACCTCGCCATGCATTCTTCGTTTGAAACAGCTAGGAAACCGCTATTTTAAACGGTCTGGCCGGCGTAACTATTTAGGCCGGTTTTCTTTCTTCGAAATGAAACGCCAACCTTTTTCTTATAAGCACGCATACAAACATAAAAGGGATATATGCGTAAATGAAATAAAATCCGACGGTTCCGTACAATTCGGAAATCCACTCAATTCTGCCGTGGTCCTTAATGAAATAATTCAACGTCACAGCCGCAATTAGAAAAACAATCAAACTTGGTCGCTGGCCAATGCGAAATGCGGTTTTCATTCCGCGGCAGGCCACCCATAGATATACTGAAATACCGGCTATAATATTTATAAACCATAATGAAACGAAAAAGTATTCAAGACTCTGAAGCAGCGGTACTTCAAAGATACTGATCATAGCCAATGTCGCCCATATACAATGCCGCAGCTGACCTTCGCTGAGAAACATAAATGCCAGGATTAAGAGAACCAAATACAAAAATGTAACAAATATCACGATAATATGCGCCCATTTTTGCGACTTTGCCGGTGTTTTTATAAACGGATAAAATAAGAGAATCGTCTCGAGCCCCAAATATTGAAACACCATGGTTTTTGAAGAGAGTAAAATATCGGTTGCCGAATGGTTCAGCAGCGGCAGCAAGTTTAACGGATGCAAAAACGGCAATGTCAGTAAGACTTGAGGAATAACAGAAGGTAAGGAAATCAATATAGTCCAAACGCCGATTGCTGTAACGGATCGGAATCCGCCGGACACAGCATAGTATATAAGCAGAGCGATAATGATAGTGAGGGGCAAAATGTTCATTCTTGGAAATAGCCAAATTTGAACCATTTCAATATAGACTTTAAATTTAACAAATGCCCCGTAAACAAAATAAAGAACAACTGCCAGGTTTACAAAGTTGCCCAAAAATTTCCCGAAAAGCGTATGGTTAAGTGAGATTATTTCTTGATCATTACGATTAGATGATAATATTTTGTAAATCATCCATAAGATAACGTGAATGCTAATACCCGTCAAAATAACGGATATCCATGCGTTATAACCGGCATGCTGAATTAATTTAGATTGGTAATTCAGAATTCCAACTCCCACAATGCTGACATAAAGAGGGAAAATGATTAAGTAGGGAGATACCATGTATTCTTCGCTGATTTCATTTCTCACTTAAATGCCGCCTCCCAAACTTTAACATTGCTGCCGTCACTCACCGACCGGTCTGGACAATGGTAACATTAACGCTTACTGTTGTTTTTAATGCCTCATAATGATCTTGAAAATCCCGATCATCCCATTTATATGATCTGCTTCTTATTAGATCGCCAAAGCCTACCGGGTCCACGTTATTTCTTTTGCATAACGATACAAACTTTTGAATTTCTTTTTCAAAATATGCCTCCATCATTTTCTCAAGCCATACACGTTGATCCTTCGATGCAAGATTAATCCATTTAGGAACATCTCTAACTTGTGCGTCCAATTTCAAATGGATTGAAACGCATGCCGGAGGTCCGATGCTAATCACCTTAAATGTTGACTTAGAACCGATACTGTTCATTAAGAAGTAATCGCCGCGGTTTTGATTCGGTCCCCTCACAGGAACCATGATGCTCCCATTCTTTGAGTTTTCCAGCAGCATCTTCAGTAAGAATGCTTCCCTTATACTGATTTTGGTTTTGAATTTATCGCCTTTGAACAAAGCTAAACCGTCGATTTTTATTTCTCCGTGTTCTACTGTGAAATACGGTAAGAAGACATCCCGTCCTTCGCCGAAAAAATTAAAAAAAGTTACGTGAAGGTTCGTCAACGGAAAATTTCCGCTCCTAATATTCTGCTTAATCATATCGAATAAAAAATATGGATCACGTTTGTTCTCGGTTACGTTCAATATTTCCAAAGCGTCTCTATCCGCAACACCGAGGTGAGTTCTGAGTGATATTTTGGGATCGCGGATTAGACTGGTGATTGCTGTTTCGATACCTTTGCGCGCGAACGTTTCTCCAAACAGCGCCATTCTCAGCTGTCCATATTCAATCGGGAAATCAAGCTTTGTATTTAGCCTTGGCATGCTGTCGTACATGGAGTTCGACTCCGTCACGAAAAATTCTAACTTCGTTTTTCCTACTTCTTCGTAATTGGTAATAAGAGCAGCGCTTTGTATTCCATTCCGGGCGGCATCGTAACCGACGGTTTGGATAAGTTTAATATTATTCACAATATTTTGATCGCCGCACGCGGTAATCAATGTACTTAGAACGATAATCAGAAAAGCTTTTCTCATATCCATAATCCCCGCTTTCTCTCTCATTTATCGTGAAAATCGTTCTTCTTCCGTTTAACCGGCTCAGGTTTGTACCTAATTAAAGAATGTGGTTTTAAGAACCGCATCCTATGATTAAGAAATTGAAACGACGGACGTATAAAGCTGTCTTTAAGATCCTGGACCCGTAAAGGATATATTGGCACGATATACGGAACGCCTAATGAGGTAAGACGGGTAATATGGACGAGCAGAAAAACAATCCCGATAAACATGCCTAGTCCGCCCCATAAAGCTGACAAAACGATCAAGGGGAAACGTAAAAACCGTATCGTATTCGACATCTTATAAATCGGTGTCGCAAACGAGGCCAACGCCGAAAAGGCGACGATGATGACCAGAATATTGCTTGTCAAACCGGCTTGGACAGTAGCCTGTCCAATTATAATACCTCCTACGATACCTAATGTTTGACCGATCTTTGTCGGCAATCTGGCGCCGGCTTCCCGGAGAAATTCGATTGTAATTTCCAAGAAAAGCACTTCAATCAGAGGGGGGAACGGGACATTTTTTCTGGAATAAATTAGCGGCTCCAACAAATCTCTCGGGATGACCTCGTAATGGAAAGTGGTTATGGCGATATACATTGACGTTGCAAATAAAGAAAAAACAACTCCGAAAATTCGAATCAGCCTAAAAAAAGAACCCAATAACCAAGACAAATAATAATCTTCCGGGGAAATGAAAAACTGAAACAATGTAGAGGGCGCCATAACAAAATAAGGAGAACCGTCGCTTATGATCGCAACTTGCCCGCTGATCAGGCCAAACACTACCCGGTCTCGGCGTTCCGTAGTCACAAATAACGGAAACGGCGTAAACGAGTTGTCCGAGATGAATTGATCTAAAACAGACGTATCCCAGATAATGTCATAATCGATTTGGTTCAGCCTTTGCTCTGCGGTTTGAACGATCTTTTCATTGGTCACCCCGTCGATGTAAATAATCGCGACTCTTGTTTTGGATGCTGATCCCATCGTTACTTCTTTTACTATTAAGTTTGGGATGTTGATTTGCGCTCTTAACAAGCGGATGTTCGTATCCAGGTCCTCGACAAACCCGACCTTCGGTCCGACAACACTGAACTCGTTTTCGGTATCGTTGTTTTTTCGTAATCCTTCTTTACTCGCAACATTAACCAGCGCACATTTCCGATCGTGTTGATCAAGCTGGGCAATTACATATCCTTTCAGCAGCTTCGCTTGAATGTCATTAACCTGATCCGTTATTTCAACATCATCAATCGGAATCCAAGCTTTTAGATCCTCAAGCTTCCGGAGCTCGGAATCCAATGCACGGTTTTGCACCGGAAGAATGACATTGGACTGCAGCAGATTCTCGTCGATCAACGTTTTGAAATAGGAGATGCTTACTTGTTGATCGGCAATAGAAATTTGACTGGTTGTAAAGTCGCTAGATTGCCCAGATAGATTTTTTAATTGGTCGATGTCCTTGAAGTCCGTTTTCAGCTTATTCATCATATTTTCCACTCATATTTGAATTTGATGATGGTATTTTTTGCACAATAACTGTAATTTATTCACTATCGCTCGGTGGGTGCCGGAAGCTTGGCATGAAAAAGAGCACCTTCCAAGGTGCTCTTTCATCATGGCTATCGATCATTGCTTCTAATATCTCGAAATAATCCCTTCTTTAATGAACTCTTGTATCGTTTTTATCGGTATTCCCGTCATTTTATGTACCTCTAACAAAGTAGGCTTTGAATGATTCCTTAAATAAGTTTTCACCTTTTCAATATCGTCTTTTAGTTCATCCGTACAAATCATGCAAAAAAAAGATTGTCTATTAAACATCACTTGCCCGCATTTTGTGCAGTTCGTTATACCCATTCGTATGAGCTTCCTTTCCTAGACGGATTTTAGAAAAAGAACGCAAAAAGAGCTTACCCGCGTTGCGCATAGATAAGCTCAAATAAGTTTAGCTTCTATTGGCAACTGGCTGGCATAGTTTAAAAAAACGTTAGCCCCTGTAGCTTTGCGTCATCATCTTTCAATGATTTTGCCTTTATCAAATTTTCAAAGTATCTCTTCTACTATTCCTTCTACTATAATAATCCAATTATATAGTGTTTTACAAGTTTCGATATTATTCGACATTCCTATCTACGGTATAGCGAACCATTGTCCGCTTTTTACGTGCGCTTAAACCCTGCATCATGATCAACAGTCCGGCTAAAGAAAGTATCATGCCTGACGTCACGAATATCCAATGAATGCCCAGAAATAAACCAAGACCGCCGCCGATCAAAGGGCCCGCCATGGAGCCAAGCTGATTGGCGCTTGCCGTCAAGCCAAACGATCTTCCCCGGAATTCTTCCGGCGTGCTCTGCACAAACAAAGTATTGACGGTTGGAGCAATGCCCGCTATGAATAACCCGAATACGAATTGTACGAAGGTAAATAACCACAGCTGATCTACAAAATACTGAAAACAGACGACAAGCCCCGATCCCGCCAAACAAAACGATAGCATCCGCATATACCCGAGCCGCTCGCCGGCCCTGCCCCATAGCGGTGAAGCAATAATTCCAGCTATACCGATCAATGAAAAAACATATCCTGACGTTAACACGGCATCCCGCACGTTACCCTGAAGGTCGGCGATATGCAAGGTGAGCAAAGGCTGGATCATATTATAGGCTATTTGAAAGACAAGCAGCAGCAGAAGTAAATTCCTTAAGGTAGGGCTTGAGATTACGAGTTTAAAATTGCCCCAATAGGTCGACTTGTTCCCCCCGGTTCTCGTATGACCTTCCCTGACCCAGAAGATAACCGCAAGCGTGGCCGTCAGAATGATCGCTCCCGCAACGACAAATGACATCCGCTGCCCAAAAGCTGTCGCGAGCAGACCGCCGAAGAAAGGACCTAGAATTCCCCCTGTCATCGTTCCCGCTTGCATAATACCAAGACTCCAGCCCATCTTGTCCCGCGGCGCTACTGATGCTACGATCGCCATTGATGCAGGAACAAATCCTCCCACAAACCCATGAAGCATGCGAACCGCCATCAATTGCCAGGGGGATTGTACTGCCGCAATCAACGCATAAATGATCGCCAAGCTTATGCCTGCGCGAATGACCATTTTACGTTTGCCATATTTGTCGGCCATCGAGCCCCAAAAAGGGGCCATCACTGCTCCGACGAGAAAAGCGGATGAGTGCACGATTCCTGCCCATAAGTTTACCGATGATTTACTAACGCCGAGTTCGAACAGGAAAAGCGGGAGAAAAGGAACCGCCATCGTATAACTGGCACTGCAGAGCAGCACACCCTCCCATAAGATCCACATCGTTCGCTTCCATGTTTGCATATAACCGCTCACATCCAATTCGTATGTTTGATCGGAGATGGTATTATTTTAATAAGTATACAATGATTATAAAAGCGTTTAATAGGTTCAATATAAAGAATATCATGTTATAATCTCATATGACGTTTTTATATTCATTAAATAAGGAAGTGATAACTAATTGGAAGAACAACGTGAACAGTGGGGCTCCCGGGCAGGTTTCATACTGGCTGCAATCGGTTCTGCGGTCGGTCTGGGCAACATCTGGAGGTTTCCGTACGTAGTATACGACAATGGAGGAGGGGCATTTTTAATCCCGTACTTCTTCGCATTAATAACGGCAGGAATTCCGATCTGCTGTTGGAATTCGGAATCGGGCGGACAGGACGAGGATCCGCGCCGTTGTCACTGAGCAGGCTATCCCGTAAGTTCGAGTGGCTCGGCTGGTGGCAGGTTCTGATTTGTTTTGTCATTACGACCTATTATGTGGCGATTATTGCTTGGGCGATCAGCTATTTCTTCTACTCGTTCAACTTGAGCTGGGGAGAGGATACGGAGGCATTTTTGTTTGGTACCTATTTAGGGGTACCCGACGATGTTGTAACGGAAACAGGATGGAATTTCGGAGGCTTGCAGTGGCATATTCTGATCCCCCTAATCGCTGTATGGGCAGGGACGTATTATGTGCTCTACCGCGGCGTAAAGAAAGGCATTGAGAAGGTTAGTAAACTTTTTATCCCTATTCTGTTTGTTATCATGATCTTGTTTGTTATCCGTGCAGTTACGCTGCCGGGTGCGGCTGTAGGCTTAAATCACCTGTTCACGCCGAATTTCGGAAAAATACTGCCGGAATTTCTCGGGGGCACAAATCCGGAATGGCATAGAGTATGGATGGCGGCCTATGGGCAAATTTTCTTTAGTCTTTCGGTTGCGTTTGCGATTATGATCACCTACAGCAGCTATCTCAATAAGAAACAGGAAGTTAACAACAGCGCATTTATTATGGCCTTCAGCAACAGCGGATTCGAGTTTCTTGCCGCAATCGGCGTATTTGCAGCGATTGGCTTTATGGCGGTGTCCTCAGGCAGCGATGTGAAAGATGTGGCTGATGCAGGCGTCGGTCTTGCTTTTGTCGTATTTCCAAAAATCATTAACGCCTTCCCTGTACTAAACGGTTTGTTCGGAGCGCTCTTTTTCCTGTCGCTCATCATTGCCGGTTATACGTCTTTGATCTCCATCATTGAAGTGTTGATTGCTGCCTTGATGGATAAATTCCGTTTGACCCGTAAAGCAGCCGTGAATTGGGTCATCGGCATTTGCGCGCTCATTAGCATTATTTATACAACCGGAGCCGGTGCGGTGCTGCTTGATATCGTGGACCATTTCATTAATAACTTTGGTATTGTCATTGCAGGCCTGCTGGAAGTGATCCTTATTGGCTGGTTCGCTAACATAACACGCATTCGGGAGGATAACAACCTGGTTTCCGACTTCCGCGTAGGCGTTTGGTGGAACGTGATGATTATGGGCATGACCCCGATCGTATTGCTATTCATGACCGTCAAGAACTTCCAATTTGAATTCTCGGAAGCGTACGAAGGCTACCCGTTTCATGCGCTGCTTATATTCGGTTGGATAATGGTCGGTATGACTCTGTTAATCGCATTTTGCCTCGCATACGCGTTCAAATGGAAAACAGATTATAAACAGGAGGTGTCCCGTTCATGAGTGGAGCGGCGATTGGCATGTTTCTGTTCGGTGCGGTCTTTCTGTGGGGCGGTCTAGCTCTTACGATTGCAATAGCAATAAAGAAAAATAAAAAGCATAATGCATAGAAATAAACGCACAAAAACCCTGACCTCTTACAGGTCGGGGTTTTTGTGCTGGAGGAGAGAAGCTAATGTCATCTATTCGGGAAAATAAGTTTAAATTCCGTGCCTTTTCCTATTTCACTTTTAATTTCGATTTTTCCATTCATCTTTTTTATGATACCGAATGAAACCATGGTTCCGAGTCCGGTCCCTTTTTCCTTTGTGGAGTAATAGGGGGTTCCAAGCCGTTTGATTTGCTCTGAAGTCATACCGTTACCCGTATCACTGATGACAATCACAACATGATCATTCGATTTATTAGTCTTAAGCTCTAAAACACCGCCGCCCTGCATAGCCTCAATAGCATTCTTGCCAATATTAATTAAAGCCTGCCGAAATTTATATCTGTCTCCGACAATAATAAGCGAGTTGTCTTTCAATTTGGTTTCATTTATTTGTATATTATTGTAATTCGCATAAGTCAGAAGAACATTCGATAAATAACTGATTTCGTCATTAATATTAATTTTTTCAATCACTTCAGGATCCGGTTTTGCAAGCGAGAGATAATCAGTAATAATAAGCTGCGCACGGTCTAATTCCTCAAAGCATATTCTTTTGTAAAAATCCTTCTTCTCTTTATCTAAATATGCCGTTCCCAGCAATTCGATAAAACCCCTTACGGTTGTAAGCGGGTTGCGAATCTCATGAGCTACGGAAGCGGCCATATCGCCAACAATTTTCATTTTCTCGCTTTTGATAACCTCTTCTTGCATGTGAAAATATTTGTTTAGAAATTCAATTACATACACGCATAGACCAACAATGATTCCTTGCAATACATATGTCTCCAAGGTTGCTAGCGGTTTATCGAATAATAGTTCGGTTCTACCCGTCCATGAGAGATATATTGTAAAGGTTATCAGTTTAATAAGCGAACATAAAATAACCGATACGATTATTTTGTAAGTTAATTTTAAAGAACTGTACACTTTATAAACAAAGACGAATAAGACAAAACTAGGCAATAAGGCAGCAATATAAATGAATTCGTTTGGACTTCCAAGAAAATGACGGCATAAAAGAACAGTGAGATATAATAAAATGGAAACCGGTAACCCTCCATACAAAGAACCGATTATCAATGGGATCGAACGGAAATCATAGATTAGTCCATTAAGATGTATCGGAAATGACATCGTTGAAATAATGGCTATTGAAAAGAGAATATACAACAAAAACCGGTATAATAGAATTCTGCTTTTGGTTTTATGTATATAAGGATAAAAAAACAGTGGGGTAAAGATTATGAAAATGTTCAATAATAAATCTTTGAAATAGCCTATCATAAAGGCCCCCATCTTACATCGTATAGTAATTTACTCATCCAATTGAGCTCCTTAAAGCAGAAGGTTTAAAATAATCATACCACCACATTAACCAACGCAACAGCATTACTTATTTACATCTCGTGGAAATTGATAGTTAGTCACATATAAAAAAGACACCCTTACAGGTGTCTTCTTCTCTCTGCTTATTCAAGCTCGCGGCATTGTTCTTCGTCGCCCGAAAGTTCCTCTTCCGAGCCGAATTCGGTACCTTCCAGGTCCTGTCTTTCAATATGGCCTTTGACCGCCGCGATCGCATCAACGTCCGGATCTTTGATTGGTTCATTTCCGTCTTCGACGATGCGGGATTCATCATAGCGTTCATTACGGCTCGTTACGGGCACATATTTTTCCAATTCCCTGTCATTCATTTGAGTTTCAATCCTTTGTATTCAATTGATGTTTTTATGCCACCGGCAATTATTCTTCATTGGTTGCTGTTCTTTGGTTTTGTTGAAATGCTTCAGCCGCTTCCTCAGCGGGCTCTACGGCAAACTCCGTATCCTCTTGATTTGCCGCAGGCATTTTATTCAATTTGGTCGTCTGCACTTCTGCTTTAGACGCTTGGTTATGCTGCTCTGCCATGGATAACACCCCCTTTACCTATAAAAGCAGACCCATGTAGATTGCGTTTTTTTCTTGAATTATATTCAAATCATGCATAGTTATGTTGGACGAAGTTCAAGCTATTGAGGAATTTGAGAATGGGAGGTAAGATGAATGGCTGAGAAAAATATACTTGCTTTCTTCAACAGTCCCGAACAGGCGAAGGAAGCACTGCAGCAGCTTCAGGGGTTGAATCTTATTGATACATCCATTGACCGGGTTAACGCCTACCCCGGTAGCGGAAGCGATCATATTTCGAACCCGATAACCGGGGATGTTCCAAGCCTCGGTTATCTAACCTTAGGCGGCGATTTCAACGACCGGGATGCCGGAGTATTAGCTGCCGCCAGCGTTAGTGCTAGCGGCATGAGCGCAGGAGGGCCCGACAATAAAGTTACCGGAAAAGACACCGTTCTTACGATCGTTATCGATGAAGCCGATTTCGAACAAGCGTTAAAGACGGTTCAGAATGCCGGAGCTCTCGTTTAATATATTGAATAAAGGAGATAAATGACATGCAGCAAAATCAAGCTCAGGGCCAACAACAGCAGCAAGCTGTCATGATGCAGCCGCCGCAAGTGATTACGACGAAAGACTACCAATTTTTAAAGGACCAATTGTCGTGGGAGCTCTTAGCCATGAAAAAGTGCCGGCACTACGCTCAAGAAAGCACCAATCCCGAAATAAAACAAGCCATCGACAAAGCGGGACAAATGCATCAACGGCATTACCAACTATTGTTAAAGCACTTGCAAAACAACAATATAGAGGAAATGAAAAAAGTTCCGCAAATCCAATAGTAAAAGGAGGATCCTCAAATGAATCAAAATCAAGCTTCGCAAGCGATTCAAAATCCAAAACCGTCTAATGAGCCTCAGGTTAAAGGTCCGGAAATGAATGACCGCGACCGTGTCAATGACATTTTGGCAACGGAAAAGTACTTAACCGACAGCTTTAACATATCGGCAAGAGAGGCAAGTCATTCTTATCTGCACCAAGATATTATGACGATTTTGAACGAGACGCATCAGTGCCAATATGAATTTTTCGAATTGATGTTTAAGCAGGGCCACTATAAATTAGAGGCGGAGCAGCAGCAGAAGCTTGATCAAGCGTACCAGCAGTTCAATAACTATTCATCTCAGTTCCCTTACCAGAACACCACACTTCAATAGTGCAGCACCAGGACAATCACAATTTTCCGCAAAAAAGGCACCTCATAAGGTGCCTTTTTCCTGATTTATTTAAATCCTGCTTTTCTTAGTGAAAACCGTAGGCGACATTTCATCCCCTTCCAGCTTGTTACCGCTTGTGACATATACCTCTTTATCTAGAATGACGTGATCCAGAGTAGTATCCTCCTCGATCACGCATTTCTGCATCAGAATGCTGTTCCTGACAACCGCCCCTTTTCCGATTCGGACCCCCCGGAACAAAATGCTGTTTTCCACGGTTCCCTCAATGATACAGCCGTTTGCCACCTGTGAATTTGTCACGTTGGCGCTCTGGGCGTATCTGGCGGGCGGTTCGTCCTTAATTTTGGTGTAAATCAAGCCAGGCTGGTAGAAGAGAGACTGCCATACCTCAGGATTCAATAGTTCCTTGCTGTATTTATAATAATTTTGGACGGAATTGATGATGGCTAAATATCCTTTATATTCGTAGCCGTATACTTTCAATTCGTTCAGATTCCGGATTATTACATGCCGCACCAAATCGTAGTAGTTTTGATTCACGCTTTTTTTGACCAAATCAATCAGCAGCTCTTTCTTAATGATGATCATTCGCATGTACACTTTGTTGCTTTTTTTCGTCAGCCGGTTCTCTGTCATGCGTTCGACCCGTCCATTCTCGGCTATATCCAACGTAATAAGGTTAGAGAAATCCCCGCTTTCATCGTCCATTTCCTTGTAGATGACGGTGATATCCGCATTTGTCCTTTGGTGGTTCTCCACCGCTTCGGTATAGTTGATATTGCAGATCATGTGACTGCTTGAAACGACTACGAATTCTTCAATGCTCCGTTCAAAATATTCAAGAGAACCATAAAAATTTTGCAAATCGCCGTTAAAGCCCGGGGCATGACTGTTGTTGGGAGGCAAAATGAACAGCCCACGGTATTTTCTATCCAAATCCCATTCTTTTCCGGATCCCAAATGGTCGATGATGGAACGGTAATTGTTGTGGGCGAGTACCGCCACATTGTTAATTCCTGAATTCACCATATTGGACAATACGAAGTCAATCAGGCGGTATCTGCCTCCGAAGGGTACCGTCGCAGTGGCCCGTGAGTACGTCAGCTCATGCAAGAGCGGCTGGTTGATACTTAGATTAATGACACCTAACACATTATTCATCGCAATCACTCCTATACCATTTGAGAAGAAATGACCATGTTCTCGCCGATTAAGGTGATTTCCGCCGATTCGTCCGCGCTCCCCACATGGGCGCCGTCTTGGATGACGGTACCCGAGCCGATTATGGCCTTGCGGATCGTGACGTTCTTCCCGATTTGAGCGTATGGCATGATGACCGAATCTTTGACTAGGCTTCCCTCACCGACATGAACGCCGTAAAACAGAACGGAATGATCCACTTCCCCAAATACCATACATCCTTCATTCACCAGGGAACCTGTAACTTTGCCGGTAGAAGCGATATGATGCGGCGGCTTGTTCGGGTTTTTCGCGTAAATCCGCCATTTGCTGTCATGAAGCGTAAAGGGCGGGTTTTCCAAAAGCAGATCCATATGCGCTTCCCAAAGACTTTCAACGGTTCCGACATCCTTCCAATATCCGTTAAAACGGTAGGCATAAAGCGATTTACAGCTATCCAGCATCGATGGAATGATGTCCTTGCCGAAGTCATTGCTTGATGCCGGATTTTGCGCATCGGCGATTAAGTTCCTTTTTAACACGTCCCAGGTAAAGATATAGATTCCCATCGAAGCAAGATTATTTTTCGGTTGCTTCGGTTTCTCCTCGAACTCTATAATCCGGTCGTCTTTGTCCACATCCATAATGCCGAACCGACTGGCTTCTTGTATCGGCACTTCAATAACCGCAATGGTGGCGTCGGCGTTTGTTTCCTTGTGCTGCTGCAGCATGAGGGCATAATTCATTTTATATACATGATCGCCGGAAATGACCAGCACATATTCAGGATCGTATTGTTCGAGATAATGAATATTCTGGTAGATAGCGTGCGCCGTTCCTTTATACCAACTGCCGCCTCTTTGTTCCATAAAAGGGGGAAGCACAGTGACCCCGCCGTTTTTCCGGTCCAAATCCCATGAACTGCCGATTCCTATGTAGGAATTCAGTACCATCGGCTGATACTGGGTCAGTACCCCAACCGTATGAATTCCTGAATTACTGCAATTGCTCAAGGTGAAATCGATAATCCGGTATTTACCTCCAAAGGGCACAGCAGGCTTTGCCAGCTTTGTCGTCAGATGGCTTAGTCTTTTACCTTCACCGCCTGCAAGCAGCATAGCTACACATTCTTTTTTCTGCATTCGGCTCTCACCTCTCTGTTAGAAACTTTCGCCGTCCTCAAGAAAATGAATCCGCTTTCAAAAATCTTTGTTTAAATGACAACCTCCTCTTAGTAGAAAGAATATTCAGATAATTTATGCGATATGTCATTTTCACCTCTCCCTTTAATATATATGTTATTAGATATGAAAGCGTATACATTTATGTAAAAATATGATACCTCGTTGGTATAGGGATGTCAACAAAAGTTGGAATTTTTGTATACTCAATCCTATTGAGTTCGAATGAATGTATTCATAATGAACTGGATATCATTTTCATCTATCCCTATATTTCTCCCCTCTCGTTCCACCTTTGCTATGACGAAGGGCCCCTTAATTATCCCTTGCGCAAAATGCGGATTAACAGCCAGATCTTGCTTATTTCCATCCTGGTTGCAATATAATACGAAATGGCTGCCTAACTGAACACATTCGAGTGCACCGCCGATAAGTTCGCTTATCTCCGTCTTACTCTCGGTTACCGTATTAATCTTTAATTTTTCTCCCGGAACAGCAACAAGCACTTTCGGCATTCTGATCTCTCCTCTAAAGATGATGATTACAATTAGCATTTCCTGATTCTTAAAATTGTACCAAAAAAAAGAGCCCCAATGAGCTCTTTCTCGTTGTTTATGCGGTGATTCTTCTGCCTTCACTGTCGGTAAACTTGCCGATTACAATCATAATGAAGTCAATTAAAGCCCATACTCCCAATCCGCCAAATGTAATTATTTGCAATATACCTGTACCGATTTTCCCCACATAAAACCTGTGGATTCCAATACTCCCTAAAAAGAAACACAATAGTATGGCAGCAATAAATGATTTTGGACTTTTTTCCACGTGTCATTCCCCCAATAGATAGTGATCTACACACTATTATTGTATCGGTATCGTACATTCAAAATTTTAGTTCTTTTGAAGGATACATGGGATAAGTAGAAGCGAATGTGAATAGGACTTAAAGCGCAGTGCCATTCATGCGGTGAACGATGCCGGAGGCTGCTCCCTCTTTTCGAACGCCAACATGGCGCCGAACGCTCCGAATAACAGATAAATATAACCGAATGAGATGGTAAAGACCCGCAGGTGCATGAAGAAGAATCCGGTAATGCACACAACCAATACGACCAAAGTAAAGATGCCCAGGGCTTTTGGAAAAACACGCGCCTTAAGCGTTGAAAGTCCCAGAATCAACAGTCCGAGCATCAGAAACGGAACGATCGGAACGAATACAAGCATGCTGAGCGGAAAAGCTGTCGGATCCATATTCGTAATCTGGTCAGACACCACTTTGAGCTGTTCCTCCGTTTCGATGTCTCCGAATAGAATCGGATAGGCAATAATTTGTACAGGACCATGGAAAATTTCGAGCATTAGTCCGATAAATAACAGAGGGAGTGCCGCCCATCCCCACTTGGGAAGTTTACCGGCTTGACGCAGGAAGATCGCCGTCAGCCCTAACAGAAGAAACGTTGACGCATAAGCCAGAAGGACGTGAGTATTGACGGCCGTCTTCAAAAACTCCGGCAGATGGCCTAAAGATTCCGGTACGTCCTCCAGATGGACAATCTGCCCGGTGAAGCCCATAATGCCTGCAATCAGCAGCAACCAACCGCTTATTCTTAATAAACCTTGTGGAACCTGCAACATATTTAACTACCTCCTTGGTTAATGTCTAAAGGAATCATATCAACTCCGGCATTCCCAAAGGTAGAGCGAGAAATTCCCTGGATTCGGGAAATAAATAGGAACATCCTGACAAGCTTCTTGGTTTACGAAGTATATGGCCAATGTTATACTTTTTCCAAAACATCTCATATAACCGGGAGTGATTGATATAACCCTTATGAAGGGATTTCGCTTGTTTGTCATCTTGATCTGTCTTGAATGTGTCAGTTTATTCATCGTCGGCATCCCGGAGTTTTATAAGGAAATCCGGGACCATTGCATCGACCAAGCCTGTAAGTCCTTCAATAATCCGCCGCCAGGTTCGGCATGGCTCGCAGAGCAAGGCATACTCCCAGGACAATACGCGCTTGCGTATACTGTCCTTTATATCCTGGTGGGAGGGGTGTTCATTTCTACGGCAGGAATCCTGTTTATAAAAAACTCCCGAAGCCTTATGGGGTTATTCGGCACGCTCATGCTGGTGCTGCTTGGAATTACCTTTACACCTATTCTGGATGGGCTTAGGGATAACCATTGGCTGCTCGATATCCTTTTACGTGTGAATACGGCCCTTGGCTTTACGGCATTTCTATTGTTTTTCTTTGTCTTTCCAACCGGCCGCTTTGCGCCTCTATGGACGCCATACCTCCTTGCCGGCATCCTGACCGTCGGCATTCCGCATTTTCTTTTCCCCGGGAGTAAGGCGGATTTGCAAATGTGGTCCCCATGGGCATTCCTCCCATGGGTCGGCTCGTGGATGATCAGTATTC
Source organism: Paenibacillus prosopidis (assembly GCF_003337375.1). GTDB lineage: Bacteria > Bacillota > Bacilli > Paenibacillales > Paenibacillaceae > Pristimantibacillus > Pristimantibacillus prosopidis. The sequence goes on from NZ_QPJD01000007.1 coordinate 324,412, forward strand.
TTTATGTACAAGTGTATCGCTATCGAAAATTGCTGAGTCCGTTAGAACGGCAGCAGACCAAATGGGTAGTGTACGGAGTCGCGCTGGCCATCATGGGGTTATTAAGCTTTACCGTATTGTTCCTCACCAGGCTGGATGCTTTCTCGGCCAATCCCTACGGCATGTTCTTCCTGGAAGTCGGCATTCAATCCAGTATGCTGGTCATCCCCATTGCACTTAGCATCGCCATCCTGCGCAGCAGGCTTTGGGATATCGATCCGCTGGTCAACCGGACTATTGTATACGGGATCCTCACGATCAGCGTGATCGCGTTGTATACCTTATCCGTATGGTATTTGGGAAAGGCATTTCAGACCAGCCAATGGTGGACCTCGTTGATAGCCACGAGCATCGTAGCCGTATCGTTCACTCCTCTGAAGGAAAAGGTGCAGCGTTGGATTAATAAACTCATGTACGGAGATACGGGCGATCCGTATTCGGTATTGGTGCGTTTGGGGAAAAGCTTGGAGGAGCCGCTGTCTTCCGAGGCCGCCCTTGAAGCCGTCGTGAAAACCATTCGGGCTGCCCTACGCTTGCCTTATGCGGCTATATCCTTGTACAGGAACGGGGAACTCGCTATCGTTGCCGAGGACGGCGAACATGCGGAGGGTAGCTATCGGAAGGCGCTGATTCATCGCGGCGAAATGCTGGGCTATTTGCATGCGGCTCCCCGCTCCGCGGGAGAAACCTTCACCGCTTCAGACCTTAAGCTGCTGGATATGCTTGTTCGGCAAGCCGGCGTCGTGGTTGAGAATGTTCGGGTGACCTTTGATCTAAAGCTTACGGCTGCGGCTTTGCAGGAATCCCGCGAGCAATTAATTGTAGCAAGAGAAGAAGAACGCAAGAGACTGCGTCGTGATCTCCATGATGACATGGCCCCCCGCCTGGCCGCGATCGCATTGACGGCAGCGGCCGCCGAAGACCTGCTGGAGAAAGATCCTGCGACGACCAAAACCATTCTCACCGAGCTGCGATCGGTTATTCGGGCGACTGTAACCGATATTCGCGAGATGGTCTATAACATGCGCCCTCCGGCGCTGGACGAATTGGGACTCATCAGCTCTATCCGTGAACGCGTTCGAGAGATCGGATCACCTGTGTCAACGCTTAATATCGATTTGGACGTTCCCCATTCGCTGCCGCCGCTCCCGGCAGCTGTCGAAGTAGCAGCCTATCGCATCATTACCGAAGCCATGGTCAATGTATTACGTCATTCACATGCCCAGCACTGCACAGTCAAGCTGTCCACTGTCACTTCTTCGAATAGCGAAGCAGCGGATCGCGTTGAAGGTTTGCTGCTCGAAATCGCTGACGATGGGGACGGCGTGCAGCCGGGTCCCGATAATCACCGTTCTGGGGGAATCGGGCTTTCTTCGATGAGAGAACGGGCAGAAGAATTAGGGGGGTATTGCAAGATCGAGCAAAAACGGCCAAGGGGAACCGTCATTCGTGCTTATCTCCCTATCTTATTCCGGTTAAAGGAAGGAAACCTATGAAGAAACTGAGAATCTTGATTGCGGATGATCATCCGCTCTTTCGACACGGTGTGAGTACATTGCTTTTGACGATACCCGATATGGAGGTCGCAGGGGAAGCAACATCAGGGGAAGAGGCGGTCTCCATGGCCGAACGCCTAATTCCTGACGTCATTCTCATGGATATCCGGATGCCGGGTCTTAACGGTATTGAAGCTACGCAGCGAATCAACAAATCCATGCCTTCCATTAACATCCTCATCCTCACCATGTTTCAGGATGATGCCTCTGTTTTTACGGCCATGCGCAGCGGTGCGAAGGGATACGTGCTAAGGATGCGGACAAAGACGAACTGCTCCATGCCATTCGGGCAGTCGGCAGCGGCCAAGCGATCTTTAGCAGCGGCATCGCCTCCAAAATGATGGAATACTTCGCCGCTACCCGTCCTGCAGCAAGTGAGGTTTGGTTTCCGGCACTCTCCACAAGAGAACGCGAGGTCATCTACCTCATGGCCGAAGGACTCAGCAACTCTGATATCGCCGGCAAACTAAGCCTAAGCGGCAAAACCGTGGCCAATTACATCACCAATATCCTGAACAAGCTCCATGTCGCCGACAGGGAAGAGGCTATCCGCCTCGCTAAGGAATCGAGGTTAAGCGAGGAAGGGTAACTGAGCGTATTCCGCACTCAGGATTGTCCCCTATTTCCCCCGCCAAAACAAGAAGAACTGACATATGCGGTCAGTTCTTTTTTTCTTGACTTGGCAAATCCACAATCCGCCGCTATTCCATCTTTCACGTACATAACGACAACTATTTCTGACTTAATTCTAAGAAATCCGGGTATTTTATTGATATTCCAACAATTATAGACCGATTCGCAAGCCTTCAAAAAGGGGATTCGAATATGAAAGATAATGAGTTTTTGGATAAAGTTAAACAAATCTACATGAAAGATTCCGAAGCAAACATGCAATACATTTCCCTCTGGACCGAGGAAATCGTATTTTCTTGGAGATGGTGGGTAAGCGTCGTACTCACCTTTTTGCCGTGGATATTATGGGCCATTTTCCGTAAAAAGGACAGCTCTGCCCGTTTAATGGGTGTCGGTTTTTTCACCATGTTTCTGACCGCCTGGATGGACTTTATAGGAGTAGATCTCGGCTTGTGGTATTACCCGATCGATACGATCCCGTTCGTTCCCTCGTACATTCCTTATGATTTTTGCGTTCTTCCGGTTATGGTTATGTTCTTGATCCAGTACAAGCCCCGCTTCTCTCCGTTTTGGAAGGCTGTTTTTTTTGCCATCGGCAATACCATTATCGCGGAGCCTTTATTGGAATATTTGGAGTTCTATGAGGAAAATAGTTGGAGCCCTCTGTTCTCGATACCGATTTATTTCAGCATTTACCTCTTGGCGTCATGGCTGAGCAGTAGAAAAAGTTATGAACCTATAGCCTAACGTTATACCTGTTTCTAAGCAATAAGTAACAAAATATAAACGGAAACATCCTCCAATAGACAACGGTCATTCTCTCCCGGTATGATGGAACAAATGTTCCTATACGTAAGAGGTGGCTATCATGAAAGAATCCGATACAAACTTCGTTCATCTGCATGTTCATACGGAATACAGCTTGATGGAAGCGGTATGCCGGTTGGATGACCTGATACAATCGGCCAAATCGTGGAACATGGAGGCGCTTGCGATCACCGATAAGGGCGCAATCCACGGGGCGATCCGATTTCGCGAGCTGGCCGAACAATACGGGATCCATCCGATTATCGGCTGTGAAATAGAAGACGGCGATGCGGGAGATTCTCTCATTGTTTTGGCCGCTACGAATCAAGGCTACCAGCAGATCATCGAGCATTTGAACATCGGGTCATTCCTTTCGCCGGCTTCCCATGGGGATATTATCGCCCTGAGCGGCGGCAGAACGGGAGCCATTCATCGTCTGATCGCAAGCGGTCGGATGGATCAGGCTGAGAAGATAGCACTTCAATATGTGAAGCGGTTTGGCAAGGAAAACTTCTATCTCGAGGTACAGAATCACGGATTTCCGGACGACGATGTTTGTATCGAGCGTACGGTTCAGCTTTCCCGCCGTACGGGAATTCCGATAGTAGCGACCCACGACGTCCATTACCTCGTTCCCGAAGACGCTTCATTGCTTCCTCTGCTGCAGCATGGAAAACCTCAGCAGCGTTCTGCTTCACCGTCTATGACAGGACCTTTTCACCTCCCTTCCCAGCTCGAAATGCAGGCGAAATTCAGTCATCTTCCTGATGCTTTAGAAAATACGGTTCGAATTGCCCAGCGAATCCGGTTTCATCTGGAATCGGGAGAATACAGGCTTCCAAGCTTTCCCGGTTCAAAAGGAACGGAAGCGGCAGAACAGCCGCGAAGCTCGAATGATGTGTTACGCCATTTGTGCCGGGAAGGTTTGCAAATCCGTCTTGACTCCCGATCTCTCATAGATACGGAACGGCAGAGAATCACAGAGCGAATGAATCGGGAGCTTGAGGTCATTACGAGGCGCGGATTATCCGATTATTTTCTGATCGTGTGGGATATTGTAAAGGCGGCGCGCAACCTTGGTATTCCCATTGGACCGGGGAGAGGCTCCGCCGCCGGCTGTTTGGTGGCCTATTTACTAGGAATTACGGAAGTAAACCCGCTGCTCTACGGCCTATCATTCGAACGTTTTTTGAGTCCGGATCGTCCCTCTTTGCCTGATATCGATTTGGACGTCTGCCAAAGAAGAAGACATGAGATTCTGCAATACATCAAAGAAAAGTACGGATCAAACCGGATTGCGCATATCGGCGTGCTGAACACGTACGGCACACGGGGTGCTGTCCGGGAAGCCGGGACCTATTTGGGAATGCCAAAGAAGCAAATCGACGTACTTGCCAAACTGATGACCTCTTTTTCCGGAAAAGGCGGAATCCGCCACTGTCTGCAGACACTTCCGGAATTGCAAAAGCTGCCGGTCCATAAGGAACCGTTCCGATCGCTTTTTCAACTGGCCGAACGCATCGAAGGATTGCCCCACTATCATTCTGCTCACCCTTCAGGCATTTTGCTCGGGGATGAACAATTATTCCGGACGATTCCTTTAAACCCGAGGCCTAATGGGGACCCGATGACTACGTTCACCAAAGAAGATATTAAGGTGCTCGGCTTATTAAAAATCGACCTGCTCGGCTTGCGGAATCTGACGGTCATTCACGATACGCTGGCTGCGATTCGCGAACGGACCGGCACGAGCATTGAAGTGAATCAAATCCCTCTTGACGATACCGAAACGTTCCGAACGATAGGCAGCGGAAATACGCTCGGATGCTTTCAGCTGGAAAGCATGGGGATCCGCCATTTAATGCGCAGGATGCAGCCATGCTCCATTAGCGATCTGGCCGACCTACTCGCCTTGTATCGGCCCGGTGCATGGAACGTAGGGATCGTGGAAACGTATTTACGCCGGCGCAGGGGAGAAGAAAAATTCGAGATTGCGTTAACCGAAATGGCGCCCATTCTTTCTCCGACGTACGGCTTGATCCTGTATCAGGAGCAAGTCATGGCAATTGCTCATGAAGTGGCCGGATATTCCATGGGCGAAGCCGATTCTCTCAGACGGGCGCTTTCGACAAAATCGGTTGAGGCCCTGTCGCTCCACCAGGAGCGTTTTTTTAAAGGGGCGGCGGCTCGGGGCGTGGCGGAAAAAGAAGCTCTTGCTGTATTCGATTTTTTGGTCCGGTTTGCCGGCTACAGCTTTAACAAAGCCCATAGTGTCTCCTATGCTTATCTGTCCTACTGGACGGTATATTTGAAAACGCATTATCCTAAAGAATTTATGGCCTCCTTGCTCAGCGGGGAGGGAGGATATTATGACAAAAAGGTGTATCTAAGGGAGCTCTCCAAACTCAGAATCCCGCTTCTTGGTCCCGATATCAACCGCAGCGGGTTCGGATTTCATGTCGATGACGAGGGCATCCGCATGGGCATTGATTCAATCCATGGCTCAGGGCCGGAGTCAGTCATGTCTTTGCTCCGTTCCCGAAGCCGCGACGGAGATTTTCGTACTTTTACAGAATTCGTCACTCGGATGAGAAAGCATCGGATCAAACGGCCCATATTAGAAGCCTGGATTGCTTCGGGAGCCTGCGACCGTTTGTTCGGCAATCGACGGCAGATGATCGCGGCTTTGCACAATTTGACGACAGCCGAAGATCTCGGCGTTATCGAGCTCGAAACGATATCCGACTTCACTGAATCGGAAAAAAGAAAAGCGGAAAAAGCGCTGCTCGGCTTATCGCTGCATTCTTCCGTATCCGAGAAATGGAAGGCGTTTTCACAGTGTTTCAATGTTGTTCCGATCGAAGCGTTGTCCCGCTCCCGCGATAATACCCGGGTACGTATTTGCGGAACGATCATCCACAGCAGGCGGCAGCCTACAACCGACGGAGAATACGTGTTGGTGCTCGTCATTCAAGATCATACCGACATGATCGAAACGGTTTTGTACCCCGGCACTTACAAATCTTTCTTATATCAGCTGAATCCTCCGGGCATATTAATCGAAGGCATCATCCGGATGCAGGATTCGAAGATGCATATGGTTGCGAAAAAAATCAAGGCGCTTGGAGGATGATTATGCTACTGATCGGAACGGCCGGATACAGCTATGAGGATTGGCGGGGAAATTTTTACCCGGAAGATTTGGACAAAAAAGAAATGCTGGCGTTTTATGCCCGGGAATTTCCGTTTACCGAGGTGAACTCCTCTTTTTACGCCATGCCTAACCGGTTTATGCTGTATCACATGCGGGAGAAAACGCCAGAGCACTTTCAATTCGTCATGAAAGCATACCGGGGGATGACGCACAAGCGGGAGGATAACGAACAGCATTTCATCGATTTTAAGGAAGCGCTGAAACCATTAATCGAAGCAGGAAGGCTCGGGTGCGTGCTCGCCCAGTTTCCGACCAGCTTCCGGAACCGTGACGAAAACCGGGATTACTTGAAGGAGTTCAAGGAAATGATCGGAGATATTCCGGTCGTCATCGAATTCCGCCACGAAGAATGGATCAACGATCAAATTTTCGACCTGCTTGAACAAGAAGAACTCGGATATGTTTGCGTCGATGAGCCGCAGTTCAAAACGCTCGTTCCGCCAGTCGTCAGGGCAACCAGCCGGATCGGCTATGTCCGGTTCCACGGCCGGAATTACAAAAAGTGGTGGCAGCACAAAGAGGCCTATGAACGTTACGATTATTTGTACAACGCAAACGAATTGAATGAATGGGTACCGAACATTCGCAAACTTGTAGAGAAAACAGAAAAAACGTTCATCAGCATGAACAACCACTACCGGGCACAGGCTGTAATCAACGGGCAGATGCTTCGGGAGATGCTGGAGAAGGAGCTCGCTTCCATATGACCATCGAAACGGTTTTTCACCAGGATTTGCAATCGATCGAAGATTTGAAAGCCTTGCATGCCTTCTGTTTGCGTTCCTTTTTACCCGATCAGGGAGAGCTGCTTGTGTTCGGTGAAGGACCGGACCAGGCCCGGCTGCTAATCATCGGTGAGGCTCCCGGAGAACATGAAGCTGAGACCGGCCGACCTTTTGTCGGCAATGCAGGAAGATTGCTGAACAAATATTTGCTGAAGGCGGACATTCACAGAGAGAAGGCTTATCTTACGAACGTGATCAAAGTAAGGCCTCCGGGCAACCGGACGCCGCGTATCTCGGAGGTAAAAGAAGCGTTGCCGGTTTTGCTCCGGCAAATTGAGCTGGTCCGTCCGGCGATCATCGTCTGCCTCGGGAGCATAGCTGTACAGGCCGTCATCGATCGAAAGGCGAAAATTACAGAGATTCGAGGGGATTGGCAAGAGAAGGACGGGATCCGTATCATGCCTGCCTATCATCCATCCGCCGTTTTCCGTGATGAAAACAAAAGGGAGCTGCTGAAGCAGGATCTCTCCGAAGTCGGAACCGCTTTGAGATTATTGGAAAAATAAAGCTGCCGGGCAGGGTTGTACTCCTGCCTGCTATTTATTATACAGGCGCGGAAATATGGGGAATCATTTCTCGCTTTTATCTGCGAAAACCGTGAATTAAAAGGCATATACCTATCAGTGTGTTTATAAAAGTTGAAGTACTACATAATCGCCCTGAAAATGTAAAAAGATCGCCTCATGAGGCGCTCTTCATGATATATGGTTGTAGGAGTCTAACCCCTGTCCGAAAATCATGCCAAATAGGCTTCTACGCATGTATTTACACATTTGGTTTACCGATTAATTCCATGCTTTTATTCCAAAGCTTCAATGCCAAAGACTCATCGTCTGCAATTGCAGTCGTTTTTACCCTTTTACAATTTACAAAAAAACCACCGCTAACTCCCTCTACGTCTTTTGAAGCGGCAAGATAAACTGTTGTTTCTGCGCCTTTCTCAGGGGAAACTGAAAATAAATTGGATACCTTCCGAAGAACCCATGGCATATTGTTCAGTAAGTTTGATTTTACAATACCAGGATGAAGGCTGTTTACCGTTACGCCAGAACCATCAAGCCTTTTGGCAAGTTCCTTTGTAAATAACACGAGTGCCAGTTTAGTAGGACCCACAGCTTTAATTACTGAATATTTCTTCGTCATCATTAAATCATCATAGTTTATGGTTATACCGCTATGTTTAGAGGCAACGTTAATAATTCGAGATGGAGCGCTGGATTTAAGTAGATCAATTAATAAATCGGTAAGTAAAAAATGAGACAAATAGTTTATAGCGAAGGTTGATTCAATCCCTTCCTCGGTTTCGGTGCGATTCGGTAGAAAAACCGCCGCATTATTAATTAATACATGCAAACTGTTGTATTTACTCTTGAATTCTTGTACCGCATTACGAACTGATTTTTGAGAAGCTAGGTCTGCCACTAGTAAATCTATATTTGTATTGCCACTTAGTGATATAATATCCTTTACAGCTTGTTCTCCTCGTTCTTTACTACGGCTTAATATAACTACAGAAGCTCCCTTTATAGCTAGCTGGGTAGCCGCCGCCTTGCCAATTCCAGAGTTTCCTCCTGTAATTAAACATATTTTATTTTTCATGGTCAACCTCTCCTCAAATCAATATCTTATAACCGACTCTAGACTTTCATTGATATTAGGTCAAGATAGTATTCACAGATTGATCTCGGGCATTCGTTAAGTTAGTACAAGTTTACACTTTTTAGTGTATAATCTCCTGACAATTTGACCAAGCTAGTGATAGAGGTGAATTGGTCATGTTTGGAATCGGGAAAAAGCGTACGCCTTTTGGAGAATGGCTCGATAGAAAAGGCATCCCCCAAGAATGGATCGTGAAAGAAACAAAGCTGAATAAATTCACAATAAGCAAATTAGCGAATAAAACGGATCACATACCAAGCGGGCGAACCATGAAGAAAATCTTACAAGCCCTAAGGAAAATTGACCCGAACATCAAGCAAGACGATTTTTGGAGTATGTAAGCGGCACCAGTTATTCAACTACGTGGTACGTCATGGCAGCAGAGGAGTGAGTGTAAAGTGATGCATTAACCACATTTCCAGAACATAATATTTAAGTATAAAAGCGCTTTCAAAAAGGAGCTGACTACATGTTCAACCCTGAAGAATGGACAAAACTATTCATGGACATTCAAGGTAAGTCCAGGGCCATTTACATCAATGAACATACGGGACTTTCCAAATTACGAGTTACCTTTACCAAAGAGCAGCAGATGGCGCTAGATGGTACAAGTGTGAATACAGGCGGTCCATTATTACAGAATAGAGGTGAATAATATAATACAAAAGCAAACGATCGTTGAGAAAATAAAAGTAACAATCATTCATAACCGTCAAAATTTTCTTCTGTGGGTAAAAACGGGAGACAATAGGTACTTAAATTTAATTAATAAGAAAGCGTAAGGTCAATTTAAACGACATCCTTTTTTTGTTTTCAATTGAACGCAAAAAGAGCACCTAATACAGTGCTCTTTCTCATGGTTTGTAGGAGGCGAGGGGATTTGAACCCCTGTCCGAAAATCACGCCACACAGGCTTCATATACTACGAAATTGCACCTGTTCGTTGATTCTTCCTGTGTAATTTTATTTGCTGATCCGACGAGATTAATATCGGCAGGTTTTTTTTGCTGCTGATCATGGACGACTTGCACTGCGAGCATATTGGAATTTCTTTGAACGAGAAACTGTTCCTTATCCAACCGTTGCAATCTTCTTTCATACAGGACCAGATATTGGTCATTTCTTCAGGCAAATTTTCTAGCGGTCTATTCCAAGAATAACGCAATGGACTTTCCCCCTTAGAAAAATCTTCTTCTTTATAAACCTTTATAAGCACCTCTTCGATAAAAAAATCCCCAAACAATGGTTTGGGGATTTTAACTTATCTACAGTTTTACGACATTTTCTGCTTGCTGTCCTCGGTTGCCTTGGACCACGTTAAATTCCACTTTTTGGCCTTCATCAAGCGATTTAAAACCATCTCCTGCAATCGCGCTGAAATGCACGAATACGTCTTCGCCACCTTCAACCTCGATAAAACCAAAGCCTTTTTCTGCGTTAAACCATTTCACAGTTCCTGTTTGCATAGAAACACCTCCTAATTTTACATGAGCTTTCTTATTCGGTTACAAATAAAAAATTCACATATTGCACAAGGTTAGTAGTAATTAAAATAATAACCCTCTGCAATATGTGAATTTCAGGTCAAATTCCAATATACTTATTATACCTCACATTATCATTAATAGCAAATTTTACTTTTTTACGACTCGTATACGCAAAAGAGACACCTCGCTAGGTGTCTCTTCTCATAGTTTTGGTGGAGGCGAGGGGATTTGAACCCCTGTCTGAAAATCACGCCACACAGGCTTCTACGGGTGTAGTACAGTTTTGATGTCACCCGAGCAGCGCCCCGTATGGTAAAATAGTCCTGACCATAAATATAATAAGGATGGTGTGCGATTTGAAGTTGCTCTCGAGAAAGAGAGAATTTGAAATATCAGGAACTGGAATCAGTACAGTTGAGATATTGAACATTGGCGGGATTGAACAATCGATTTTAATTCAAGCCGAACATATCGATAAACCTGTACTTCTATTCATACATGGTGGTCCAAGCATGCCGCTGCCAGGTGTAAGCTGTAGATCTCGGGATTATACGGTGGCAACTACCACTAAGGAACTCATTCAACATTATGTACTTGTTTTTTGGGACCAGAGAGGAACAGGGAAGTCATATCACCCAAGCATCCCCAAAGAATCAATAAAACTATCTCAGTTCATTTCTGACGCAGAGGAGCTTGTAGATTATCTCAGGAAACGTTTTAACCAAGATAAAATAGTCATTGCTGCACATTCGTGGGGAAGCATTATCGGTCTATCTCTTACAGCAAAAATTCCCGATAAATTACATGCTTACATAGGAATTTCTCAGATTGTAGATTGGCCTGAAAACGACCGATTATGTCGGGAATGGGCAATAAACGAGGCAAAAAAGAGAGGACACAAAAAAGCTGTTGATGAATTGACTCGATTAGGAGAACCACCCTATATCGAAAGCTTCAAGCAATGGGGCCAGCTGAGAAAGTGGTTAATGAAATTTAATTCGATGATCTATAAAGATAAAGAGATTCAACCTCCCAGCCTTTTGGACGCTGTAAAGATTATGCTTCACTCGCCTGATTATACGCTTAAGGACATTTATAATTCATTTTATAAAGGCTTCATATTTTCTTTCACTCAACAAATGATCGAAGATTTTTCTACAGTTAACTTTATAAAGTCCTCTAAAAAAATCGATATACCTATCTACTTTATTCATGGTCGTAAAGATGTTCATGTTTACGGCAACCTCGTTCAAACATACTTTGATCATTTGAATGCGACGAAATCAAAACATTTGTTCTGGGTCGAGAAGTCTTCGCATATGTTTCACCCTGATGATGCAAAAGAGATTGAAAATATACTGATCAAGCATGTAGGTGCTGCTATAGGCCAATAAGATACAACTTTGTCCTCTTCGGACTGGTAATGTTTACTCCCTAGCTTCTCCTAGCATGCAAAAACCCCAACCTCTTGCGGTCGGGGTTTTACATATTGGTGGAGGCGAGGGGATTTGAACCCCTGTCCGAAAATCACGCCACACAGGCTTCTACGGGTGTAGTCACAGTTTTGATGTCACCCGAGCAGCGCCCCGTAACCGGCTATGCTTTGGGTCAGCCTGATTATCTTCTTCCGTCGACCCCAGGCGGAGACCGAAGCGGCGTATCCCACTACTTGTTAGCCCCTAGTCTAGTCACATGGGCGATGCTAGGTAGGAGCACGCTAACAGGTTATTAAGCTGCTACAGCGTAAGTGTTTTGTTGTTTGCCGTTTAATAGGCTTTAGCGTTGATGAAGCGGACGACTCCCCGCTACCCGCAACCCGCGCTCGTACAATCCCCGTCGAATCCATAAACGCCCCCATTTTTGCATAAACAGCCAGCTGTAGATCTACACTACTGACGAGTATAAGATCGACACTAACGTTTAGCTTGAATGAAGCTTTAGGATTAAGGCGCAGCAAACGTCAGATCAATGAATCTGCCGGCTGTTCCGAGTGTAAAGCGTGAATGCATTTATACATTCTTGTTTGTCTTGCCGTTGCTACTGCCTTAGTATATCACGAATGGACAGCTACTGTGTACATTTGTTATTGGCAGCGATGGATGGATACATCCATGGAAATCAGAAGTTTAACGAGCGACCTTCTGCTTCTCCCTGAGCGCTCTCTGGATATCGCGCTGAGCGTCGCGCTTAGCTGCTGTATCCCTTTTGTCGTACTGCTTCTTACCTTTACCTAGTCCGATGAGAAGCTTCGCATATCCGTTGCGCACATATATCTTCAAAGGCACAATCGCATATCCTTCCTGCTTGGATAATCCGAGCAGCTTGTGAATTTGAGTCTTATGCAGCAGAAGCTTGCGAGGACGAGTCGGATCAGTCGGATTATGAATGTTACCCTGTTCGAATGGGCTAATATGCATATTGTGGATAAAAATCTCCCCGTTACGAATCGTTGCAAAAGCATCGCTTATGTTCGCCCTGCCGTTCCGTAGGGACTTAATTTCCGTACCCATCAGCACCATGCCAGCTTCGAACGTATCTTCGATGAAGTAGTCATGGGAAGCCTTCTTGTTCTGGGCGAGCTGCTTGCCGTCACTTTTCTTTCCCACGCTGGTCACCTCGACATTATTACGATAAAATGGTTGTTGCACGGTATACAGGAATTCATTGTAACAACTTTAAGTACGGAAATCAAGGCGGAAAGTCAAAGCCTACTCATGTTCAATCAAAGAAAAAGGAGAATGGTTATGCTGCTTGAAGTCATTGCTACCACTGCTGATGAAGCGGTTACAGCCGCTGTTCACGGCGCAGATCGAATTGAGCTAATCTCTGCTTTTGATCAAGGCGGTCTTACCCCTAACGAAACCATTACCGTTGCTGTACTTGAAGCTCTGAAACGATTAGAAACTGCAGATGATGTACGAGCTTCAAAAAAGGTACCCATACATGCTATGATGCGACCGCACAGTAAGTCCTTTGTTTACGATAAGGCAGATTTAAGCACGATGATCGCTCAAATCAAGCATATGCGTCAACTCGGCGTACATGCTTTCGTTCTAGGCACGCTGCTGCCTAATGGTACTATTGATGAAGAATCACTGCAGAGACTGTTAGAGGCTGCTGATGAACGTCCAGTCACGTTCCACCGGGCGTTCGATGAAGCGGCAGATCAAGAAGAAGCATTGCGCGTACTTCTTCGTTTTCCGCAAATTAAGTGGGTGCTGACTTCTGGTGGCAAGCGAAGCGTACTTGACGCCGTTGAACGTATTAGCCGTCTCATTGAGCTTAGCAATCCGTATGGCTTAACGATTATGGCCGGCAGCGGATTAACAGTCCCATCATTGCCGCAGTTCGTTCAAGCGACTGGCGTTCAAGCTGTTCACTTGGGGTCCGGGGTTCGAACCGGCGGAAGTATTAATGGTGAAATCGACGCGAAGCTTGTTAGGCAAGCACGTACATATCTTGATCAACCAGCAAGTTAAATTTTTTATTAATAAATAAAAAAAACCGCCCTTAACCTAAACGGTTAAGGGCGGTTTAATCAACGTTCGTAAGCTACTACAGCTTTACAACGTTTTCTGCTTGTGGTCCACGGTTGCCTTGAACAACGTTAAATTCAACGCGTTGTCCTTCTTCAAGAGTTTTGAAGCCTTCGCCAGTGATTGCGGAGAAGTGTACGAATACATCGTTGCCGCCTTCAACCTCGATGAAGCCAAAACCTTTTTCTGCGTTGAACCATTTTACTGTACCTTGTTGCATGTGTAAAAACCTCCAAAAAAATAATATTAATATGCGCCTGGTTTGTCTTTAAACAAAAAATTCACACATTGGAAAGGGTTTCATGACTATAATGACACCCTTTTCAATATGTGAATTCAGGTTCATATTATCTTGCCTTGAGTGTACTATACCCGGAATTAAAAAGCAAGCGACAAGCTTAAATATATTTTCCCAGTTCGTCCAAAACTCGGCGGCTCCTATACCCAATAAAAGCCAGAAACCGCCGACCAAGCCTAATTTACTTACGTTTTTTACGAACAAAAGCGGCTGTGGAATTGCCTCCGCTCTTCTTCTTGCGGCTTTTATTGCCTTCTCCGCCGCCATTGCCGACACCGCGCCGATTCCCGCCGCCGCCCCGAACCTCAGAGCCAGACCCATCGCTGCTGCGGATGGGCAGGCCCCACATATCCTTGCGCTGCCCGCTGCCGCCGCCGCGCTGCTGCTCACTGCCTTGGCCCGGCGGCACATCCGCCTCCAGCCACGGCGACCGCTCCGCCGGCGCGTTCCCGCTGCCGCCGTTCGCCCCTGCTCCAGCACCGGCGCTGCCTCTGCCGGCGCCACCCTGGCCGCGCCGCTTGCTTCCGCCGCCGGCGCTATCCGCTGCGCCGACGCGCCACGGATTCCCGCGCTCGCCAGCGCCTGCACCGCCGCGTCCCGCTCCACCACGCTGCGCCCCGCCGTTGCCGCCTCTTACGCTGCCGCCCTGTCCACCGCGTGCTCCGCCTTGGCCGCCGCCAGCTCCTCCGCGCCCTGCTACGCCACGCGGTGCTCCGCCAGCTCTCGCAGCCGTGCCTTTATCCGCACGGCTGCCAAATCCGCCGCGCTTATTACCGCCCCGTGCATCGCCGCCTAAGCCGCCGTCTGCTACGCCTCTATAGCCGCTCCGCTGCTTCATATCCACCATTTCAAAGTCGATCGTATGATCCGCCATGTTCACCCGGGCAACGCGGATTTTTACTTCATCGCCGATCCGGTACACCTTCGAGGTACGCTCGCCAATAAGGGCCATATGCAGCTCGTGGAAGTGGTAATAATCATCTGACATATCGCTCATACGGATTAAGCCTTCAACCGAGTTGTCGAGCTCAATAAACATACCGAAGCTCGTCACGCTGCTAATAATGCCTTCGAATTCTTCGCCGACCTTATCCAGCATGAATTCGCATTTTTTCAGCTGCTCCGTATCGCGCTCCGCATCCACCGCTACGCGCTCACGCTCCGATGAGTGCTGCGCGATTTCAGGCATGCGCGCCGTCAACGCTTCATGACGCGCATCCGTCAAATGTCCGCCGCCTTCAATCACCTCGCGGATTACGCGGTGAATAACCAGATCCGGATAACGCCGAATCGGCGAAGTAAAGTGCGAATAAAACTCGGCCGCCAGACCGAAGTGACCCAAGCTTTCCGAGTCATATTTCGCCTGCTTCATCGAACGAAGCATAACCGTCGAAATAACCGTCGCTTCCTTAGAGCCGCGAATTTCCTCCAGCAGCGTTTGCAGCGCGCGAGGGTGCACGGAATTGCCTTTACCCTTCACCACGTAGCCAAAATTCGACGCGAACTGAATAAAGTTCAATAGCTTCTCTTGATCCGGGTCCTCGTGAATCCGATACAAAAACGGAACGCGCAGCCAGTGGAAATGCTCAGCCACCGTCTCGTTCGCCACAAGCATAAATTCCTCGATAATTTGCTCCGCTATCGAACGTTCACGTTTCACGATGTCGATCGCTTTACCTGACTCATCGACTATGACCTTGGACTCTTGGAAGTCAAAATCAATAGCCCCGCGCTTCATTCGCTTCGAACGCAGACGCATGGCCAGCTGCTCCATCATCTCGAACATGCCGAGCAGATCCGCATACCGCTCTTTTAGCTCAGTCTGCGGTTCCTCTTCCGAAGCGGTCAAAAGCTTCCGCACATTCGAGTAAGTCATACGCTCTTTCGTACGGATTACACTTGTAAATACATCGTGGCGAACTCGCTTCAGCGTATTCGGGTCAAATTCCATTTCACATGAAAGCGTAAGCCGGTCAACCTGCGGATTAAGCGAGCATATCCCATTCGACAAACGGTGCGGCAGCATCGGAATTACGCGGTCTACTAAATAAACGCTGCAGCCGCGGCGGTATGCTTCCTGATCCAGCTCAGACATTTCCTTCACATAATAGCCTACGTCCGCAATATGAACGCCCAGCAAATAGTTGCCGTTTTCGAGCAGCTTCACATGCACCGCATCGTCTAAATCCTTCGCATCTTCACCGTCAATCGTTACGATGACCTCTCCACGCAGATCGCGGCGTCCCTGCTGAACGATCTCCTCTTCCGTTATCGAATCGGGAGCCGCTTCGGCCTCGGCCATCACTTCATCCGGGAAGCCCTCAGGCAGCTGATGCTTGCGAATAATCGACAAAATGTCGACACCGGGATCGTTCTTATGTCCTAAAATTTCGACAATTTCCCCTTCGGCCGCAGAACGTCCTTCAGGATACGACACGATTCGCACGACGACCTTTTGGCCTGAAACCGCCCCTTGATAACCGCCCTTTGCAATAAAAATATCCCGGTTTATCCGTTTATCATCAGGCACAACGAAAGCGTAAGCTTCGTGATCCTCGAACGTTCCGACAATTTGCGTAACGGCACGCTCGACGATACGGACGACCTCTCCTTCCATCCGTCCTCCGTGCTCGCTTCTCGATGTGATGCGCACGAGAATGATGTCGCCATTCATCGCGCTTTTCAAATCGTTAGCATGTAAATAAACATCCGGGTGACCCTTCTCATCGGGTATTAAAAAGCCAAAGCCCTTCGCATGCGCCTGCAGCTTGCCACGCAGCAAATTCATCCGCTCCGGTACTCCGTAGTGCTCATTAGGCGTTCGAATGATTTTGCCCTCATCCTCCAGCTTGTTGAGCGTTTTTAGAAATTGTTTGAACTCTTCCGCACCTTGGATGCCAAAATGCTTTTCCAGTTCTTGATAAGTCATCGGCTTATAAGCCGTTTCTCTCATAAAATCAAGCAGCTCCTGCTCGTTATTCATCATTATCGCATTTTCTCCTCATAAACCTGCTGCTGCAGCCTCTCATCGCTTGCAACAGGTTGATAGATTATCATATACCATGTAGTATACACGAAATGGAAGCCGAGCATCCGCGATTATGACGAAAATACAAAAAAAGCGAGGATTATCCTCGCTTTCCGCATGCGTATCGATTATTGTTTAACGAAATAAGAAACAACTAGCGCCAAAATGAAAAAGCCGATTGCCAAAACAACCGTCAGGCGCTGCAAGAACAAATCCAAACCGCGCGCTTTCTGTTTGCCGAACAAGTGCTCAGCGCCGCCCGTAATTGCTCCGGACAAACCTGCACTCTTACCTTTTTGCAATAATACGACAGCAATCAAGCCGACAGAAAATATAACGAGCACGATCTTCAAGAAGATTTCCATTTATTCCACCTCCAGCATAGGAGCTCCGTAAAAACACGTAAACCGATTGTACCATAGCTAGGCACGTATTTCAATAGGACAACCCTAGATCTCCATATTTTATAACCCTCAAGCTGCTGTCTTAAAAAGAAGGGTATGCCCCAATAGGGCATACCCTTCTCAAAAAAGCCGCAAACGCATCTTATTTGAAGCTTTTCAAGTTGTAGAACGCTTGTTTGCCGCCGTATTGAGCAGTCGAACCGAGCTGGTCTTCAATACGAAGCAATTGGTTGTATTTCGCGACGCGGTCCGTACGGGACGGTGCGCCTGTTTTGATTTGGCCAGCGTTTGTTGCTACAGCGATGTCAGCGATTGTGCTGTCTTCGCTCTCGCCGGAACGGTGAGAGATAACCGCTGTGTAACCAGCGCGTTTAGCCATTTCGATCGCGTCGAATGTTTCAGTCAACGTACCGATTTGGTTTACTTTAACGAGGATGGAGTTACCTACACCCTTCTCGATACCATCGGATAGACGCTCAGTGTTCGTTACGAACAGATCGTCACCAACGAGCTGTACTTTGCTTCCAAGCTTATCAGTAAGCAATTTCCAGCCATCCCAGTCGTCTTCAGAGCAGCCGTCTTCGATCGATACGATTGGGTATTTGTCAACCCATGATGCAAGCAGGTCAACGAACTCAGCAGATGTAAAGGATTTGCCTTCACCTGCAAGCACGTATTTGCCGTCTTTGAAGAACTCAGTCGAAGCAACGTCCATACCAAGGAATACGTCAACGCCTGGCTTGTAGCCTGCGCGCTCGATAGCGGAGATGATAGTTGTGATTGCTTCTTCGTTCGAACCAAGGTTAGGTGCGAAGCCGCCTTCGTCGCCTACAGCTGTGTTAAGGCCTTTGTCATGCAATACAGCTTTCAGGTTGTGGAAGATTTCAGCTCCGATACGAAGCGCTTCTTTGAAGTTTGCAGCGCCTACAGGTAGAACCATGAACTCTTGTACGTCGATGTTGTTGTCTGCGTGCTCACCGCCGTTGATGATGTTCATCATTGGAACTGGAAGCGTCTTAGCGTTGAATCCGCCAAGGTAAGTATAAAGAGGCACATCAAGCGCGTCAGCAGCTGCGCGTGCTACTGCCATCGATACTGCCAGGATCGCATTAGCGCCAAGCTTAGCTTTGTTAGGCGTACCGTCAAGCTCGATCATTTTACGGTCGATTGCTACTTGATCAAGAGCGTCCAAACCGATGATTTCAGGAGCGATTTCCGTGTTTACATTCTCAACAGCTTTCAGAACGCCTTTACCGAGGTAACGGGATTTGTCGCCGTCGCGAAGCTCTACAGCTTCGTATGCGCCTGTGGATGCACCGGATGGAACGATAGCGCGGCCTTTTCCGCCAGACTCAAGAGTAACCTCTACTTCTACAGTCGGATTCCCGCGGGAATCCAGCACTTCGCGTGCGTATACATCAACGATAATTGACATGAGAGAAAACACTCCTTTTTGGTTTTAAATTTGGTTGATTTTGTTTACTTGTTGATTAATGTAGCGCCTGTCATTTCTTTCGGCTTAGCCAGTTCCATCAAATCCAGGAACGTCGGCGCGATATCGGCAAGAATGCCGCCTTCGCGAAGCGTCTCGTCCGCTCTCGTTACGATAAGAGGGACCGGATTTGTCGTATGCGCGGTAAACGGACGGCCATTCTCATCGAATACCATATCCGCATTACCGTGGTCAGCCGTGATGATGCAAACGCCGCCTTTGGCAAGCACGGCTTCCACTACTTTACCAAGGCACTCATCCGTAGCTTCAACCGCCTTGATCGTTGGCTCCAGCATGCCGGAATGTCCCACCATATCAGGGTTCGCGAAGTTTAGAATGATCGCGTCATGCTTGTCTGATTCAATCTCGCGCACCGTAGATTCGGCCAGCTCGTAAGCGCTCATTTCCGGCTGCAGATCGTACGTTGCGACCTTAGGCGAATTAATGAGCACACGAGTTTCGCCAGGAAGCTCTGCATCGCGGCCGCCGCTGAAGAAAAACGTCACATGCGGATACTTCTCCGTCTCAGCTGTGCGCAATTGCTTTTTGTTGTTCTGTGCGAGCACTTCGCCAAGCGTATTATCAAGGTTCTTTGGTGAATACGCGACGAAACCGCCGACGGTTTCGCTGAATAGCGTCAAACAGACGAAATACAGGTTAACCGGATGATGCTCGCCGCGGTCAAAGCCGCGGAAGTCCTCGTTCGTGAACACCTGCGACAATTGAATCGCACGGTCAGGACGGAAGTTGAAGAAAATAACCGCGTCCTCAGTTTCAACGAGGCCTACCGGTTTGTTTTCTCCGTCTACGATAACCGTTGGCATAACGAATTCATCATAAACCGATTTCTCGTAGGATTCAACTACCGCTTGAACCGGATTCGTATATTTAGGACCTTCGCCGTATACCATAGCGCGATAGGACTTCTCTGTACGTTCCCAGCGTTTGTCGCGGTCCATCGCGTAGTAACGGCCTTGAACCGTCGCGATGCGACCAACGCCAACTTCCTCGATTTTTGCTTGCAGACGCTCTAAGTAGCCTTTCGCGCTGTCCGGGGACACATCGCGTCCGTCGAGAAAGGCGTGAATGTAAACTTCCTCAACCTCTTCCTTTTTCGCCAGCTCAAGCAAAGCGAACAAGTGCTCAATGTGGCTATGAACGCCGCCATCGGACAACAAGCCATACAGATGCAGCTTCTTGCTGTTAGCTTTCACATGACGGACAGCGCCGAGAATCGTCTCATTATCAAAAAATTCACCGTCACGAATCGACTTGCTGATTCGTGTCAAATCCTGATAAACGATCCGGCCTGCGCCGATGTTCAAATGACCAACCTCGGAGTTGCCCATTTGACCTTCAGGCAAACCAACCGCTTCTCCGGATGCCGTCAATGTTGTATGCGGGTATGTGGACCAGTAACGGTCATAGTTTGGTTTGTTTGCTTGGGCGACTGCGTTGCCCGTTACATCATCGCGCAAACCGAAGCCGTCAAGAATAATTAGTGCTACAGGTTTCGGAGCAGCCATCTTACTTGGCCCCCTCGACCAGTGCGATGTACGATGCAGGCTCTAAGCTCGCGCCTCCGACAAGTGCGCCGTCGATATCTGCTTGACCCATATATTCAGCCACATTGTTAGGTTTTACGCTGCCGCCGTATTGAATGCGAACGGCTTCGGCGGTTGCTTGGTCATAAAGACCGGCAACGACGCCACGGATGTAGCCGATAACATCTTGCGCATCTTCGGAAGTTGACGATTTGCCTGTTCCGATTGCCCAGATTGGCTCGTATGCAATAACGACTTCAGCTGCTTGCGCTGCCGAGAGACCTTGGAAAGCCGCTTCCGTTTGCACTCTGCATATGTCCTTCGTTTGTCCTGCTTCGCGCTCTTCCAGCTTCTCGCCTACGCATACGATAGGCAGAAGGCCATTCTTGAACGCAGCATGAACCTTCTTATTCACGATCTCATCCGACTCCGCGAAGTAAGCGCGACGCTCGGAGTGTCCGATAATCACGTATTTTACGCCAAGGTCCTTCAGCATAACGCCGCTGATTTCACCAGTGAACGCGCCGTTATCTTCAAAATGGACGTTTTGCGCGCCGATGGCAATCGACGTACCTTTTGCAGCCTCAACAAGCGCGGGAAGAGTTGTGTATGGTGCGCAGATAACACTCTCTACGCCTGCAACCTCAGCTTTTCCTTTGATTTCGGAGAAAAAGGTTACCGCTTCGGAAACGGTTTTGAACATTTTCCAGTTACCAGCAATAATCGGTGTTCTTTTGCTCATGCGTATTCCCTCCTAAAATTCATAAGATCTTTTGGCAATCTATTATTTATCGTTAAGTGCAACAACGCCTGGAAGCACTTTGCCTTCCATGAACTCCAGGGAAGCGCCGCCGCCAGTCGAGATAAAGTCCATTTGATCAGCCAAGCCGAATTTCTCAGCTGCTGCAGCCGAATCGCCGCCGCCGATTACCGTGTAGCCGGAAGTCTCTGCGCATGCCTGCGCAACAGCTATTGTACCATGCGAGAAAGGCTCGATTTCAAATACGCCCATCGGTCCGTTCCATACGACCAGCTTGGAGCTTTTGATAACGTCAGCATAAAGTTCACGCGTTTTCGGTCCGATGTCGATGCCTTCCCATTCAGCAGGAATGCTGTCAACGTCAACGATTTGCGTGTTTGCATTTGCGCTGAAGTCATCTGTTACAACTATATCAACCGGGATCAAGAATTTTTTGCCCAGCTTTTCAGCTTTCTCGATGAATTCAAGCGCCAAATCAAGCTTGCTGTTATCAACGAGCGATTTGCCGATTTCATGGCCTTGAGCTTTGAAGAATGTATACGACAACCCGCCGCCGATAATAACGTTGTCGGCAATTTCAAGCATTTTGTCGATAACCGCGATTTTGTCTTTTACTTTGGAGCCGCCAACGATAGCCGTGAAAGGACGCTCAGGGTTGTTTAGTGCTTTGCCTAATACTTCAAGCTCTCTCTCCATTAATAGGCCAGATACAGCCGGCAGCAAGTGCGCAATGCCTTCAGTCGAAGCGTGTGCGCGGTGAGCAGCGCCGAACGCGTCGTTTACGAACAGATCAGCTAGCTTAGCGAAAGCTTTAGCGAGCTCCGGATCGTTTTTCTCTTCGCCTTCATAGAAACGTACGTTTTCAAGCAACAGCACATCGCCGTTGTTCAAAGCCGCTACCTGCGCTTCTACCGCTTCGCCGATCGCTTCGTTCGCTTTTGTTACCTGCTTGCCAAGAAGCTCGGATAGACGCACTGCGGAAGCCGTGTGACGAAGCTCTTCTACCACTTGACCGTTCGGACGGCCAAGGTGGCTCGCTAGAATAACTTTTGCACCTTTTTCGATCAGGAAGTTGATTGTCGGAAGCGTTTCGCGGATCCGTTTGTCATCCGTAATTTTACCGTTCTCAAGCGGCACGTTGAAATCAACGCGGACAAATACCCGTTTACCAGCTAATTCTGCTACATCACGTACACTTTTCTTATTCATCGATGAAAACCTCCCGGAATTTTGTTATGGAAAGGTCTAATAAATAGGCCCAAGTAACCTCACTAGTCTTCTTATCCGCAAAAAAAAGAAGGTCGTTCCTCAAAGAAGGAACGACCTCCTGGTCAACAGCCTCTAACGGGCCGCAAACCAAGGACCTTAGCTCCGCACGCAGAGCCGCGGACTGTCCGCCTTCTTTGCTTACAGACCTTTGCTTGCGATGTAAGCAGCAAGATCAACTACGCGGTTCGAGTAGCCCCACTCGTTGTCGTACCAGGAAATAACTTTAACCATGTTGCCTTCAACAACCATAGTCGATAGACCGTCGATTGTGGAAGAAGCAGGGTCACTATTGTAGTCGCTCGATACAAGCGGCAATTCATTGTAGTTCAAGATGCCTTTCAAAGGACCTTCGGAAGCTTGTTTGAATGCAGCGTTAACTTCTTCAACCGTAACGTCAACTTTCAGCTCAGCAACCAGGTCTGTTACGGAAACGTTTGGTGTAGGTACGCGCATAGCCATACCGTTCAATTTGCCTTTAAGCTCAGGCAATACAAGGGAAACAGCTTTCGCAGCGCCTGTCGACGAAGGAATAATGTTTTCTGCAGCAGCGCGAGCACGGCGCAGGTCTTTATGTGGAACGTCAAGAACGGATTGATCGTTTGTGTACGAGTGAGTAGTTGTCATCATACCTTTAACGATTCCGAATTTGTCGTTCAATACTTTTGCAAAAGGAGCAAGGCAGTTCGTTGTGCAAGAAGCGTTGGAAATAATGGTATGTGCCGCAGGGTCGTATTTATCTTCGTTTACGCCGATAACGATAGTGATATCTTCGTTCGTTGCAGGAGCAGAGATGATAACTTTTTTAGCGCCGCCTTTTAAGTGAAGCTCAGCTTTTTCCTTAGCTGTAAAAATACCAGTCGATTCAACTACGATTTCTACGCCAACGGATCCCCAAGGAAGATCTGCAGGGTTGCGCTCTGCGAAAACTTTGATTTCGCGTCCGTTAACGATCAACGCGCCTTCTTTTGCTTCAACAGTAGCGTCAAGCTGACCGTGAGTTGTATCGTATTTCAAAAGATGTGCCAGAGTGTTCGTGTCTGTCAAATCGTTTACTGCCACGATTTCTACGTTAGGGTTACCCAGTGCTGCGCGGAATACGTTACGGCCGATGCGACCAAAACCATTAATACCAACTTTAACCATTTGTTGTTTCCTCCTAAGCGTTTTTAAAAGATTAATATATATATTTCAAGATGTTTTGCATGTACGGCCTGCGCCTTCAGCAAATCATCATGATTCCTCATTCCAATTAAGCAGTCTATTGCTTCTCCTGCTCGATCAACGCTGCAATCTCCAATGCTGCCGCCTCGTCTGTGACCAATACGTCATTGTGTCCAAAGCGCATAATCGCCGCTATCGCTTCGCCTTTGCTTTTGCCGCCGGCAACGCCGATGACAACTTCAGTTTTAACAATATCCTCGAGTCGTAACCCCACCGTTTGCATTTTGTGCACGACAGCGCCGTTACGGTCAAAATAAAACCCGAACGACTCCGCTAACGCACCTTCTGCTTCCATCGCGTCTATAACCTCGCGGTCCAGCCGCCTGCGTCTAGCCATTACGATAGCGTCCCCGATTCCATGGACAACGATGCGGGCGCTGCGAATGACTTCGACAATTTCCCGAATGTTAGGCTCTTGCATAATAGAGGCAAAAGCTTCCTCACCCAGATGATCAGGTACGTGTAAAAGCCGGTATTGCGCTCCCGTTCGCTTTGCCATTTGAGAAGCAATCGTGTTAGCCTGATAATCCAAGCTTTCCCCTAGTCCGCCTCTTGCCGGCACGAACCAGTTCGTCTTCATCGGCGTGTTCGTAACCAGTTGACTCGACACCTGCGCGATTGTAGTTCCGCCTGTTACCGCAACAACATCGTTAGGCTGCATGACTTTGGTCAGCACCTGGCATCCCGCACGGCCCAGCTCTCGCTTCGTTTGCATTGATGTTTCGGAGTCACCAGCTACAACAACGACCTGCGACAGGCCAAAATGGCTGCGTATCTTTTCTTCCAGCTCGAGCAGTCCGAACATCGTCTTGTAGAAAGGTTCAAGCTGTTCCAATAAAAGCTTGCCTGAATCGCTAATCCGCATGCCTCCCGAATGAATCTCAAGCAGACCCTGCGTTTTCAAAAAATCGGTCTCCGCCCGGAGCATGCGCTCCGTCATCGATAATGCCGACGCCAATGTCCGACGACCGATCATATCCGACAGCATCACCTGATGCAGGATCGAATACCTTTTCTTCATGACGTCGAGCAGATCCGGCACAAGCTGCTGCTGCAGTTCAACGATCTGACGCATCTCTTATCCTTCACTCCATCGGCCTCTAGCGTATTCGGTTCATTCATGACCTTTGGACCATGACCATTGGACAGTTTATGTCCCGCGGTATCGTTTCAAGTCCCACCTTTAGTTTATCGGAAATAAACAATTGAAGCAATAGTCGTTTTTTGATTGAAAACGGTTTCTGACACATTTTTCACAAATTTAATTTTTGCGCACCCCTTGCTTTCAATCTCGTAATATTATATAATAACTTTTGCTACTGTTTTTGCGCCCGTGGTCCAATGGATATGACGTAGGCCTCCGGAGCCTGAGATCTAGGTTCGATTCCTAGCGGGCGCGCCATAATTTTCATACAACTTCTATAATGGTACATACAAACCGTTCCTATACGCAGGGACGGTTTTTTTAATTTTTTTACCCAATCGGCAGATTTGTTTGACTATCTTTGACTTTTGACTTTTCATCCGTTATTATGAAATTACGATTTAACCAATCATTGATCTTGAGGAGGGGGCTTACGTTGGATATGAATTTCGTTCCTATGGTTATTGAGCAAAACAATCGAGGTGAGCGTGCCTATGACATTTACTCTCGCCTATTGAAAGATCGCATTATTTTTCTCGGTTCAGGCGTAAATGACGTGGTGGCCAACTCCATCATTGCTCAAATGCTATTCCTTGCTGCCGATGATCCGGAGAAGGACATTTCTCTCTACATTAACAGCCCAGGCGGTTCAATCACAGCTGGTATGGCTATCTACGATACAATGCAATATATTAAACCGGACGTGTCGACGATTTGCGTAGGCATGGCTGCTTCCATGGGTGCCTTCCTGCTGACTGCAGGTGCTAAAGGCAAACGTTACGCGCTTCCAAATAGTGAAGTCATGATTCACCAGCCGCTTGGCGGTGCTGAAGGTCAAGCGAGCGACATCGAAATTCGCGCGCGCCGCATCCTTAAGATGCGCGATAAGCTTAACGGTATTTTGGCAGACCGCAGCGGTCAGCCGCTTAGCCGCATCGAGAAGGATACCGATCGCGATTATTTCATGAGCGCGGAAGAAGCGAAAGAATACGGTCTCGTAGATAAAGTCATTGAGAAAATCGGCTAACAGCCATTTTAAAAACAGCAGGTCGGAGGCAGCTCCTGACCTGCTGTTTTTGTTTAAAGTCTAATTTAGCCGCATTAAGGTGCATTTCTGCACCTCATCAAGAGCTTTAGCTTGGTTCAGCGACATTAAGGTGTACTTCTGCACTTCATCAAGAGCTTTAGCCTGATTTGGCCAAATTTATGGTGTATTTTTGCATTTCCTAAACTCGCTGACTACTCTCAACATGTAACCGGTGTAAGCCCAAACATCTCTACACACCATAGCACCCTCGGGCGACCCTACCTTTTCCCACAACGCAAAAAAAAGAGCTGCCGCCGCAAGTTCGTAAAGAACCTGCGTGACTTCTCCCCTTCTTCATTCTTAACGTTTTATTGGTTTTCCAACTCTTCTTTGCTGACCAAAGCGACTAAAGCGTTTACAGCCTGCTCTGCATCCGAACCCTCTGCACTAATCGATACTTCAGTGCCGGAACTGATTGCCAAGCTCATAATTCCCATAATGGATTTGGCATTCACTTTCTTGTCGTCTTTCTCAACAAATACTTCGGAGGAAAATTTGTTCGCTTCTTGTACGAATAATGCTGCAGGTCTTGCATGAAGCCCCGTCTTAAGGCGAACGACAACCGGAAGCCTTGTCATGGAAACCATACCCCCTATATTATACTCAATCATTAGCATGCAGCACTAGCGTAAACGGCAGTTGCCGACTTTCTGGCTGCAAAAGCTCGTTTCGCGGTGAAAGATAAGCATGGTATAAGCTTCAACCTTATACTTCTTATCTTATTAAATAAAGCCATTTTGCATTATTATAACATTATACCAGCTGATACACTAGGATAAAAGGTCAGACGCCGCGGATTTTTTCCGCAAGTTCGTCGATTTTGCGCAAACGGTGGTTAACACCCGATTTGCTGACCTTCCCTTTGAGCATTTCGCCGACTTCCGTCAGATTCATATCAGGATGCTGCAGCCTAATTTCTGCTACTTCCCTTAATTTATCCGGCAAGCTCTCGAGCCCGACTTCTCTCTGCAGCAGCTTAATGTTTTCAATCTGACGAACGGCGGCCCCGATCGTTTTATTCAGGTTAGCCGTTTCGCAATTAACGATTCGGTTAACGGAATTGCGCATATCGCGCATAATCCGAACATCCTCAAACTTAAACAGTGCTTGATGCGCGCCTACGATATTCAAGAGCTCGATAATTTTCTCGCCCTCTTTGATATAGAAGATAAAGCCCTTTTTCCGTTCAATGCACCTTGCATTTAAGTCAAATTTATTCGCCAGGTCTACAAGCGCCTCGCAATGCTCTTGGTACATCGACGATATCTCCAAATGATACGATGAGCCCTCGGGATTGTTGACGGATCCTCCTGCCAGAAAGGCGCCGCGCAAATACGAGCGCTTGCAGCAGGGCTTGCGAATAATTTCCTTGTCGATTCCAAGGTTGAACATAAACCCTTCGGATACAATTTTGAGCTCGCTCAAAATTTCCTGAACCCCCGCCGGGATTCGGACGATATATACATTATTTTTTTTGAGCCTCATCTTTTTACGGACGAGCAGCTCGACGTGCACTTCATAATGTTTTTTGAGCAGGGAATAAATTCTTCTGGCAATCGCGGCATTTTCCGTTGAGATGTCCAAAACGACTTTGCGGCTGGATACGCTGACTGAACCGTTCATCCGTATGAGTGCTGACAACTCCGCTCTCTCACAACAGCTATCCGCTTCGATTAATGTCAGTTCCTTCTTCGTTTGCGCCGCAAAAGACATCGTTGATCACCTCTTTCGTAACATCCAGTTCTCTACCAGTTTATATATATGATGACTTAAACGTTCTGCATCATGCCGCAAAAAAGTACGGAACAGTACAAGACGGTCTGCTATAACCTCATAACCTTTGCGCGTCACTTCATCCAAATCGAGATGAACCGCCTTCGCACCCATTTCAGCATATTTGCTTTCAATTTGCGGTGGTATTTCCCCGTCATTTACAATAACATAATCGAACAGGTGATTGCCAATATGAGCATGTATCGCATCCAAATGATCACCAACTGAATAATTATCCGTTTCGCCCGGCTGCGTCATAACGTTACAAACAAACAGCTTCACCGCTTCAGACTCCACGATTGCGCTTGCAAGCTTAGGCACTAATAAATTTGGAATAATACTCGTGTATAAGCTGCCTGGACCGATCAGAATCGCATCCGCCTGCTCAATCGCTTCAACCGCTTCCTGCAGCGGCTCCACGTCAGCCGGCTCCAGAAACACACGTTTGATCGCTTGGCCAGCCTTCGGAATCATCGATTCACCCGTTACAATGGAGCCGTCCGCCATTTCTGCCTTCAGCACAATTGCCCGGCCCGCTGCAGGGAGAACGCGTCCCCGCACGGCCAATACACGGCTTAACTCGCGAATGCCGGTAACGAAGTCGCCGGAGATATCCGTCATTGCCGCCAGCATTAAGTTGCCCAGGCTGTGTCCGGCAAGGCCCGGTACACTCTTAAAACGATACTGCAGCACCTCTGTGAGCAGAGGCTCCGCATCCGCGAGTGCCATCAGGACGTTGCGAATATCGCCTGGCGGCGGAATTTGCAGCTCATTCCGAAGGATGCCGGAGCTCCCTCCATCATCAGCGACCGTTACAATGGCCGTAATATCGAGCGGCTTTTCCTTTAGTCCGCGCAGCATGACAGAGAGGCCCGTACCTCCGCCGATGACGACGATTTTCGGGCGCCTCATAATTTTGTGTCTATTCTGCATTCTCTCACCCCGTCAATGCTTGTCACGTTCGGCATCGCGATGGCTGATACGTACACGTTCCGTATCGCTGCTTCCGAGCATGCGGCCCAAATATTCGGCAATGGCAACGGAGCGATGCTTCCCGCCCGTACATCCAATACCGATGACAACCTGGCTTTTCCCTTCCTTGCGATAAAGCGGAATAAGGAACTGCAGCATGTCAAGCAGCTTAGTTAGAAATTGTTGCGTCTCGGGCCATTTCATTACATAATCGTAAACATCGGGATTTTGACCGGTATTGGGGCGCAAATGTTCGACATAATGCGGGTTAGGCAAAAAGCGTACATCATAGATGAGATCGGCATCAATTGGAATTCCGTACTTGAAGCCGAACGAGGTTACGTTCACGGAGAGGCTGTTTTGCTCCAGATTCGTAAATCTCGAGATAATTCGCTCCTTTAAATGAACCGGCTTCAAAATACTCGTATCAATGACCTGAGACGCCGAGCCCTTCAAATCCTCGAGCAGACGGCGTTCATTACGAATACCTTCGAGCGGCATTCCCTCAGGGGCAAGCGGATGACGACGGCGGCTCTCCTTATAGCGCTGCACAAGCACCTCGTCGGTAGCATCCAGAAACAATATTTCACAGCTAATGGTGAAATGTTCTTTAATGTAGGTTAATGATTCCGACAACGCAGTAAAAAATTCCCGGCCTCTTAAATCGATCACAAGCGCCACTTTCCCGATTTTACCGTTGGACTGCTCAATTAGCTCTGCAAATTTAGGTATAAGTACCGGAGGTAAATTGTCTACACAGAAGAAACCGAGATCCTCCAGGCTTTGAACAGCAATTGTTTTGCCTGCGCCCGACATCCCGGTTATAATGACAAGCTTCGCCATTGTTGCTGCCGTTTCCATGATTAACTCCTCCTAGCGTAAACGGCTATCGCCGTCATCTGACGGCATAGAATTCCGTTTCGCAAACCTACTTTCTTATCCTCTTAAAATGAGACCTGCCGCACCGACTACACCTGCGTCATTGCCGAGAGTTGCTGCAACGATTTTAACGTTTTCTTTTGCTTGGTCCTGTGTATATTTCTCGAATACTTCCCGAATTTGATCGAATAAGAAATCGCCGGCCTTCGATACTCCGCCGCCAATGATGAAATATTGAGGATTAAGCACGATTGCAATCATGGCCATCGACTTGCCTAAATAGAACGCAGCTCGATTCACGATTCGTGTCGCAACTTCATCCCCTGCTTTTGCCGCATCAAGGACATCCTTCGCCATAATATTTTCTACTTGCGAAAGTGAAGTACGGTCACCGCGTTCCACGGCGTCCTTCGCCATACGGATAATGCCGGTCGCCGAAGAGACCGTTTCCAAGCAGCCCATTTTGCCGCAGCCGCATTGAATTGCTTCAAGGTCAGGCACAATCGACATATGCCCTAGCTCGCCCGCCATTCCTGCGTAGCCCTCCACGATTTTGCCATCTATAATAATACCGCCGCCAACTCCGGTTCCGAGCGTGTAGCATACGCAATGAGCAATGCCTCTGCCCGCTCCGCCCCAAGCTTCGCCCAGTGCAGCAACGTTAGCGTCATTGTTGACCTTAACCGTCTTGTTGAGCTCCTGCTCTAAGTACGCTTTCAAGTTAACGTTCTCAATTTTCAAGTTCGGCGCGAATTTTACGATCCCGTTCGGAATGTCCAGAAATCCGGCAATACCAACGCCGACACCGTCAACCTGCTCCCATTCATAGTCGGATTCCACTACGATTTGCTGTGCATATTTTGCAATATTTTGAAGGATAGTGTCCGTTCCTTTACTCGCCTCCGTCGGCCCTTCGTACGTATGGAGCAATTGTCCATCCGGATTACAAATACCTACCTTAATAGCAGTTCCGCCGACATCGACTCCAACGTAAATCTTTTCAGACATCACTAGTCCACCTCATCAATATGTTAATCTTCTCTGTAACACTATAAGCTTTCCTTCGCCCTGCGGTCAAGACTGCGAAATACTGGAAAAATCAAGCGTTCCCGGCTATTGAAAAGGCTATACCTTCAAGCATATCGCCCTGTTGGTATAGCCCCTTCCGTATCGTTATGATGCGCCTCGCCTAAAATTACAACGATTTGCTCCAATCATGCGTAATGGCACCTTCGAGAAATCTTTCGCAATCGAGTGCAGCCATACAACCGCTGCCTGCAGCCGTAATGGCTTGACGATATTTGCTGTCTTGAACGTCGCCGCAAGCAAATACGCCAGGTACATTCGTTTCGGTGGTACCCGGTTTTACAACAATGTAACCATGATCGTCCGTTTCGATTTGTCCGCCTAGAAATTTCGTATTCGGCGTATGTCCGATCGCTACAAATATGCCGTCCGTTTCAATAACCTCTTCTTCGCCTGTTTTATTATCACGGACCTTAAGGCCCGTTACGCCCATGCCGCCCGCCACAACCTCAAGCGGAGTACGGTTTAGGCTCCAGCTGATCTTTTCGTTCTCACGGGCGCGGTCCTGCATGATTTTCGAAGCACGCAGCTCATCACGGCGGTTAACCAATTCAACATTGGTGGCAAAGCGCGTCAGGAAGCCTGCTTCCTCCATCGCGGAGTCTCCGCCGCCTACAACGATAATCTTTTTGCCGCGGAAGAAGAAGCCGTCACAGGTTGCGCATGTGCTTACGCCGCGGCCGACATTCTCCTTCTCTCCCGGGATGCCAAGATACTTAGCCGATGCGCCGGTGGAGATGATCAGGCTCTCGCCGACGAGTTCGCCGTGGCCTTCCACCTGAAGCTTGAATGGGCGCTCAGACATATCAACGCTGTTCACCCAGCCGGTTATGAACTTAGCGCCGAAGCGTTCAGCCTGCTTCCGCATATTTTCCATGAGCTCAGGACCCATAATTCCTTCCGGAAAACCAGGGAAATTCTCAACCTCGGTTGTCGTCGTCAGCTGGCCGCCCGGCTCAGGTCCTTCAATGATCAGCGGGCTCATGTTCGCGCGGGCCAAATAAATAGCCGCCGTAAGTCCGGCAGGACCGGTACCGATAATAATCGATTTGTACATACAGATCACCTCATGAATGTTTATTCTTCCTGCATCTCCTGCGTGGAAAAAACGGAGCTTATCGATTTCATTTTTTCCTTAATGCCGCATGCCTCATCTATTATCTTTACGTTTTTGCTTACGGTAGCAATCGATGTACCGTATCGAAGCGATACTTCATGATAAGATATCGCACGCCGGTGCATCTTAGCTGTCAAATATTCAAGCGCGGCTGCCCAGCCTTCCGGCTTCGTCAGCTTCGGAACATCCGGGTACACGCGCGACAAAAACTCTACCCACAGCGTCATCAAATCATGCTGCTGCACGAGATCATAATGCTTGCTCATCTTGGCAAGCGCATCTTCCACGACAGCCTGCCACTTATCTTCCCAGACTGGCAGCCTCGAAGGCACCCGGTTCGGTTCAATAACGGTTTCTTTACCTTCCAATACGGCATGAAGCGGCTCCTGTACACCGATTGTCCGAAGAACAAAGATGGCAATCCGCTTCAAGTAATCGTCCTCGTCCGGCTCCAGCAGAAACGTACGCAGTACATCCTTGACTTCACCGTCGGCGATCATGCCGAGCGCTTGAATGACCTGCAGCTTCGTATGCTGATCGCCGTGGCGCAGCGCCCAGAAGAAGGAAGAGCGTACTAACGGGTCTCGCTTCAGATGATCAGGGATTCCGTCCGAGGATTTTTCCCAAAGCTTGAACTGCTCTTCAAAAGGCAGATGATAATGATAGCTGATCGGCGCAGTCTGCTGCCCGCTTCGTACGAGCTCCAGCTGCTCCATATAGTAATGCGGAATACCCGACACCGGATCAAGCTTAATCGTCTGCTTCCATAGTCGTTCCGCTTCCTGCAACCGTCCGATATTGCATGCAGCGACAGCGGCGTAATGGTACAAGCAAGGATCCTGATGGAGCTCGCTGTCCTTCAAAAGCCGTGTGAAGTGTTTGTAGGCAGACCCATGCTCTCCTAAGATGCCCATTGTCGTCGCCAATTTAAACACATGCTCCTGATGGAACGGCACAGTCTTATTGAGCAGCTCAATTAAAGGCTTCAAGCTGTCCTGGTCGCCTGCGTGCTGATAAAAGATTGCAAGATTGCAAAGCGCATGCAAATTGCCCGATTCAAGGCTAAGCACCTCGCGAATCGTCTCCATCGCTTTATCGAACAGCCCCATATAATAATAAGCCAGTGCTAAATTGTTGCGTGCCGCTAAAAATTCAGGCTGGCCTTCAATAATTTGCTCTAAAATGCGGACGGCCTCCGTGAACTTGCCCTCCTCAAGCAGCGTGCGCGCTTGGTCATGCTCAACCATGCCTTCGCGCGACTTGATATTCGTTAGACGTGTAGGCCGTTCTAATTCAAAATGCAACAGATCCATCATTTCTTCTGCTTCATCAAGAAATTGACCTTCAGCGTCCTCCTCCAAATATTGAATAAGCGAGCCTTCGGCCGCTTCATACTGTTCCATATTCGCATAATTGTTCGCCATGTAAAAATGGCATTCCGTCATCGTCGGATCAAGCTCATCAACAATCCAGCCTAAAATCCGGTTAGACTCTTCGTAATTGCCCATCTCAGAAAGGATACCGGCCATGTTGCAATGGTTTACCGGATTGTCCGGCTCATATTCTACGGCGCGACGAAAATATTTAAGTGCCTTGTCATAATGGAATCGATCCAGCGAACGAACCGCCCGCTCGAAAAAAAACGTTGCATCCCATTGAATCGGTATCACTTTTGTCTGTTGGTCTACGGCAACACGTTTCTTCCCCTTCATTGGCAAGGCACCTCCCGTTACTTCCGATTTTCTACGATTATACCATAGCGCGCCCATCCTAACACGAAAGAATATGTGGGAAAATCGCGGACGGCAAAAGCACCTCCCGCGATTTCCCGCAGCATAGCTATTTATTTATGGAGCCAAGCATAGATGGTGGTTGGTTAAACGCCAGCGTTTTTGAATAATGTGCTGATGGAGCCGCCCTCCAAAATGATGCGTGTCGCTTCAGCAAGAAGCGGCGCTACCGAAAGCACTTTGAAGCGCTCAGGCGTGGAGTCCGGCAATTTAATCGAGTCGGTAACGATAACTTCTTTAATATTAGGATGATCCAAACGCTCAATAGCCGTACCGGAGAATAGCGGGTGCGTTGCGCATACGTATACATCCTCAGCGCCGCGTTCCTTCAGGCTTTCCACTACGTTAACGATAGTAGATCCGGTGTCGATCAAGTCTTCGATGATAATCGGAGTTTGACCTTCAACATCGCCGATTACGTGCGTAATAACTGACTCATTATGTGCAGGACGTTTCTTGATCATAATTGCAAACGATGTATCCAAATAGTTTGCCAGCTTCTCTGCGGTTGAAGCACGGCCTGCATCCGGCGAAACGACAACCGGATTTTTGATGTTTTTCGATTTCAGATAGTCGCTGATCAGATCAAGCGCCGTCATATGATCGACCGGGATGTTGAAGAAGCCTTGAATAGCCGGAGCATGCAAGTCGATTGTAATAACGCGGTTCGCGCCGACTGTCGTGAGCACGTCCGCCAGCATCTTCGCCGAAATCGGCTCACGCGGCGCAGCTTTGCGTTCCTGACGCGCATAACCGTAATAAGGCATGATGATGTTGACCGTTCTGGCGGAAGCACGCTTCGCCGCATCAATCATGACAAGCAATTCGACAAAATGCTCGTTGATCGGATGCGAGAACGATTGCACGAGAAATACGTCGCAATTCCGAATCGTTTCTTCGTAATGCACGTAAATCTCTCCGCTTTTGAAACGGGACATCTTGATCGCACCTAGCGTCAAACCAAGCTCTGCACTGATTTTCTGAGCCAATACCGGATTAGACGAACCCGAAAAAATACGCACCTTGTCGCTTAACATGATACCCTCCTGAGCGTTAAAACCAATTAATTTTACTGAACATGTACTCGTCCTTGTCCCATCATTCGACAAAGCATGTGTTATCTTTTATATTATACATCGATTTTACGATAATTCAAAAATCAATCAATACTAATTTTCGACAATTAAATGTCGCTAGCTGCGTATATCCGACTTCTTCCAGTACAGCACGTGCTTGATCCAAATATTGGCCTAATCTTTCAGGCTGGTGCGCATCCGATCCAATCGTAAGCGGGATGCCGAGTTTATGCGCATATTCGAGCATGCGGCGGCTTGGAAACATCTCAGCAGCAGGCGTTCGAAGCCCTGAAGCATTAAGTTCGATGGCGAGCCCATGCTGCTTAACCGCCTCCAGCGCCGCATTTTCCAAATGCGTCACATCGCCTTCAGGTTGAAAGCCGAACCGCTTAATCACATCGATATGCCCAATGTAATCATAGAAGCCGGTCGCAGCCGCCTTGCGGATTGCATCGTAATACTGCTCGTACACCGCCATCCGGTCGCGGCCTTCCCAGCCATGCGTTTGCCGGAAATCGGTAATGTCCCATTCGCCGAGAAAATGCACAGAACCGATGACATAGTCCCATGGGTAAGCATTAACGATCGTTTCAATCTGCTCCTCGCAGCCTTCGATATAATCACCTTCAAGGCCGACGCGAACGTCAATTTTTCCTTTGTACTTTTCCTTAAGCTCGAGACATTCCTCCACGTATCGCGGAAGCTCATCCATCGGCATCGCCATCTCCGGATAATACGAAGCCGGATCCACATGGAGCAGCGGCATATGGTCGGAAAGGCCGATCTGCACGAGTCCGATCTCTATTCCCTTTTTAACGTATTCCTCTAGTTCGCCGACCGCATGACCGCAGCGGGCATGGTGGGTATGGTAATCGATAAACATGTGCGTACCGGCCTTTCACTTTAAAATTTCATTGCGCGACATGAGATAAGATGCCAGAGGACTTCGTCAGCTTACCTCCGGCTATCTCATTTTGTTCGTTGTCGGTTTGCCGTGGCGGCCGTTAATCTCACGGATCACATCGTCCAGCGGAAGCCCGCGCTCGCGGAGCAGCACCATCAGATGGAAAATAAGATCGCTGACCTCGCTCCGCAGCTCGTCATTGTCTTTGTTTTTCGCCGCAATGATCACCTCGGACGCTTCTTCTCCGACTTTTTTCAAAATTTTATCTACGCCTTTTTCAAACAGATAGGTGGTGTAGGAGCCATCAGGACGTTCCGCATAACGCTCTGCGATGACGCTCTCTAATTGACCGAGTGTGGCGAACCGATCCGCTGTCGTCTGTGTTGTCTCTGCCGCGGCATTGCTGCTCAACTCAATCGGATTGAAGAAGCAGCTGTAACGTCCTGTATGACATGCAGGCCCCTTCTGTTCAACCTTAACAACCAATGTGTCGCCATCGCAATCGTATGCCATAGAAACAATACGCTGCGTGTGGCCGCTCGTTGCACCTTTGTTCCACAGCTCGTTACGCGAACGGCTCCAGTACCAGGTCACGCCGGTTTCCACGGATAGCTGCAGCGACTCTCTGTTCATATACGCCATCATGAGAACTTCTTTGCTTTGCACATCTTGCACAACGGCTGGAACGAGTCCGGCATCGTCCCATTTAATTTTTGAAATAAGTTCGCTTTGGTTGTTCTCCGTCATCTTACCTCTACTCCCTTCACCCGCAAATCATCCTTTACTTCGCGAATGGTCATTTCTTTATAGTGAAAAATCGTAGCCGCCAGCGCCGCATCCGCATGCGCATTTTGGAATACGTCATTAAAATGCTCGATCCGTCCCGCTCCGCCGGAAGCAATGACCGGAATGCCGAGAGAATCGCTCACCGCCTGCGTCAGCTTCAGGTCGAAGCCGTCCTTCGTACCGTCTGCGTCCATACTCGTCAGCAAAATTTCACCTGCGCCCAAACGCTCTACCTCGCGCGCCCACTCCAGCGCCCGTATGCCCGTCGTCTGACGTCCGCCATGCGTATAGACTTCCCATTCGCCCCACTCCGAATTGAACTTCGCATCGATCGCAACTACAATACACTGCGAGCCGAATTTACGCGAGCCTTCCTTGACGAGTGACGGATTTTTAACCGCAGCTGTGTTGATGCCGATTTTGTCCGCGCCTGCCCGCAGAAGCCGCTTCATATCGTCGACATGTGAAATGCCGCCGCCTACCGTGAACGGAATCGTAATCTCGCCCGCCGTCCGTTTCACGACCTCAATCATTGTAGCGCGCCCTTCGACCGAAGCCGATATGTCCAAAAATATGAGCTCATCAGCACCCTCCCGGTCATAAGTTGCCGCTAGCTCGACTGGATCGCCCGCATCACGCAGGTTCACGAAGTTAACGCCCTTCACGACGCGGCCGTCCTTCACATCGAGACACGGAATGATACGTTTCGCCAGCATGTCTCCCTCTCCTTTATGCCCGTTAAGCCGGGTTTGATTTTGTCAGTGCCAGAAAATTGCCGAGCAGCTGCATGCCGAGCTCGCCGCTTTTTTCCGGATGAAATTGCATCCCGAACACGTTGCCGCGGCCGACAATCGCCGTTACCTGCTGATGGTAATCGGTCGTAGCAAGCAAATCGGTCTCAAGCTCCGTCTTCGCATGGTAGGAGTGTACGAAATATACATGTCCCTCTGACAGTCCATTGAAGAGCGGAGATTGCTGCTGCAGAAAGGTCAGCTTGTTCCAGCCCATGTGCGGCACTTTGTAGTCGCCGTGGAAACGGACCACTTTTCCGGGCAAAATGTTCAAACCTTCGTTCGTGCCGTACTCCTCGCTTTCGCTGAAGAGCAGCTGCATGCCAAGGCAAATACCGAGCATCGGCTTGCCGGATGCCGCATAAAACTTTGCTACATCGTCAAGCTTCGTGTCGCGCAGATTTTGCATCGCGTCGCCAAACGCGCCAACGCCGGGCAGTATCGCGCCGTCTGCTTCAATGATCGTTTGCGGATCGGCGGTAATGACCGCCTCGTAGCCGAGACGCTCGACCGCTTTGCTCACGCTGTGCAGATTTCCCATGCCGTAATCGATGATCGCGATCATATTACAGCACTCCTTTCGTCGAAGGCACTCCTTGCACGCGGGGATCAATGCTCGTTGCTTCATCCAGCGCACGGCCCAGCGCTTTAAACACCGCTTCGATCATGTGGTGCGTGTTTTTGCCGTAGTGTACGATAACATGGAGTGTTATGCGCGATTCGAGCGCCAGTTTCCATAGAAACTCGTGAACAAGCTCCGTCGAGAAGCTGCCTACTTGCGCCGAAGGGTATTCCGCACGATATTCGAAGTGAGGACGGTTGCTGACGTCGATAATGACCTGTGCGAGCGCCTCATCCATGGGTACGAATACGCTGGCATAACGCTTAATGCCGCGTTTGTCGCCAAGCGCCTCACGGAGCGTCTGCCCGATGCAAATGCCGATGTCCTCCACCGTGTGGTGATCGTCGATATCAATATCGCCGCGTGCCTCTACTTCCAGGTTAAATTGGCCATGCTTCGTAAACAAATCAAGCATATGATTCAAGAAGGGCACATCCGTATCGAGCTTCGCTTCACCCGTACCATCTACCGCAAACGTAAGCTTAATATCCGTTTCGTTCGTCTTGCGCGCCACCGACGCCTCGCGTACTCTATTCTCCGACACATTTATTCCTTCTTTCTGAGTAAGTTAACTGCGTTTATCGGCAATCCATTGTAGTTTCTGTGATACTTCCCTAACATCTATAAGCGGTAAATAAGGGTGTTATTTCCCTAAAATGAATCCTGCATCTGAAAATAGCGGTATTTTTAGGTCTCATTTCGGCTCTAATCGTCTGTTTCGACTATTTAGCTTCACACCAGCTACTTAACGCCCTTTTTTACCGTTATTTTTACAATTACATTCTTTTACAATGAGATAAGGGACATATATTCCCTTATTCGTCTCCGGAACATTCCACGATACCTTAACCGCGTTCCTTCTCCAAACGGATTTCAATCGCACGCGCGTGTCCTTCTAGCCCTTCATGCCGCGCCAGCGTCATAATTTTGTCGCCATTCGCAAGCAGCGCTTCTTTGCTGTAATAGATCAGACTCGATTTCTTTAAGAAATCATCAACGTTCACCGGCGAAGAGAAGCGCGCCGTGCCGTTCGTCGGGATGATGTGGTTCGGACCTGCAAAATAGTCCCCGACCGGCTCCGAGCTGTAAGGTCCGAGGAATATCGCGCCTGCGTTCTGTATGTGTCCGAGGAGACGCATAGGATCAACTGTCAGCACCTCAAGATGCTCAGGTGCGAGCTGGTTCACAACGTCGATGCCCGCTTCAATCGAATCGACGAGCAGCACTGCGCCGTAGCTGTCAATGGAGCTGCGGGCAATCTCTTGGCGCGGCAGCGTCGAAAGCTGCCGCTCCACCTCCGCTGCGACGGCTTCCGCAAGCTGCTGCGACGGCGTAATGAGAATCGCCGACGCCATCTCATCGTGCTCAGCTTGCGAGAGCAGATCCGCGGCTACGTACGCGGGATCTGCCGAATCGTCGGCAAGCACGACGATTTCACTTGGGCCGGCGATGCTGTCGATATCGACGGCGCCGAAGACGGCGCGCTTTGCCAGCGCCACGTAAATGTTGCCCGGTCCGCAAATCTTGTCGACCGGAGCAATCGATGCCGTGCCGTACGCAAGCGCGGCTATAGCTTGTGCCCCCCCGACCCGGTACATCTCCTTCACGCCCGCCTCTGCGGCGGCTACGAGAATATACGGGTCGATGCCCGCTTTGCCGCCGGTTGCAGGCGGCGTCACCATAACAATCTCCGGCACACCGGCGACCTGTGCCGGAATGACATTCATCAGCACGGACGACGGATAAGCCGCCTTGCCTCCGGGCACATATACGCCGACCCGCTTCAGCGGCCGCATAATTTGCCCGAGCAGCGTCCCGTCCTGCTGCAGGTCCATCCACGAGGTGCGCATCTGCTTCTCGTGGAATACCCGAACATTCACGGCCGCCTCGCGGATGGCCGTGAGAAAAGCGGCGTCGACCTGATCATACGCCGCCTCAATCTCCTGCTGTGTCACGCGCAGCGACGCCGCATCCAGCTTCACCCGGTCGTGCTGCTCCGTATACCTGAGCAGCGCCGCGTCTCCTTCGGCCTTTACGTCTGCGACGATCCTCAAGGCCGCTTCATTTTGCTCCGGTGTTCCATACTCCACCTCGCGCTTCAAACCAAACTGCTCCGCTCGCATGATGCGCATATGATCCGCTCCTTCCACTTATCCCGTGTCATTCTATCTTCATCTATACATAGCTTACGTTATCTGTACCTCCACTTATCCCATGTCTTTCTATCGCCATCTATACCACAGCTTACTTATCCGTTCCTTCTCTCCATCACTGAGCACGTGCAGCATCGTTATCTTTCTCAGCAAACTTTGACTGCATATCCTTCTTTTGCCCCTAAACCCGCGCGGCCAGCGTCCCCTGCAATCTATCGCACAAGCTTTGAATCGCATCATTCTTCATCCGGTAGCTTACCCGGTTCGCAATCAAACGGCTCGTAATGCCGAAAATCGATTCCATTTCCACAAGTCCGTTTTCGCGCAGCGTTTGGCCCGTCTCCACCATATCGACGATGCGGTCCGCCAGCCCAATCATCGGAGCGAGCTCGATCGAGCCGTTCAGCTTAATAACCTCCACCTGCTGCCCCTGCTCGCGGAAATACGCCGAAGCAACGTTGGGATATTTCGTAGCGACGCGCGGATTAATCGCCGGCTTCCAATCCGGCATTCCGATTACCGACATCCGGCATTTGGCGATTCCGAGATCAAGCAGCTCGTATACGTCCTTGTTTTCCTCCATCAGCACGTCCTTGCCGACAATTCCGATATCCGCAACGCCGTACTCCACGTAAGTCGGCACGTCAACAGGCTTGGCCATAATAAACTCCATGCCCACCTCGGGCAGCTCTATGATCAGCTTGCGCGTATCATCAAAATCACTCGGAATCGGCAGTCCCGCTTCACGGAACAGCTTCGATGCCTGCTTATAAATGCGGCCCTTCGGCATCGCCACTTTCAAAATGTCTTTGTTAGCCCCGCTCATGTGGCGCTGCCTCCTTTTATTCCTTTTCTGAAATACGTTACCAATGCTGTGTATTTCACGCCTTTATGCTCAAATGGCTTCTGATCCATTAAATCAGCCGCTTCCGCCAGTATACCGGTCAAACCCTCTAAACGCTCCGTTACAACACTGATTCCATCCGCGCGAAGCGCCTGCGCTTTTGCGAGCGCCTCAGCACGCCCCGCTGCATTGTAAGCAATAAGCGTCCGCGGAGTCCCGTTATCCGCCTCATCGCCAAGCAGCTCAAGAATACGGGTAGTCTTCAGCGCAAAGCCCGTAGCCGGCGCCGGTCTACCGAATTGCGCCAACAAATTGTCATAGCGTCCGCCGCTTACAACCGGGAAGCCAAGATCAGCCGCATAGCCCTCGAACGTCATGCCGGTATAGTAGGAGAAATCCCCGATCATCGTCAGATCAATCAACACATATTCGCTTACGCCGTACGCCTTCAGCACATCCCAAATTTCGCACAGATGGCGAATAGAAGCCTGAGCCGTAGCATCAGCGCTTAGCTGCAGCGCCTGGTCGCAAATCTCCTGTCCGCCGCGCAGCCGCAGAATGCCTTCCAGCTCGCGCTGCACAGGCTCTTCTAACGACAGCTCACGCAGCTGCTGACGGTAACCTACATAATCGCGTCCCAGCAAGCAGCCTTTAAGCTGCTCTTGCTCCTCGTTGCGGCCTGGCAGCGTCTCCTCCAATAAGCCGTTCAAGAAGCCGACATGCCCAATCGCAATCTTGAACCGGTCTACGCCTGCCGCTTTCAAGGAAGCAATGGCTAGCGCAACGACCTCCGCATCCGCTTCCGCCGACGAATCTCCTACAAGCTCTACGCCCGTTTGAAAGAACTCCGCTTCGCGGCCAGCCTCTTCCTCAATGGCGCGGAATACATTGGAGTGGTAGGACAGACGCTGTGGAAAATCCGCCTGCTTCAGCAGTGAAGCTACTACGCGCGCGATCGGCGCCGTCATATCGGAACGCAGCACCAGCGTCGTTCCGCGATTGTTGAGCAGCTTGAACAGCTTCTGATCCGACGTTGAGCTGGCAACGCCGACTGTATCGTAGTATTCCATAGTTGGTGTCATAATTTGCTCATAGCCCCAGCTTTGCATGCAAGCCAGCACCTGACGTTCAATATGACGCAGCTTAGCGACTGCCCCCGGCAAATAATCTTTAACGCCTATCGGCTTTTCAAACACTTTTGGTTTAGACATTCGTTATCACCTTCGGTTGCTTTAGTATATTAAAGTGCTACCATGTTACCATACTAACAAATTAAAGAGTTTAGTCGTAATATTAGCATGAAAAGCGCGCCTCCGTCAAGGCTGAAAGCCGTCCTCAGCTTCCCTTATTCTAAGAACAAAAGCCCCATCCAAACGAGATGGGCTCGTTAGGATAAGGCTTTCTGCTATTAACTAGTTTAAAATACTCCGCGTGTCGTCATCGGGCACTGCAATCTCGCTGCGCCTAATCTCCCGCATCGGATTGCCGCCTACAAACGCATAGGCCGGCACATCCTTATGGACGATAGAACCGGCTGCTATCACGGCATGATCACCAATGGTAACACCGGGTAATACCGTTGAATTCGCACCGATCATTACGTTCGATCCGATCTTGACGTCACCCAGCCGGTACTCCTTGATTAAATACTCATGCGTCAAAATCGTTGTATTGTATCCAATTATTGAATTGCTGCCTACCGTAATACGTTCCGGGAAGAAGACATCAACCATCACCATTAAGGCAAAGGCGGTATGCTCTCCGACCTTCATACCGAGCAATCGGCGGTAAATCCAATTTTTAAGCGGAAGGACCGGACAATACCGCGCCAGCTGTATGCAAATGAAATTACGAACGGACTTCGCTCGGCTCACTGTCGAATAGACCTGCCACAGCGCATTTGGCCCTTCCACCGGATAGCGTTCAACGTTTCGCAAACGGCTCCCGCTCCATTCCGACAAATGAATAAAGATCGCGCATATCGTTAATCACGTGGTGTGCTCCCGCTTCCTTCAAGATTTGCTCACCCTTCAGCGACCAGGCAACGCCAACAGCTGTAGTGCCGGCCGCAACGGCAGATTGCATATCGACTGTGCTGTCTCCGACCATTAGGGTCGTCGCCGGATCCGCGCCAAGCAGTCCAATCGCTTTGCTTACAGGTTCAGGATGCGGCTTGGGATTTTCTACGTCATCAATCGTAACGATCGCATCGACGTAGTCAAATATGCCGACAAACTTTAAGCCGCGTTCGGTCGTCAAACGCATTTTCGTCGTAACGACTCCGATTTGAATGCCTTTGCCGTGCAGCGTTTCAAGCACCTCGCCCACATAATCGAACGGCTTCACGAGCTCATCATGCAGCCGCAA
Source organism: Paenibacillus prosopidis (assembly GCF_003337375.1). Lineage (GTDB taxonomy): Bacteria > Bacillota > Bacilli > Paenibacillales > Paenibacillaceae > Pristimantibacillus > Pristimantibacillus prosopidis. The sequence goes on from NZ_QPJD01000007.1 coordinate 367,535, forward strand.
GTTCACTTCACGATAGGCTGCGACCAGATGCGACACCTCATCGAGACCGGAGAACAGACGCATTTGATCGGTAAGGGGCTGTCCCATGCTGGGAATGATATGTTCTCTTCCGAAGCCTTCTGGTACTACTCCCTGCAGAGATTCTATGAACGAGCGAATAATAAGCTCATTGGTGTCTAGTATCGTGCCGTCCAAATCGAACAGCATCGTTTTTATATTGCCCGTCATCGTAAAACCCCTCCTAAATTACTCCTGCCCTTTGCTATCCTTAGTCTCGGGTGCGCTCTCGTTCCCTTTACGTTCAACCGCTGCTTTATATACGCCGTCGTTTCGTTCCGGTTTGCTTGTTACGATTGGATCAAGATAGCGCTCCGACGCGAGACCTGTACGGCGCCGCACAACGATAAGAACAATGGCCCCAAGGATGAGCAGCAAAGCAAGTGCTTGCGAAATACGGATATTGCCATAAGCAGGATCCAAATAACCTTGTTTAAATACAAGCTCCATCGGTGACCAAAGCCCATTAATGAATGAAGCAAGCCATTGCGGTCCGATAAACGCCAAGCTGTCCGTACGCAGCGCTTCAATGAAGAAGCGGCCGATCGAGTACCAAATAAAGTAGCTGGCCACCAATTCGCCCGCCCGTAAAAACCTTTGTCGGCGAAGCACGAACAAGATCCCAATACCGACTAAGCTCCATAGCGATTCATACAAAAATGCCGGATGGCGGTATGCACCTTCTATTAGCATCTGATCAACGATAAATGATGGCAAATTGAGCGTATCGCGTAGAAAAGACTCGCTTACTTCTCCGCCGTAAGCTTCCTGATTCATGAAGTTGCCCCAGCGGCCAATCATTTGACCCGCAAGCAGAGAAGGTGCGCAAATGTCTACCATACGCCAGAAATTATACCCTTTGTAGCGGAAATAGAAATATCCGCAAATAAACGCCCCGATCAGCGCACCGTAAATCGCGATGCCGCCGTTCCATATTTTGAATACATCGAGAAAGTTTCCTTTATAATCTTCCCATTTGAACGCCACATAATAAATCCGCGCTCCAATAATGGCCGAAGGAACGCCGAGCAGCAGCAAATCCATGAAGAAGTCCGGCTTGATCCCGAACCGTTTCCCTTCCTGCACCGCGAGCAGCAGGCCGACTAAAGCTGCCGTACCCAAAATAATGCCGTACCAATGCACCTCGATCGCCCCAAGCGTAAAGGCGATTGGATTAAGTAACAATGTCTTCATTATGGATATCTCCTTTAGAATCAATCGTATTCGTCCATATCGTCTGCAATCGTTTCCGTGAGCTTGTTCGTAAACTGCAGCGCCGCGTTATAACCCATCCGTTTCAAACGGAAGTTCATAGCCGCCACTTCAATAATTACGGCTAAGTTTCGACCCGGACGTACAGGCACGGTAACGAGCGGAACATCGGTTTCAATAATACGCGTCGTCTCTTCATCGAGACCGAGGCGATCATACTGCTTATCCTGCTGCCAGTTCTCCAGCTTAATGACGAGACCGATCCGCTTCTGCGTGCGGACCGCTCCCGCTCCGAACAAGGTCATGACATTAATAATACCTAGACCCCGGATTTCAAGCAGGTGGCGAATCAGTTCCGGAGCGCTGCCGTGCAGCTGTCCATCCGACGTTTGGCGAATTTCGACCGCATCGTCGGCGACAAGCCGATGTCCGCGCTTCACAAGCTCCAGTGCCGTTTCGCTTTTACCGATGCCGCTTCCGCCGGTAATGAGCATGCCTACACCGTAAACGTCTACCAGAACGCCGTGAATCGTTGCAGTCGGCGCCAATTTTCTCTCAAGGAAATCGGTAATGCGGCTTGAAAGAATCGTTGTCGCCACGTTGCTGCGCAGCACCGGAATATTGCTTTCGTTAGATTGATCGATTAACTCCTGCGGCGCTTCAAGACCTCTGGTCAAAATAATGCATGGCGTATCCTCGTTACAAAGACGCACCATCCGATCCTTCCTGTCTTCACTGTCGAGCATGTTCAGGAATGATATTTCCGTTCGTCCGAGCAGCTGTACCCGCTCGCTTGGATGGTAGTGGAAATAACCGGCCATCTCAAGACCGGGCCGATACAAATCATCTACTGTAATGGCTCGCTTAAGTCCGTCCTCTCCGGCAATAATCTCGAGCTGAAATTGCTGGACGAGCTCAGACACTTTTACTTTTTTCGGCATTGTACGGCCTCCCTCATGTGGCACCTGCATTATGTGTAATATGAATGTCTCTTACCAATGTCTTCATCGTAAAGGAAAAAGGCGCTAAACGCAACGTTTCCTCCGCTGCTTAGCACCCTCTTCTACTTGATTTTTATACTTACAGGCTCCAACACATAACCCGGATACTGCTTCACATCAAATGTTAACGGCTGCTTGTATTCCGCTTTCGGAATCCTATAATAATAGTAAGCTGGCGTGGCGCCGCTCGCGCTCCACTCGATCTGTACGCCGCTCCGGTCCAAAATAGGATAGGTCTTGCCTCCGGCATCCTTAAAAGTACCTTTATGCTCAAAAAAAGTATAGCCTAACATAGCATCTGTTTTATCCAAATTGGACATGCCGATTCGGAGATCAATCCCATCCGCTGTTTGCTCGATGCTATCCAATGCAATTCTTTGATCCGGCGCGGCGATGGTTTCCCCTGTTTCCGTATTAATAACAAACGTCTTATATCTTTCAGATAAATATAATCCTTCAGCGACGAGCGTAAGCTCCTTCGGCTGCTCAAAGTAGCTGCTCTGGAAGTGAAACGTCATTTCCGCATCGAGCTCTCCGAAGCCCCCTTTTGACGTATACCGCCTCCCCTTCTCATCCACAAGAGCCATATTGATAAAGCTGTTTGATCGTTTTACATTAGCCGGATCGCTAACTACAGTCAGCTTAACTTGCAGAGGGGTAATGACTGCGTCCTTGATCGTGAATCGTTGGCCTGCTATTTCAAAAGGCTTATCTAGATGGAATACTTCCCTTTTACCTTTAAAACGATCATGATCAACGGGAAATTCGGCCTCCAACCACTCTCCCTCTAGCTTAACGCTGAAGCGAATACGCTGCGGCAGCTTCTCATTCTCAACCATTACCGCATCAATATAATCGTGCAAGATTGTTCCAGCGTTTTCGCTATCTCCAATTGGAAAATGCGACGAGGAAATGCCGCCCATAACCTCCATGCCATTTTCATCAAGCAATCTATAATTGTCAATTTCCGATTGATCCGTCACTCCCGGCCCCTCGACCGAGTATAAAATAACGAGCCTTCCCTCATCTGCAATAATTCCGTCCACCGTAAGCTTATAACCGTTCTTCTCGACCGATACGTTCACCGGTTGTATGAATTCATTATCCAGTGCCGCCAACAGCGACTTATCCCCTTCAATAAGCTTAACAAATCCGCTTAAGCCAGGAATATCCCTCACCACAGCTGCAAAAGCAGGAGATACACGCACGAACGCGGTAAGCAGCAAAATCATGCACAACGCTGATACGCTTATGAGCAAACTCAGTCTATTCCGTCTTCCTCTTCGGGCTCGCTTAAGCCCCTGCTCCAAGCCCCGTCGAATTGCTGCATCTAACGCCGCTTCCGGCAGACCCTCCATTGCCCTGTCCACTCGTTCTCTATCATTCCGCATACCCGGAACGCTCTGCTCCAACTCCGTCTCCATTTCCGCGCTCATCCTGTATCCCCTCCTTTATAACTGCCATATCGCTTCTTAAAATTCGAAGCGCCTTGTTCAACCACGTCCGTATCGTCCCATCCGGCTTCTGCAGCAGCTCTGCAATTTCTGTAATCGTCATATCTCGATAATATTTCAGTGCTATAACCATACGGTAATTGGCGGGAAGCGCCTGCACTTGAGCTGCTAAATCGAGGCGTACCGCGGCATCATCAGGATGTGTCTCTCCTTCAAATCGCTGCACGTACGCCTCCACCGGTTTTTCCCTTATCTTCTTTTTCCGCTCATCCATACAGACACGGATTAAGATCTGAATCATCCACGTCGTAAAAAATTTCGGTTCCCGCAATGTATGCCTTTTCGTCCAAACCCGGCATACCGTCTCTTGAATCGCTTCAAGCGTATCTGTCTCATTGCGCATATAAGAATAAGCAATGCCATACAATTGCTGCTTATCCATATCGATGCGCTTCAGCAGCGCTTCTTCATCGCCTCTAATCGCGGCCGCAGCGCACTCATCTCTATCCATGCCGTGCCTCCCCGCTTGCTATCCCATCGACATTTCTGTTGTCTTTCCTATTAGACGCGCGAGCCGGGCATACGGTTTTCGGATAACAAAAAAAAAAGCCGTTGGAATTATCCAACGGCTCTCTTCGCATACTATTTATTAATTTTCAAAAATGTTAAGTTCAGTAGCTTTGTCGAACAAGTGTACTTTGTTCATGTCAAGAGCAAGCTTAACGCTTACGCCGTCACGAACGCCGGCGCGGCCGTCAACACGAGCGATAACCGTGTCAGTACCAATGCCGTTCAGATACAGGTACATCTCGTGACCAAGGTTCTCAGCAACCTCAACATTCGCGTTAACGATTGTTTGCGGGGAAGCTTCCAGGAATACCGGCTCTTCGTGAAGATCCTCTGGACGAATACCGAGAATCACTTCTTTGCCGATATAGCCTTTCGAACGAAGCGTTGCCGCTTTGCCTTCAGGAACAACTACGTCAACACCGCTTGCTTTGAAGCGAAGCGCACCGCCTTGCTCTGTAAGCGTACCACTGATGAAGTTCATCGATGGAGCGCCGATAAAGCCTGCAACGAAGATGTTAACCGGGTGGTTGTACAGCTCTTCTGGAGAAGCCGTTTGTTGAATGAAACCGTCTTTCATAACTACGATACGGTCACCCATCGTCATAGCTTCGATTTGGTCATGCGTTACGTAGATTGTAGTTGTTTCAAGACGTTTTGTCAGCTTGCTGATTTCAGCGCGCATTTGTCCACGAAGTTTCGCGTCCAAGTTGGAAAGCGGCTCATCCATCAAGAATACTTGCGGCTCACGAACGATTGCGCGTCCTAGAGCGACACGTTGACGTTGACCACCGGAAAGTGCTTTTGGTTTGCGGTCAAGCAAATGCTCGATATCAAGAATTTTAGCAGCTTCACGAACGCGTTTGTCGATGTCTGCTTTTTTGAATTTACGAAGTTTAAGGCCGAACGCCATGTTTTGGTAAACGTTCATGTGCGGGTACAACGCGTAGGATTGGAATACCATCGCGATGTCGCGGTCTTTAGGAGCAACGTCGTTCACTAGACGGTCGCCGATGAACAATTTACCTTCAGAAATTTCTTCAAGACCTGCAATCATACGAAGAGTTGTCGATTTACCGCAACCGGATGGTCCTACCAAAACCAGAAATTCTTTGTCCTTAATGTCTAAGTTAACGTCAGTAACCGATGCTTTGTCGGAACCCGGGTATTTTTTGTAAATGCCTTCTAAACGTACGCCTGCCATGATAAGTTTCCCCCTAAAAAGAAATTTCGATATGCCTATATCTTATCCCACGCACGAGTCTGTGACTATGCACATACTTTACAAAAAAACTAATTTCTTTTCGTAACTTTATACAATAGTAATATAATTTTAACTAGTACGGCATCACGAAATTGACGAACATCAAGGCCAGTTTCTTGTTTTAACTTATCTAAACGATATAATAACGTGTTGCGATGAATGTATAATTTCTTAGCCGTTTCACTTACATTGCAATCCAATGTGAAAAACGTCTCAAGCGTGCTCAACATTTCCGACTCAACGAACAGATCGGCTCTCTTAAGCGATTGCTCCAAATACTTAGACCGCTGCGCTTCGGGAATAGCATTCAATAATCGTTCCAGCTGCAACATCCAAGGCAAATGTATATTGGTGCCAACGTGAAATTTCCGGCCTAAGTTAATCGTCTCCCGCAGCAGTATTGTCGTCTCTACTATTCCTTTAGCAGGGGTTGTCGGATGTGTTACTGCCAGATGACATTCACCGATCCATTCACTGGCAAGCATTTCGTGCAAACCTGAGCCTATCGATGCTAAGCTGTCCTCTATCGTTTCTTCCTCTTGATCATCAAACGTATCGGAATCCTCGTCTCTAAGCAGCGAAAGCGGTCCCCAAATGAGCCATTCCTGGCTTTTGAGTGGAATGAGCAGTACGTCCTCCGACAAAAATGAATGCAGGAGCTTCTCCAGCTCCGTATATACAGCTTGCTTCGTATTCGATTGCTCTGTTACGAGTAAGAAGGGAATCATTTCATTAAACAAACGGCTGCCGACCGTTAAATGATCAGGTAATGAATAAGCAGGCTCATCTGCTTCAAGCTGCTTCTGTATCCACTCGCTCAGCTTAAGGGCATTTCTTTCCGTTTCCGATAGCGCTGCCGCCTTCAACTGCGTCAGATCACTCCTGCCGCGCTTGAGTGTCCAGCTAATTAACTCTTTCTCCGTTACACTAAGCGAGGGATTGTTAATTTCTAATAGCTCTACGGAATAATCATTGCTGGCTGTTACTATCCATGTCATACCATTTTTTTCTGCTCGTTGACCTTCTGTTGGAGGCTGATCCTTTTTTTCTCCTAGCCATACCGCTTCGGCGTCTCTTAGTAAATCGCTCCATTCCAACATCGATTTCGTAACTACTTGTACCGGACAATTCAAAATGTGCTGCAGCGGCTTCAACCAATCTGTCGTGCTCATTTCTCTATCTCCAATCTCCACAAGCGTTAACGGCTTACGCCGTCCTTTGGCGGCACAGGTGACGTATCGCCATAAAATATAGAAAATAATATTTATAATAATAATTTTCTGATATTTTATAATAACGCTTTTTTTCGTCATTGTACCATAACAGCTAACCTAATTCAGCCTATTACCAGCAAAAGAATAATGGACAGAAGCGCAAATAATGCCGCAATCAAATACATGAAGGATACGGTTTGAACCTGGTTGAGCCCCCATTTCATTAAGACATGATGCGTATGCAGCTTATCCGCACGGTGCAAGCCTTTTCCGCTTATAAGCCGCCGCAGCATCACATAAGCTGTATCCAGAATAGGCAGACCGAGCGCTAACACAGGTACAAGGAGCGTAATTAATGTGGCTCGTTTGAATGTGCCGTCAACCGCAATAACCGCGAGAGTATAGCCTAGGAAGGTTGCACCCGCATCACCCATAAAAATTCGCGCGGGATAAAAATTGTGTACAAGAAATCCAAGCGATACTCCTGCCACAATACCGGCAAGTATAGCCGTATCCGGCTGACCTTTTATAAGCGCTGCAGTTAGAAGCGTTAGTGAGGATAGCATGCAAACCCCCGAAGCAAGGCCATCAACGCCATCAATAAAGTTAATCATATTTATTAGAGCAAATACCCACAGCATCGTCGTAAGCCACGCAAACCAATCAGGAAATAAATGAAACATCCCTGTAAATGGATTGGTGATGCCCGCAATATTGATATGGAATAATGTCGGTATTGATGCCGCAGCTATGTAGAGTATAACACGGGGCCATACCGGAAAATCTTTACCTTTCGATTTTGCCGCATCATCCAGTAAACCAATGCTTACAAGCACTAAACCGCCTGTAACGATCGTCCAGGTAAGCGGAGCAAACCCTATGAATAAAAACATCGCTATAACGCAGCCTACAAAAATAGCCGCTCCTCCCATAAGAGGAATCGGCTTTCGATGAATTTTACGATGATTTGGCCGATCAACAAAACCAAGGCGCAGCGCCAACTTCCGAAGCGGCGGCACACTTGAAAATACAATTACAAAGCTAATCAAAACCGCTAATCCGTAAATCATCGCAATTACCCCTTTTATAAAATACTTCTACACGTATACATTATTCCCTTATAGCGATAAAATTAAAAAACAAATCATTCTTGTTTGACCTTAAATCGGCCACTATTTTATTTATGCCATAGACTCGGAGATTAACCGAACGCAAGGCCCGAATGATGGGCCGCTGTTTGAGTTAAATGAAGATCTTACGCTGCGACTAATGATACGGTTAATTAGCTTGTTTGTGAGCTTTCGCTTCGTAATAAATAATATAAAAAAGCAAACAAAAAAACCGAGGATCGCGAAATCCTCGGTTGACGTTTGTATGGTTGAAAAAAATGGTGAGTCATGTAGGATTCGAACCTACGACACCCTGATTAAAAGTCAGGTGCTCTACCAACTGAGCTAATGACTCATAATTTTAAAAAAACTGGTGGAGGATGATGGATTCGAACCACCGAACTCAGAGAGAGCAGATTTACAGTCTGCCGTGTTTAGCCACTTCACTAATCCTCCATACTATTAGCTATTTTTCGTAATAACGAAAAATAAAGTGGTGGCTCGGGACGGAATCGAACCGCCGACACGAGGATTTTCAGTCCTCTGCTCTACCGACTGAGCTACCGAGCCTTACTTTAGGAAAAAATGGCGGAGCTGACGGGATTCGAACCCGCGGTCTCCTGCGTGACAGGCAGGCATGTTGGGCCACTACACCACAGCTCCAAATAACGTAAATAGTTCATGGTGGAGGATGACGGGATCGAACCGCCGACCCTCTGCTTGTAAGGCAGATGCTCTCCCAGCTGAGCTAATCCTCCATAAAAGGGATATAAAAGGTAATGGTAGCGGCGAAGGGGATCGAACCCCCGACCTCACGGGTATGAACCGTACGCTCTAGCCAGCTGAGCTACACCGCCACGCTTGTCCCCCGAATAATTGTCGCTTGCAGCGTTCGGGGACGCATGCAAGATCAGGTAATGACATCGCCAAATGCCATCGCAACAAGCTGTATGAATTGCACTAGGCAACCAGTTACAACTAAGTTTGCGCCCTGAAAACTGGATACGAAAGAAGTTGCTGCTGAACTTTAGCTGTTTGTCTGCCGGATGTATGGGTCCAGGCAAACGGTTTTAGGATAAGCCCTCGACCGATTAGTATTCGTCAGCTGC
>NZ_QPJD01000008.1:0-242575 GCF_003337375.1 Paenibacillus prosopidis
GCCCTATCGTCACCATTTTTTGATTTGAAACATGATTTTCACTACAAGAGTGCTATCTAAGTAATAAGCTTACCTACTTTTGAGACAACCCCTTTTTTTGTGGTAAAAAACTGGCGGATCTACTATTTTTAACGAATGATTGCCAATTAACGATATATCGTATAGAATTTTAATCAATACGATATATCGTTAACGGAGGCGGACATAGAATGAAAGAGGATTGGCAGCTAGAGGAACAATTGTTTTTGAACCATGGAAATGAAAGGGAAACGAACGGCTCAGGAAGACGGTATTTCAGCCGCGGAGGAGTCAAATATGCTTTGTTGGAGCTGCTCGAGCAGGAAAGCATGCATGGCTACCAAATGATGAAGGCGCTGGAGGATCAATCAGGAGGCACCTACAAGCCGAGTGCGGGATCCATTTATCCTACCTTGCAAATGCTGCGGGACCAGGGATTCGTCGAAGCTTCGAAGCTGGATGGAAAGAAGGTATTCCATATTACGGACGCCGGCCGGACTTACCTGCTTGAAGAGAAAAATAACACCGAAAGCACCGACAATGGATACGACCGGCGGGAGCAGGGCGATGCCGAAGAAGAGAATGGTGCTTGCGACCGAACCAGAAGAAATCGAAGGCTGACACCGAAGGGCAAGGAGCTGCTGCATCTGTTGAAAGCGGCTGAGAGAGCAGCGATGAGCAACGGAGTCAAGGCTATTCAGCTGCGAACTATACTGGAAAATCTGCGTTTTTCGCTTCGTCAATTATCAGTGGAACCGGAGAACGGCAGTGAAGAGGGGGAGTCTTGATTGAGCGATAACTACAATTCGGCTCACACCTTCAGACCTGGCGGCGGCATGGGCGGCATGAGAAGGTTCGGAACCGGCGAGAAGGCAAAGCCTGCAAGCATATACAGCATGTTTGTACGGATTTATACGCATGCCCGGCTGGAATGGCCGTCGTTAATTGCTGCGGTCGTTTGCGTTATTGCGGTTTCTTTACTCGAATTTGTTGTTCCTCAATTAACGCGATTCACCATCGATCACCTTATTCCAAATAAACGTTTCGACCGGCTGTTTCTCATCGGTGGAGGAGTTCTTGGTGCGGCGATAGCGCTGGGCGGACTTCGTTTTATAAGCACCTCTCTCATGGCCTCAATCGGACAAAAAGTGCTCTACAACCTTCGCAACGATTTGTACCGTCACATGCAAAGCTTGGATGTCTCCTTCTTTGACCGCAACCGTACCGGCGACCTGATGTCGCGCGTTACCAATGACGTGAGTATTCTCCAGCAAATGATTTCGTCCAGCATGATGCAATTATTTACCGATTTCTTTACGTTTACGGCCATTGCGATTTATATGCTGTGGATTGATTGGAGGCTCACGCTGCTTCTGCTCGCAACCTTCCCATTTATGATATTGACGACGAGGGTGTTCGGCAAAAGAATGCGATCCTCGTTTCGAACGGTGCAGGAGTCGGTTGCGGATGTCAGCGACCATTTGCAAAACTCGTTGACCGGCATCCGGCTGATCAAATCGTTTACTGCCGAGTCCTATGAGTCCGAACGGTTTTCCGAGCGAACCCGGAAGAACATGGATGCCAATATCCAGGTGGTCCGCTTGCGGGCCGCTTATGAGCCTATTATAGATTTTCTAAACTATATCGGTCTGGCTATCGTGCTCGTATTTGGCGCCTGGCTTGCGATGAAGGATCAAATGACCGTGGGCACGATCGTTGCTTTTATTGCCTATTTGCGGCTGCTGCAAAATCCGATTCGTCATTTTAGCCGAATCATTAATACGATCCAGCAATCGGCTGCTGCCTATGAACGAATTATGGAGGTTATAAATACGAAGGCAGAGATTATCGAGAAGAAAGGAGCGATCGCGCTGCCGCCGCTGCGCGGGCATATTGCATTCAGCAGCGTAAGCTTTGCCTATTCCAACGAATCGAAAGTTCTGGATGCGTTCAGCCTGGAGCTGGAAGCGGGAAAGGTTACGGCGCTGGTTGGATCATCCGGTTCAGGAAAAACAACGATTGCGCATCTAATTGCTAGATTTTATGATCCGCAGGACGGAGTAATTACGATAGACGGATATTCGCTGAAGGATGTTACGCTGGATTCCTTACGGGAGCAGATCGGAATTGTATCGCAGGATATTGTATTGTTTAACGGTACGATTGGCGAGAACATCAAATACGGCAAGCATGATTCGACAGAGGCTGAAGTGATTGCGGCAGCCAAAGCGGCCAATGCCAGCGGCTTTATTGAATCGTTTCCGCAAGGTTACGATACGCAAATCGGCGAACGGGGAGTGAAGCTTTCTGGTGGGCAGAAGCAGCGGCTATCCATTGCAAGAGCCATTTTGAAAAATCCGCGGGTCATTATTCTTGATGAAGCCACTTCGTCGCTCGATACCGAATCAGAACAGTATATTCAGGATGCTCTTGCGCAATTGCTGCGAGGACGCACTTGCCTGGTTATTGCGCATCGTCTTTCAACGATTCAGCAGGCGGATCAAATTTATGTTCTGGAGCAGGGCTGCATCGTCGAGAACGGGACGCATGATGAGCTGCTTCGCCGCCAAGGGCGGTATAGCCAGCTGTACGAATTGCAGTTTCCGCAAACGGATGCAGCGCAATAACACTACCGCAATTAGGAGGTGGTCATATTTGAAACCAAAAAGGATACTGGCAGATTTTTTTCGGAAGTCGTGGTATGTGTATCTGATCTCTATATTTCTACATTTGATATCCAACAGCATTAACGTTTTTTTTCCAAAGGTATTGGGCCAGTTTACGGATAAGCTGCAAATCGGGGGATTAACGCGGGATTTGATCGTCGATTACAGCTTGCTGCTGCTGGTCATAGGCGTCGGCCATGTGCTTTTTAACGGCTTAGCTATGTACTTAATTATGTATGTGGGCAGAAGGTTTGAATTTTTCGTCCGGAGAGGCTTATTCAAGCATTTTACGGAAATGAGCGAGCGGTTTTATTCGAGGAACGGTGTCGGCAAGCTGCTCAGCTACTTTATGAACGATGTGACCGCGGTTCGGGAGTCGATCTCCATGGGGATCAACCAGGCAGCGAATGCAACAATGCTGCTTGTTGCCGCCGTTACGATGATGCTGCTCATCGATATTCCTTATTATTTGATTTTGGCTTCCGTATTCCCGCTATTGCTTATTCCCGTCATTGTCGTCTATCTGGGACCGATCATTAGGCGGCGGTCGTTAAAGGTGCAGGAAGCGCTCGGAACGATGACGGAAACGGCTGAAGAGCAGTTCGGCGGCATTCGGGTAACGAAGAAGTTCGCAGTAGAGCCAATAATGAATGAGCGTTTTGGCAAAACGGTCGAGCAAATCCGGCATCATCAATTGCGCTTGGTACGAGTCTCATCTTTCTTTCAAGCTTTGATTCCATTTCTAGGGGCAATCGCTTTGGTCGTCGCGCTTGCCTTCGGCGGCTACTTGACAATTTCGAAGCAAATTACGCTTGGCAATTTCGTTGCTTTAACGCTCTATATAAGGATGCTGATGAATCCGCTTCAACAAATCGGAAATGTTATTAATTCGATCCAGCGCTCCCGCGCTTCTCTCGAACGATTAAATGAGCTGCTGTCGCAAAAGTCGGATATCATGGAGCTGGAAAACGCGAAGGCCGTGGATCTGAGCGATGCGGGCATTCGCATTCAAAACTTATCATTTTCATATGAAAAGACTTCCAATAAGGTGCTTAGAGACATTAACCTCAATATTAGACCAGGCTCGACGCTTGGCATCATCGGTCGAACGGGCAGCGGCAAGACAACGTTGATGAAGCTTTTGCTGCGTACCTATGATCCGCCGCCGGGAACCGTATGGTTCGGCAATACGGATGTGAGAGAGATGACGCTTGAAAGCTTGCGGAGTCAGATAGCCTACGTTCCGCAGGACGGCTTTTTATTCAGTACGACAATAAGAGAAAATATTGCTTTCTATGAGCGCGATACGGAAATGGAATATGTCGAGGCTGCCGCGCGGCATGCCCAAATTTATGACAATATCGTCGATTTGCCAAATCAGTTCGAAACAAGGCTTGGAGAGCGCGGACTTACTTTGTCCGGCGGCCAGCGGCAGCGTACCAGCTTAGCCCGTGGGCTAATCAAGAACGCTCCGGTCATGATTCTCGATGATAGCGTCAGCGCGGTGGATGCCGTGACGGAAAAGGATATTATCGAGTCGATACAAAAAGAAAGAAGCGATAAAACAACCATTATTATCGCTCACCGAATCAGCGCGATTAAGCACGCTGATGAAATCATAGTGCTCGATGACGGCGTGATTGTGCAGCGCGGCACTCACATGGAGCTGCTCGCGATGCAGGGACTCTATGCGACACTTCATGCCATACAGGAGGAGGGGAGCCAACATGCGACCGGCACAAGCCATTCATAATTGGCAGACGGATCAGAAGGCGGATCCCAATCTGCCGGAACAGAAGCCGCAATATGTTTCGGCCTTTCGCGCGCTGTCAGGTTATGTTAGACCGCATATTTGGGCATTTATCGGCGTTTTTTGCTGTACGTTAATTGCCATTTTATCGGATTTGCTGCAGCCTTTTTTGATGAAGATCGCGATTGACGACAATTTGCTGGCGGGCAGGAATGATTATAAAGGTTTGTTGACCATTTGCGCCGTTTATTTGGGATTATCGTTGTCCAGCTTGTTGTTCACGTATTTGCAGAGCAATTTGCTCCAGCATATCGGCCAAAGCATCGTGGCGCGCGTTCGTAAGCAGCTGTTCGGCCATATCATGAAACAATCGATGCGGTATTTCGACCGCATGTCCAGCGGCAGTCTGATCACGCACGTATCCAGCGACACGGAGGCGCTGAACCAGTTTTTTAGTCAGGTGCTGCTGAGCTTGTTCAGAGACGGATTGACGCTGCTATTCATAATCGTCATGATGTTTCAGCTTGATACGACATTAGCTCTCTATTGTTTAATTTTATTGCCGATCATATCGCTCATCGCCATTGCCTTCCGCTCATTCATGAGAACGACCTATCAGCTCGCAAGAACGAGATTATCCCGTCTGGTGGCGTTTGTGGCAGAAAACTTGTCCGGCATGAATCTTGTACAGGTATTTCATCAGCAGAAGGAGCAGGAAAAGCAATTCAACGAGCGTAACGGCTTGTATTTTCAAGCGAATATCCGGGAAATACGGACAAATGTCGTTTTCGGCAGAACCTTTGACATATTGAGTAATTTATCGATTGCATTCGTGACATGGATCGGCGGAAACGCTGTTCTCGGTCAAAATCTTGAATTTGGCGTATTGTATGCCTTCATTACTTATATCAGGCAATTTTTTCAGCCGATCAATACGATTACCCAGCAATGGAATACGCTGCAATCGGCTACCGTCGCCATTACCCGGATTTGGTCGGTATTCGCGAACAAGCCGGACATTACGGATCGCAAGCCTGAACACGCGGAAACGCAATACTCGGAGGATGATTGGGAAGGCCCGCAAGCTAGCCTTAGCATTGATAGGGTAAAGGGCCGTATCGATTTTGATGATATTTCCTTCTCCTACGAAGAGGGCGTACCGATCATCCGCAATTTGGATTTGCATATTAATCCCGGAGAGCTTATAGGCGTGGTTGGAACGACCGGTGCCGGCAAAAGCTCGCTGATCAGCCTATTATGCCGTTTCTATGACGTAAGGGAAGGAAGCATCCAGATTGACGGTACGGATGTGAGAGATATCCCGCAGGCCACCTTGCATCGGTTGGTGGGGCTGGTGCAGCAGGAGCCCTATCTCTATTCGGGCAGCATTATTGATAATGTAAGAATGTTCGACGATACGATTTCCCGTGAGGAGGTTATTCAGGCTTGCGAGTTTGTAGGAGCCAATTCCATCATTCAGAAGCTTAAGGATGGTTATGATACGAAGCTTTCGGAGCGGGGCAGCGGATTGTCCGCCGGCGAGCGCCAGTTGATTTCGTTTGCGAGAATTATTGTGTTCAAGCCGAAGGTTCTTATTTTGGATGAGGCGAGCGCCAATCTGGATTCGCATACCGAGCAATTGATCCAAAACGCTCTACATGTGGTATCTCAAAATCGGACGACGATTGTCATTGCCCACCGGTTGTCGACCATCATGCAGGCTGACCGGATTATTGTCATGAGCCATGGAGAAATCGTGGAGCAGGGGAATCACCAACAGCTGCTGGAGCAAGAGGGACATTACCTTGAACTGTATCAGCACTCGCAGGGTAATATAGCGGTGTAGCGGTTATATAAGGGATGATGATTTTAAGGTTCCATTTATCACCGCTAGCTGCTTGCGGGACTACACGACGACAATAAAAACAGTCGCAGAGTACCGGCGGTCATGTCGGTGCCCTGCGACTGTTTGGCGCGTATCGGATCGAAAAACTTAGTTCATTGGGCTTCCTCGTCGGCCGAGGGACCGTAGATGCCAGGCACCGGAATATCGAGAAGCCGCAAGTATACCCCGAGCTGCGCCCGGTGGTGGATCATGTGGCTTAATCCGAAGGTGCGGAGCGCGATCGCCCGCGGCTCGCGGAGGATGATATGGTCGCCGTGGCGCAGCGTCCATTCCTCGCCGAGCGTTTTCTCGTCGCATTCGGCGAGCAACTTTTCAAACTTACCGACGTTCGCGTCGAACTCCTCCAGAACGTCAGCGGGTTTTTCCAAAGGCTCCCGCCGCAGCGGCACGGTCGAAAGATCGAACTCCGGATACTGAAAAATCGCGATTTGCCAGTTCAGCAGGTTGATCAGGTGTGTGGCCAGCCCGCCGAGCGCCATCGATTTCTCGTGCGGCTTCCATGACATATGCTCCTCGGGCAAGCGTTCCAGAATGCGGCGCGTAGTGGCAAGTTCATGCGCTACGTCGCCGACGATCAGTTGTTTGACCATAAATTCCTCTCCTCCCTTATGGTTTAGCATACTATAAATTCCAGTCGAGTGGAAAGCTCTCTGGTTAACCGAATATGATAACGAACGAACGGCTGCCTTTTCCACGTTAACGGGAAGGATTGTTATAATATTTAGTATAATATAAATGATGGTATCTCTATTAGAGTTGACAACTCTAGAATCAGGAAAGTTAGCGTAAATAGTTACATATCGACAAGGAGGCTGGCCGATGCAGTTATCAACGGAATGGATACGATACGGAGAACAAGGAAAGTACCGCGGTTATGCCGCAAGGCCGGCATTCGTGAGGGAGCCGCTGCCGGCCGTCATCGTTCTTCAGGAAATTTGGGGCGTGGACGAGCATATACAGGACGTGACGCGGCGTATTGCCGAAGCCGGATATGCCGCATTCGCGCCGGATTTGTTTGCCGAAGGCGGCAAAACAGAGGGGCCGCTCGCGCAGGAGAGAATCAGTGAGGCGAAGCAGTTCCTCAATACGATCTCTCCGGCACATTGGCGGGACAAGGAACAGCGGGCATTAGCACTCTCCGGGCTTCCGAAGGAGATGAGGGAAGCAATCGACGAGACGCTCGACCGGTTGTTCGACCTCGGAGGCCGTTTTCCGGCCTTTGTACGGCAGGCGGCAGATACTGCGGCATGGCTTCGCGATAAGTACGAGCATACGACCGGGCAGCATGTCGCATCGGTCGGGTTCTGCCTTGGCGGCGCATTGTCGGCGGTGCTGGCCGCTAATGACCGGAATCTGCAGGGAGCGGTCATTTTTTATGGCAACGCTCCCTCGGAAGATCTTATCCCCGCAATCGGGTGCCCGCTGCTCGGACTATACGGAGAGCTGGATAAACGGATCACTGATCAGGTTCCGGCTTTCGCCAAAGCGTTAAGAGAGGCCGGCAAAACGTTCGAGTACCAGATCTACGACGGCGCTCAGCACGCGTTCTTCAACGATACGAGGCCGTCCTATCACGTCTGTTCGGCTCGGGACGCCTTTGTGCGCACGCTCGATTTCCTTCAGCGCGTTCTGACGCGTGACGTCACCGCCGTCGACTGAACAAAGAAGGGGAGGCACTATCCTAAATATAACAGGTTCATACGACATACATTTCGACGAAGTCAAATTGATCGTGATACAGTCAAAAATCGAGCCGGAAGCGAACTGATTCAAACGAGTGAAGGCTAAGTGATTATAAGGGCTATCTATTCAGCTAACGGGGCACTATAGCTCATGACCTTTAAAAAGGCTACCGCGAAAAACGCGAGAAAAAACTGTTATTCAAGCAGTTTTTTCTCGCGTTTTTAATTTAAGCAAAGTTGTGTCTTGTATTAAAACAGTTTTATGCTGATTTTTTGGTTGGCTGTCTATTACAAAACCGTAAGCTTGATTAATTAGCCTCTTACCTATTAGAATTAGTAAAGCGGTCTAGTAGAGGGACACCGGTGCATTCACAATAGATAATAGAAAGAAGCAGATGCTGCAATGAGTATTTTTATACATATTTTATTGACGAACGTCCTTCCGATGGGCGTTATGATTGCACTTGGCGTTATGATTCACCGGGCGTTCTCGCTCGATATTAAGACGTTATCGAAAATGAACTTTTATTTATTTTCACCGGCTATCATGTTCGATTTGTTGTACAATACAGCCATTTCGATATCATTAATCGGCAAAATCATGTTCTTTTTGGTTTTATTTATGGTCGCACAATATATCATTGTTGAAGTTGTCATACGAATAAGAGGGTATAGTCCCGGCATGAAAAGCGCGATGCGCAACAGTGTGCTGTTCTATAATAGCGCCAATTATGGTATACCTCTAAACCAGCTTGCTTTTGCAGGCAATGAGAAAACGCTGGCGATTCAAGTCATCATCATGATGATGCAATCGCTTGTACCGAATACGTACGGTATTTACAATGTGAATGCGCATAAAGCCGACATGCGTGCCATCAGACGTACGATTCTTTCCATGCCTGTTATTTACGTCATACCGCTTGCGTTATTGTTAAGAAACTTCCATATTGACATTCCGCAGTCGCTATCCACGCCGATCGACTATTTATCGAATGCTTTTATTGGAACGGCTCTTATAACGCTTGGCGTTCAGCTTGGAAGCATGGAGTGGAAAATAAAGCGCTCGCTCCTGATCGATGTAAGCCTGTCAGGTATGCTTAGACTCCTGGTTGGCCCTTTGCTGGCATGGCTTATCGTGTGGATGATGGGAATAGAAAAGCTAACAGCAGCGGCGCTGATCGTATCCTCAGCCGTACCTACTTCGCTCAGCAGCGTTCTGCTTGCGGTGGAGTTCGACAATGAAGCGGAGTTTGCTTCGCAGTCGGTTTTTGTTTCTACTCTATTAAGCATAATAACGGTTACGGCCGTCATTTTCTTTTTGCAGCTCGACGTATAATGCTTCATAGGAACTAGAGCCTTTTTCTCGATATAAAATCGAAAAAGGGCTTTTTTACTGTGTTGGCACAATTTTCAAAAACTTGGGTGCTCCGGCATTGGAGAAGCTTACTCCCTTGTACCTTCATGCGTGTTTCCTTTAAGCAGATCCATCTTGTCATATTCGTTGTTGCGATATTCACTTGGAGACATGCCAAATGTCTTCTTGAACATACGCGAGAACAATAGTTGATCATGATACCCTACAGAATAAGCGACTTCCCTGATGGACAAGGAAGCCTTCTTTAATAGTTCCCTTGCTTTGTTTAAACGGTATTGGAATACATATTGTTGAGGGGAAATTCCAACTGCCTCTTTAAAAAGACTAGACATATATTTTCGAGTTAATCCTAATTCATTGGCCAAATCCTCTATGCGAAGTGACCTCGAGTAATTCGTTTCCGTGTAGGCCAGAATACGAGAAACATAGACATCCTTCCCAGAATCGAATCGCTTGAACTGGACATTTGAACCCACCGAGTCCATGATTACCGCCAAAAAAGAACATAAAGCAGCGGTCAGCCTAAGATCGCGGCTGCTGGCATGGATCAACTGGCTCGCTTCATACATCTGGCGGATACAGCTGCGAATAACATCGTCCTGCTCGCATGTAAAAACAGGTTGTTCCACAGAAAGTATAGCATTTGCTGCACAGTATTCCGCAGAAGCACCCTGAAACGCAACCCATGAATAGGTCCAAGGATCAGCTTCATCTGCGGCATAAGAAGAAATCTGATCCGGGTAGATTAAAAACCCTTGTCCACTGCTTAGCGTGTAAGTTTGATTTATAGTACGAAATATCCCTTTACCGCTATGGATATAGTGAATTTTGTAATGATCCTTGAGCGCCGGCCCCCAAGAATGACCCGGAGGACATTGCTGTGTTCCTGAATAAAACAGCTTTAAGTCTATATTTGAGCTATTGCTATACGTCGATATTTTATAGTCGTTTCCAAGCATCGTCTGCCCTCCTGCATCCTCTACTCCTATGAGAATGGCGACATTATACCATATTATAAAGTCATACAGCTATACCAATTTCTCTCTTGTAAAGGGTACAATGACGAGGATACAATCCATATGGCGAGGTGTTAACGATGACTTACAAGGCGCAAGAAGACCGATATACAGGAATGACCTATAACCGCAGTGGAAACTCCGGATTAAAGCTGCCGGCCATTTCCCTCGGACTGTGGCATAATTTTGGCGGTGTAGACCGTTATGAGAATGGACGAACGATGATTCGCAGAGCCTTCGACTTGGGAATTACCCATTTTGACTTGGCTAATAATTATGGTCCGCCTGCCGGTTCGGCAGAGGAGACTTTCGGAAGGATATTGAAGGAAGATTTGCAAGGCTATCGGGATGAAATCATCGTATCTACAAAGGCTGGCTATTTGATGTGGCCAGGACCTTACGGGGAATGGGGCTCCAAAAAGCAATTAATTTCAAGCCTGGATCAAAGCCTGAAACGGATGCAGCTGAATTATGTCGATATCTTTTATCATCATCGTCCAGATCCAGAAACCCCGCTTGAAGAAACCATGGCAGCTTTAGACTTGATCGTCAGACAAGGTAAAGCGCTCTATGTCGGGCTCTCCAACTACTCTCCCGAACAAACGATAGCAGCAGTACGCATCTTGAATGATTTGGGAACTCCCTGCCTCATTCACCAGGTTAGGTACTCCATGCTGGAACGGCGAATCGAAGAAGGTTTGCTCGATGTGCTGCAGGAGAACAAGATCGGATGTATTGCCTTCTCTCCCCTTGCTAAGGGCATGCTGACCGATAGATACCTTCATGGAATCCCAGCCGATTCCCGCGCAAACAGCAATAGCAACTTTTTAAATCCGGAGGAATTGACAGATGTGGTTCTTGCCAAAGCTGCAAAGCTTCAATCTCTCGCACAGGAGCGCGGACAGAAGCTATCGCAAATGGCGTTATCCTGGGTGCTGCGGGGAGGACGAGTTACCTCTGCTTTAATCGGATCGAGTAAGGTTAGTCAGATTGAAGACGCCGCAGCCGCCGTTCATACTTGTGATTTCACAGAGGAAGAATTGCAGCAGATTGACGCTATTTTGAATGAATAAGTGAACAAAAAAGCATTCCAACCACGAGAAATTCGTAGAAGGGAATGGTGGAGGCTGTTTAGCTCACGAATGGGCTCACGGCCTAGATTGGAACCTGTACTCGTATTCTCATAACTTAAGATAATTAAATAAATTTGCACATAAATCTATTTTTTTACACTTGTACGTACAGGTTGCTAGAGGGTAAAATGGAAAAAGATATAAATGTAAACGGTTTACTGGTAGATATTTGCTAGAGACGGAGGTTTGTCATTTCATGCAATCATCAACGGGCGATATGATCCGTGCAAGCGCTTTAAAACGCACGTTCGGACGTGGCATCGGTGCGGTTACCGTACTCAAGGGTGTCGATTTGTCGATCCCGTCGGGTCGGCTTATTGCTTTTAAAGGAAGATCCGGTTCAGGGAAGACGACGCTGATCAATTTGCTCAGTGCGCTGGATCGTCCGACGGAAGGGCAAATTACATTCGCAGGACGCGACTTGACAGCGATGTCTAACCAAGAGCGTGATCTTGTGCGGCGCAAGGAAATGGGACTTATTTTTCAATCGTTTGCCCTTATTCCGCTTATGTCCGCTTATGAGAATGTAGAGTTTATATTAAGGGTGGCAGGCGTGCCGGCGGGCGGCCGTAAGGAAGCTGCTATTCACGCCCTGGAGCAGGTCGGCCTGAAGTCGCGCATGCATCACCGGCCGTTCGAGCTTTCGGGCGGAGAGCAGCAAAGAACGGCAATCGCAAGAGCAATTGCACACAAACCGAAGCTGCTTTTGGCTGATGAGCCTACGGCAGAGCTGGATAGCCGTACCGGTTTGCAAATTATGAAAGTTTTTCGCGACTTGGTAGAATCAGCAGGCATGACCATCATCATGACCACGCACGATCCTGCCATTATGGAAATTGTTGACCATGTATATGAATTGGAGGATGGACAAATTGTCGCAAAAGCTTAAACCGGTGCTTGGATTTACATTCGCGCTGCTGATCAGCGCTTCACTTACAGGGTGCTCCTTGCTGCCTGCGGAAGAGGATGCTTTGAAGCCGCCGCTCGTCAAGCCGGCAGAAGAAAACTATCGAACCGTTACCGTTGAGAAGGGGACAATCTCGCAAGAAATTAATGGCAGCGGCAGTCTTGAATCAACCCATACGGAAATCGCGCAATTTACCGGCCAGGGAGGACGAATTGCAAAGATGCTCGTCACGTCCGGAAGCCAAGTTAAGAAAGGCGACGTACTCGTTCAGCTTAACGTTGACGGGCTGGATATTCAGCTGAAGGAGCAGGAGCTGTCGCTTGCACGTGCTAAGCTCACACTTAAGCAGGCCAAAGCGGGCGGTGACAATGATGCGATCAACATCGCAAAGCTTCAAATGGATATTGAAACTTTAAAGCTTGAACGATTGCAAGCGACATTCAACAGTAAACAGCTTGTTGCCGGCATGAACGGTCAAGTGACGTTCGTAGAGGAATTGGACGAGGGGGATTTTGTCGAGCCCTATCAGACGCTCGTCATTATTTCCGATCCTTCGAAGCTTCGCGTAGCGCTTCGGGTTGAAACGGGCGCTGAGATTAGCAGCGTCGATGTAGGCTATCCGGCAAAGGTCAAATTCGGCACAGAGGAGATAGATGGCAAAGTAGTACAAACCCCTTCCTCGGCACCGGCTACCATGAACGAACAGCTGCAAGAGCGTTATTCTAAAACATTGTTTATAGAAGTGCCGAAAATTCCGGGCGACGCATCGATCGGAGCGTTTACGGATGTGAAAATCATTTTGCAGCAGCGTGACGATGTATTGAAAATTCCGCGCAGCGGCGTTCGCAGCTTCCTCGGCAGAACATTCGTCAGAACGCTCGAGGACGGCAATAAAATTCGTGAAATCGATGTAGAAACAGGCATTAAGGGCTCTACGGAAATTGAAATTACGAAGGGCTTGGAAGAAGGCGCGGTAGTCGTTTTGCAGTAATCTAAACAATGGCTTTCACTTAAAACATTATTTGCGCCGACTAAGGTTGGCGTCAGTTGTTTACGCTTGGGAGGTTTTCGTGTGGCTTTGTTTGTCATGATTATTCGCAAA
The DNA here is from genome assembly GCF_003337375.1 of Paenibacillus prosopidis. GTDB lineage: Bacteria > Bacillota > Bacilli > Paenibacillales > Paenibacillaceae > Pristimantibacillus > Pristimantibacillus prosopidis. The sequence goes on from NZ_QPJD01000008.1 coordinate 13,556, forward strand.
ATGGTTCAGAACAAGTGGCTGGTCGCCAGCTTGTTTATCGGCTTGGTGATGTCTGTCGCTCTGGTAAGCAGCATGCCAATCTATTCGGAAGCCGTCCTTTCCCGGATGCTGGTCAAAGATTTAGAGACGATGCAGACCAAGAAGAACGTTTATCCGGGCTCGCAATATTCCAAATTGTTTTTCACCAAAGAAACACCGGAGCAGATGAATAAGATTTTCACGAAAGTGGACCGTTATATTCATAATCAAGCATCGGCAAGCTTCCAAATTCCAGTACAGGAGCTCGTAACCGATTTTCAGTCGAAGACATTGAAGATTAGGCTGGAGAACGATACGGAGACGAATAGGAATAAAGCATTAAAGTCGGTATCGCTGCATTCATTCTCCGAGCTTGAGGAGCACATTCAATTGACGGACGGACGGATGCCTGCAGAGCAGCCGGTCGACGGGGTTTATGAGGTGCTTGTTACGGAAAGAGCCCTTATTCAATATAAAACGGTATTAGATGCCGTTTTTGTTATCGATGATACTAAAATTGCCGGGGAAATAAAGTTTAAGCCGGTCGGCGTATTCGGGAAGAAGCAGGATGATGATCCATACTTCAGAGATTCGGACTTAAGCGAGCTAAGCAACAGCTTTGTTATTAGCGATAAGCTGGCTAAGCAGCATCTTTTGCAGGAAAGTCGAATTCCGCTCGCTTCTGTCGGATGGTTCTTCGTGCTTGATTATTCGAAGCTGGAGCTGCGGTACGTGGATGATTTTATCCAGACGACGTATAAGATTCACAATAGCATGCTTAACAACGTAACGACGTATCAAGCGGTCTCGGAAACGCCGGCGCTCGAAACGATCGCGACCTATTTGGAACGTGCGGAGCAGCTCAGGACGTTAATGTGGTCGCTCAACGTACCGGTTCTCATTATGCTCGGGTTCTATATGTTTATGGTTTCTAATCTGATCGCCGACCGACAAAAGAATGAGATCGCCGTACTACGCAGCAGGGGAGCGGCACGATGGCAGGTTATTACCTCCTATGCGGTTGAAGGCATCCTCTTGTGTGGTATCGCTTGCGCCGTAGGACCGCTGCTTGGAGTCGTTTTGACGGAGGTGCTCGGCGCTTCGAACGGATTTCTTGAATTTGTGCAGCGCGTTCGTCTTCCTGTAAGGCTTACGTCGGAATCTTACCGTTACGGTGCGATTGCTGCGGTTGCCTGCTTTGTTATTATGCTCATCCCAATCATCATTGCTACCCGTGTTACGATCGTTGGGCATAAGCAGCAATTGGCAAGACTGCTGAAATCACCGCTGTGGCATAAAATGTTTCTCGATGTCATTGCCCTTGCGCTTGCCATTTACGGGCTGTACACGTTTAGAAAGCGGCTCGCCGATTTGCAAAGCCTGGGACTTAATGCCGATGATCTGAATATTGACCCGCTGCAGTTTGTTGTGCCGGCCTTGTTCATTATGGGGGCGGGATTGCTGCTGCTAAGGCTATACCCTTGGGTGCTTCGAATCGTTTATTGGATCGGAAAAAAATGGTGGCCGCCGTCGGTTTACGCAACATTAATCCAGGTTGGCCGCTCCAGTACGCAATATCAATTTTTAATGATATTTCTTATTATGACGATAGCAACCGGCGTGTTCAGCGCCTCGGCGGCAAGAACGATTAACAATAATACGGAAGACCGTATCCGTTACGGCAACGGCGCGGAGATCGTGCTGAGCTCGCAATGGGTAAACGATGCTCCGCCGCCGCCTCCGCCGGGAGCGCCTGTGCAGGAACAAACGACACCTACACAAACGGTCGTTCATTATCTGGAGCCTGCATTCGAGCCGTTCAAGACTTTGAAGGGCGTCCAGAATGCGGCCAAAGTTTTTACGAAGGAAGAAGCATCCTTCAGCGTTAATGATGGTAACGGAGCAGCTACCCTGATGGGGATTGATACGGATGAGTTTGGAGAAACCACCTGGTTCCGTGACAGCTTGCTGGATTATCCGATCAATGATTATTTGAACCTGCTCGCTTCCGACTCGCAAGCGGTTCTCATATCGAGAACGCTGGCCGACCAGCAGAAGGTTAAACCGGGCGATACGATTTGGGTAGGCTGGAGCGATGTGCCGCAGCAGCCGTTCAAGGTGTATGGTATCATCGATTATTTCCCTACGTTTAATCCAAATCCGGCTATTGGCAGCGTTGATGTGAGTGATGAGGAAACGGCTTCTAATGCGCCAATGCTCATCGTGGCACATTTGCCTCGAGTACAGGTGCAGCTCGCTCTGGAGCCGTATGATGTTTGGATCAAGCTGAAGCCTGAGGCGACGACGGCGGATTTTTATGAAGGAATCAAGGAATCGGAACTGCCGGTAACGAGCATTGTGAATACGAGAGAAGAGCTCGTGCAGGCGAAAAACGATCCGTTCCTAATGGCTTTAAACGGGATTTTGACGCTCGGCTTCGTTCTGTCGATTCTCGTCAGCTTTATCGGGTTTTTATTATACTGGGTGTTGTCGTTACGCGGACGGACGCTGCAAAATGGTATTTTACGCGCAATTGGTCTGTCGCTTAAGCAGCTCATCGGAATGCTTGCCGTGGAGCAGCTGCTTACATCCGGCGTTGCTGTGCTGATTGGTATCTTGGTCGGCAACGTTGCCAGCCTGCTGTATGTGCCTAATTTTCAAATCGCCTTTAATCCGAGCAGTCTTGTCCCGCCGTTTAAAGTCATGTTTGATTCCGGGGATTTGATGCGTATTTATGTATTGGTCGGATTCATGCTGACTTTCGGTCTTGGGATACTGGCCTATATGCTGTCGCGTCTGCGCATTCATCAAGCGATTAAGCTAGGGGAGGATTGACGGATGATTCATTGCGAAGGGCTTGTCAAAATTTACAAAACGGCCGATCTCGAAGTATTCGCCCTGCAGGGCCTCGATCTCCATATCGAAAGCGGCGAGCTTATGGCCATTATCGGTAACAGCGGAAGCGGAAAGTCGACGCTGCTCAATATGCTGGGCGGCTTGGACCGCCCGACAGCCGGCAAGCTGACGGTCGACGGCAAAGATATGCTGAAATTTAGCGAACGTGATTTTGTCCGCTATAAGCGGGAAAGCGTCGGCTTCGTCTGGCAAAACAATGCGCGAAATCTGATTCCGTATTTGACTGCGCTAGAGAATGTTGAGCTGCCTATATTGCTGACAGGCAGCCGCAAGCGCTGGCGGGCGAAGGAGCTGCTCGATGCAGTCGGACTTAGCCACCGGGCTTCGAACAAGCTGTACCAATTGTCCGGCGGTGAGCAGCAGCGGGTAGCTATCGCCATTGCTCTCGCGAATCATCCAAAGCTGCTGCTCGCGGACGAGCCGACAGGCTCCGTAGATTCTCGGATGGCCAATCAAATTTTGGATTTGTTTCGCGAGCTGAACCGGACAATCGGCATCACAGTCGTTATCGTTACGCATGATCCGGAGCTGGCGAAGAAGGTTGACCGCGTAGCGGCGATACGCGACGGCAAAATTTCGTCGGAAATGCTGCGTAGGCGTTCCTATGCCGAAGAGTTGGCGGAGCTTGAGGAAGCAGAGGAGGAAGGAACGCATGTTGAGTATGCGGTACTCGACAAAGCGGGCCGCCTGCAGGTTCCGTCCAATTATTTGGAATCCATTGGGGTAAAAAACTCGAACAAGCTGCGCGTTGAGCTTGGAGAGGGTAGAATCGTTCTTCTTCCTCCGGAGGAGAAAGAGTAGTTTTTTGGGGTGGGTTGGGGCTGTCCTGTTTGCTCGGTTGAGCATAAGGACAGCCTTTAATTTTTTTGCAGATCGAAAGATTGGCGTACCACTAGTGGTATAAGTAAGGATAACGGTAATTAGTGGCGCTATGTCCACTGATTCTGCTTTACCGAGAGAAATAGAGGAAAAATTTGGCGTTATTCTGCGGTTTTAGGTGAGAAATAGGTCATTTCAGGAGAGTAAGACCAAAAAATTCCCCTATTGTTCGTTTACTTCCACCAACTAGATGAATAAGACCAAAAATTTCCGCTATACTCGTATACTCACCTTGCGCTAAAACTAAAAAAAGAGGAGCCCGAATTTCGGGCTCCTCTTTATCGTAACCGTTAATATATCTATATTTGCGCCCGTTCCTCTTGAGCTAGCTTCGTATAATAGAGCTTAAAGATAAGATCTTGATTATAATTGCCAAAGCCGGAGCCGAATAACGTTACGCCGCCAATATGCTCGGCATCCTCTAGGATCGCGATGCGGAACGTCCAGTTGCTGTTGAGGATATCGATTTGATCCAGGCTTACATCGGAAAGCTTGAGGCCGTCCATATAAGTGCCTTCCTTCTTTATAATAAGCCGCTTCAGCAATCCGAATTGGTTGACATCATCAAACCACCAGGAGGGATTCAGCTTGCCCTTTCCTCCATAGTCGGCCGGACTCGTCCAGCTGCCAACATTTACGCCGTTAAAAAAGAATGTAAGATCAGACGGCCAGTTCATGTTGGTCAGCGGTGCTTCCGAAGAAATTTCCATCGAAATTTCGAGCTCCTCCGGGTTTTCGCTGCTTAATAGGAAGTTAGGAATTTTATATTCGATGTAGCCTTGTGAGAACCATAATATTTTGGCATTAACCCGGTCAGGGTCGAGGAAATATCTCGGGTCATCGAATATGCCGATTACTTTCTCAGTTGTACAAATGCCGCATGTCGGCACAATGTTTAGATCGGTATAGTGACCGATCGATACCTCGGTTCTCCGCGACTCACGATGGATAACGTCCTTGCGCGGGAAAGCGATCTCTAGTCCGTCCATTTGGAGCGAGCATACCTTCTGTGCAGCCCCGCCTTTGCCGGGCGTCATTTCGGAGCGGATGATTCCAGACTTTTCCAGCTTTTTTACGTGCATGGTCATGATGGCGCTGCTTAGACCTAATGCTTCAGCCAGCTCACGAATATTCATCGATTTTTTGGAGAGTAAATGAATGATTTGGATACGTACATTGCTCGATATGGCCTCAAATACAGGCAGGCTTTGCTCTGACAGCTCGATTTTCAATGGATAACCCCCGGATGAGACTTAATGTTAATACATATGTGAATGATTAGTATAGGTGTATAGTCTGTAATATACATGAAAATAGTCGAAATCACAAGGAATATTGCTGGAATAAGCAATCTATTAAGCCGAAAATGGTAACTAAATTATAAATTAATTCGTTCTGTCGTTTATATATTGGGCGTGTCGGTTTTTTTATAGTACCATTTATAAAACAGTTGACTTTTTGGTAGCATAATTAATAATAAAACATATAACAAATTCGTTCTTTCTAGAAAGGTGACCTATCAAATGAAAATTGACCTGTCGAATAAAACCGCGCTAATAACGGGAGCTACCGGCGATTTAGGGCGCGTCATGGCTCGTACGCTTGCAAGCTGCGGCGCTAACATCGTGCTTCATTACAATAATAACGAGACGAAGGCGAAAGAGCTTCAGCAGGAAATAACGGCTATGGGCAGACGGGCGATCATCGTGCAGGCTGATGTGACGAACGAGCAGCAAATATATGATATGAAGGACAAAGCCGTGCAAGAGCTTGGACATGTCGATATCGTTGTGGCAAATGCCGTTATACAATACCAGTGGACGAGCATTTTGGAGCAGCCTGTATCCGATTACGTAAGCCAGTTTGAATCATGCGTTATGCAAAGCGTATACTTGGCAAAAGCGTTCGTGCCGGCGATGATCGAACGTAATGGCGGAAGAATAATTGGGATTAATACGGAATGCTCCATGCAGAATTTTGCAGGCCAATCGGCGTATACGGCAGGTAAGCGAGGTATGGACGGCGTTTATCGCGTACTGGCCAAAGAAGCGGGCGGGCATCAAATTACCGTTAACCAGGTAGCGCCCGGATGGACAATCAGCGACCGCGACCGTGCGAAGCATACAGAGGAAAACAGCGGCTACTCACAAAACGTACCGCTTAAAAGAAGAGGCACGGATCAGGAAATTGCCAATACGGTTGCTTTTTTGGCATCGGATTTGGCCAGCTTCATTACGGGGGCCTATATTCCTGTAAACGGCGGAAACGTGATGCCGGCGATCTAGATGGGAGCGTAAGTAGATGAGTATGAGTCTAAAAAAACGATTGTGGCGTATATGGTCGGCTTTTGGCGGGATGAGAATGGAAAGAAAGCTGTTTGTCGTCTTCCTGCTTCTTATTACGGTGCCTTTATCGTTTATCGGCTACATCTCATATAACAATTACTCCCGATCTATTGAAGAAAAGACGATTGTTTACTCGACAAAAATGCTTGAAAACATGATGGTGCGGGTAGATGACTACATCGAGGATATGGTTCGTATTTCTTCGATTCCCGCTTATCAGGACGATATTAAACAAAACTTGATCCGTTCTAACAGCTATTATGAGCAGCGTCAATTAACCTCCGGCGACGGCAGCAATCCGCTGCCCGACGATTTTGATTTGCTGCTGTCCATTCAACGCGGTATCGAGGGCAATATTTCGTTCATCAATACGATAAAACGCGGTGCGAATTCGGTTTATATTTTCGATCAATATGGTAACGGTTACTATACGACAGCGGGCGGCGGCATTCGGCTCAATGTGAAGGAAAGCTATGAAAATTGGCTGGAGCGCGTCAAAACGTCCGGCGGGGAAGCGATGCTGTTCAGCACGCAGAAGTATACGAGCAATTTGCAGAGCGTGCGCTATGCATTTACGGTTGTCCGTAAAGTGATCGACAAATCATTAAAGCCTATCGGGATGATAGCGGTGGATGCGAATATTAGCGTTATCGAGGATCAGATGAGCGAGCTGGATAAAGTGACGAATGGCAAATCGGTTATTATTGACGAGCTTGGCAACGTTATTTACGACAGCGACAAGGAACGGATGGCGACGAATATTAAGGATGATCCCGTTGTTGTCCAGGCAGCAGGCGCCAAGGGCAGCTTCTATTTCGAGCGTGACGGTTTAAATCGGCTCTATATTTATACGACATCGCCAAATACCGATTGGAAGGTCATGACGTCTATTCCGGTCAGTGAGCTTACGAAGGATGCGGTCGTCATTCGTAATGTGACCTGGATTGCGACCCTTATTACGATATTAGTTGCTTTGCTTATTTCGACAGTCCTCTCCTTTGCCCTGACGAATCCGCTCCGTAAAATGATGCGCTTGATGAAAAGCGTTCAGGAGGGCGATTTTAACGTTCAGTTTCCGGTGAAATACCGCGATGAGGTTGGCCAGCTTGGCAACCAGTTTAATCGCATGATTGTGAGAATCGATCACCTTATCCGCGATATTTATGTGATGGAAACAAAAAAGAAGGAAGCGGAGCTGCATGCGCTGCAGAGCCAAATAAACCCTCATTTCATGTACAATACGCTGGAATCGATCCGGATGGCGGCAGAGCTGAATGACGATCAAATTGCTGCCGATATGATTGCGATTTTGGGCAAGCTGCTGCGCTACAGCATTAGTGATCTGCATGAGGAAGTGACGCTGGCGGATGAAGCAGGGCATATGCGAAACTACGTGGAAATGCTTAATTACCGCTACCCGAACCGGTTCCGGCTGGACAGTCAAATAGCAGATGGGCTGGGTAATTATCCGATTATTAAGCTCGTGCTGCAGCCGATTGTTGAAAATGCGATCTATCACGGCATGGACGATTCAAAGCCATCGATGCAAATTAAAATGAGCGGCGAGCGGACGCCGCAGGCCGTTCTGCTGCGCATTAAGGATGATGGACTAGGAATGGACGAAGAGACGCTGGATCGATTAAACCGTTCGCTTGCAGGTACAGAGGAAGCAGGCGCGAAGCGGAAATCAGGCGGAATCGGCTTGAAAAATGTGAATGAGCGCATTAAGCTCCATTACGGGAATAGCTACGGCTTGAAGGTATATAGTGAACGGGGAAAAGGAACCGAAGTTGTTTTACACCTTCCAATTGAAGCAGGGAGAGAAGCAGAATGAATAAAAACACTCTCGTGCTGGTGCTTGTTATTCTATTGTGCGGCATGACCGTGGCCGGCTGCAAACAGGAGCCATCCGGAAATGCAGTGGAAACCGCGCCTTCGGGCAAGGACGGGGAGGTCGCTCAGCAAGTAAAGCTTCATGTACTGACGAATCGTCTTGATCTGATTGAGAACGGTGTCTTTCAAAAGTATGCCGATCAGTTCGCACAGCTAAATCCCGGTGTTTCTGTCCAGTTTGAGGGTATACAGAACTACGCAAGCGATATTATGGTCCGTTTATCGACACGAAGTTTGGGCGATGTGCTGCTGCTGCCGAACAACATTAAAAACGAGGCTTTGCCTGATTATTTTGAGCCGCTGGCTGACAGCATGTTCGAAAATATACATTTTGCCGATTTTAAGGCGTATTCGGGCAGGCGGTATGGAATTGCCACGGGCGCCTCTACGACGGGCATTGTATATAATAAGGAAGCATTTAGGAAGGCTGGCATTACAGATATACCAACGACGTTGGATCAGTTTTATGCCGCTTGTGAGAAGCTAAAGCAGGCAGGCATCGTACCTGTCTACTTGAATTACGGCGCACAGTGGCCGCTTATGACGTGGGGAGAGGATTTAGTCAGCTATATGACTGGCGATCCCGGCTATCTGAACGAAATGGTGAATACGGACGAGCCGTGGACCATCGACAATCCATGGGGGCAAGCGATTACGATTGTCAAAACGTTGATTGCTCGCGGATATGTGGAGAAGCAGATGGTTTCCAATCAATGGGAAGTATCGAAGACGGAACTCGCACAAGGCCGAGCCGGTATGTATTTAATGGGGAACTGGGTCATCAATCAAATTATCGCAGCAGGCGCAAAGTCTGAGGATATCGGATTTTTTCCATATCCTTATGATAACAGCGAGAAGCGATATGCGCCCTTAAGCCCGGACTGGTTTGTCGGAGTAAGCAAGTTTAGCGAGAATAAGCCGCTGGCGGAAGCCTGGGTGAAGTTTTTCGTTAATGATTCCGGTTATGTGGATGATTCGGGATTTCTGCCTGTTGATCATAAGAAGCAGCCGTCTTTGCCGCAGATCCAACAGTTTTTATCCTTTAACAGCATTTTTTTGGAGAAGAGCGTTCCAAGCGATTTACTTCTGGAAATAGCGGGCACCGCGCAGATCGCATTCTGGTCGGGCGACTACATTCAAGAATGGATTGCCGCGCCTGACCTGCAGGAAGTGTTTAATCAATACAATCAGCGCTGGAAAGAGGCGCGTACTATTACCGAAAGTTAAGGTGAAATACTCCAATGTCAAAGAAGGTCACGATGCAGCAAATCGCCGACTATTTGGGCGTTTCCAAGTTTGTCGTCTCGAAGGCGCTCTCCGGTAAGGGAGGCGTCAGCGAGGCGACGCAGGAGCGGGTCATTCAAGCGGCGTCGCAGCTCGGTTATTTTTCGCAAAAAAACGCTTATGTGAAAACGATGAAGCTGGAGCAGCTGCCGAAGGTACCCGCCGGAAACAAGCAATCCGTACTCGTGCTTATGCCCAATATTCGTTTTCAGACAAAGGAATCGCTTTATTGGGGAAGGATTTTGGACGGCATTGCAGCCAGATTGGAAGAGGACGGCTATGGCATGGTTATCGTATCCGAACAAAGCGTCGACCATTTCATGCATTTTCTGAATCCGAACGGCATTTTGGGACTCATTGGCGTAGGAGAAATTTCGACTCCGCTTCTGCTGGAGGTGCATCGAATCGGCTTGCCGATGGTGCTCGTCGATCATGAGGACATGCTTATTCCAAGTGATACGGTGTTTACGAACAATTATGAATGCATGTACCGTCTGACGAAGCATTTGATCGGGATTGGGCATACGCAGCTTTGCTTTGTCGGGGATACCGCCTATTCCAGAAGCTTTAAGGACCGTTTTCTCGGCTTTCGCAGCGCGTTGGAAGAGCAGGAGGGGACAGAGCTAGGCAGCGGCATCAAGGAGAATGGCATGCTGGCGGTAGAGGGCTTCGAGCATGAGCAATTCAAAGAGCCGATCAAACAGTGGGCAATAAAGCGGATGAAGGCGAAAGCACTGCCTACGGCACTCCTCTGCGCAAATGATATGATCGCGATCGGAGCGGTTCACGCTTTGCAAGAGCTGGGAGTGGCGGTGCCGGGAGACGTATCCGTCACCGGTTTTGACAATATTGAGGACTCTTATCGGATGTCGCCTGCCTTAACGACGGTACATGTACCGAAGGAGGCGCTTGGCAAGCGCGCGGTTGAACGGCTGCTCAGCCGCATTGCGGGCAAGCAGGAGCCGATGGAGAAGCTGCTGCTGGCGGGTGAACTGCTGTATCGGGAGTCGACCGCGCAGGCGAAGAGCTTTACCAAGTAACCTCTGCACACAAAAAGGGGGCTGTCCCAGAAGGTTGTATATCTTCAGGAACAGTCCCTTGTTTTTTTACATTGGATTCGGTACAGGATAGGAGCAGAAGATTGTTGGCATGCTGAGCTATCTTGGATTTCGTACAGTAAAATCAGCTAAATGGGGGAGTTACCGAGGGAAATAGGCTTACTATGGATATTCTACATGGGATATTTCCATTATAGAGCAAACGAAAAGGTCGATAAGCCCAGAATTACTGTATTTATCCATTATAGCTGTGTCCGCATTCAACTCCCGCCGAAGCTTACTCTCTAATTCATTAGGCCGCTCAATACCGCTATATTCGAAGCTCAAGCTACCCGTAGAGCTAAATTTTTAGCTCTATTTTCCCAAGCCGCCCTTGTATGCCCGCATAACGAGTTACCAGCCCGAATAGCCGATGTACCTATTTTTTTGCTTCTTTTGACAGTGTTGACACTTTTTACAATCCATATTAAGGTAACATAAAAATAAATTGTGCATCCGATTCGTTACGCTCTTGGATGAACCCGACAGGAGGGAAATGAAGCATAAAGATAAAATCATCGTTTATTTTTGCTGCCCTATTTTTATCGACTGGGGCATCCTTACTGGTTTTTATTTTTTCGGGTATTTCCATGCTGTACACTTTGATAGGAATTCTGATACTGGCATTTATTATTGGCACATTGATTTGGAGAAGAGTGTCTTCCGAAAAACGCGCAGAATTAAAGCGGTTAATCGGTTACGGGACAATAGCCGGCTTCCTGGCTACATGCCTTTACGATCTTTCCCGATTCCTATTAATTAAAGTGACGGGCATTCAGTTTTGGCCGTTCGATATTTTCGGAATTTTTGGCAAAGCGCTCGTAGGCGAGCTAGCCACCGGTCTTTGGGTCAGCATACTCGGGGCATTGTTCCATATCGCTAACGGAACTACATTCGGAATTGCTTATACCGTTGCATTCGGACGCAGAGGCATCTGGAGCGGCTTGGCGTGGGCAATGATCCTTGAACTTGCGATGGTTACCGTATATCCGGGGTGGCTTAACGTGAAAGCGCTTGACGAGCTCATTTCGGTTTCAATGGTCGGCCACATCGTATATGGGGTCGTACTGGGATATACGGCCAGGAAACTAATATTGAGAAAGGAGTCCGCGCTCCATGTCTCAGTCTAAGCCTGTTCTAGAGCGGTTCGTTCGATTTTGGTGGGTTCAGCTCCCTTTTCGGGCAAGCCGGTTTTCCAAAAAGCTTCCGTATACGTTCTTGGACGGCCTCTACTTGGCCGCATGGCCGGCTGTTGCCGCTTGGTTCCCTTTGCTGGCGCTGTCAGCCGGTCTGATGATTGGGTGGTGGCATCCGGGATTTGAAAGCGTCTTCAGCGAATCGCTGGTAGTCATAATGATTGCAGCGATTGTGGGAACGAGCAGCGCGAATCTCGGCCTGCTGTTTATCGCCGGCTTTATCTTCGGCGATTTTTTTCTCCAGCACACAAGCTGGACGCAGGTCGGATGGCGGCGTGACGAGGGTTTCTTGGAGCATGTGATTAAGGTTAGGATTCCACTTTTGATCGAGTACGGTCTATTATATATTTTGATGGTAAAAATCCCGATGATAACCAAGGCGCTAACCGCTCAGCTCAGAGTCCCCTTCCTGCCTTTGAAAGCCAGTTTCAGCGTTGCGGCCGTACTATATGTACTGCTTACCGGGGTGCTTGTTTATTTCTGGACGCAAACCGTGCCGGTACTCGTCCGACCGGTATTTACATGGGTTTCATCACGTCCTCCGGCAGAGGCTACCGTCCCTTTGCAGCAATACGAGTGGGTCATCATCTTTGTAGCGATCGTGATTGCCGCCATTCGAATGCTGCTGCAGGGGATGACGGCGTTTCGCAGCGAAGTTGGAATGCCGCTGGATCAGCTGGAGCGGGAGTTAAGGGAGCTTCCCCCTGTCAAATCGCTCGGAGACCGGGTAAATCCTTGGTTTTTGGCGGCGGCGGCAGCATTGTGGTCGGTTCTGATGATTGCGGGAGTATACAAATCGTGGATTGATCCTTTGTTTATCGGTGCGTTGATTTTTGTCCTGCTGGCGGCTCGCCAACAGTTAATTCCCGTTCCTCTCGGAGTCTGGCCTAAGCTGATGGATAAAATTCCGCTGCTGATCCGTTTGGTTTTCGGGTTTATACTTATTAAAATCATCTCATCTGCGATTTTGGAAAATGCGATGCACTCCACGGATACTTTCCGGCCGCTGCTTCTGATGACCGCACTTTCGATGTTGATTATTTTCCTGCTGACACCCCAGCTTCCGGACGTCCAACAGAAGGAAGGTGAGCCGTTAAAATGAAACGGTATTACCCTTTATGGGCTCTGATCGGATTGTTTTTGTATTTTGCGTTTCCGGACGTGGCGCTGGCTGACAATTGCGGTAGCTTAAGCGATTGTTTCAATACGCAAAGAGCCGCTGTCGCCGCGACCGTCGGTTTGGGGATATTCGCCACATTGCTCAGCATCGGGCTTAATTTTGTCCCTGTCGTCGGACAAGTGAAGGGCATTATCGAAGCGATCACGGGCAAAGACTTGATCACCGGCGATAAGCTCGAAACTTGGGAAAGGGCGATGAATCTCGTTCCGTTCGGCGCTATTGGGAAATTGGGCAAACTCGGCGATATTTTGGATGTCGGCGGGGATCTTGGCAAAGGCCTGCGCCATACCGACGATGTCGAGGGATTGGTTGACGCCGGTAGAACGGGGGGGCGGGCAGATCCTCCTTCGGGCGGTCTACGCGACGGTGACGACATCGGCACGTCAGGCTCCGGTCACCCGCGCGGGGACGGCGAGCCTGACGTTGACGCTGGCGGTGGGCCAAGGCGTTCGCAAGATGATGCGCCAGAGCGCCCTCCTGCCGAAAATGATCCCGCCGGCTCCGGCGCTGGCGGCGGCTCCAAACCTCCGCACGATAACGGCAACGGTCACGGAAACCGCGGCGATGATGGAGACGGGCCCGATAAGCCGGGAGACGAAGGCGGCTCCGGCAACCGTGACGGTGATGGGGATAGTGATGGTGCCGGAGATGCCGATAAATCCAAAGATAGCAAGAAAGATGAAGCAGGGGATGAAGCGGCGCAAAGTGAAAGGGAAAGTCTGAAACAGGAGATGAGAGAAAGTCCAAGCGGCGACAGATGGGGCACGCTTGATGACGGAACCAATCAAGGGGTCAAACATTTTGCCGATTATTGGGAAAGGTATCCTGAACGGATTCCCTCACTGGCCACGCGGCTTGGCGTAGACCCTGCAGATTTTGAAAATTCGGTTCAAGGGTTTAAAAATTTTACTGCCCAGGCCGAAAGAGTTGCAGCCAGCGATATGGTAAGGGAAGTAAACGGCAAAACCATTCATTATTTGGAGGGAGCCGCAAATCCCAAAAAAGGAATTGTTGTCATCATAAAAGACGGTAAATTGCAATCCATGATGCCAAGCGACCCTAAGTCTTTTGGCAAATTACAATAAAGGGTGTGTCATGAAAATGGAGCTTATGGAGATCAAAACATTAATCGCCGAGGGGTACGAGAGAACAGCTAAGGTCTTCATTCCCGGTAAAAACAAATCTTTATGGTGCCATTTCATTCAGCATGATGAATATATAGAAGCCGGAAAAGAATCGGCCAAACTGAAAAAAGGAGATCGAATCGGAGGCAAATTCAGCATTCAGCTTGTAACCATTTTTACCCTCTTGGACAATGCCGAGACCCCCGGCTTTACCCAACCGATAAACGAGTCTCCCCACATCGTTGCTGCAGGCGAGGTCAAAGAAATAATCGACGAATATTCATGCCTATGTGATTTCGGTTGGCTGGGAGAAGCGGTTCCAGTGGAATTTGAGGACTCGGTCACGATCAAGCCGGGAACGAAAATCAAAGTTCGCGGAAGCCTGGAGCTGGAATTAGACTAATTGAAATAGAAACTCCTCAAGGAGGAGATGACTTTATGAACAATCGGATTGGAATAATCGGGAGCGGTACCGCTGGATTGCAGCTTGCCTATTCATTAAAAATGAATTCGATGTCACTTTACTTCTTCCATCAACAATTACCGACAGCTTAACTCAATAAAAAACTTGTTTATATTTGGTTTTTCGGACTATAATAAAGTAAATTCTTGGTATGTGTGACTGGCGTAAACGTGGGGAACCACGAGGGAGCACATATTTTATACAGCCGTACGCCTGGGCAGAGGTAAGGGGATACCCCCTTACCTCTTTATGTTTTAAGCAGATTAGAAAGGGCTGATAAGATGAAAGCGGAAAAATTAATTCTAGACGGTAATCGAGTTGCTGCTAACATGAAGGAAAAATTAGCGGGTCAAATCAATCGCCTCTCCGAGAAAGGGATTGTCCCATGTTTAGCAACCATTTTAGTCGGCGACGACCCATCATCGGCTACTTATGTACGGATGAAAGGAAATGCTTGCAAAAGACTCGGTATACACTCTGTACGCGTTGATCTTCCTTCGAATACTACGACGTATGAATTAATTGCTGCAATTAACAAACTTAACGATGACCCTAATATTCATGGAATATTGCTACAGCATCCCGTTCCTCATCCTATTGACGAAAGGGCCGCATTCGAAGCCATCCGTATTGATAAAGATGTAGATGGTGTAACAACTCAAGGATTTGCTCAAAACGCTTTTGGTTTTGCCGATTATCCTTCTTGTACACCGGCCGCAATCATTGGTATATTGGAGTACTATAATATTCCCATCGAAGGAAAACACGCTGTTGTGATTGGAAGAAGCCCAATCCTTGGAAAGCCTGTATCCGCAATGCTTTTAAACAAAAATGCAACTGTGACTACATGTCATTCTAAAACCGCCAATTTAGATAATATTGTTCGATTAGGCGATATTGTCGTTGCAGCGGTTGGTAAACCCAAATTTGTTCAAGGTGATTGGATAAAACCAGGTGCTATTGTCGTTGATGCTGGTTACAATAAAGGTAACTTTGGGGACGTTGACTATGATGCTTGTTTAAAGAATGCCTATGCAATTACCCCTGTTCCAGCAGGTGTCGGACCAGTAACAATAGCTACATTGCTTAAACATACAGTTGAAGCCGCTGAAAAATTTGGTTATTAAGCTAAAGGTCAGCTAAAAAAATGATCATACGCGGATGCGATATGATCATTTTTGTTTGTTTCTTATTGGATGCTAGAAGCCGATCTTGCAATTGTAATCGAAGCGCTGATCGTTATTCTTTTAGTCCGGATGCGAAGCTCTTCCGCCGAGCCTTCTAATTGTTTATCAGCCTTGCTTATTTCCAGCAATGCTGCCTTTGCTGCCTCTGCTGCGAGAACCTCGTCCTGCAAGATAAAATGGGCAACCTGATAGGCGTAATGCTCAAGCCCTCTTAGACGTTGAAGCATATGTTCCAGTTGAGTTGTTGCTCTCATAACGATTCCTCGTCCAATCAGTCTTTAATCTTTTCGACGATTTCCAAATTTAACAAATGGAGATTTTCCTTCATCTCCTGCTCCGTTTCCTGTTCATCACCAATTTCAGCCGTACGTCCGGTAAACAGTACTTCCCCATTTGTAAGATCAAGCACAGCAGCTCCGGGAACGCCTGCTTGATTGAAGAGAAGGTACACCCGGTTGGAACTGATCTGTACGGATTTAATTTCGTCCACACCCAGCTGCTCGGCGGATATCGACGCATATGCGCGCTCCTGCTCTTTAGTCTTTAGGCCATAGCGCGATAAGGTGATATGATCGAGACCGTATTCCGCAAAATAGAAATAATCGTGTTGCAGGCTTATCACTCTGCCACCGTCATCAGCCGATTGCCAACCCATATCGGACAATTCGGTCAACAAACTCGTACGGTAGGAATAGGAATAATATTTCTCTCCGATCCTTTGAGCATTTCCTGTATTTTTGTTGATTTTCATTTCGCTTACGTTAAAAAGGAACGTTTCGGTTGGAGCGCTAGGTCTATCGGTCAATATTGTGCTGACTTGCATTTCAATGTCTTTTGCGGGGCTGCTCCAATTCTCAAGCTTCACATTTCGCAGCTGCTTCCCGCTGGAGAGGTCCAATACAACGATGTTATATTCGACATCGATCGGTTTATAGACATTATAAATTTTTTTGACAAGTATAAAAATTTCATCGTCAATACGCTGAACATCTTCAACAAAAATGTGGCTGGGCTCTTTAGGCAGCTCGTAGGTCTGTTGAAATGTAGAAACCTTGTCAGTCGCTTCATGAAGAAGAGTGAGCTTCAATGCGGCTAATGGCGTATCTGATCTTTTATTTTTTATAGATACATCGGAATAGATGACCCATTCCTCATCACGGTAAAAGCCGTTCATATTCCCTTTTCCCCGCATAAAGGACTTATGATCCTTTATCAGCTGATGGATGTCAGGCTGTCTGTAAATCCATGGGACTCCAGTCAATCTTGTGCGGAAGTTAGTATTCAAGCCGCCATATTCACTCCCGGCAGTATTTACCTCTAACGGTTCGGAGCGCATGTCTCCATAATAAGAGCCTATCAGCGTGACATCTTCACCCTCCTTAGGATCCCCTTGTATGGTTTCGAGCTTGTATTCAGGTAAATAGTTCTGTCTGGCGAACGCGTAATAGGACCCTATTCCGCTTACAGCGAGCACAGCTATAATGATGGATAACCAATAACGCCTCATATACATTCTCCTTACACCGTAATCTTTTTGGCAAGCAGCCTTATGCCAAGCCACACCGATATGCAAAGCACGAAAACAAACATGATTAGCTCGGCGGCATATAGTTCATTTGGATATAAATAAGGGTGCCGTGAATCAAAAAGTAAGGAAGGGGACATAACGGCTAACACGCACCCAGACAAATACAGCACGCCATATAAAATCCCCAAACGGCGATAGCTTCTTTCCAACAAAATAGCAGTGAATATGGCTAAAACTGCAATCGTACCCATTCCGTAATAGTACAGAAACTGTTCAAATTGCCGCGGGATAAGCTCCACAAGCGCCAGATTGCGGCTTATAGCGTCAACGATATGCGAGTCTGCCCGCTGGTCCGCAGGAACAATGAGCTTAAAGATAACATTAAGGATGGGCATTAGTACCAGTTGAAATGAAACAAATCCGAAGACGAACAGGAGAAACGCAGATATTTTGGCCAAATAGAGGTTGCGTCTTGCGGTTGGCAGCACCAGTAATCGATAAATAAAGGTATGACGCCCAATCCAATCACGGTACCAGATGAAAAAGATGTATAAAGCAAGCACGCTTATACAAATGAGGATGGGCAAAATAAACAACAGCTGATTATTAGCCATCGCCCACTCGAATGTAAGCTGTTCCGGAGCGGAAACTTGAAATGTGTTTCCTATGTCTTGCGGAACCGGTTCTCTCCGGCGATACAATTCTTTTGTAAGTGTCCAAATTAGAGCGCTAATCTGGCAGGCCGCTGTGATTCCCATTAATATGGCGAGCATCCATCGAAAGCGATGAACCTCCATATGGAAGAGCTTTAAATAACGGTTCATGCCCGGTACACCTCTCTCATAACATCAATGACAGATTTTCCTTCCTCGTAACGCATTTCCTCGCAGTTGAACGCCCGGCTTACCTTACCGTCCTGCAATAAAACGGCCTTATCGATGAGATGCTCCAACTCTCCGATTTCGTGCGTCGTGAGCAGTACGCCCCGGCCCTCGATTAAATCGCTGGTAAACACATTCGCAATCGCTTCCCGGCTGAACAAGTCGATGCCGGAAAACGGCTCGTCCATTAATAAATAGTCTGAATCTTGGCCAAGACCCAGCAAAAGGTTGAATTTTGCAGCGGTGCCTTTCGACAAGCTCCCGATTTTATCCGAATAATTGAGCCGAAAAAATTGCATAAGCTCCCTGGCGCGTGCATTGTTCCAGCTATCATAGAAATCTGCCATAAACTTGATTGCTTCGGATAGCTTCATACCGGAAGGCATCGTTAAATGATCAGGGACGAAGGCGATCTTTTCATATAGTTGTGGTCTTAGAGATTGTTCATCAATATGGATAGAGCCTCCCGATATAGGGGTCAGACCCATGATCGCCTTCAAGATCGTCGACTTACCGGCTCCATTTACACCGATGAGACAAGTAATTTCTCCTTTAGCGGCAGTGAAGGATACGCCGTTCAGCACGTCGCGGCGGCGATAGCGCTTGCGGATATCTTTTACCTCAATCATGCTCCGGGCCTCCTTCCTGATATTTACTTCTGACCAACTGCAGCAGCTCTTCGATCGGAACATCGATTTTTCGTACGGACGCCACAAAGGCACTGACCGCTTCGCCAAGCAATTCCGACCTTATTTGGTTGAGCAGCTCCGTATCATTCGTGATCCTGCTGGGTGAGTTTCCTTCCGTAATTATCAATTGCTGCTCCTCCATTTCCTTATAAGCTTTCTGTACCGTGTTCGGGTTGATCTTCATTAGGGCGCCTAGTTCCCTTCGGGAGGGGATGACCTGGCCAGCTGAAAGCTGGCCCGTTGCAATCCGTTCTTTAAAATGCCGGACTACCTGCAAATAGACGGGATCCCTATTATTGAACGTAACTTCCGTCGACCCTTCGCTGGTGTTCATAGCGATACCTCACATTCATTACAAGTGTGTGTACTATATGGTTCATACACTTTATGTATGTATTATGCATGTAATACACCTGCGAGTCAATAGTTCCTAAATGCTGCACCATTAGGATTAGGACTTGGGTACTCAATGAAGAGTATTTCTTTTGTTTTTCTTGGTCTGCATTTCCACATCATACCGCTTGATCATAATATCCCGTTTGTTAAAATGGATGAGCATGCTTAATGAATCAACTCGCTAGAAGGATAGGAGAACATTTGATGACACCGTTAAAGATTAAACTTTTGGCAGGGGTTGCTGCGCTCGTTTTGCTGATCGGGAGTAACTGGGGGTACCGGACTTACCAAGAAGTTGGCAGGCTTAAACAGCAGCTTTATCATGATATGAATATTTGGATCCATATGCAGTGGTTCGCGTTCGGCCAGTTTGATTACTCGCTCGCCGGAGCCCTCTCCACTTCTTCCGTTGCCAAACGGCAAGACTTTCTTGAGGATGCCTATCAACAGGCCTTCTATTTGGCCCAATATACTTCGTATGGGTCTTCAGCAGTCCCTTCTTTACATTCGTTATCAGGTATATCTTATTTTTGGGGAGAGAGCAGCAGGTATTTAGAATATGCAGGCAATGAAGAGATATCGGCGCTAAAACCGTCTCAGTTGGACACTTTACAGCTCATAAGCCAATACACGAGCAAGATGCGTCCATACATGATGGAATTGAATGATATTACTAATAAGGCGCAGTATCAATCGGACAGCAATGAGCAGGTAGAGCAAATCGTAAGCAAACTCGCTCAAGAGATCGGCAATCTTCCGGCAATCGGGAGAAACGACAAAGGGTTCAATGATTTCTGGTATAGTAAATACCCGTACAGAATAAGAAAAGCCGGCATTGTATTCGAAGGCGAAAAAAAGTTTAATGGAGCGGAACTGGCACGGCGTGCCAAGTCGTTTATGGGGGATTACTGGCCTAAGACAAACGGGCAAACCATTCGTTCCAACGGAGGCGGAGGCGACAACCTACTCGGTCAGTCCCTCTCATTCGGAGCTTATGATGACAAAAAGGCTATGAGCAGCCCCTATATCGTTGATGTTACGAAAACAGGAGGCCATATTCTTCGGGTGTACTTTGAGATGCCGAACGGTGAGAAACACGACGAATCATTGGGGGAGCTGGATAAGGACAAAGCGATCTCATTGGCAAAAGAATGGATCGACAGATGGGGCGAGGAACCCCTCGAGCTGTATGAAACCAAAGACGAATACACGAATCTCCGCCTGACGTTCATTCCCATCAGGGAAAACATACCGATGGTGCAGCAGAAAGTAGACATCGTGATAGACCGCAAGAAAGGCAGGCTGTTAGAACTCGATGCCACGAATTATTTTATGTATTATAAACTCGACGTTCCATTAAAACCGAAGCTGTCTCCCGAAGAGGCAGCTGCAAAAGTAAATGACTTATTGGAAATATCCGGCCCTCTGGCTCTTCAGGTAAGAGACGGGGACCTCGTGTACGTCATTCCTGTTAAAGGAATCGAACGCGTCACGCATCTCTACATTAACGCAATCTACGGCAATGAAGAAGGATTTGAGTTTGCCAGTTAAAATTTCCTTCTTATTTAGATTAGAAAGAACAATTAATAACGGAGATGATTACTCAGTCGAGGAGCTAGCCACGCGGCAGCTCCTTTTTCTATTTATGAAGTAAAGCGGTCGTAATACTAAAGTCTTAAAAGTTGCTACTGTATAGTACTGAATTCTTGTGGGGTGCGAGGACGATCTTTTAGGATTATCCGACCTCATTCGTTCATTTGAAAAAACAATTCCAGGACGATCATGGATTGGTTTTACGGCTTCTGAAGTAAAAAGATTGGAAATAACAGAAGCAGATTGCTTTCCTAGAATTGAGAACTCTAATGACCTTTCGTATTTTGTGCAGGAGCAATTATCGGATTTCCCAATTATATATCGGGCGGAATCGCACCATGACTTGATTGGTCATATGCTTACTTTTTCTCATGCATTGAACATTTTATTTGACCTAGGCCACGTTTCATTTTTCAAAAGAGGGTTGTCACCCCTTCTCAAACTGATAAAAGTTCTTAGAAGTAGTCGCCACGTAAAGCCGTTAGATCCAATAAAGTTGATTTCACCAGTTGATCATTTGCCGTTACAAAAGTCAGAACGAGCGGAATTTCTGCCAACCGAGTCCAAGTTTTGGGAAAAGTACTATAGCCTGAATAATTGGGATTTTGGGCACATCTTTAAATTTTCTTTTAGTTTTTATGACCATCTACGGCGAGTGGAACAAGGGAACATTTCATACATCGAAAATTTTCGTTATATAATCAGTCATTAGTTAATTGAGGGACGGATATGATAGCGGTTAACGGTTGCTTCGGCAGCTGTTTTTTTTGTTCCTCCGCTAACAGGCATCAATTTTCTGGAAAAGAGAAGTTAGAGAAAATTGTGAGATTTGAAAGAAATCTGATAAAATTGAATGGTTTTGCAATAGATGAAACCTGTATGGTTTGCTATTGTAAACTGTGGGGAACGAGAAATGTGAGGAAAAAGGGTTATCTCAAAACTAGATGAAAGCGCTTTAACAAACACAGACAACCTTAAAGAAAACATAGTCGAAAGCCCCCAATCGCCACATAGCTTGAGGGAGGTGGTGCTACCCGAAAATCAGTAATCGAAATGAAAAATGAAACCGTTTTCAGGATGTAGAGCCACATTGTTCTAAGGGAAATATGTATGAATTGTATCACTTCTTATTTCAATAGGAGGTTTTGGTGAAAAAAGTGTAGTCTCCATATTGTTTTGTAATCAAAATTTAAAGGAGATGATTTGTGATGAAGAAGATGTTAGCGCTTTCAATTATTTTAAGTCTTCTGATGAGCATGGGAGTGTATGTTAATGAAGAGCAAAGGGCGCAAGCAGCTACAATTCCCTTTGCACATCCTGGCATACTACATACACAGGCAGATTTCGATCGTATGACGCAGATGGTAAATGCAGGCACGCAGCCCTATCTGGACGGATATAATCAACTGGTCAATAGTGCGTATTCATCGTCCAATTGGACCCCGCGCGCTACGGCTACGATCATACGCGGCGGCGATGGCGACAATGTATCCTTGTTGTACATTGATGTTGCCCGCGCTTATCAGAATGCCTTGCTTTGGAAGATCACAGGCAACACGGCTAACGGCGACACGGCGCGCAACATTCTGAACGCCTGGTCGTCCACCCTTACGACGATCTCCGGCAATGCCGACCGCTATTTGGCTGCCGGACTTTTCGGATATCAGCTGGCTAACGTGTCAGAGATTATGCGCGGCTATTCCGGTTTCAACGTGACCCAGATGCAAGACATGCTGCTCAATGTATTTTATAAGCCTCTTAACGAGCGCTTCCTTATTGGTAATGA
Organism: Paenibacillus prosopidis; assembly: GCF_003337375.1. Classification (GTDB taxonomy): domain Bacteria; phylum Bacillota; class Bacilli; order Paenibacillales; family Paenibacillaceae; genus Pristimantibacillus; species Pristimantibacillus prosopidis. The sequence continues at coordinate 36,011 of NZ_QPJD01000008.1, forward strand.
ATTCGGTGGGGATCACAACGACGCACACATTCAGAATTACCGTGCGAACTGGGATCTGTGCAATATGGCGGCGACGGTTGCGATTGGCATTTTTACTGACCGCCTGGATATCTACAACATCGGAATCGAATATTTTAAACACGGCGCTGGAAACGGTTCCATCTATAATGCGATTCCGTTCCTGCACCCGGGCGGGCTCGCACAGTGGGAGGAGTCCGGGCGCGACCAGGCGCACACGCAAATGGGCATCGGATTAATGGCTTCAACGGCTGAAATGGCTTGGAATCAGGGCGACGATTTGTACGGGTGGGCAAATAACCGCTTCATGCGCGCCGCCGAATACGTCGCCAAATATAACAACGGAGATGATAACGTACCGTATGCGACCTACGAAAGGGGTACAGGCACAAACGGCGCCGTTCAAACAGAAACGGTAATATCCAGCGAAAGCCGTAATGAACCGCGTCCGGTTTGGGAAATGATTTATAACCATTACGCTAACCGCAAGGGGCTGTCGGTGCCCAATATTGCCGCACGCGCCCAGCTATTGAGACCGGAAGGCGGTCCGAACTCAGGCACTTCACACGCTTCGACGTATGACCAACCCGGATTCGGTACACTTCTCTATACCCGGCCCTCCGGCAGCGGTGGAACGGCAACTCTTCCTGGCGGAAATATTCCCGACGGCACGTATCGTCTCATTGTGCGCCATACCGGTAAGGCTCTTGATGCAGCCGGAACAGCAAATGGTTCAAGTGTACAACAATGGACACCTAATGGGGGAACGAATCAGCAGTGGACGGTAACCCATCTTGGCGGCGGCCAATACAGCGTTAAGGATGTAAGGAGCGGAAAGTTTTTGGATATAGCAAGTGCGTCTCTGGATCATGGCGCCAAATTCCAGTTGTGGAGCAGTAATGGCGGCGACAATCAGAAATTTGCCTTTCTCCCTGTAGGCAGCGGTTATCACCGCCTCACTCCTGTGCATAGCAACAAATCGGCTGACGTGGATGGAATCTCCACAGCAGACGGAGCCCTTATCCAGCAGTGGCGATATGTACTTGGCAATAACCAGCAGTGGAGGCTCGAACCGATATCCGTAAACGTTCGCTTGCAATCGTATAATAATTCGAATCGTTACGTGCGGCACTCTAACTATCGTGGTCGGATAGATGCCAATGTTTCTCCGGTTCAAGACTCACAGTTCAAGATGGTTGCCGGATTGACCGATTCGAGCGGAGTTTCGTTCGAGTCCATCAACTTCCCTGGGCGCTTCCTGCGTATCCGGTCCAATGGGGAAGTTTGGCTGGATTCGAACGATAGCACGACAACTTTCAAAAATGAGGCAACCTTCCGTCGCGTAGCCGGATTGGCGGATCCTCAAAAATCGTCCTACCAGATGTGGACGGATTCGACCAAATATTTGCGCCACTCCAATTATCTTTTGTATGCCCAGAGCGGGTCAGGATCGACATTTAACGGCGATGCGACTTTTACTGAAGTCGCTCCATAAAGCTAAGTAAAGTTCAAAAGTTAGAAATGGCTCTATATCAACAGATATAGAGCCATTTCCTCTCCTATAATACTCTGCGAGCCGGCAATTAAAGGATTTCATCAACGGATCTGGTTTTAATGATATCCATAACGAAGGTTCCCAAATCTTCATAACTCATTGAGTTTAGTTTAGCTTTGAAAGCTTCCGGAATGGTCTCTTTTTCAGAAATATCTTTGATAATATCAATTACCACTTCAACTCTAGCCTTATGTCGGTCTTTGGTGTCAATCCTCATTCATTCGTTCTCCTGTACTAGATATTTATTCTTTCTCCCTTGGCGTTACTTATAGTGCAAATAGATGATTGCCGATTTTCTTGGTGGCTGAGCGCGTCTTGAACCAACCCGATTTGGAGACATCCGGATTATAGTAGAACAACGCATTGCCGGTCGGGTCCATGCCTTTTACCGCAGCTTTGGCCGCCTTGAACGCCGTTTGATTCGGTATAAGCCAGTACTGTCCGTCCGTTACGGCTGAGAAAGCATTCGGCTCCATAATGACTTCTTTCACTGTATTCGGAAACTTTGGAGACTGCAGGCGATTCATTACGACCGCGCCGACAGCCACTTGGCCTTTATAGTCTTCTCCTCTTGCCTCGGCATAGATGACACGCGCAAGCATGGAAAGTTCTTTTTTGTTAACCGATAATTTTTTGAGCTTCGCCCATGTTTTAGGGCCTACAATGCCGTCACTCCGAAGTCCGTTATTTTTTTGGAAACGTTGAACCGCGCTGCGGGTGACCTTTCCGAAATTTTTATCTATGGGTAATTTGTAATAACCGAGTGTCTGAAGCCGGAACTGCAGATCCGAAATTGCCTGTCCCTCGCTGCCGACTTTCAAAACAGGGGAAGCGTCTATCTTGTGATTAGCGGCGGTTGCGATTACTAGCACGAGTAGAGTGAATAGAGTCAGAAATCTGTACATGATGTTTGAAACCCTCCGAATGCAAATAATAGAATGTCTTAGTTCGTTATTCTAGCACAGCTTGAATATTATAATCTTGTTAAAATTTTCTCATGTTTCTGTTAGATAGTCTTACCACTATTAGTAAAGTGAGTTAATAAAAGGGGTTGTTATCTTCAATTTCCAGTGATTAAGAACGTGTTTGGACCTACAAGCTTCGGCTGTAAAAAGAGGACCGAAACGTATCCAATGTACATGGCTAGGCGTATGCGGACTTTGAATCCGTTATTTTTCCGTTTTGCCCCTTTTTTGAGGTACTTGCGGACACTGCATCCGTTATTTGCCGTAAAACAGCTATTTTAAGTGTATTTTAAGGCGTATAGCAGATCCTATGTCCGCACAGTATGCATTTTAGGTCTCTTTTATACAAATAGCGAATCGTATGTCCGCATCCGCATCCACATAAACTTGCTGAATCCTGGTCTATGGAAAGCGGTGACGCCTCCTTTCAAGCCTTATTTTCACTTACCAAAAGAAAACTTAATAAGACATTTTTTGTTGAAATATTCCAAAATTTCTGATATAAAAGTTGTAGGAATTATTTGGTATGTGCGACTGGCGTAAACGTGGAGGACCACAAGGGAGCACATATTTCATATGCCGTACGCCTGGGCAAAGTATTTGATCTAATGATCAAGTGCTTTTTTTGTTTTCAAATTTGCAAGAGGCGGATGTAGAAGATGAAAATGGCTTATATTATGTTTGATCAAATGACTACTATGGACTTTGCCGGCTTTTACGAAGTTGTCGCTTGGATGGGCGTGTTAGGGAAAAAGGAGAATCTTTCTTGGGACTTTTGTTCAAACAAGGAGGAAATCACCGATGATCGGGGTATGAAAATTAAGATACAGTATGTTTACCCGGATTTATCGAGCTATGATCTTGTTTTTATTCCTGGCGGCATGTCTACAAGAAAACTTAGGTTCGATTCTGAGTTTATTTCATGGATTCAAACTTCACGTGATGTTGAATACAAAGTGTCTGTTTGTACGGGGTCTTTATTGCTGGGTGCAGCAGGATTTTTGACAGGAAGAAAGGCTACGACGAATCCATCCGCCTATCATCTTTTAAGTCCTTATTGCTCAGAAGTAATTAAGAGGCGTATTGTAAGGGATGGTAACATTTTTATGGGGGGAGGTGCTGGGGCTTCGATAGATACAGGTCTTTTCTTCGTTGAATCAGTCACCGACGAAAGTTTTGTTAAACAAGTACAAGAAAAAATAGATTATCCATTCTATCGTGAAGGTAATCTTTCAAGTTTTTATGAAAAGTAAATAAGGCGGTGGTTGCGATGCTTGGAATTAAATATGAAAAATCATATAGAAAATTCCCTGGGCTGGCTAAAGTGAAAAATCTATGTGAAAAATCATATATAATTTTTCTTTTTGAATGAATCCCGCCAATTATGTTCGAAAAATCGTATATATCAACGGAAAGTTAAATGGATGTGCTTCTTACTCTCCCACGAAAGACTAGCTACACTTTAAGGTGGGGGTTATTTGACGCTTATCGCGGAACTTTTTCCCTATAGATTCAAAAAGTATAATCCAAGCGGTTGTGCTTTTTTTCGTTTAAGCCCATTTTTTTATAATATTCATTGACAGGAATATTCCTTAAGTAGTATATTTTAAATGTGAGTACGGTCACTAGTAAACGAAACGAGGTGGCTTTGAAATGAATGAAATGGTAAGAAAAGTCCACGCCGTACCCCATGTAAAAGCTGATTCATTCATTAAGGAACATTCGGATCATGGAAATTACGACATTTAGCGCACTGGCCGAACCCAACCGCTTGCGTATTGTAGAGCTCTTGCAGGGAGGTCCCTTGACTGTAGGGGAAATAGCCGATCGGCTTGGGCTCCGCCAGCCTCAAGCCTCGAAGCATCTGCGCGTCCTGTTGGAGGCTGGGATCGTCGAGGTAAAGGCTGCCGCCAACCGCCGGAATTACAATCTCCGGTCGGAGCCGTTCCAAGCACTGGACGCTTGGCTTGAAACCTACCGCCGTGTTTGGGATGAACGACTTGACAATCTGGAGGCTTACCTGCAGAAGCTGCAATCTAAAGAAAACAAACAAAACTAAAAAATTCAGGAGGAATGTAAAATGTCGAACAAAATGATTTCCAAGGTAGAGGGCCATGAGCTTATTCTGGAGCGTGTTTTTGATGCGCCGCGCGAGCTTGTATTCAAAGTGTTCTCGGAGGCTGAGCATCTGAAGCACTGGTGGGGACCTCGCGGCTGGACGCTTACGGTTTGCAACGTCGATTTTCGGCCGGGCGGCATCTGGCATTACTGCATGAAGTGCATGGATGAGAACCAAGGGGATTTTTACGGATTTGAATCTTGGGGCAAAGGGATCTACCAGGAAATCGTAGAGGCGGAAAAGATCGTCTACATCGACTATTTCTCGGATGCCGAAGGAAATGAAGCGGAAGGAATGCCCTCAACTCTTGTTACGATGACTTTTGAAGAGCACGAAGGAAAGACGAAGCTTGTTAGCCGGGCTCAATACGATTCCGCCGAAGCGCTCAAAACCGTGATGGAAATGGGGATGGAGCAAGGAATTACTGAAACTTGGGATCGTCTCTCCGAGCATTTACAATCGATACAATAACCCAAAGAGCCCTCCAAAACGAAATCAATTCGTTTGGAGGGCTCTTCTGCTGTCTATTTTAGCTGCAGATTACGATCGATCAGAGCGATGCGCTGCTCTACGCACGCATAGGAGCGAAGCGGATCTTCAGGTGTGTTGATGCAGTAGTCCAGCAATTGATCAATAGTTGTAACGGCAACGTGACAGCGCGTATCGGATGAAGCGTAGTAAATGTAGACATCGCCGTTATCCTTTGCGATAACGCCGTTACAGAATGCCACGTTGGATACGTCGCCTACGCGCTCGATGCCTTCCGGAGCGAGCAGGTGTCCGCCTGGGCGATGCGTTACTTTGTTCGGCTCGTTCAAGTCAGATAGGAAAGCGTAAAGCACGTATCGCAAGCCTGCCGCCGTATTGCGTACGCCGTGTGCGATATGGATCCAGCCTTTTTCTGTTTTGATCGGCGCAGGACCTTGTCCGTTCTTCACTTCTTTGATGGTATGATAATGGCGCTCGTCAATAATCGTTTCGCTCTCGACAACGGCGTTTTCGATCGAATCGGAAAGTCCCCAGCCGATGCCGCCGCCTGAACCCGTATCGATAAAGCCGTCCTGCGGACGTGTATAGAACGCATACTTGCCGTCTATAAATTCGGGATGCAGCACAACGTTGCGCTGCTGGTTGGAGGCTGTTTTCAAATCGGCAAGGCGCTCCCACTGCTTCAGATCCTTCGTTCTTACAATTCCGCACTGCGCGATTGCGCTGGAGAGATCGCCCTTCGGAGCGGACGGATCTTTTCTCTCTGTACAGAACAAGCCGTAAATCCAGCCGTCCTCGTGCTGAACAAGACGCATATCGTATACGTTAACGTCCGGGTAGCCCGTTTCAGGCAGCAGGACGGGACGATCCCAGAAACGGAAGCCATCTACGCCGCTATCGCTCTCTGCAATCGCAAAAAACGATTTGCGGTCATTGCCTTCAACACGGGCAACCAGATAAAATTTGCCGTTCAACGAGATAGCGCCTGGATTGAACACGCAATGAACGCCAAGGCGCTCCATGAAATAAGGATTTGTTTCCGGATCAAAATCATATTTCCAATGCAGCGGAGCATGCTCCGCTGTTAGGACAGGGTGCACATAACGGTCGAATACGCCGTTACCGATTCCTGCAGGTTCGTTTTTACGTCCAATTAGAGCTTCGTAACGTTCAGTCAGCAGTTGTTTGCGTTCATAGAATTTACTCATGATTTCGACCTCCATTAGTGTGATGCTGATGCGCCAGTAAGACGCTCAATCATTTCGAAGCATGCCCGCCCGTTATGGTAGGGACATTTCCAAGGACTAACCTTCTCCAGATTATCGCTGGGAGAACCGTCACGCGTCACGCTCCAGTGCCATTCGCCGTGCTCTTTATCAATGATGCGGCTCTCGATAAAGTCCCATGATTTCAAAGCGGCATCGCGGAATTTCGTGTCGCCGGTCATTTGATACGCATTGTAAAAACCGACGACCGCCTCTGCCTGCGGCCACCAATCCTTATCCGTATCGGTCAGTCCCTTCGAATCGGCTTCATTAAATAATCCGCCGTCCTCGTCCACGCCTTCGTTATACGTAGCTTCCGCCATGCGGATTGCGATCGCCTTTGCTTCTGCAAGCAGCGCATCGTCGCCAAGCACCTCAGCAGCTTCTACCAGAAGCCAGCTGCCTTCAATGTCATGGCCATAGGAGATATGCTCCGATTTGCTGTTCCACTGCTCATCGAAGAAGAGGAGGAAATGCGCGTTTTCCGCATTTATGATGTGCTTCATCGTTATTTCAATAAGCTCCTTCAGCTTCGAGCGCAACACATCCGATTTCCATACGCGGTACAAATTCGTATAGGCCTCCATAACGTGAAGATGCGTGTTCATCGACTTCTTCGTATTCAAATCCTTTTCGCTCAAGCTGTTGTCATCCGTCTCCTGCCACTCGCGGGTCAGTGCTTCGAAGTAGCCTTTGTACTCCGTATCGTAGCTGTAGCGCTCAAGGGTATGGAACAGCTCGATCGCCTGCTCAAGAGCAGCATCGTTGCCGGTTGCGCGGTAATATTCCGAGAACGCATAGATGGCGAATGCCTGGCCGTATACTTGCTTCTTCGTTTCGGCCGGATTGCCGGCTGCATCAACCATCCAATACAAGCCTCCGAATTCGCGATCTGTAAAATGCTCATTTACATAACGATAGGCTCTTTCGGCGATATTTAAATATTGCTCATTTCCAAACATCCGGTAAGCAGCAGCGAATGTCCATAAAATACGCGTGTTAAGCACGAGGCTTTTGTCAGCCTCAAGGTTAACGGTCAGGTCTCTGCTAATAAAACCGTAGAAGCCGCCATTTTGCTCATCGGGCGTGTGTTTCATCCAGAAGCCGAGTATGTTCGATTCCAGCTCCTGCTCGATGCGAGGCAGCCATTGTTGATTGAGATCGCTCATTTGGCGGAAGTCTCCTTTACATGTATTTTTCGCGAATAGTAGTCGCGGACGGTTTGCTCTGCTTGTTTGCCATACATGCAGTAATCGTCATTAGCTGCCGCTTCGCTTTCTTCATACAATCGAGCTGGCCAATCCCACAGCATGAAGCCGCCGACCCAGTCGCGCTTGTCGCAGGAAGCAAACATCGCTTCATAAAATTGGCGCTGCACTTTCTCGCTTGGCGCGCCCGGCAGTCCCCAATCGTTCGGCAAATGCTGCGAGCCTTCGCGGCTTGGGCAGCCTGCTTCCATGAAGAAGAACGGCTTGTTGTGCTTCGCAACAACCTTCTCGATCCGGTTAAGCTGGGCCTCCCAAGCATCGATAGGGTAGTAGCCGCTGGAGGAGATGACATCGACAGCATCCCACCATTTGACTTGATCCTCTTGGTATTTGTCGCAATTATACGTAACGATGCCGGAGTATACTTTGCGGACATCCTCTATCAATTGGCGCCATTCCTTCTCGCGGCGGTCCGTCTGCACCATTTCGCAGCCTACGCAAAACATTTCGCAGCCCGTTTCTTCTGCCATACGGGCATAGTGAAGGATGAATGCGGTATAGGAAGCGAACCAGTCAGACCATTTTGGCTCACATGGAACATCGGCATCGAAGAAGTTGATGTGCGCGCGCCATGTGCCGTTTGCGCAATTGACGACCGGCTTCAAGCATACGTTAAGCTTGAGTTCCTTCGCTTTGCGAATAGCGGAACGAACCTCTTCATCCGTCACGGTAGGCTCCTCCCTGAATTTGATTTCAGTTGCTTGCGCATGATCCTGAAGGGCGCCGAATGCGATTGCTGTCCAGTTGACGCTTAAACGCTCCGTCATTAGCTCCATTGAACGATCTGCTTGTGCTCCTGTCCACGTGCCGCGCACGCCGGTCCATCCCCATGTCATTCCGCCGATATAGGCTGTCTGCTCCGTCATTTGAGTCGCCTCACTTTAAGTTGGTAGTTTTGTTATTGCTAATTGGATGTTTTGTTATATAACAAGTAAACATGATGCGAGGGGTTTTTGGCAATAGCTTTCTACAAAATGAGCTGTTAGTGTGAAATGCAGCGTTTTCATCCCATGTCATTTGAAGACTATAAATCATATTTTAAACCATTTTAGTGCCCCTTTTTATGGAGTATGATCGAAATGTAAGCGGAATCAAAACGAACTGAGGGGGAAAAAGAATGAAAAAAATGTTTTCGTTAGCTCTGGTTTCAGTTGTTATGCTAACAACGTTAGCAGCATGTGGCGGCAACAATGCGGGTAATGAAACAAACAATGCAGCAAAAACGAACAATACCGCAACGAACGCAGCTGACAACAAAACGGACAACGGCGGTACAGAAGAGGGTTCCAAAATTACCGGGGATGTCATTTTCTTAACGAACCGGACAGACATGATCGATAAGCAATATGTGGATTACGAAAAACGTTTTGAAGAGAAATACCCCGGCGTAGATCTTAAATTCGAGGCTGTTACTGACTATGATAAAACGTTGAAAATCCGTATCGCTTCCGGCGAGTTCCCTGATGTCGTATTCACCCCTACGATTCCTAATGCAGAGCTGCCGAACTATTTCGCGCCGCTCGATGACATTCAACTTTCGGGAGACATTCACTTTAAGGATTTGAAGTCGCATGAAGGTAAAATGTACGGCATTTCCTCCGGCGGCTCGACAGTAGGCATCGTGTACAACAAGAAAGCTTTCGAGAAAGCGGGCATTACGGCTGTACCGAAAACCTATGATGAATTCCTTGCGGCATCGCAAAAGCTGAAAGACGCCGGCATCGTTCCGCTCGCTTCGAACTTCAAGGACAAATGGCCGCTCGATGTATGGGTGTATGATATTCCATCGCTTATCGGCGGAGCATCCGATCATCAAAACAAACGCGCAGAAACCGATACGCCATACACGCTTGACAATGCATACGGCAAATCATGGGGCATCGTGCGTGAATTGCATCAAAAAGGCTTCCTGGAGCAGGACGTCAACTCGACGAACTGGGAGCAATCGAAAAAAGACGTGGCATCCGGCAAGTTCGGAATGTACCTGCTCGGCAACTGGGTCATTAACCAAGTTATCGAGAACGGCGCCGCAAGCGAGGACATTGGTTTCTTCCCGTTCCCTGCCGACAATTCCGGCGAAGCAAAAGCTCCTCTTAACCCGGACTTCTTCTATGCGGTTAACAAATCAGGCAACGTAGAAGCGGCTAAAGCATTCGTTCAATGGATGATTGAGGAATCCGGCTACGATGATTTCGCAGGCTTCATTCCAACCTTGAAGGCCAAAGAGCCTAAGCTTCCGCAGCTGGCTGAGTTCAACAGCTTCAGCCCTAAGTTCTTCGAGCCGGCAGCACCGGTTGATGCCGCGACGCAAATTCAAAACAAAGCGCAGCTGGATCAAGCGGCGACGGTTCAAGAGTTCGTATTGTCCAAAGATCCGCAAAAGGTGTTGGACAAAGTAAACGCGGCTTGGGCGAAAGCAAAAAAAGATCTGGGTCTGTAACCAAAAGCCCGCAGGATGGATTATCCGAAAGACGATAGTCCATCCTGTTCTTTCAAATAAGATAGACGCAATAAGAGAGGAAGGGGTTGTCCTATGTTTAGTAGACTTCCTTTTAACACACAAAAGAAGTTCGTTATATTCGGATTCGTTTCGCTGCCGCTGCTGCTGCTGCTGACGTTTTCCTATTACCCGGCGCTTGAGCTCATTCGGTTAAGCTTCACGAGCTGGGATGGATTAAGTCCTAATAAAGAATGGATCGGCTGGTCAAATTACAAAGAAGTATTTGCAAACCCGGCAATCTTCGGCGTATTCAAACATAACTTTGCCTATTTCGTTGTCGGAATCGTACAAAACATCGCTGCCATTTATTTCGCGGTGGTGCTTAACAGCAAGCTGAAAGGAAAAAACTTTTTCCGGCTGCTGCTGTTTTTACCGTACATTCTGAACGGCGTTGCGGTTGCATACCTATTCGGCTACGTATTTGATACGACAAACGGGTCGTTAAACTATTTGCTCGGACAGCTGGGATTTGATGCGCTATCGCAGACGAGCTGGCTCGGCAATGAGTCTTTTGTAAACTACACGCTGGCTTCTATCGGCTTTTGGCGCTTTATGGGCTTTAACATGGTTATTTATTTGGCGGCGCTTCAGTCGATTCCAAGCGATATTTATGAAGCTGCATCGATTGACGGGGCAAACGGTTGGGAAAAGTTCATTCATATTACCCTACCGAACATATACAAAATTATCGAGCTTAATTTGTTCCTGACCGTTACGGGCGCCTTGGAGGTATTTGATCTCCCATTCGTGCTCACGAAGGGCGGACCGGCAGGGGCCAGCGAAACATTCGTGATGAAAATTATCGAGACGGCTTTCCAGTTCAACAACTATGGCTTGGCATCGGCGATGAGCGTAGTCTTGTTACTCTTTGTCGTTATCGTATTATCGATTCAACGCTTCCTGTTGAACAAAAAGGGGGACTAACAGATGAAGCGATCAAGTAAAGCCTGGGATACCATTAAGTATGCAACGCTGGCGCTCGCCGCATTTGCGATTTTGTTCCCGCCATATATTATTGTGGTGAATGCGTTCAAGACAAAGGATGAATTCCACAGCAAATCGCCGATAGCGTTGCCTGACAGCTTTCTATATCTGAAAAACTTTGCGCAGGCGTTCAAGCAGGCCGACATGACGTCGGCTTTCGGCAATACGCTGCTCATCATCGCGGTGACGCTCGTGCTGAACATATTGATTGGATCGGCGTTCTGTTATGCGGTTGGCCGCTTTGATTTCAAATTCAAAGGGCCGCTCGTCGGATTGTTCCTGTTCGCTACGATCATTCCGTCGATTACAACCCAGGTCGTCAACTATAAAACGGTCCAAATGCTTGATTTGACGAACAATTTGATGGGGCCTGTGCTCATCTATGTCGGTGCCGACATCTTGCAAATTTATATTTTTCTGCAATTCATTAGAAGCATTCCGTATGAACTGGACGAAAGCGCCATGCTGGAGGGAGCCTCGCTCATCCGGATTTTCCGCTCCATTATCTTCCCGCTGCTCGCGCCGGCAACGGCAACAATTATTATTTTGAAGACGATCAGCATCTATAATGATATGTTTATCCCGTTCTTGTATTTGCCAAGGGCCGAGCATGTCGTCGTATCTACATCGCTGATGCGCTTCTTTGGCGTCAATAGCGGCGATTGGCAAATGATCTCATCGGCCATCCTCATTATTATGATCCCAACGGCAGTTTTGTATATGTTCCTTCAAAAATACATTTTCGCGGGTGTGACAAGCGGTGCGGTGAAATAAGCCGCCCGCTTTTTTTACATTGCAGAGGCAGCGATTTTAACGCAAACTAGTAGTGGGGACGCCAAAGGAGATGAAAACCAGGTGAATATCATCATCGTTGATGACGAGGAGTTTATACGTCTGGGCCTTGAAAAAATATTAACGAAAATGGATTTGGACATTTCGGTTATTGGCTCATACAGCAACGGCATGGATGCTTGGACGCATATTTCTAAGCTTGGTCCGGGCGAGCTGGACGTACTCATAACCGATATCAAAATGCCGATGATGGACGGTTTAAAGCTCATTGAGCATTTGCGCGACAAGTCGATTGCGACGATTGTGCTAAGCGGCTTCAGCGAATTCGAATATGCACGGAAAGCGCTGCGCTACGGCGTGAGGGACTATTTGCTGAAGCCGGTCGACAAGACCAATTTGTACGAGCTGCTCGTGAAAGTGAAGCAAGAGCGGAGCGGGGCGGACACGGGCATTGAGACGACGGCTTCTATTGGGCAAGAAGCTTCTTCGAAGGAGAAGGAGCATCATGTCATCGAGCAGATGAAGGCCATTTTGGAGCAGGAGTACGACAAAAATTTCGAAATGGAACGGATCGCCGAAACCGTCGGGATGAGCGCTAATTATTTGAGCCGTCTGTTTAAGCAGGAGACCGGCATGACGATAACCGATTATTTGATCGATATTCGAATTGAAAAAGCAAAGCTTTTTTTAACCGATCACCCGAACTTAAAAAATTATGAAATTTCGCAGCTGGTCGGATACAGCGATCCGGTTTACTTTAACAAGCTGTTTAAAAAAATGGTCGGCGCGACGCCGAAGGACTATAAAGGCAAGAACCGTTAACCGCTAGAGCCAAAAAGAATATATTTTATGCAAATTCACACATTTACAGGCGTCACGAATGAGCGTAACATGGGTTCAGCAGCAAGCGCCCTTAACAGGTTGGCGGCATCAAGAGCTGCAGAGGGATGGAGAAGGATATGGCAGAGAAAGCCGCAAACTTACAGTTTGGCGGATCAAAGGGGTTAGCAAGCACGTTCGAGAACGCGGCATTGGAGCAAGAGGCCAGTCCGTTAAAGTTTTTGCTCTCGTTGTACAGAGGAAATTTTGCGAATTTGTTTGTATCGCTTTTGTTTCTACTAATTAAGAGCGCACCGGTCTACGTGCTTCCGATCGTTACAGCTAATATCATTAATATTGCTACGAACCCGGCAGAGCATTCGATACGGGGCATATGGATTAATTTTATTGTGATTCTAATCGTCATTCTTCAAAATATACCGACGCATGCCGCTTATATTTCCTTTTTAAGCCGTGCGGTCAGGCATGTCGAAGCAGGGCTTCGCAGCGCGTTAGTCCGAAAGCTGCAGCAGCTGTCGATTAACTCGCACCGCGAGCTGCCGGCCGGCAAGCTGCAGTCGAAGGTGCTGCGGGACGTAGAAGCGGTCGAGATGATGTCGAAGCAGTTTATGATCGCATTAGCGCCGGCAGTCGTCAACATTATCGTCTCGTTTATTATAACGCTTAACAGCAGCTGGATTGTTTCGCTGTTTTTTGTGCTGACAATTCCGATGTCGATTGCAATCGTAACGATATTCCGCCGCAAAATCCGCCGTTCGAACAAGGAGTTCCGCAAGGAGATTGAGCAGATGTCCTCGCGCGTATCGGAGATGGTCGAGATGATTCCAATTACTCGGGCGCATGGGCTGGAGAAGGTGGAGATTGCCCGCATCGATTCGACGCTGCGCAACATTCAAGGCAAAGGCTACCGGCTTGATTTGGTAGAGGCATATTTTGGTGCAACGAACTGGGTGACCTTTCAAATTTTCCAGGTGCTGTGCTTAATATTCACGGCGTACCTTGCTTATCAGGGTCAGATTCAAGTCGGCGACGTGGTCATGTATCAAGGATTTTTCTCGATGATTTTGGCCTCGGTCACAGGACTCATCAACATTTATCCGCAAATTGCTAAGGGTCTGGAATCCATCTATTCGATCAAAGAAATATTAGTATCGCAGGATATTGAAAACAATAGCGGCAAAAGAAAGCTGTCGGAGGTTCGGGGCGAGTTTTCGTTCGAAGGCGTTGAGCTTTCTTATCCGGGCAGCGAGCATCATGTGCTGGAGGATGTGACGCTGAACGTGAAGGCGGGTGAATGTATCGCGTTCGTCGGCGCTTCCGGTGCGGGCAAATCGACTGTACTGAATTTAGTAATCGGCTTCCTTCAGCCTACCGGCGGAAAAGTACTGATGGATGGCATCGATCTGGCGGATATCGATCTGAGAAGCTATCGCAAGCATTTGGCGGTTGTTCCGCAGACGAACATATTGTTCTCGGGAACGATCAGAGATAATATTACCTATGGCCTTCGAGAATTTAGCGAAGAGCATGTGAAACGCGTCGTAGAAATGGCGAACCTGTCCGAGTTTATCGATCAGCTGCCTGACGGGCTTGATACGATGGTTGGCGAGCACGGCGGCAAGCTGTCGGGCGGACAGCGGCAGCGGATCGCGATTGCGAGAGCGCTTATCCGCGATCCGAAAATCATTATTTTGGATGAAGCGACCTCCGCTTTGGATAATGAATCGGAGTTCCACGTGCAAAAAGCGATGCAGGAGCTAATTAAGAATAGAACGACGTTCATCGTCGCTCACCGCCTGTCGACGATCCGCGACGCCGATCGTATCGTTGTCATGAAGCGGGGGCATATCGTCGAGGTCGGTACGTTTGATGAGCTTATGGCGAGCAAAGGCGAGTTTTATAACCTGAAGCAGCTTCAGCTATAGCTGCGATCACGGCAGATTACCGTTGCACTGAGTAGGCGTCCTGCACTGTATGAAGTCAATGCGCAGGTGCCTGACAGGTTCCCAGTCGCCGATTTAAAAACGGACGTGTATTAGTGAAATTTACTTCATTAAATAGTGAGTTACCTCATTTGGTGAGCTAGGTTGTATAAAGTGTGACGGCGGGTAAAGGATTAAATGAAGAAGAGGAGTAGCCAAATGGGGTTGCTCCTTCTTCATTTTTTGCTGTTGTGCATCTACAGCGACCACCATTTTAAATAAAGGTATGGATCGACTGCATGATAGGCAGGTGTACGTTTGTAAATGCCGAAATGAAGATGGGAGATGAATTTCCCTTCGGTTCCTACGGGACCGTAACCGGTATTGCCGACGTAGCCAATGAGCTGTCCTGCGCTAACTTTGACGCCCTGCTTGATCCCAGCCGCATACTTGGATAAATGCGCATAATAAAATTCGGTCGAGTCATCGACTCTAATCGTAAGCCTCCAACCGCCGTATTCGTTCCATCCGGCTTTAACGATTGTGCCTGCTAGCGCGCTGTATACGGCCGTTCCCTTATTAGCGAAGATGTCGACGCCTTCATGGGCGCGAACCCCCGTGCCGTCCGACGACCAGGTGCGAGAATCGGCATAGGTGTTCGTGAAGGGCGTATAGGAGCCTTTTGCCAGCGGGAATACGCCGTTTAGGTAGGCAGCAGGCTTTTTTGGAATACGGATTTCAAGTCCTGTCCAGATGTTGTTTGGATTTGGGAGTTGGGGGTTGGCAGCAATGAGCTTGGTAAGCGGGACGTTGTAGCGCTGAGCGATTATCCACATCGTGTCGTTCGGCTGGACGGTGGTCACCGTAAACTCAGGCGGGTTAGGTACTTGCAGCGTTTGTCCAATATACAGTGAATTTGAGGTGAGGCTGTTGATCTTCTTCAAGTGATCCGCCGAGGTGCTGAACTTCGTGCCGATCAACCATAGGGTATCGTTCTTCTGCACCGTGTAGGTTGCAGCGGCACCGGTGTCAGGCGATACGGTTAGGAAAGCTAGAATGGCAGTGCTGCAAACGAGCTGTTTCATTCTCTTATTCAAACTACTCAACCTCTCTATGTAAAAATAACCTTCTCTACCATTTTAATAGTGTAAGCGCTTTAAGATAGCGGTAAATATTGGAAACGGGCATCCGCAGCAGAAGCTTTATGTAGAATACGGTGTTTCATATTTTTATATAAAATATGAAAATTGTATCATTTAATAAGGAAACGAATGCATTATAATGTGAATATAGTCTGATTATTAATGAAGAGGTGCCATAACCTATGCGAAAAAAACTTATGTATACGCCGCCGGTAAACGGTTATCCGGAGTGGAACAACAATCCCGAAATCTATCAGCTCAATCGAATGGAAGCGCATGCTTCGCTAATGCCTTTCGATACGGTCGAAGAAGCCTGGGAAGGCAGCCATAGCAAGTCGACCAACTATCATTTATTAAACGGTCAATGGAAGTTTGCGTTCGCTCCGAATGCAGACTCGCGCATTGTCAACTTTTACGAAACGGATTACGATCATAGCCAGTGGGATGAAATAACGGTACCCGCTCATTGGCAACTGCAAGGCTACGATTATCCGCAGTATACGAATGTTAGGTATCCGTGGGACGGCAACGAGGACATTAAGCCGCCATTTGCACCGACCGCCTATAATCCCGTTGGCTCGTACGTGCGCACTTTCACCGTTCCTCAAAGCTGGGAAGGGAAACCGGTTTTCATCAGCTTCCAAGGAGTTGAATCGGCTTTTTATGTTTGGCTTAACGGAGAACTCGTCGGCTACAGCGAGGACACGTTTACGCCTGCTGAGTTTGATCTTACTCCTTATCTGGTTGAGGGTGAGAACAAGCTGGCTGTTGAGGTGTATCGCTGGTGTGACGCAAGCTGGCTGGAGGATCAAGATTTTTGGCGGATGAGCGGAATTTTCCGCGATGTGTACTTATATACGACGCCTGAGGCGCATATTTACGACTTTTTCGTAAAAACAGAGCTTGATGAGCAATACCGCGACGCGGAGCTCGTTATCGATGCCAAGCTCATTAATTACTTTGCTAAGCAGCTTGGGAACATAACGCTGGAAGCCTCCTTGTATGATGCGGATCGCAATGTGGTATTTAAGCAGCCGCTTACGATCAGGACAACCATAGAGGGTGAAGAGATATCACCGGTCCAACTGCGTGCCGACGTTCAGAACCCGTTAAAATGGAGCGCGGAGCAGCCGAATTTGTACACGTTGATTTTATGCTTGAAGAATGAGGACGGCACTCTGCTGGAAGCGGTCAGCTGCAAGGTTGGGTTCCGTAAGTTTGAGATTAAAGACGGGCTTATGCAAATTAACGGCAGACGGATTATGTTTAAAGGCGTGAACCGTCATGAGTTCTCTTGTGACACTGGACGGGCGATCAGCGAGGCGGACATGCGTAAGGACGCCCAGCTGATGAAGCTATATAACATAAATTCCGTTCGTACGTCGCACTATCCGAACAACCCGCTTTGGTATAAGCTTTGCGACGAATATGGTTTGTACGTTATTGATGAAACGAATTTGGAGACGCATGGCTCCTGGTCCTACGGACAAAAGGAGGAGTTGGAAACGGTTCCGGGCAGCAAGCCGGAATGGACGGGCGCGGTGCTCGACCGCTGCAACTCGATGCTGCAGCGCGACAAAAACCATGCCTCCATCGTCATATGGTCGCTTGGCAACGAAGCATTCGGCGGCGACAACTTCATTAAGATGCATGATTTCTTGAGAGAAGCGGATCCTTCACGCGTTGTTCATTATGAAGGGGTCTTCCACTGGCGTGCTTCCGAGGCGGCTTCGGATATTGAAAGCCACATGTATACGAACCCGCAGGGCGTTGAGCAGTATGCGCGAAGCAATCCGCAAAAACCGTTTATCTTATGCGAATACAGCCATGCAATGGGGAATTCATGCGGCGGCTTGCATGTGTACTGGGAAGTATTCGAGAAATATCCAATTCTGCAGGGCGGCTTTATATGGGATTGGATCGATCAGTCGATTCGTGTTACGGACGAGAATGGCGTGGTGAAGATGATGTACGGCGGAGACTTCGGCGAGTCGCCGCATGATGGCAACTTCTGCGGCAACGGCATTATTTTCGCGGATCGTACCGTTTCGCCAAAGCTTCAGGAGGTTAAGAAGGTTTACCAGAACGCGAAGTTCGAGGCGGTCGATTTGCACAGCGGCTTAGTAAAGGTGACCAACCGTCATCTGTTCGAATCGCTGGACAGCTTTACACTTGCGTGGCAGATTGCGGTTGATGGCACAACGGTTCAAGAGGGTACGGTCCATGCGGCAGCAGCGCCGGAAACGGAAGAAACAATAACGGTTCCTTACGCGCTGCCTAAGCTGTCCAACGTGTCTGAAGAGGCCGTGTTGACGCTGCAGCTGCTGCTCAAGGAGCAGACGTTATGGGCAGAAGCAGGTCATGAGATTGCATTTGAGCAGTTTGTATTACCTGCGCCTGTTGAACTAATCATAGGAGGTTCAGAGGCGAAGCCCGCGGTTCGAGTCGAGGAAACTTCTACTGCGCTTTTAGTAAGCGGAGAGCGCTTCACGGTGCAGTTCGACAAAGCGAACGGCAGCCTTGTTTCCTATACATGGAATGGAACGCAGCGGTTATCGGAAGCGCTGGAGCCGAACTTCTGGCGCGCATATACAGACAATGATCGCGGCAACCAGCAGCATGAGCGCTCGGCCACTTGGCGTGAAGCAGGTGCCCGGCGCGAGCTTCGCGGCATGGTGTGGGAAATTGGAACAAGCGATGTGACGGTCCGCGTAGAGTATAGCTTGCCAACTACTGCCGTATCCATGCTTTCGCTCGTATACACCGTTAACGGAAATGGTGAAGTTAACGTATATGAGGAGCTGCTCCCGGGCTCTGGATTGCCGGAAATTCCTGAAGTAGGCATCATGTTCCAAATGCCGGCTCAATTCGATCAAGTAAGCTGGTACGGCAAAGGCCCGGATGAAACATATTGGGACCGTCAGACAGGCGGCAAGCTTGGACGTTACGCAGGTAAAGTAAAGGATCAACTGGTTCCATATATTCGTCCGCAGGAATGCGGCAATAAAATGGACGTCCGTCACGCAGCGGTGACGAATGCGCAGGGTGAAGGCATCGTGCTGAAGGGTCTGCCGAATTTTGAGTTGAATGTACTGCCGTATACGCCGTTTGAGCTGGAAGCGCATGATCATGTCTATAAGCTGCCGGTCAGCAATAAAACGGTCGTTAGAGTGAATCATAAGCAAATGGGTGTAGGCGGGCACGATAGCTGGGGACAGCGTCCGGAGAAGGAATACACGTTATATGCAAACCGCGTGTATTCGCACCGGTTTACGTTCCAAGGGGTTTAATAAAGGGAGAGGCTTGTCTTTCGTCTACTGACGAAAGCAAGCCTCTTTTTTATTTAATGTTTACGCCGCCGAACGGCAGCACCTCACAAAGAATACGCACGCTTGATGAAGACCAAAACCATGAGAGCCCTCTGCTTTTTACTTCCGTATCGATTCATATACGAATTTTTAATGGTTGCATTCTTTTTACGCCGTAACGGCCTGCGTCCTTCTGCTCTTCCGGAAGGAGACAATTGCCGCGCTGAAAGCTATTAGCAATGCAAGGCTCGCGACCCATGGATTATATAAAACCGTCGCATTCAAAGTGACAGCCATGCCTCCTACGCCTGCGCCGGCCGCAAGACCCACCTGCGTCACGGAAATGTTCAGGCTGATGATGAGATTGGACGATTGCGGCGCCTTCTCGATGAAGTAGGTCTGCGTAGCCGGCCCCATAATGAACAAGGATATGATCCACAGCGATAAGAGCGCTATGGCAAGCGGGAATGAATGGATAGCCAGCGGAAGCAGGGCGAGCGTTACGACATGAACGATCATGCTGATGACCATCATCCGAACGCTTCCCCATTTGTCGACAGCGGAGCCGCCAATCCGGGAGCCGATTGCGCCGGCAATTCCGAATGCGAGCATAATGAACCCGATGCCGGAAGCGCTCCGGTGCAGAATCGTGTCTAGAAAAGTAGTTAAATACGTGAACATGACGGAGTTACCGGCTTCTCTAAACAGGACGAGCAGCAATGCGGACAGAATAACCGGATCCGCTAATACGGTGATTTGCCGGCTGAACGGAACGGGAGCGTCTCCTTCGATCTCCGGCAGCATGAGCGCCATGCCGAACAGGATGATGAGGCTTCCTGCGGCCAGGAAGAGGAAGATCATTTGCCAGCTGAACATATCAGTCAGCGCAATTCCGATCGGAACTCCAAGAATCATGGCGCTGCTGAAGCCGAGAATGATTGTGCCGATTGTGCTGCCGATTTTCTCAGGCGGGACCATCTTGGCTGCGGCGCTGAAAGCAGCTACCAGCAGGACGCCGGAGCTTACGCCAAGTATGATTCGGGATGCGACCAGCAGGGTGAAGCTGGAGCTGACGAACGAGACGAAATTTCCGATGATGAAGACAAGCATGGCGAGGAGCAGCAGCTTCTTCCGCCCCATTCGCGCCGTCAGCGACACGACGACCGGAGTTCCAATCGCGAACGCGAGGGAATAGACGGTAATGAGCTGCCCGGCAAGAGCGACGGAGACATGCATCTGGTCGGCTAACACATTCAGTATGCCGGCTACGACTAATTCAGAAGTAGCGGTGAAGAATACGGCTATCGTTAGAATATAAATGACAATTCGGTTCATAGGTAACATCCCTTTCTCTCGTGTATTCCGGCTTCAAAGCTAGCCCTTGAAGCCGTTATGATTTTTTTAGCCTCATGGCCGCGTCCGGCGGATTGCTTAATTGGATTATAACCCTAGTTACTATCTTAAAGTAAGAACGCAAAGTATTTGGACATCATCCATCTATTTGGATTAACTAACTTAAAGTAAGTTAAGTCATAACAAAAAAACCGCTAAGTGATTCATTCACCTAGCGGTTGAAGTTATGCTGCACTGTGCGATTATAAGGTTTTGCCGGCTGATTCGATGGCTTGCACCGGATTGCCCCACTTCTGAACCCATTTGTCCATTTCCTTCAAAGCTGCTTGAAAATCGCTGCCCTTCTCCGTTAGTGAGTATTCAACCGTTACGGGCACAGTTGGAAAGACCTTGCGGAGCACAAGACCGTTTTTCTCCAGGTGGCGGAGCGTATCGGTGAGGGATTGGGTCTTGACGATGGATATGTTCCGCTGAAGCTGATTGAACCGCTGCGGTCCGTTAAGGAGTTCTTCAAGCACGAGGAAAGCCCACTTGGCGCCTAGGATCTGCAGTACTTCGCAAATGCTTGAGCCGGCTTTTTCCTTGCAGTTGTTGTTATCGCTGGCTAGCTCATCCATCGGGATATTCCTCCTTAAAAAGTTAGTTAGACAATAATGTTCAATAATTTCCAATTATCATTTTATGCATCCATTATGATCCTGCTCTTTTGCTCATGTCAATCCAAGAATGATCTCTTGCAAACATTTCAGGCATACTGGTTGAAAAATAGCTTTTAAGCAGATGCTAAGGGAGGGGAACGATGGTGTCTGTTCGTATAAAAAAAAGGAATAACAGCGCTAAGCCGTTATTCCTCTTGCATTATTTTCTTACATACAAGCGGCTCGTTTCTTCCCAAATGCCGCCCGGCTCAAGCGCGACAAGACCGATTTGCTCAGCCGGCAAATTCACGTTTGGCGCATTAACCAAATTAAGCTGCGGCTCTGGACAGAAAAAGCCAGGCGTTGCATTGTTGTTCCAGATCATCCACTGCTTGTAGGCCGTACCAACGTCATAGACAAGCGTTACGTCGTTGCGTGTATCCGTCAGCACCATGGCGTTGCGGCCATTTTGCGGCTCAGTCGTATAATGGTTGTCCATGGCGTCCCAGAAAGGCGAGAGGCCAGTCGTCTTCATGGCTTCCTCTTCGGCTGTGAGCGGCTGGTAGCTGCCTGTCGGCAGCATCCGCTCGTTCAGCTCCCAGCGCTTGCCGGTTGTGAGCGTGAACCGATAATCGTCGGATGTGCTGTTCGGCGCGAACGGCGCGTTGATCGCCGTATGGAAAGCGATCATGCAAGGCATAGCGTCCGTTCCTTCATTATGAACGGACACATGCTGAAGCAGTCCAGCGTCGTTTAACGAATAGCGCAGCTTGATCGTAAAGCGGTGCGGCAAATACTTGTAGATCGGATGGTTTTCATCGATCGAAATTTTGAGCGAAACGTAGCTCTCTGTTTTGTTGCTGCCAAAATCCTCGACGCTCCATGCTGCCGTATGAAAAAAGCCGTGCAGATGGTTGCCAGTCTTAGCTTCATTAACAGGGAACGTATACGTTCTACCGTTCCAAGTGAAAGTGCCGTCCTCGTAACGGTTAGGAGGGAATAGAACAGGGATGCCGTGAATACCCGGATTCGCTCTGAAGCCATCCATCTCGCCCGCCGAAGGCTCGCGTAGAAACGTATAGTTGTTTTCTTTATCGCGGAATGCGATAAGGTTGGCACCTACTGCCTGCAGTACCGCAGCTTCATAAGCGCCCCACTGCAGCCAAACGGCTTGCTCGTCATGGAAAGATTGTTCGAATGCTTGTCCTTGCGTAGACATAAAAATCCTCCTAAAAAGTTATGTAGTGCAGCTTGGTTTGTAAGCCTATTCAACCTAAGAATAGCAGGACGCGGCTAAACAAACAACCGCCCTATTCCATATTTAGTGGAAATAAGGCGGTTCGTTGTTCACTATGGTGTAATACGTAAATCCTTATTCATCGACCGTTGCGAGAAAAGCTGCTGGATCACGTATTGCTTACGGCGATTGACCGAAACCTGCTTCGATTCGGAGATGTCCGATCCGAAGTAAATAGTGCCGCCTGCAATCGTTTTGATTTTGCCAATGTTAATGTAACAGTTGGAGCTAATCTGATAGAAGCTGCTTTCATTCGTGAGTTGCTGAAGCTGTTCGGCAGTCATTCTCTTCTTTATATTATAGTTTCTGCCATGGAAGCTTACGAGTCCTTGCATACCGATCTTGAAGTAGAGCACGTCCGACTCCAGCTCGAAATCCTCATATACGTTCCGTTCGCTCATTACAACATTCACCATCTCATTTTCCCCCTTTAGAAATGTGAACAGCATAATTGTTAGCGCTTACATTGTAACATGTCACAATAGGATTTGTGAAGTCTTTTAAAAAAAAAAGTAATTGTTTGCTGAGGCGGCATATGCTATGGTCACTTTAATGCCAAAAAGAAAGAAGGTTGAGGGTTAATGAACATACCAAATGGACAGCCGCCGTTCAGCGGGATCCTGTATGTAGGATCGTACGGAACTGCGGAAGAGCCAACAATTCACGTATGCACCTTCGACGGGAATACAGGCGAGTTAGCCATTATTCAGCGTGTAGCAGGTCTCGAGAACGCTTCATACTTAACGCTCCATCCTAAGGGGCATCGCTTATATGCGGCAAGTGAAACAGAATTGACGGGCGATGCAGGCGGAGGCTCTGTTGCGGCATTCGAGATCGATGGTGCAACAGGTCTGCTTCATACGACTAGTAACCGTTTGCTTACTCATGGCGCTCATCCTTGCTACATTAGTACGGATAATTCAGGTCAGGCTTTGTTCGCGGCTAATTACACTGGGGGAAACGCAGCTTTACTGCCGCTTACGGCGGAAGGGGAACTGGAGGCCGCTGCATCGGTGCAGCAGCATGCAGGCGAGCTGGGCCCGAATACAGCAAGGCAGGATGCGCCGCACGCTCATTGCATTATACCAATGGGCGATTCTGAATTTGTATGTGCAGCAGATTTAGGAATCGATGCGATCGTCATTTACAGGTACGATGCGGATCGCCGCACTTTAAAGCAGCATGCGAGCTGTAAGGTGCATCGCGGCGCCGGACCGCGGCATCTCATCTTTCACCCGCAGCTGCCGGCAGGTTATGTCATGAATGAGCTTGATTCTACGATTACGTTATTAAAAGTTGATACGGAGCTTGGAAAGCTGACGGCTGCTCAATCGATATCGGCGCTCCCGGCAGCTTTTAAGGGTTATAACGATGCGGCTGACATTCACCTTGCGCCGTCAGGACGTTATTTGTACAGCTCGAACCGAGGTCATAACAGCATTGCTGTATTTTCGGTTGACCAATCGAGCGGTGAATTATCGCTTATACAGCATATGGACTGCGGCGGTGAGTCGCCCCGCAACTTTGCCATTACGCCGGATGGCCGTCATTTGCTCGTCGCTCATCAGAAGACGGGAAACATCGTTGTATTTGACGTCAACGTAGAAAGCGGATTGCTAACGTTAACGGACTCTACCCTCCAACTGTCTAGTCCTGTATGCATTAAATTCGCTAGACCCGTATCGCCAGCATAAGCCTTCATAGGAAATGGTGTATATTCGTAGTGAAAGGCAGGTCCTTTTAAAATGTCAACACAACTTTCGACCGTTGGTACGAAGTCGGAGGCTTTGAAAATTGCAACCGTATACGCTATATTAATCGCCATTAGCTCCGTGCATTTGATGAATGATATGATGCAGTCGGTCGTAACGGCTTTGTTTCCGGTTCTTGTTGATTCGCTGCATCTTAGCTTGGCGCAGATTGGCTGGATTGCTTTTACGCTAAATATGACCTCGTCTGTCATGCAGCCTGTAGTTGGCCTGATTTCGGATAAAAGGCCGGCTCCCTGGATGCTCCCGGTTGGCATGGTTTCCAGTATGCTAGGTATGGCGGGGCTTGCTTTTGCTCCGAATTTCTACTTGGTATTGCTTGCGGTTGTATTCGTTGGACTCGGCTCTGCGGTGTTCCATCCGGAAGGCTCGCGTGTCGTTCACCTCGCTGCCGGCAACCGGCGTGCCTTCTCCCAGTCCATTTATCAAGTCGGGGGTAATTTCGGACATATGCTTGGGCCCCTTATGACAATGGTTATCTTTATTCCCTTTGGCCAGAAAGGCGCAATATGGGGGACGTTGCTGGCGGCTGCTGCGATTATTATCCTGATGAAGGTAGTACCGTGGTATAAGGCGCATCTTGCTATTCATGATGGAAAGCTGCAGCAAAAGAAGGCAGCAGGCCATGCTAAAGTTGTACTTGCGCCAAAAGTCGTTGCATTTGCGCTTGCCATCCTGTTTGCGATCGTATTCGCCCGTTCCTGGTATGCCGCGGCTATAGGTAACTATTATCAGTTTTACGTTGAGGATACGTACGGATTAACTATAAAGGCTGCACAGGTTCCATTGTTTTTATTTTTGGCTGCCGGTGTTGCAGGAACGTTCTTCGGGGGAATCATGGCTGACCGGATCGGACGCAAAAAAATGATGCTCATCTCGATTCTCGGCGCTGCTCCGTTTGCCCTTGTGCTGCCACATCTGCCCCTTGCATGGGTGTATCCATTAATCGTATTGCTTGGTTTTATCCTGCAATCGGGATTTTCGGTGAGCGTAGTATACGCGCAGGAGCTCATGCCGGGGAAGGTCGGAACGGCCTCAGGCCTTATTACAGGTCTTGCTTTCGGTATGGGAGGGCTCGGTGCAGTGGTATTAGGATATATGGCGGATGCATATACACTCGGCTTTGTAATGGTTATGTGCAGTGTTTTGCCGTTGATCGGTTTGCTTGCTATCTTACTGCCGAAAGACCGGCGGGAAGCGGCTTAAGGGAATATCGATTAATACTGGCAGCTTTGAGGATTATTCCTTGAAGCTGTTTTTTGTGCGCTCGTTAAAATTGTATTGTAAAATAACAAACAAAAATATATAATGTCTATAAAATAAGCAAACATATTTTAGAGGTGTTTATATATGGAGTTGAATGAACGTTTTTGGTCGTCATCAATAGACGAGCTGAAGCAAGGTTATGTATATGATGAAGCGGCTAGGATGTATTATTGCCTCATTTGCGGTGAAAGCTTCGAAGAAGGGGAAGTATTCCATTTGGAGAAAGCAGGACGCTGGTACGAAGCACGCAAATATGCGGCTTATCATGTACAGCACGCACACGGCTCAATGTTCGATTGCTTGCTCGAGCTCGATAAGAAAGCGACGGGACTAACCGATTTGCAAAAGGAGCTCATTCGCGGCTTTGCCGATAACCTGTCCGACGGTGAGATGATGCAGCTTACGGGTGTTGGCAGTGCATCGACCATTCGAAACCACCGGTTCGTTCTGAAGGAAAAGGCGAAGCAAGCGAGGCTGATTGTTGCCATTATGGAATTGATGGAGCAAGGCGCTGTCACAGCTCCTCGATTCGTGCCCATTCATCGCACAGCAACGCAGGTGGACGATCGGTATGCGATTACGGAGGATGAGTATGCGAGCCTGATTAAGCAATATTTTCCGAATGGACCGGAAGGTCCCCTTGCTTCCTTCCCGCGCAAAGAAAAACGGAAAATCGCTGTGCTGCGGCATATCTCGTCATATTTTCAAAGCGGAAAGATATACAAGGAGAAGGATGTAAACGAACAGCTAAGCCGGTTTTTGGTGGATGATTATGTGACGCTGCGCCGCTATTTGATTGAGTACGGGTATTTGGACCGCAAAGATGATGGCAGCGAGTATTGGGTAAAGGAGCTGGGAGGGGAAACGGGTGAGTTGGATCGGCCAAAGGAACAGAAGCAGGAGCAGAAGCCGGATCAGCAGGAGAGTAAGGTTGAACGAAAGGGTGGGCACAAAATGGAGAAAGCGCAGCGTAAGCAGCTGACGTCGGAGTATCAGGAACGCGAACGGCTAATGGGTGTATTTCAGATTACAAATAAAGTAAATGGACGAATATATATCGGCGGGTCAACCAATTTGGATGCAGTGTGGGGAAAAGAGCAATTTCTTCTAAATATCGAAGGACATACGAACAAGGATCTGCAGAAGGAATGGAAGGAGTACGGCAGTGAAAATTTTACATTTCTCATCCTGGAGACCGTTAAATTTGACCATCAGGTTCGGTATGATTATAAAGATGTTTTTGCTGCAGAAGGCCGTCAGCCGATCGATATGGTTCGCCAGTATAACCGGGAAGTAGCGGCTCTAAAGGAACAATGGCTGGAGAAGCTGCAGCCTTTCGGGGAGAAGGGCTACCATCGTAGGGATGACGAGGTCAAGGAGTAAAAAGTTTTTGGTACAAAAGATTAGTTAAGGGAGAGTGTGTATTGACATGTCAGCTAAAGCAGTGACAGGAGCGGGAGAAAGCTTGCTCCGCAACAAGTTTTTTCAAACGATTTTGTTATCGAACGTATTGTTACAAATCGGGATTTGGGTGCGCAACTTTGCTATTTTGATGTATGTGACCGACAAGACGAACCAGGATCCGTTTGCCATCAGCTTGATGGGCTTCGTAGAGTTTTTGCCGATTTTCGTATTCTCGTTTATCGGAGGAACGTTCGCAGATCGGTGGAAGCCACGGTTAACGATGATCTGGTGTGACTTTTTATCCGCCATATCCGTATTTGTTGTGCTCATTACGTTAGTTTACGGCTCGTGGCATATGGTTTATCTTGCGACGTTTGTATCGGCGATTTTGTCTCAGTTTTCACAGCCTTCCGCGATGAAGCTGTTCAAGCAGCACATTCCGGCCGAACAACTGCAATCTTCCATGGCGATGTTCCAATCGCTTATTGCTATCTTTATGGTGATTGGGCCTTCGCTGGGCGTTATCTCATACCAAAAGTTCGGTATCGAGATTTCTATTGGCGTGATGGGCGTCGCGTTTCTATTGTCCGCTGTCGTCTTATTTCGTATCCCTCGCGACCGCGAGGTGGAACGGACGGAAGCGATGGTTGAGCGCAGGTTTAAACAGGATCTAAAAGATGGACTCATGTATGTATGGCGTAGTCCGGTGCTGAAGTCGCTTGGCGGAGTGTTCGCGCTTGCCGGAACCGCTGTCGGTATTGCCCAGACGTTAGGCTTGTTTATTGTATTGGAGCGGCTAGGTCAGCCTAAAGAGTTTTTGCAGTATTTAATGATGGTTAACGGGATTGCGATGCTCGTCGGCGGCGGGGCGGTTATGGTCATAGCCAAAAAAGTTTCGCCCCAAAAGCTGCTTGCGCTCGGCATACTGCTCAACTCGTTATGTATGGTCGGGACGGGATTATCGACGAGCGTTCCGCTTACGCTAGGGCTGCAGTTTATGGCCGGACTGGGATTTCCTTTGATCCATATCGGCATTAGCACGATAATTTTGCAATGGTCGGAGGAGTCGTTCGTCGGACGGGTGAACGGCGTGCTGAATCCGATGTTTATGGGGATGATGGTCATTATGACGCTAGTTGCCGGTCAGTTAAAACTCGTTTTCCCATTGGTCGGCATTTATAGCGTCGCCGGATTATTCATGTTCCTAGGCTTGCTGCTGCTCATTCCGTTATTTAAGCATAAGCCGCTTATCGTGCAAAGCGAAGGTTAGATTAGGTTAAGTTAAGTTAGTTAGTGAAATGTTAGCGAAGCACACTGGGGGAGATTGACAGATTGGCCGGTGTGAAGTAACATCATTGTAGTTGAAACGAAGTATAGCGAAGCACGCTTATACCCTCGGTAGAGGGAGGGGCGTGCTTTTTTTGTTGTCTCGGTATGCCTTCGGGGGGAGCGGCATGCTGATGAACAGAGGTGGTTTTTGTCGAAAAAATGCAGATCATGGAAATGGAAAGCATGAAAAAAGAAGGGAAAAGGAGCTGCGGGCAAGAAATGGTATAAAGTTCCTGTGAATATTGAATCAAAGCCATATTGCAGGCTTGATATGCGTAACGAGAAAGAAGCAGGGAGTAGGGAGTAGGGAGCAGAGAGCAGGGAGTCGAGGGATTCGCGTGCAGCAGCATGGCTGAGAATAGCGGGAAATAGAAGGGCACGGCACTGAATAGCAGGGTATGGTGGGGAATGATGGGAAGTGGTTGTTAGTTGCAGGAAATGACGGGGATACGCAGGTAATACTCCTTTTATCATGGATTTCATACAGGGTAGGAGAGGTATCGAGATTTTAGGCTAGGTTATATTGGATTTTGTACAGTAAAAACGCCTGTTTTGATGCTTATTGATTCGGATTGGGAGTTAAATCGAGTTCTTTATTGCAAAAATCCAATATAGCCTCTGTAAAAGTGAATTCAAGTAGAAAGTTACTACAAATATCCAATATAACTACACAAAAATTAAATGGGGAGTGGTTTGATATGAAAAAAATAGTACAAGCATTTATGGTAGCAGCGTTGTTGGTGTCTATGTTGGTAACGACGCAGGTGGCTGTTGGTGCGGCAGCTTTTACGGATACGAAGACACACTGGGCAAAAGCAGAAATTGATGCGGCCGCTGCCCAAGGCTGGATCAAAGGATATACCTCTGCGAGCTTTAAGCCGGATGCGGATATTACTCGTGCGGAGTTCTTGAAATCGCTTGTCGCTGCTATGAAGTATAAGCTCGAGGACACAGATACGCCGTTTGAGGATGATAAAGGTTGGTTTCGTGCATATATTGCGACGGGATTGAAGCAGTCAGTTATTAAGATCGGCGAATACAAGGAACTTACTTTCGAACCGAACCGCAAAATAACTCGCGAAGAAATTGCTCGAATGACTCTTCGCGCCGCTGGAAAAGACAAAGAAGGTGTCGCATTTGGATACCTTGCAGTAGCTAAACAGATAAAGATCATGAGTGGCTACCCCGACGGCACGCTTGGCGGCAACAAAAACGCGACTCGTGCAGAGGCGGTTGTCATGATTACAAATACGCTGAATTATATCAATCTGCCTGTCTCTGTAGCTTATCCTAAGTCGGAAAAAGAATTAAATACTTTGATTCATTCACTGCCGAGTTTTAAAGGCAACACTATGATAAGCCGCGGATCTGTAGGCATCAACTCAAAAGGCACGGATGTATTTGAAGATAATACTATATGGATTGAATATGATAGCTCATTAAAACAGACTTTTATCTTCATCTATGAACCAACAGATGCAAACAAGGCTATAGTTAAAGATCTACTAAAATTTTATTATCCTATTTCTTATGAAAAAGCTTATAGCACTTATATTAAAATTAATGGAATGGACTACAAGAATTCAAATATAACTACAAAGTATGATGGACGCACATTTGAGGGATATAAAGGAAATAGTAATAAGACCGTCGGTATAGTGATCGGGGCGTGAAGAAATTGAGAATTAGGTACAAGAAAAACCTTTTAATTTTTGTATCAGTAATGCTTTTGATCTTATCCATACCCTCATATACGAATGCGGCAACGAATTGCCCTGCTCCAGCTGAGTATAGCGCTCTGGCAAAAGAATATATTGAATTCTATAATATTCCACTAACAGATTCAAAAGGACGGGCATTAAATGAGAAGTTTCTTTTAAACCAATCTAACATAGGTTCAAATGTCATCGTGTACGGTTGTCCATCAGATATAGATCCTGAAACGCAAGATTTAAAAAAAGGACAATATCGCTTCCTCGGATGGGATTATGAGGGGAATTTATATCGTAACTGGATGTTTGAAAGTGACTCTAACGTTACAAAGAGTGTAGCCAAAAACTGGGTTAAAGAACCTTGGAAAACAACGACAGGTAGGGCTAAAAATATTGAACCTACATTGTTATCAAAACATCCTGACGCAATAGCTTGGCTAACGGAAATGAAAGATCCATACGGCTATTCAAAAACCTTCTTAGAGAGCTACAACAAGTTAAAAGGTACTAGTTGGACAGGGGAGACACTACTTGATTATGTCATTATCCAGCAAGCACGAACGAAGTTTTCTCCAGGCGTTGTTCAGATGTGGAACATATGGCAGCCTGACGGATCTTGGTGGTATGAAATTTTCACGATTCCAGCGGAACAACTTGCACCACCACCCGAAAAACCCGATCTTCTCATTATTGATCCGCTAGTTGTTCAAAGCGATGCTTGGGTCGGTGACTCTGTTCCTGTCAAAATAACGACAAAAAACCAAGGCAAAGAAAATAGTGGGCCATTTACCGTAGGTATATTAGGCACAAGTATAAAGTCAGAGGTTATATCTAATGTTCCTCCGGGTGCGATTAAAACTGTAACAATTAATGTAACTTCCTCCACAAGTGGAATCAAAAAATTTACTGCTATGACCGACTTCGGGTTAGCGGTTACCGAATCGAAAGAGGACAACAATACCAAACCTTTTCAGATCGCATTTAACAAAAAAAATGAACCAACTACTCCTGTCGCCATCATAAGTCACCTTGAAGGGGATCATCGGACTAAACCTGCGTTAAATATTAAACCGTTAGACGATCCGAAGCTGGATGATCTCCTTTCTTATTCGCCAGGAAAAGAAGCAATTACAGTACGAGAGTGGAAGTTTAAAACTCCTGCAGGAGTAACGTATAATAAAAAACCTGCTGCCAAGGACTTCTCAGCTGAAGGTGATTATCTTGTAGAATTGCGTGTTACGAATAGTGCAAACAAGGTGTCTGAATGGGCTGAGCTTATCATACATGCTGCTGCTGAACCTTTAGAGCCTCCCCCAACTCCTTCAACCCCCGATCTTAAAGCGGATATAGAATTTCAACCACCTGTCATTGTAGCAGGGGAAACGTCTTCTCTAATCAATCACTCAGACGGTCTAACAGGATACACATGGAAATTCTCAGACAATCTTACACAAGTGCTCCCGAACAATACCAATTTCGAATTTATAAATACGACTTACTTGGATCCTGGTAATTATAGTGCTGAATTTACGGCCACTGACGGAGTAGGATCTAAAAGGGATACAGCTGTTCTCCAAGTAATCGATCCTAAACCAGTAGCTGTTGTAGCTGGTATAACACGTGTTATACAAGGAAGAGACCTTGCGTATCCGCACCATCTTTTAAATTCCTATACGCCTCTAGAGAATAGGGGAGTGACAATTGACTTTAGTAAATCTGAAACTAGATATAAAAAGCTTACGGATGCTTCCTATACGGATGGATGGTTTACGAATGCGCCAGCTGATTTAGGCGAGTATAGTATCGAAGGTAAGGTTTACGATTCAACGGGAAGAGTGAGTGATTGGGGAACTCTCATTTTAGAAGTAATTCCTGACGCACCTCCAACAATTGAAGTGATTGCTCCCGAAGAGGCCTACCGCAACAATGGCTTTATGCTTTACATCGATGCCGAAAGCCCCGATGGAGATATACTAAAGACGCTAATTATCGAGGAACGATATGACCAAGATGGTGATGGCAATTTTGATGAAGAATCTTGGATCAAGTTGTACGAAGGTGATTTTAAAACAACTAATGCTCTAAACTATAACAAAGTCGGAAAAAGACAATATCGAGCTTCAGTAACAGAAGATTACGGTATGCAAGGCAATTCTGGCATAGCTTCTACCGACATTTTAAACTATGCCCCTGAAGTTAACTTTAACGCATTCGGTGTTACCCAGCAGCCAGGGCAGGGAGAAGATAGTGGACCGCCTGTCACAAACTATACATCTTCATCCATCTTCCGTTCTTGGACACTTAAAAAGCCATATATGGGAGGCAGCGGAGATAAGCTAGGCTGGAAAGCGGATACGACAACGATTGCGACAAAGAACGCTGTTATGGCTAACTTTGCAGTAGGTTATCCAAACTCAGGAAACGGACCGAATTCACGGACAAAATTCCAACTGGCTTCTGATATAGTAGGCAAACCAACATGGAAGCTAACAAATGGATCTTTAATTAAAACGGTTTTTGCCGGAAGCCGTCTTTACTCCTATTCTCAGACCTATGCTGCACCTACACGAACGTTTCATTTTACTGAACATAACGCGGTTACTGGTGAAATATTAAGAACGTTCTCAATTGTTACCGATGATGTCTTAACCTTTCTAAATGTGGGACCAGACGAAACGTTTTACTTTTCAGATCGAACTAATTATCCATCCAATCTCGATCTTGTGAAAATTGCAGCTTACGATAAATACGGCGTGCGTAAGGATGAAATTTCATTCTACCGCTCAGCCGGCTCACAAGATGCTATAGGGACGAATATTACCTTTACTGAAATTTCTCCAGACGGTCAATCTATGTATATCGGATATAGACAAGCTTATGGCGTAACTGATACTTGGGGAGATTTTAGTATGGAGCTTCGATTCTACAAATATTCCTTAAAGGATAAGTATCTGGTTTGGGAGGTTTCGGGTGAACGTGAGTACCGTGGTTACTATTCAAATATAAATATGACCTATGGTACTAAAGGTGATGTTTATTTTACATATAATTTTCAAGATCGTTATGCTAACAGTCTGCAAAGTCTCAGAGGGTACATCACTCAAGTTAGAGCTAATGGCGTTAAGAGTACGGTTAACTTAGGAGGTGCGGCAGGATTATCTCATGCTTCCGTTTCCGATGATGGGAATTATGTTTTCGTCAATTATGTACAACTGAGTAATAGTGATGAATATGCGAACGTTTTATTACATGCTATTCAAAGTTCAACCTACAGTGACGGCAGCCCCTACTTTCAAACAGCGTATGCTCGAAGCGTCGTTACTTCTCAAGATGATTGGGGACATGGCTATTCTGAAGTGGCTTTAAACGCTAACCCTTTGATTTTTAGTGATACGAATATTTATAGTCAAGGTAGGGTTGTCAGTTCTTATAATCTTTTTTTTAACCGGTGGGGGAATCAAATTGGCACTTGGGTTAATGCAGGGGCTTCAGCAAACGTAGGGAAAATATTTGCAAACTCAAACAGTGAGATCATTTTTCCTGTATTTAATCCTGTAGGTTTAACGAGTTATAGTGATTTCAATGCGCCAAGAAAAGTTACGGCCACTTTGTATAACGCAACGAAACTTAGTGCTATCACGTCTAGTCCCGAAATTGGATTAACGCCAGTAACTTGGCAGGAGTATGCTGCAGATTATGCAACGCCTATTTTGCCTGATGGATCACTATTTGTTTTTTACGATAGGTATGTCATGCCTTTTGTCTCAGCAAGCGGAACAGGCGGGCTAAAAGGGATTAACGCTGATACCGTTGAAATCTTGAATGACGATTGGGGCGGTTTACTCTACGATGCCGGAAGTATAATGAAAAACTATGCATTGGAGTTTAGCGCAAGTATCAACGATGCTAAAAATGCAAAAATCATAGGTGCAGGCTTCCAAATTCAAAATGAGAAGAATATGTACGCTATGGAGTGGAGCAAAGACACATTATCCTTGTATCGTGTAGTAAATGGTGCTAAAACATTGTTGAAATCAGCGCCTATGACGCGTAATGCTTTTACTACGTACCCGGTCAAAGTAGAGTCTGTAAATGGTATTCAGAGGGTTTATGTCAATCACTCGAAAGTTTTAGAGGTTGCTGACAGTACTTACTTAAAGGGCTCTGCTGGGTTAATGTCACTGGGACAGCCTAATACGGCATTCTCCAATGTGAAGAAAACGAATTACGGCGATACTTTCACGGAAGAGACGTATGAATCCGTACTCGTAAATGATCCAATCTTCTATGACAAGCTATTCAAGGATGTTGAGAACGATCCGATGGGTACAGAAGAATGGAGCTACAGCCATAATCCAAATTTCTTTGAAAATCCGGAAGGGCTGAGTACCTTCAGCGGGAAAACGTTTGGAGCAACCGTAAATGCACTTGAGAAAGCAGGCGTGTACGAGATTACCTTCCGTGCAGAAGACAATCCTGGGTTGTCAGCTTATCGGAAATGGTCAGAGCCGGTAAAGAAATTACTGTATGTGCATCGCAGGCCAGTTGCGCAGCCGGACGTTAGATTTACAGGCAAAGTGTTTGCAGAAGGTGAGTCACTTGACTACGAGACCTACGATACGTCTTATGATCCTGATATTGCGCATTTTTTGTCGGACAAGGTATTCCGAACACGTTGGTCTGATGAATCGGCTTGGACAGCAGGTAAGCGACAGTACTATAACCGTCCAGGTGTAGAGCTGATCGTACAAGAGCAAGTCAGAGATATTCATGGCGCTTGGTCATATTGGGGACAGTACATCGTTTATAAAGACGCATTACCTGCAGTGAACCAAACAAAGCCGGTCATGACGATTACTTATCCAAGCGGTACGACTGCAGCTGCTCCAACTGTGCTTGCCACAGAGCCTGCCATTACATGGACGTATTTTGATGCGGAAAAAGATCCGCAGGACATGT
This sequence comes from Paenibacillus prosopidis, assembly GCF_003337375.1. Classification (GTDB taxonomy): domain Bacteria; phylum Bacillota; class Bacilli; order Paenibacillales; family Paenibacillaceae; genus Pristimantibacillus; species Pristimantibacillus prosopidis. The sequence continues at coordinate 70,905 of NZ_QPJD01000008.1, forward strand.
TCCGGTTATCCTTAAATTACGCGAATACGAATGAGCTGGCTCTTTATTTGGAACTTGAAGGGTCGGCAATGAATTACACGATGCTGAAAGGCAGCATTATTCCCGGCCGAGTCGTGAAGGTGCAAGGGCAAGTGTATTCCGCAGGCGTTTGGTCTGATCTAAGTAACATTCGCTTTTTTGTGCTGGATCTGCCGCCGGAGACGCATTTACTAACGTTTAACGGTAATGATGCAGCAAATCCCATATTTACGAATAGAAATCGTCCGCAGCTGCGCACGTTTACCGTCGATCCGGAAAATCATCCGATTGCCGCGATTGATTATGAGGTATTTCAAGGCTCAAACGGGGCAAAAGTAATCGATACGAACTCAGCAACAGCATCAGCAAGCTACACATCTGCGGCGCTGGCTGAAGGGCTTCATTACTGGAGAGCCAGAGCGAATGACAGTTATTTGTGGGGCCCGTATTCGGATAACGGATTTTTCTTTGTTGATACGGTTAAGCCCGCCGATGTGGATGAGAAGCTAGAAATTGAACCGACGGCGGTAACGGTAAAATTCAACGGATTTAGCGATGTTGCGCCATCTTCGGGACACGCAACCCGGACCTTTTATTTGCAGAAGGTGAATGCGAACGGCAGTGTAACCAACATCGATTTGAACGGTGACGGTACGGCCGAATACAGTACGTCGCTAGCGCTTAACCGGCAATCCTATCGGGTTGCCGGATTAATACCCGGTCAAGAGTATCGACTGACGGTTCTGGATTACGACATTGCCGGCAACGAGGGGCATTTTACCTATATCTATTTTGTCACCAACCGGCCGCCAACAGCAGATTTCGATTGGTCGCCAAAGCCGTTGTATGAAGAAGATACGGCGACATTTCTGTCGGATGTAGATGATCCAGATGGTGATACACTTTCGATTAAGTATGAAATAACGAGTCCTGCCGGGGAGAAGAGCAGCTTTTCGTATATGTTGGACGCACCTGATTATCCGCCAAGGGGTCCTATTTTGAGGATGGTCAGGGCGGGGACATGGACTATGCAGATGACGGTTAGCGACGATATTGCGGAACCGGTTATCGTGACAAAGACTGTTCAAGTACTCCCTCTCACCGTTATCGGATATGTGAAGCATACGGAGCTTTGGGACCAGCATCGCAAGGATTTTAATACGAAAAAAAGCGGCAATGCAGATTCACCGCGCGGTTATTCTGTTTTCTGGGCCGGCGAGAAGTTTATGCTGGAGGCGGATACAACGGTAACGGGTACGACTACGAGAGCCGAGCGTGTGGAAGTGCAAATGGATACTTATTCTTCTACTCTAGTCGCGATTAATACAGCTCATACGAAATGGAAGGGCGAGATGTGGGACGCCGATTTTGGGCAGCTGGCGAAGGGGAAGATTACCTTTACGTTTACCGCCTATTACAATAATGGAGCTATCAAAATAGATACCGTAGACGTATCGGTAGATGGCCAAACATTGGAAATCGCCGGCGTTCATCGGGTTCAGTGACAGATTCCACGCAGCATAGATTCTTGGAATGGACCAAGTGTTTGCAAGATGTAAAATTTATTGAGGCAAGTTCATTAAATAATGAGCTCAGCCTCATTATTTTTTTTGTATTAAAAAGATCGTGAAAAAGAGTGAGGCAAACCTCACTTCCCATGAAGCCAGGTTCACGGCGAATGAGGTTTGCCTCACTAATTCAGTAATTGGAGCAAATAACGAGCAAATTAGTGAGTTTTACTTCACTAAATAGTGAAGTTGCCTCACTCAGCGCTATGCGGCGGAGTAATCATCAGCAAGCGAAGCTCTCAGCTCTTGATCTTCAAGAAAAACTTGCTTATCGCGTAATACGCAGCACCGCGCACGGCGGACTGATCCTGCAGCTCAGCGAACAGGATTCGCATCCGTTCGCGGTGATACGGCAGCGTGCGCCGGTCAACCGCCGCCTGCACGGCAGGCTCCAGCCATTCGGCGGCGCGGCTCATGCGGTTGCCGATGATAACAACGTTCGGGTTGAACACGTTGACGATATTGGCGATGCCCGCACCTAAAAAATCGCCAATCGACCGGATCAACTCGCGCACGCGCTCATCGCCATTCTCAGCCGATGCGAGCAGCTCCTCCAAGCTGTCGAAGCCGAGCAGCACTGCGCGCTCCAGCAATGCATTTTCCGAAGCATACAGTTCCCAACAGCCAAGGTTGCCGCAGCTGCATGGCTTCCCGTCGTACTCGATCGACAAATGGCCGAGCTCGCCGGAGAAGCCGGAAGCGCCCTTGTACAGCTCTTTATTCAAAATAATTCCGGTTCCGATACCGATCCCGACGCTGACGTATATCTGGTTCGGAATGCCGCGCCCTGCGCCATATTTTTGCTCGCCTTGAGCGCCGGCATTCGCTTCGTTGTCGATGGTGACCGGCAGCCCGAAACGCTCCTCCAGCCGCTGCTGCAGCTCGATCTGCCGCCACTTCAAATTCGGCGCGAACAATATCGTTCCTTTGTCGTCAACAATGCCCGGCACGCCGACTCCAATGCCGACAATGCCATATGGGCTTTCGGGTGCTGCATCCATCAGTCCCTCGATGCATTCCGCAAGCTGCTCGATGGCAAACTCAGCGTCATGCCTTTTCAAACCGCGCTGGTGCTCGGCAATAACGTTACCCTCCAAGTCGACCAGCAAGCCGCGTATATAATTGACGCCGAGATCGATGCCGACCGCATAACCCGCCGTACCATTAAACAGCAGCATAACCGGCTTACGCCCGCCGCTCGATTGTCCCGGTCCGATTTCCAGCACGAGATGACTGTCGATCAAGTCCTGAACGAGGCTGGAGACCGTTGCTTTATTAAGCCCGGTAAGCTCGGATATTTGCGCTCGTGACAACGGAGCATGCTTCAGCACCGACTCGAGTACGATGGAAGTGTTTATTTTTTTGATGAGCGCTAAGTCTCCTGTTGGTCTTAATTTCAAAAGGTAATCCTCCGTCCGGGATGATAATAACTAACATTGTATCATGATTGTCGAATATATGGATTGTTCAAGCCGCATACTGATTACTGCTCAGCATCAGCCAGAAAGTTACAGCTAGTTTAACACAAAAACTTAGTTTGTTTAATAGACAAACTAAGTAGCCTCATGTTATTCTGTGAATATAACACCGTTTACAAAAAACTATCGAATTCCGTGAAGGAGGATTTTGTTTTCTATGAGCTATTTCAAAAACATCAACACAATCCAGTTTGAAGGTAAGGGCTCGGACAATCCGCTGGCATTCAAACATTATGATCCTAACCAAGTGGTTCTAGGCAAAACGATGGAAGAGCACCTGCGCTTCGCGGTTGCTTACTGGCATACTTTTAACGCTGCTGGAGCAGACCCGTTCGGTGCAGGAACTATGGTGCGCGAGTGGGATCAATATAGCGGCCTTGACCGTGCGAAAGCGCGCGTTGAAGCTAATTTCGAATTTATGAACAAATTGAACATTCCTTTCTACGCGTTCCACGATGCGGACATTGCGCCAGAAGGAGAAACGCTTCAAGAAACGAACAAAAACCTTGATATTATCGTTGCAATGCTGAAAGACAACATGAAGCAATCCGGCAAAAAGCTGCTTTGGAACACGGTGAACATGTTCTCGAATCCGCGTTTTGTTCACGGTGCAGGAACGACTTGCAACGCTGACGTATATGCATATGCTGGCGCTCAACTGAAAAAAGGTCTTGAGGTCGGTAAAGAGCTTGGCGCAGAAAACTACGTATTCTGGGGCGGCCGCGAAGGCTATGAGACGCTTCTTAACACGGATATGGGCTTTGAGCTTGATAACCTGGCACGCTTGTACCACATGGCAATTGCTTATGCGAAGGAAATCGGCTTTGACGCACAATTCCTGATTGAGCCGAAACCGAAAGAGCCAACGAAGCACCAATACGACTTTGATGCGGCTACAACCATTGCATTCCTTCAAAAATACGGCTTGAAGGATCACTTCAAGCTTAATCTTGAAGCGAACCATGCTACGCTTGCAGGACACACGTTCGAGCACGAAATCCGTACGGCTGCTATTAACGGCATGCTCGGATCGCTCGATGCGAACCAAGGCGACTTGCTGCTCGGCTGGGATACAGATGAATTTCCGACTGACCTGTACTCGACTACATTGACGATGTTTGAAGTATTGAAAGCTGGCGGCATCGGCCGCGGCGGCGTTAACTTCGACGCGAAAGTCCGTCGCGCCTCGTTCGAAGCGGAAGATCTGTTCCTTGCACACATCGCTGGCATGGACAGCTTCGCTTGGGGTCTTAAAGCTGCAGCTAAATTGATCGACGAGAAAATTCTTGACAACATCGTTGACAACCGTTACCGCAGCTTCAAAGAAGGCATCGGCGCGGAAATCGTGTCCGGCAAAGCGACGCTTGCATTGCTTGAGCAATATGCGCTTCAAAATAACCCGATCAAAAACGAGTCCGGCCGTCAAGAACGTATCCGCCTTATGCTTAGCGAAGTTATTTTCAGCGTTTAAGTCGGGAGGATCTTTGACAATGAGCTATGTAATTGGTATAGATTTAGGAACGAGCGCGGTAAAAGCGCTGCTCGTTGACCGTAACGGCACGGTAGCTGCGGAAGCATCCCGGAGCTACCCGCTGTTCCATGAGCATACCGGCTGGAGTGAGCAAAGGTCGGATGACTGGGTAGACGCCAGCGTTGAAGCGCTGCGCGAGCTTACTTCCACAGCGGGTATTGAAGCGAGCGCAATCGAGGGAATCAGCTTCTCCGGACAGATGCACGGACTTGTACTGCTGGACGGCGAAGGCAACCCGGTTCGTAACGCGATACTATGGAACGACACCCGTACGACAGAGCAATGCCGTGAAATCGAGCGGACGCTTGGCGACAAGCTGCTCAGCGTAACACGCAATCCTGCTTTGGAAGGCTTCACGCTTCCGAAAATCCTTTGGGTTCGCCAATATGAGCCGGAAGCCTTTGTACAGGCTAAGCTGTTCCTATTGCCGAAAGACTATCTGCGTTACCGTCTCACCGGCCAGCTGCACATGGATTATTCCGATGCGGCAGGCACTCTCATGCTGGATGTAGCGGGCAAAGAGTGGAGCGGTGAAGTGCTTGAAGCGTTCGCGCTTCCAGCTAGCTTCTGCCCGCCGCTTATTGAGTCGCATGGCCTTGTGGGAACCGTACTGCCGCAAATTGCGGAGCGCACCGGTTTGCCTGCAACCACGAAGGTGTTTGCAGGTGGCGCCGATAACGCATGCGGAGCGATCGGGTCGGGCATTTTGTCCGAAGGGCTGACGCTTTGCAGCATCGGTACGTCTGGCGTCATTCTCTCCTACGAGAATGACAAAACGAAGGATTTCGCCGGCAAGGTGCATTTTTTCAATCACGGCAAACAGGATTCTTTCTATGCGATGGGCGTTACGCTTGCGGCTGGTTACAGCCTTAGCTGGTTCAAAAAGACGTTCGCGCCGAACGAATCGTTTGACCAAATGCTTGATGGCGTTGGCAAAGTCAAGCCAGGAGCGGGAGGCTTGCTGTTCACTCCTTACCTCGTCGGCGAACGTACGCCGCATGCTGATTCTGCTATTCGCGCAAGCTTCATTGGCGTGGACGGCTCACATGAGCGAATTCACTTTGCACGCGCGGTAATGGAAGGCATCACCTTCTCCTTGAATGAGTCGGTCGATATGTTCCGCCGCGCCGGCAAGACAGTCGATACGATCATTTCGATCGGCGGAGGCGCGCAAAATCCGGTTTGGCTGCAAATGCAGGCCGATATTTTCAATGCCACGGTCGTCGCGCTGGAAAATGAACAAGGGCCTGGTCTAGGAGCAGCCATGCTCGCGGCCTATGGCTCCGGCTGGTTCGATAGCCTTGAATCATGTGCGGACAAATTCGTGAAGCATGCGGATTCGTACTCCCCGCAGCCTGAAGCTGCAGCTGCCTACGAAGGCATTTTCAAGATTTACCAACAGGTGTATGAGCAAACACGCGGATTGAATGAGGCGCTCGCGCCATACCGCGGTTAAGATGATGTTAGATATAATGACATAAAAAAGGAGCAGCTTTACCGCTTAAAGCTGCTCCAAATCGATTCAGGCCGTACCCCCAGCTCTCCGGCGATCAATTCAGCCGTTAGACGCTGGGGCTTTTTAATTTTACCGTTACGTATTTTAGATATGGTCGTGAGTGAAATGAGCGTAGATTGAGCGAGCGAGGTTACTGAAATATTTTTGCTGAGCATAAGCATTCGAAGCTTGTAAGAGGGATCTTCCTCTTGGGTGTTCATTAGCAGGTTCGTCAGGATAACGACGAAGTTTTTGAAGCTGCGGTTGCCATTATAAAAAGGCTGAATAACAGCGTCGGTATGATAATAATGGTCTCCGAGCTTAAGCTGGAAGTCGATGGCTTCTGCTGTCCGGTTATTTTTGGCATATTCAAAAATGCTTCCCAGCTTACTGCGCTCCTGATCCGCGGCAAGGTCGATGATAGACAGATTCAAGTACGAGGAGGCGGGCTGCGGAACGGGTGCATAATAGTGCTTTAAGGTCATAATGTTATAGCGTTCATTCACGATGGCGGAAACCATGATTTTGTTGTGAACAATATATTCGTCAATCCACTTTGCTTCACGAAGGTCTTTGCAAATAATGACGTACATCGTTTGATCGCCGAGCTGCAGCTTCCGGCAGGATACGCGAACGGCGGCCGGTGTTGATGCTTTCGTTACAAGCTTGCATTCTAGCGCAGGAGAGAATGCGTGATCGTCTGCGAGCTGATTAACGACTTCTGTAAAGGATAGATCCGCTTCCAAAGGTGACATGATCGTCGATGGATCCAGCTGCGTAAGATCGGATTTCTTAAAGCCTGAGAAAGTAGAGAAAGCTTGATTGACATCGCGGATAAACCAACGGGATTCGTCGCTTTCAACGATAAGCATTGGATCAGAAAGTAAATAAAATAAATGATTCACCGATGACACCGTCCTATCCGTTTGCGTACACCAAACATGTATATCACCTATTATGTCATAAAAACTAACATAAAAACATAGATAATTATGAAAAAATGGTGTCTGCAAAATAAAAGTTATTGGATAACATGATTTTCGGTAAAATTGGCACACTATAACAAAAAGGTTGAAAGGGTGATTTACATTGGCTGATAATTCCGCAATATTGTTTGATTTCAATGATGCCCAAAGCGCAGCGCTTGCTTGCGAGACGCTGCAGCAGCTTGGGTTCGATACGGTTCTGCATGATGGGAGCAGACGCATGCACGTACATATAGAGGGAAGCGATTTGACCTCGGCGCTCGAAATTGCGCAGGCGCATGGAGGACAGCTTGTCGAGCAAGCTCCAATCACATCTGGATCCGCGATGGACAGCGCATACGCGTTAAATGCGATTTCAATCCCTGCTCATCTTGTGAATGAAGATTGGCCATCTTCCTATGGATGGTCGTTGGAGCAGCCTGAGGGGCTGCACAACCGGGATGAAGATGCTGATTTTAGCGATGAGTTCCTGCCCGATCCAGGCACATATGATCATTTTTCAGGAGATGTCCGAGCTTAAATGAAACGGCCATAAATGTGAAGAGGCTGTCCAGTAGTCATGCGACTATTGCGACAGCCTCTTTGTATTAGTGAAGAACGGCATTTAATCCTGCTGTGTAGCCTGTTGAGAAGGCAGCGGTAATATTGTAGCCTCCCGTATAACCATGTATGTCCAGTATTTCTCCGCAGAAGAAGAGGCCGTTCATTAGTTTGGATTCCATCGTCTTCGGGTCGATTTCCTTTAAGTTGACGCCTCCGCCTGTTACAAATGCGTCTTCTATGGATAGTGTGCCGTAAACACGAATCGGAAATCGCTTAATTAATTGGGATAGGATTAACCAATCCTGCTTTGGAATATTGTCAAAGGTAAGACCTTCTGCTAGTCCTGATTTCTGAAGAAGAATCGGAATGAGTTTTTCGGGCAAATAGGCTTTCAACACATTTTTAATCGCTTTTTTTGGTTCCTGTTCCGTAAGCTTTAACGTTTCAATGTAAACCTCGTCTTTGCTCTTTTCCGGCATTAAATCGACCGCTACTTCAATATTGCCGGTACCAAACTGTTTTAATGCTTTCACTACAAACTGGCTGCATCGTAATGCAATGGGCCCGGAGATGCCGAAATGTGTAAAAATCATATCGCCTTGGTGCTCGATTATTTTTTTACCTTTCGGGCTCCATACCGAGAGCGCTACATCCCGAAGCGAGACACCCTGCAGCTCCTTACTCGTTATAAAAGGCTCGTTGGATGTTAAAGGGACCTCTGTCGGGAAGAGCTCCGTTATCGTGTGACCAGCTTGTACTGCCCAGGCATAGCCATCCCCGGTTGAGCCGGTCTGAGGTACGGATTTTCCGCCGGAGGCTACAATAACGCTTCTGCTGTTGATCACGTCTCCTGATTTCAAACGTACGCCAACGACCTTTCCGTTATCATATCGAATCTGATCGACGGGAGCGTTTAAAATAATTTTAACACCCTGCTTCCGGACCTGATTAACAAGCGTATCTACAACCGTTTTAGCCTTATCGGATACAGGGAACATGCGTCCGTTATCTTCTTCCTTAAGCGAGATCCCAAGGTTCTCAAAAAACGAGATAATATCCTTGTTGTTGAAGTTGGAGAAGGAGCTGTGAAGAAAACGGCCGTTTCCGGGTATGTGCTTGATCAGCTCGTCAATGTCTTTGTTGTTTGTGACGTTGCATCTGCCTCCGCCGGAAATGCCGAGCTTTCGTCCCAATTTATTGCCTTTGTCCAAAAGAAGCACGCTTGCTCCATCTCTGCTTGCGGCAATACTGGCCATTAAGCCCGCAGAACCGCCGCCAATTACAATTACATCATATTGCATCGCTTTCCACCTGCTATATTATTAGTATTAATATGATACCACAAAAGAAAGGCGGAATTCTTATGCGGCGAGAGGAATGGAAGTTGACTGGTGACAAAGGAACGGATTTGTTCATCCGGGAATGGAAGCCGGATGCGCGTGACGTGCGGGCCGCTATCTGCTTAGTGCACGGGATGGGGGAGCATGGCGACCGCTATCAGCATGTTGCTGCTCAATTCACGGAGGCTGGCTTTGCGTTGATCGCGCTCGACCAGCACGGACACGGCCGTTCTTCTGGCAAACGCGGCCACCTGCTTTCACTGGATGCAGCAGCAAGCGATGCTGCTTTAATCATTGAAGAAGCGGGAAAAAGAAAACCCGGCGTACCGGTATTTTTGTACGGTCATAGCATGGGCGGCAACGTGGCATTGAACTGTGCGTTACGTTTGCGCCCGGGTATTAGAGGACTCATTCTCACGAGCCCATGGCTAAGGCTGGCGTTTAGTCCGCACCCGTTAAAGGAGTGGATTGGGCGCAAAATAGCTGCCATTCTGCCCGAGCTGCAGCAATCGACCGGCTTAAACCCGGCAGAGTTATTCCGTCCAGGCTATGCAAAGGCTGCTCCCATCGTGGAAGATCCCTTATGCCATACGAAAATTACACTTCATACTTACAATGAAATTGCAGCAGGAGGGGAGTGGGCGCTTGCGCATGCGGACAGTCTTCATGTGCCGCTGCTGCTTATGCATGGCTCCTCCGATCGGATCACATCGCTCGAGGCAAGCCGTTTGTTGGCGGAACGGCTGGGCGAGCGTTGTGAATGGAGAGTCTGGGAGGGAGGCTATCACGAGCTTCACAATGACGTGGAGGGTGAACAAGCCATTAACGAAGTAATAGATTGGCTTGAACGGCAATTGTAAAATGTGGATGTTTGTGTTTTAATCGGAATGATAGCTCTGGCGCAATTAGGGGGAATCGATCGTCTTGCTTAAGGAATTGGTGTTACAATTTATCGTGTCTTTATTGCCGGTTTTCGCTTTCCAGTTCTGGCATGACAAAGACCAGGGATGGAAAGGGATGTCTGTTTTTATGGGCATTTTTTTCGGTGCATCGATGGTATTGTGTATGCTGGCCGCACCGACCGTACTGGGATATGAAATCGACTTTCGGCTCATTCCTTATATGTTAGGTTCCTTGTATGGCGGCTTGCCTGCTCTAGCCGTATTGACCGCTATATATGCTGCAATGCGAATTCCAATGCTTGATAGTGCATGGGAAACGGTAAGCTTCATCTTGTTCATCATCGGTTTTGTTCCGCTAATGCTGCTCGCGATACGTCCGTTTGGGCGGGCCTCCGTGCAACGTAAGCAACGGAACGGCTTGCTGTTCATGTGCATGCTCATGCTCTACTCCATCGTTTCAATTAGCGGCCTTCTCTCCGCAAGAGAAGAGCCGTGGTCTTTTCTCATGGTGCTAACGCTTGTTCTATATGTTTCAGCTATCCTGACGGCAACATGGCTGTCCATATACATGATAGAAAGCGTGAAGGAGAAGCGGCTTCTCCATGATGAGGTAAGGCGTATATCGGCTAATTATCGCGACGAAGTCGAGAAGCTGCAGCAGTTTATAGATGAAACTACCTTTGCGGTTATTGTTGTCGATAGAGATGGACGAATTACTCATTATAATGAAATGGCCACGAAGCTATTATTTCTGCGGGCGGAGTACAGAGGAGAGCGTAAGCTTCTTGGCGCGTCCTTTCCGGCCGTGTTTCAGCCCGGTCAAGGCGATGCTAACGTTAACATGCTGTTTCAAGCGCTAAAAGGTACGCGAGCTTCGCTGGTTCCTTTCGTTGATGAGGAGAAGATGCTGCTAACAACAACCTTTTCACTGCGAAATGCATTTAACGATGAGATTACGGGAGCTGCGATCATCGTTCATGACATTACCGAAATAAACCATCTGCGTGATGAGGTTGGCCGTATGGAGAGGCTTAGCCTTGTCGGTCAAATGGCGGCGAGCATTACGCATGAAATTCGCAATCCGATGGCGGTTATCCGCGGATTTGTTCAGCTCATTCAGGAGCGCAGCCCGAAAAGCCAACATGAATATTTTCGGATTGTGATGGAGGAGCTCGACCGCGCCAATATGATTATTAGCGATTTTTTGTCACTGGCTCAGAACAGAGAACTGACCATGGAGCTTTCGTCACTGCACGATATCATTGAAGAGCTGATTCCGCTGCTGAATGCCGATGCGAATTTGCGGGGCCAAACGATTAAAGTAAGCTTCTGCAATGATCTGCCTCTAATTATGCTGAATAATAGAGAGATCAAGCAGCTGTTACTTAATATTGCCCGCAACGGCATGGAAGCGATGGGAGATAAGGGTGTGCTGCGGGTTAGCACGAGCTTCAATAAGGACAAAGTCGAGCTTCGCATAGCCGATGAGGGAGTCGGAATTCCGGCGGAGAAAATGAAGCATTTATTCGAGCCGTTTTTTACGACGAAGACGCAAGGGACTGGGCTTGGGCTTCCACTTTGCATAAGTATCGCTGAACGTCATAACGGGCGTATTGACGTGGAATCCCGGGAAGGCGAAGGTACGACATTTATTGTAACCTTTTACTTTGCGAAATCGGCGGCTGACATAAAAAGTGCCTAAAGCAAGACTGCAGATGAACTCATTTGCGGTCTTTTTGTTTAAAGCATGGATAGTTGAAGCTGAAAGAAAGAGGAGATAGTGGATGCAAATAAGAATGTTACAAGCAGACGAACAGCCGCCAATGAAATTGCTTTTGTTAGCGGACCCTTCAGAGAAGCTCGTTCAGGAGTACCTTAAGCGGGGTCAATGCTTTGTCGCTGAAGCAGAAGAAACAATTATAGGGGAGTACGTTTTATTGCCGACAAGACCCGAGACCGTCGAGATCGTCAACATAGCAGTGGATGAAAGCTGTCAGGGCAAAGGGATAGGGAAGCAGCTGGTCAACCATGCCATTCAGCAAGCAAAGCTGCTCGGCTTCAAAACGATTGAAATAGGGACTGGAAATTCAGGAGTAGGACAGCTTGCGCTTTATCAAAAATGCGGGTTCAGAATGACGGGCATAGACAGGGACTTTTTTATACGGCATTACAGTGAAGAAATTTTTGAAAATGGGATACAAGTGGTGGATATGGTTCGCTTATCTCAAGATATTTAAGTATAGGTATGGCAGTCTTGAACTTGCTTTCACGTTCAGGACTGCCGTTTTTTTTTTGGCTTATTCTAAAAAATGACTGTCATACCGACTGTACGCACGCGCTTCCCTTTTAGATTTAGAGGCAGAGTGCTTGCTCGCCTGCTTCATAAATTTCCGATTGTTCGCTTGCTCTTTGCGTGCCAGATGAGCAAGCTCTTTTTCGGTTTTCTTATAGTTGGCATAGCGGCGAGTATCGAGTGTCCCCTCCTCAATAGCTTGCTTTACCGCGCAGCCAGCTTCGGATTCATGGGAGCAATTGTGAAAACGGCATTTTGCGGCAAGCGTTATGATATCTGCAAATGTGGTTTCCCAGCCGTCTGCCGCATCCCAAAGCTGCAGCTCCCGCATGCCCGGAGTATCCATCATAATCGCGCCAGACGGTAAAATAAATAATTCGCGATGTGTCGTCGTATGTCTGCCTCTTGCGTCGCTCTCCCGGATAGCCTGCACATCCTGCAGATGGTCATCGGCTAACCAATTCAGCAGCGTTGACTTGCCGACTCCCGATGAACCTGCGATGGCAACCGTGTATCCGGGAAGCAGATAGGGAGTAAGCTCCTCCTTGCCTTTGTTAAGAAACGCACTTACTGCATGAACAGGTACGCCTGGAGCGATTGCCTCGACTAGTGCTATATTTTTCTCTGGATTACTGCACAAGTCAGATTTGGTCAGCAGGACAACCGGCAGCGCACCGCTTTCCCATACCGCAATAAGGTAGCGTTCAATTTTCCGGATATTAAAGTCCTGATTGAGCGCGTTGGTAATAAAAATGGCGTTCATATTCGATGCTATGACCTGTTCATCAATAACATTTCCGGCTTCCTTGCGGGTCATGGAGGAAATGCGCGGCAGCAATGCATGTATGGATGCCCGCTGTTCTCCTTCAAGGAGGTGGACCAATACCCAATCCCCAACCGCAGGAAATTCACTCCGGCTCCCGGCTTCGAATTCATACCTTCCGGTTACTTCAGCAATCCGTTCTCCTGATTCCGTTATAATCCGGTACTGTTTCGAAAATTGTGCCACAATCCGTGCGGGCTCTAAGCTCTTGTTTGTTTGTTGAATCTTTTGCTGCAAAGCCTTATTCCAATTATCGTTCCATCCGTATTTCGTTAAATGCGGATATTTATTATTTTCCAATGTAAGAAAACCCCTTAATCTTGTCATTTTTGAACAACAAAAAAACCGCCAGCCATTTGCTGCGGTCTACATGATGTGCATCCTTCCAGCCTTATGGGATGGAAATCGGAAATCGCACAAAAAAATAGCCGCAAGAAACCTATGCGGTCCCTTGCGGAATGCAATCAAAAAATAGTGCTCCTGCCGAGCGCTACTATTGATTGGAGGATGCTACCCGTTCCGTAGAGACCGATGAAAATGGAGCAAAGCTTATAAGTAAGATGCGCATAGTACATCAGCCTCCTTTACGTAAAATATACTCGTATTATATGTATATCGAAGCGTTGTGTCAATAATTTCTAAATTTGCAACATAACGAAGACGGCAGCGGCGCATACTACCGTTGGAAGACTTTTATATTGGAAGGGAGGTACTAACTTTGACACAACCTAATGAGGAAAAAGGACGTTCCCTACAACAAGCGAAGCAAGCCTCGCAAGACGTGGCGGGGAAAGGCAAGGCGCCAGAGTCCGAAGGCTTTGATAAAAAGCTGGATGGACCTAATCGTCCGTCTACATAGTACGGGGGTGATCGCGTGACAGAACAGGACCATGAACGCAAGCGCAAGCCGCATGTCGACGATCCGGCACTCGATCCGTATGAAATTGAATTTTTGCCCCGGTTTCGGGAAGGACGGGGAAGCCGCGCTCCCTTTATTAATGAGCATGGCGTCGTCATCGGGGATCACGAATATGAATCGCCGAACTCGCCTTTGTCACAGTGGAGCGAGGATACCGACCCGGCCGTTATGGCCGGCGACGAGTGGGTGCATCCGTTCAAGGACGTCGGCTTTCAGACGGCTGAAAACCGTGATATTTTTGAGAAGGGATTGCCTCCACAAGGCGGTATATTTATGCATCGGGACAAAAATACCGCTTATGGGGTTGGCGATCCGGACGATTCGTCGGATTTGACGGAAAAAGGGCAACCGGAGTAACGTACTCCGGTTGCTTTATTTTGATTACGGACGGTATAATAGTAGCTAAAATAAAGTAATTAGAGGAGTGTGTTTCGATGTCGATGTCATTCGAACGATACATGTTAGATATGGTACAGCCAATGCGCGACGATCTTACCCGGATTGGTATTCAAGAGCTTCGTACAGCGGAAGAGGTTGAGGAAAATTTGCCAAAAGCAAGCGGTACTGCGCTTGTAGTTGTAAACTCGGTTTGCGGCTGCGCAGCCGGCCAATGTCGCCCTGGCGTGGCAGAAGCGCTTCAGCACGATATATTGCCTGATCACCTTTATACTGTATTTGCAGGACAGGACAAAGAAGCGACTGCGAAAGCACGCGAATATTTTGCGCCATACCCGCCGTCTTCGCCTTCCATCGCTTTGATGAAGGACGGCGAACTTGTACACTTTATCGAACGGCACCAGATCGAAAATCGTTCCGCAGCTGAAATTGCAGCCGATCTGACCGATGCCTTCGATCGGTTCTGCCGATAGTCGGGACGGTACCTATGAGCTTACAAAGTGAAATCATTGAAAGGCTTGGCGTAAAGCCGATGATCGATCCTGAAGCGGAAGTCCGCAGACGGGTAGACTTCTTGAAGCAATACGTGACCCAGTCGGGTACGACGGGGCTGCTTATCGCGATTAGCGGCGGCATTGACAGCGCGGTAGCGACTGGCCTTTGCAAGCGTGCGACGGATGAGCTTAGCGCCGAGACAGGCCGCGAGTATATGACGCTCGGCGTGTTTCAGCCGTATGGCGATCAAGCAGACATTGCGGACAGCTATGCTGTTGCAGAAGCGTTCCAGTTGACTCATAAGGTAGAGACGAATATCGCGGAAGCGGTTGACGAAATTGCCCTTGAGGTTGAGCATGGCTTCAAAGCGCTTGGCATTCCGCGCCATTTGAGCCGCGGGGGCAAAGGCAACGTGAAAGCGAGAACGCGGATGGTTACGCAATATGCGCTCGCATTCGATCTTAATCTGCTTGTAGTCGGCACGGACCATGCATCCGAGGCGATTACCGGTTTTTACACGAAGTGGGGCGATGGCGCTGTAGACATTACTCCGCTAAGCACGCTTAACAAGCGTCAGGTTCGCCAGATTGCCTCCTACATCGGCGTTCCGCAAAGCGTGCTCGACAAAGCGCCGACTGCCGGGCTATGGGAAGGTCAAACCGACGAGGCAGAGCTTGGCATCACATACGCCGACAACAGCGACTACCTCGAAGGCAAAGAAATCGCGGCGGAAGTTCGCGAGAAGCTGGAGAAGCAATATTTGAAAACCGAGCACAAACGAGCCCCGATTCCGGGTATTTAGAAAATAAGCCTCCATTCGCTTTGAACCGTCAGGTATCAAGGGAATGCAGGCTTTTTTCTTTAGTTTATATAAACCCAAGCTTTTTTAAATAAACTATAACCTTTGAGGCGCTCTCCTCTGCCGTTTCATTATCCGTCTCGATGGTCAGATCCGGCTGCACCGGCTCCTCAAATGGGTCGGATATACCCGTAAACTGTATGATTTCACCGTTTATCGTTTTTTCATATAAGCCTTTCACGTCCCTGCTTATGCATTGTTCAAGCGGGCATTTGACGTAAACTTCGAGATACGTCCCGATTTCCGTCCGGCAATAGTCGCGCATTTCCTGATAGGGCGATATAAATGAAGCGAGCACGAGTACGCCATTGCGGTTCAGCAATTTGCAAATATAAGCGATTCTTCGGATATGAGTCATCCGATCCTCTCTGGATACCCCAAATTAGAAGAAAAATGACGCCGGATCTCGTCCCCGTCCAGCAGCTCCAGCTTCAAGTCCGTATGTTTTAATTGTTGTTCCAACAGCCGGCAAATCGTTGTTTACCGGCTCCTGACAAGCCTGTAAACCAATCCGTTACGCCTTCTTGCAATAAAACACCTCTCAAGATCCCAAACGAGTCAGAGTGTCATGTAAAGAAGTGACAAAGGAGCAGGTCCGATTGCTCCTTTGTCGATTTCAATTAAGCTATAACGAATCCGGTTAAGTTAACTGGCCCTAAAATAGTTGCGCCTCCCGTGCCGGATAATTCTGCTGTCAAAAAGTAGAATTGCGTAGTGCCTACAATAAAAGCCGGCTGGGATAAATCGGTATGAACGCTTGAAAAGTTACGATCTGTTGACCCTAAACCGCCAAGACCGGCAATTTGGGCATCAGTCGTTTGAAAAATAACAGCTCCGGTTGGGCTTCCGCGGCGAATCCGGAAAATAATGACTGGCAACACTGGTAATGCAGATACATTAGACTGCCATCCGACATTTGAATGAAATACAGTATGATGGGTGGTTGCCCCAATACTGAGAGTTATTGAGGTTAAGAAAACTTCAACACCTGGCGTCATGTTGATTGGTAATGCAAACGTTCCCCTTGCGGCTTCATTGGCACGAAAGTCAAAAATAGTTGCTGCCATTTCACTAAAAATTAACAGAATGAAAGAAAGTTGTTGTGAAGGATTAAACGAAAAAGCGGGTGTGACAGCTTGAAAGTTAAAATTTCCTATATCATCGCAGTTTTCATCGTTATGGTTATTGGCTTATGCTCAAGAACCTACGCCGCTTCCTTGCCTGTATTTGTTGCTGAGCATTTTGGCGATGCGCTGTGGGCGAGTATGATTTACTTTGGCGTACGGGCAGTATGGAGTGACAAAAGCTTTATTTGGGCGGGACTAATTAGTGTTGTATTTTGTTTTGGTATCGAGTTTAGCCAGTTCTATCAAGCGGACTGGATAAAGGGCATAAGAAGCACTAAGCTAGGCTCGTTGGTTTTAGGGAGGGGGTTTTTGACGGTAGATTTGGTAAGGTACAGTGCAGGGATATTGTTATCTTTGATGGTTGATTGGTATTTCCGTAAGCGTCTGGCGGGCAGGTGATATGCTGGGAACAATGACTTGCGGTTTCGTGGGGCTTGAGTAGAGGGCGGTTGTTGCGATATAGAGGTAAAAAATGGAGTTACTCCTCAGAATTTAGGTTTTTTGCTATAAATAGCGGTACTTTTATGTCTTATTCGACTGTTTCAGGTAGGATAATACCTTTTTCAAGAGGGCTAACGCCATTATTTTCCGCTAATTTCGCTAGCGCCTCACGTTATACTCGAATAAGACCTTCTATTACCGCTATTTATCAACAACGCTGCAGCCGGGCTAAGGCAGCCCCGAAGTTAATCGGCAGCCTGAGCTGCCAATCTTTTATTGCTGTCCATACCAAACTAAGAAGGCTTCTGCCACCGCAGTGCCTGCGGCGCCATTCGGATGAGGATCATCCTTCGAGCTCATGAATTCCGGTTTGACGAGCCGGTCGTCCGGGGCAGCTTGTCCGAGCACCTTGGCAATATCGAAAACACCGGTTACGCCGCTCGGTGAACTTATACGAATCCAATTGTTAACGGTACGCCAAACCTTTTCCTGTTCTCCTGAAAAGTTAAATGCGGGCAGCGTACATAACCATATGACTCTGTCCGGGTTGCTGCTTTTCAACTGATTAATAATGGACGTTAAATCGGCAATGAGTTGTTCGGCGCTGCGGTTAGCGGTACCGACATCATTAACGCCTAAGCAAATAACGATCTCATCACCTTGCTTGGCCTTTGACAACCATGCGCTGTCGTTAACCAAATCGTAGGCTCTCGCCCACCCGCTGCCAATATTCCATGTACCAACATCAGGCCCTAAGCCATTTGCAATTTTGGAAGACCAGAACGTATAGCCATCCTGCTCGGTGCGCACGCCCTGCGTGATAGAGTCGCCTAGAAATACGACCTTCTTCGAAACGGCCCTTTCATAAGCGATCAAGGAAGGCAGTACCTGCCTGTTGCCTGCGGCGGCAAAAGCTTCTGCGGATGCTTGACCAGCGCGGTCACCGGCAGCTTCATAGGCGCTTGCCAGCAGCGTCTCGGTATTAAAAGGCAGCCCTTCCTCGCTGCCATTCAACGTTATCGCCCATGTGAACGCTAGAAAGTGATTATCAGGAATATGAACAGACACTGCATCACTCCAAAATTTTTCTCCGCGCGATACTTCTCTCGAGGCCGATCCCTCGAAGGTAACGGGACGCTCGGAGCCCAAAATGATGCTGCCGTCAGGGAGCGTTCCCCCATCCGCTACAAAACAGGACTCAATCCGCCAATTGCCGCCTGCGTCATTCGCTTTCGATTCCGAACCGTCCGACCAGGTTGAATCTACTGCGTTGCTATGCCAAAACTTTAATTGAAGCTGACCATACTCCCGCGGCCTTATGTATGTTCTAAATGTAATCGTTGTCTTTTGCTCCAAGCGAAGCATAAAATTTGTTGCGGTTGATAGAGTTGTAACCGAGGTATATCCGTTCATCATTGATCTCCACTCCTCCAAAAATGCTCTTATCGCTTATGGCGGTAAGACTTGTTTCTCTCAAACTATCACTTTTTCAATTAGAAGACAACGGCAGAGGTTTCCTCAGCATATGAAATTATATATGATAGGAAGAAATAGATGTAATTTAAGGAGACTTGTTGAATGAGCTTTCAAGATAGAAAAAACGAGATCATATGCAAGGTCGCCATACTTGCCGAACGGCAACCCCTTCTCAGCAGCCGGTTATGGTTTCATAACGATATCCGGGACAACTTTTATTATGCGTCCTATTTGTTCGCAGCGGCAGTGAATGAACCGGATCGCTTGCCCTTTGAGCCGGATGCAGCCAAAAAGACAGCAGCAGCTGTTTTATTAGAGGTGCTTCAGCTACAAGATCAGAATCCGAACAGCGAAACCTATGGGCATTGGCCTTTAAATTTGGAGCCTTCTCCCCGGCAGGCTAAGCCTCATGTGCTGCCCGTAGAATTAATGGGAAGCTTAATGGCCTTTTTTGCAGCCAATTACAAGTCCCATTTCGATAAGTATCTCACAGCGGCATTTGACGCGGCGCTAACCCATATTTACCGCAGCAACTTCTATCGTGTACCGATGCATCACTTCAATCATCATGAAGCCAAGTATACGGCTGCTAAGCTGATATTTGGCCAGTTGTTCGAAGATGCTGAGCTGTTTGAAGACGGTCGAAGCAGCCTTCAGCGGACGTTAGCTCATATTCAAAAACAAGGGATGTCCGAATATGGCTGCTTGCCTTGGTTTTGGCATTGGGTACAAGCCTTCACCTGTGCATGGCAGATGACGGACGATGCTTCCGTGAATAAAACGCTCGGAGAAATGCTTGATTTTCTCTGGAACGAGAGAGCCGCATTTTATTTAAAAGGAACATGGGCCGGAACGCATTCCCGCGGCCTGAGGCACGATATACCTTTGGACGGAAACGTATTGCATGACTATGTTCAATTTGGAGATTTCAAGCTTCCTGAAGAGATGCCCCGCACGGAATACGCAGGCTTTTTGTATTACGCGGCGCCAGAGACAGCACGCCATACTGCTCTAAATCGCAATGAGCCGACTGAAGTGAAAAAAACGATAACGAAGCCGGCTGGCGCAGATACAATTAAGCTTCACAGCTATGCATACATCACCGCGGATTTTGCGGCAGGCGGGATGTGGGAACGGCACGAGGAGTTTGATAATGAGCAGCATCGCTGGGATTTCACGTTTCCATTAGGCCGGCAAGCAGGCATTAATCAAGCCTATTTTTTCCATCCGTCAGGTGCGTATTCGAATGATGATCCACGACATCAAAGCGGGCACACGGAAGTGCTGTATCACAAAAATACGATAATGGCGCTATATCCGATTCCGGAAGACAAGCCAAACCAAATAGTCGGCGTTTTGCCGAAAACGGACTGGCAGCAGGAACAAAATGTACTTTTGGGGCAGATCGGTCACGTATATTGTGCCGTATATTTGATGCAGCCTTACCAAGTGGAACTACTGAACGATCGCTGCACAGTTACAAGCAGGGGCTCACGGAACGGCGTAGTAATGGAAGTGATGAGCGACACAGCGGCAGCACGGTTAGGCTTGAACAGCTTCGAGGCATTCGCCGCTGAGGCGAAACGTAATCACCCTGTTTGGTCGTCCGATGAATCGTTTTCCGTACAGTATACAACCTTAGAGCAAGCCAAGCTTCGTATCAGCATCGATCGTTATGGTAACCCGGATAAACGGATTAACGAACGGCCGATTAATTTTACCGGATATTCGCTCTAAAGCTTGTCACACATCTTTCACAGTGCTATAGCTCGATCGAGTCATGTGCGTACAGCCACCCATTGATACAATTTGGACAGTTAATCCAAATCAATGGAGGTTGTTTTGATGGCATTACGCACAAAAATCGCAGGCGCAGCATTGGCTGCCGTATTAACATTAGGCGCTGCGGTCCCCGTATTCGCGCATGACGGCTGGACTCAGACAAGCTCGCCAATCGTGGCGGCAGGACAAGTATCTTATGTGGAGCTTATGCTCGGCAATCACTCGAATGAGCACAAGAGCTATCGGATTGCCGGACAATTTCCAGTCGACAACTCGAAGGTATATGTGACGACGCCGGCTGGCGTAAAATCTGACATTACAGGCACACGCTTCTACACAGGCGAGGCAGCTACGGAAACAGAGCCTGCCGTGAACAATTATTTTATCTCTTCGTTTAAGTCGGCCGTACCGGGCGCTTATATCGTATCAGCAGAGGGTGATTCAGTATTCAAGAGTTCTGCAGCAGCTAGCCGTACGCTTAGAAGCGCAAAATCGTTCGTAGCGATTAGCGACATTCCGGTTATTGACCGTGTTAAAGCGCTAAAGGGCTTCTCCAAGCAAGTAAGCACGGACCGCGCAGAACTGGTTCCGCAATTCAATCCAGCTGCGGTAACGCCATCCGAGAACGTGTCGATTCAGCTGTTTTTGAAAGGCAAGCCGCTGGCTGACACCAGCGTAGACATCATTCGACGGAGCAATTCGGAAGCTACAGAGCTGAAAACGGACGCGAACGGAATCGTATCCTTCACGACGGGCGCTGCCGATTATTACTTGGTCCGTGCTAAGCCGGGTACAACGGAGGCGAAAGTAGGAGAATACGCAAAGACAAATTATGAAGCAACCATGACGTTCACCGTTCAAAATAAATCGCCGAGGCTTCCGGGTGTTGCATCGTCAGTCAAGCCGCATATTTACGTGAACGGAAATGTCGTTGCCGCAGACAGCTTGACTGTTCTGAATGGTACAACGAAGGTGGATGCAGCATTCATTCGCAAATATGTCGATGCTGCGTATACAGGTAAAGGTCTTGTATCCCTTCGTTCTGCAGCAGAAGCTGCAGACGCGGCTGTAGAATATTTCCCTGCAGTCGGCGAAACCCGGGCAGCGGTTGCTGTCTACACAAAATAACGGCTGCTTATGAAGAAACAAATACGCTGTATAGCGTTACTTATTATGATATGGGCATGCTTGCCGGGCTTCGTCTCGGCGCATGCCTATATTTTGCAATCGACACCTTTGCAGAATGCGGAGCTGACCGATTCCCCGTCCACCATTAGAATTAAATTCACAGAGAAAATCGATACGAAGCTCAGCACCATTACGCTTCATAATAGCGCCGACGGCAGCAGTATACCAGGCACGCTCAGCAGTGAAGGCGATGTCACGCTCCTCTATACGATTCCAAAGCTGGATAAAGGAGTCTACAAGGTAAGCTGGCAGGTGCTTTCGTTGGATACGCATATTACGGACGGCTCCTTCCGATTTGCTGTAGGAATGAAGCTGGAGCAGACGAAGCCGGACGAGACGATTTCGCTCGATGGCGATCCGGGCCAGCCAGGCAATTCGGCCGGTAGTGATAGCGGAGCGACTGCTTCGCCCAAACCGGGCGGCAGTCAGACGACGAAGCCATCGGCAATAGCAAAACCCAAGCCGAGCTCAAGCCCAAGCCCAAGCCCAAGCGCGGGACAGACTGCTGCCGGATCGGAGACAATGCCTTCACCGACACCAAAGCCAACGTTGGTTAATGATACGGGGAATGTTGAAAGCTCGCCTACTTCTTCGACGGATAAGGCTGCAAGCGAGTCAGGAGATGCTGACTCAGCGTTAGACGAGGATAATGGTTTGGCAGCGGGTGCTTCGGGAGGGCCGAAAGCAACCGATAACATAGGCAGCTTGGGCGCAGGTAGGACATCCGTGGATGAGTCCATTACAACGCAAGAAGAGGTGGATGAAGCGGCATTGACTGAATTATCAGCCCCTGACGAAGGCGGGTATAGTCATGCGGAAGGCGAACACAATCACGCGGGCGGAAACGGCTTAATGATCACGCTTCGCGTGTTCGATATTTTTACAGGAGCATTGCTCGCGGGCATTTTGTTTTTCCGGTATGTCATTTGGAGAGAACATGAAGCTGCCGCACCGTTTGGCTTCTCGCTGATGGCAGAACGAATCGTCATTGGAACGGCTTCGCTTATTTGGATCGGTTCGGGATTAATCCGGTTATCGATGCTCTCGGAGCATTTCGGCGGTTTGTCGCTCTACACGGTGGCAACTGGAACGGTGCTAGGAAAAGTCGCCTCGCTAAGGCCGGCAGGGGCGCTGTTCCTGCTTTTGCTGGCTTTCGCGCCTGTTCGTGAGCGGCTGTGGGCCAATCGGATAAAACTTGCTGCTGCGGCAGCGCTAATCGTTACTTTCCCGCTGACAGGACATGCTTATGCTTCTGTATCGGATGCGGCAGCCGCTGTCATTGCGCATACGGTTCACATGGGCGCCGCCGCTATTTGGTTCGGTGGCTTAGCGGGACTGCTGTCCCTCACTTTCGACCGGGAGGCTGTCACTCGATTAAACCGAATTGCGGAACGCTTCTCGGTTTGGGCACTGCCTAGTATGGCGCTTATCCTCGTCAGCGGGATATGGCTCTCGATTACCCGGCTTTCTTCATGGGGGCAGCTGGTAACAACGGAATATGGGCGGCTGATTTTAGCAAAATCAGGCTTCATGCTGCTCGTTCTCGTTATTGCCGCGCTTCATAAGCTGCTGTTCATGCCGAGAATCGCCCAAGCGGCCGCGAATCAGCCGCAGATGCGGGCAGCTTCTCGCGGACTGATGCTTGGTATTCGATTCGAAGTGCTTCTAGCCGTCTTATTGTTCGTTCTGGCTGGCTGGTTATCTTCAACCCCGCCGCCCCCCGACGCCGCATCGCAGCCTGGCGCGGAGCCGGTTTACTGGCATGTGATGGGTGATCAAGCACATATGAGCATGCGAATTTCTGACGATGAAGCTTCCGGTGAACAGGCAGCACGGCTTGATGTCTGGCTCCCCGAAGGCATGGGAGCGCCGGTCTCAGCTATTGCAAAAGTTACCGTTAAAAGCGGCGGGCAAGTATCAATCCCGCTGGACCTGCAGCCGGCAGCTGCTGAATTATATGAATACCCGGGCTTTACGAAGTATACGTATCTTGCGAAGGGAGTATTTATCGACGAAACGAAGGAAAGCCTGATTACGATTGACTTAAGTGATGAAGAAGGTAATAGCTTTCATTACGAACATGCTGTAGGCCGTTAAAAATAGCAAGCCGCTGAATAAACCTGGACGAAATGCTTGACTTCATCTGTTCATTCTGCTAATCTCACCTTCATGAAAAGGCGGGGGTAAGCATGATCATCGGCATCGGCCATGATTTAACGGATATAAAACGGGTAGCTAAAGTGTTGGACGGCCGTTTGGGTGGACGTTTTTTGAAAAGGGTGCTGTCGCCCCGTGAACAAGAGCTCGCGGTACAATATGCCGGCGAACGGCTGCATCAATTTACTGCAGGACGGTTTGCGGCGAAGGAAGCGGTCGCGAAAGCCTTTGGCTGCGGGATCGGCAATGTAATGGGCTTTACGGATATTGATATTGTCCCGGGAAGCTGCGGTAAGCCGGAGTGCAGCTTGTCGGAGGAAGCTTGGAGCCGCCTCGGCCATAGTCCCGATAAGGTGCGTATTCATGTAACGATTTCGCATGAGCGTACATTGGCTTCCGCTTTTGCCGTTGCAGAAAGGATAACGTTGTAACCTTTAGCCAATACTTGGAATGTAATATACCAGGTGTAGTCGAGAGGGGATGGCGGCGGTGAACGAGCAGCGGCAGCAGAAGGCGAAGCGTCGTTTCAAGACGGGACAGTGGGTTCAATATGACGGCCTGTATTCGGACGATTGGGGCGGCGATCTCATGCTGGTTCAGGGCGACCTGTTTCCGGCCCATCCTCAAATGGGCGATACGCATTGGACTTATGCCGGTCAATCTGCGCTCCATTTCACGAAGCCTCCGAAAAGAAAAGGCAACTATATTGACTACTAGCGTGCTGGAGACTTTTTTGACATTTATGCACCTGAAGCTATCCTGTATAAATACAGAAACTTCTCAATTTTTCGCTCAAAATGAGCACTATCCTGGATTTATCCAAAGTAGAAGGACCAATTAACTCCCAACTTAGGCTAAAACGGCACTTTTAGAGCCTTTATACTGGATGAAATCCAATATAGGTGCTCTTTCGGTTAGAAAGTGACATCTTTATTGGACAAAACCCATTATAGCCAGCCCAAAATGAAGATATGATGCTATGTTCGAAATCCAGAGAAGCGTAAAAAAAGCAGCTGACAGTATGTCGGCTGCTTTTTTGTGCTCCTATTTCTTACCGGCCAGCCACTCGGCAAGTCCTGCAATTTCCTCCGCTGAAAGACGATCCTTGAAGTCCGGCATGGAGCCTTCTCCTTGCTCAATTTGCCGGATAATATCCGAATTGCTCATTCGTGCGCCAACCTTCTGCAGGTTCGTATTCGGACCTACTCTTCCTTGAAGCTCGGAGCCGTGACAGCTGACGCAGTTTGCTTTGTATACCGCAACAACCTGGGTCGGTCCATTAAGCGCATCTCCACCCGCTGAGCCCCCGCCGCAGCCAGCAAGAGCAAGCAGCACTCCGGCAGCAGCAGCCAATTTCATCCCGGTATGTATCATACGTGCGTAAGACATTCATAAAACCTCCTCTAATTATTTCTTAATATTGAATTTTATTGTACTTATTTGAGGGCATTCACAGTACGTCCATATGAATTTATGACGTTAGTTCGTATAATAGAGTTGCTGGACAACAGCTAGCAGAGGACATGAATAACATTATAGCGCAGTATAACTTACAGGAGATCTTCATGAAACCGACAATAGAAAGTATTTTGCAAAATCAATTGAACCGCATTCACGCCGAAGTCATCATGACGGCTTATTCGGAAAGTATTCCAGGCTGGTCCGTTCAAAAATCAGAGCCGGACTTTTACCGCTTCTGCTACACGGATAAAGGACAAGGCTGGTTAGATATACAAAATGTCAGTTACACCATTCAACCAGGCACTCTTTTTTTGCTTCCTGCTGGTTCGCATCAGTCGTTCGGGACGGATGGGGATGAGCCGTTCGGGCGCTTCTGGTGTCATTTCCGTTTAGAGCTTGGCGAGATTCAGTTTCTGAATTCGCTGCAGCTGCCGGCTTTCGTTCACGTACAGGACGAGCAGATGATGAAGCAGCTTTTTTCTAAAATGATCGCGCTGCAAACTTGCGACTCCATCACGAGGGAGCTAAGGCTTAAGTCCGTTTTGTTAGAATTGCTTGCTTTCTATTTGGATGCTACCCACGTTCAGAAAGACTTTTTGAGCGATCAGGGATTCGGCGTCAAATGGAATGAAGTACTTTCGTATATCGAGTCGAATTTGCATACGAACATCCATATTGAGGAGCTTGCCAAGCTTGCCTTTCTGCATCCGAATTATTTCATTTCGTCATTCAAAAACATAATGGGCTGCTCGCCGATTCAATATGTGACCAATCGGCGAATGGCAGCCGCCAAACAGCTGCTTACGGACACGACGCTGCCTGTTGCTGCTGTCGCTGCGCATGTTGGCATGCAAAATCATTATCTGTCGCGACTGTTCAAACGATATACAGGCATCACGCCGGTTCAATATCGTCGAATCGCAAAGCAAGGAGCTGGTCAAACGACGGAAAATACAGGGACAACTAGCGAGGAGGAAAACAGCTAATGGAGCATAAGGATGTTAAAATCTATTTCAGCAGCGAGCTCCTTTCCTGGTACCGGCTCATTAAACGTGATCTGCCATGGCGGATGAACCGTGATCCGTATCGGGTATGGGTATCGGAAATCATGCTGCAGCAAACCCGTGTCGATACGGTCATTCCGTATTACAACACATTCATGAGCAAGTTTCCGACCGTTCAGGCGCTCGCGGAAGCGCCCGAGTCGGAGGTTCTCAAATGCTGGGAAGGGCTTGGCTATTACTCGCGGGCACGTAATTTACAAGCGGGTGCCAAGGAGGTAGTCGAGCGCTACGGAGGTATCGTCCCTGACGATAAAGCATCTGTAGCTGGTTTAAAGGGAGTCGGACCCTATACGACTGGCGCCATTATGAGCATAGCGTTCAACCGGCCGGAGCCTGCGGTGGATGGAAATGTCATGCGCGTGCTGTCCCGTTATTTTTGCTTGGAGGAGGACATCGCTAAGCCGGCAACGCGAGTTAGGATCGAGAAGCTCGCGGCCTCGCTCATTCCGGAAGGAGCTGCGGGTGATTTTAACCAGGCGCTGATGGAGCTGGGAGCGCTCGTATGCACGCCAAAGTCGCCAAGCTGTCTGCCGTGCCCGGTTATGGAGCATTGCGCAGCCCGACTTGATGGCAGGGAATCGGAGCTTCCTATTAAGACGAAAGCGAAGCCGCCGCGTCCGGAGCTGAGGGCTGCTGCTATCGTTTTGGGAAGTGGAGTCAATGCGGGCAAGGTGCTTGTAAGGCAACGTCCTGATACCGGGCTGCTTGCGCAGATGTGGGAGCTGCCGCATTTGCTGCTTCCGGCGGATAAGGCTGACTGGTTGGATGAGAAGGCGCCTAAGGAACAGGGTGAATTAGCGGAGCTGATCGGAAGGATGCTCGAGGAGGATACGGGGCTGCTTATTCGTCCGCGCCGCTGGTTTATGGATGCCGATCATGTGTTCAGCCATATCCATTGGAAAATGCGCTTTTACTTGGCTGACTTGGGCGATGAGTCTGGCGCTTACGCGCCCGCTGCTGAAGAGACGGTCGGCATAGCTGCTGAAGCAGAGGCTATTTATTCCGTGAACGCGGCTGCTGCTTCTGAGTACAAAGCGGGTGAAATGCCGTCCGTATACCGGTGGATTGATAAAGAGGATATGGAAAAATTACCGTTTCCGAATTTATTTTTGCGCATTTTGAAAGAATTTTGGGAATAAATGAACCTAGAGCGGGGGAAAAGCGAATGAGCGGTATGCTGGAGCTGCTTTTGCAGCACAAGATTGTAGCTATTTTAAGGGGAATCGAAGATCATCATGCAGATGATACAGCTCAGGCTTTAATAGACGGCGGCATTCATATGATGGAAATTACAATGAACACGGAAGGCGCGGCGGTCATGATCGAGCGGTGGCGCACGAAGTTTGACGGTAAGGCTGCGGTAGGTGCCGGAACGGTGACCGATGTCGTGCTTGCCGAGCAAGCGGTTGCTGCCGGAGCGCAGTTTCTCATTTCACCTAACTTGGATGAGGAAGTAATCGCTTATGGGCGTGAGCGCGGCTTGTCCGTATGGCCTGGCGTCATGACGCCGACGGAAATCGTAAAGGCATGGAAGGCAGGGGCCGATGCTGTGAAAATTTTTCCGATGGGTACCCTTGGCGTCGGTTATTTGCAAGAAATTCGCGGTCCGTTGAATGACATTCCGATGATGGCAACCGGCGGCGTAGATTTACATAATATAGCTGACTATTTTAAAGCTGGAGCAAATGCGGTCGGTATGGGAGGCAAGCTCGTTAACTTGGAATGGGTGCGGGAAGGCAAGTTTGATCAGGTGACGGAGCGTGCGCGGCAGTTTACAGATGCTGTGAAAGATTTATAGAGCAGGGGGAAAAAACGTGGGAATTAAAGGCTGGCTTTGGGTCGGCGCAATCATAGTTGTTCTGCTCGCGGCGCTTGTATGGCGAATTGGCGTACGAAGTCAGAATCCGCGTAAGCTTACGAACGGTGAGGCTCCTGACGTTGATACGCAGTGGCAATCCTTGTCGTTCACGAGCGGCGGCTCTAAGCTGGAAGGCTGGCTGCTGCAGCCTGCTCCAGGTACAGCAGCAGCATCGCCCGGCAGTCTTATCCCTCTCGTTGTAGTGGCGCACGGCTGGGGCTCCAACCGGACGAGAGTGCTTCGTTATGCCAGACCGCTTTATAAAGCAGGCTTCGCCGTATTTATGTACGATTCCCGCAGTCATGGCGACAGCGAGTCGATTAAAGCGCCGTCCGCTTTTATGTTTCGCGATGATGTAATGGCCGCGGTCGAAACGGCTCGCCAGCTTCCCGGCATAGATCCGGATAAGATAGCGGTGCTGGGACATTCGCTCGGCGGCTTTGGCGCACTGCTTGCACTCGATAAAGGGATGGAAGTATGCGCGGTAATAACCGACTCCATGCCGGTTCGCTTCGAGACGATGATGAGGGCTGAGCTGAAGCGCAAAAAAATTCCGGCGTTTCCGCTAGCGTATCTCATTCCGCCAATTTGGCTTATTCGCGCCCGTATTTCGCAGGCGCAGTTCCGTGCGGCAAATATTCCTGCTATATTGTCGAAGCGAGCAGGGAACGCCGAATCAGGCCGTGTACCCGTATTAATGATTCACTCGAACGGTGACGATTTCATAAGCGCAGAAGATTTGAGACAGCTGAAGGAGCAATTGCCTGAGGGGACGATAGACATGCTGTTCGTGTCAACTAAAGGGCACAGCGCGTCGGAGCAGGAACCTGCATTCTGGGAGCGGGTTATTCCTTTCTTGCAAGCATCTTTAAATTTACCTGCCAAAAAAGTAGCCTACGGCACGAAGCCGCAGGCTGTCAGAGAGAATATATAATAAAGGGGGGTCATGTTCTAATTATATAAGCACAAGATGAAATCAAGCTGAGAGTAATATTACAGTTTGATTACAAGGTTGTACCAAAATGATTTAAGAGCATAAATTATGGTGAGAGAAAATAAAGTTCTTTAATTGAAAATAAAGTTGTTTAACGGTTGCATATTGTACCGTATACGACGACTTGGATCAATGGATTAGAGTTTTCAAATTGGCAGCAAAGCAACTTAAGTGAATATGGATGCGACCCTAATTAATTGGGGTCGTTTTTCTATCTGTATTCTGCTACTAAATGGGAGGAAGAAGGTGGTGTGAGAAAATAAAGTTCTATGTTTCGATTTTCTACCCGATTCCGTGTTCCTGAGGCCAGAGACTATTGCACAAAATACCTGATTATGTACATATGTCCGCCATTGAGCTAAACGGGTAGTATAGTGGAGGAACGATTCGTAGTAAGAGGGGCTGAAGAAATGAGTAAGCATGACGATCTGTTCCAAGATTTGAAACAGATAAGGGATACCTGGGCAAGTGTGGACTACCTCGGTCCAAGTGCTGTTATACCTGAATGGTCAGAACTAAAGGGTGAGTATGAAACATTACGAAATACCCTCAAGAAGGGGTAGTACCAGCGTAGCTGACACTGCCCGCAAACGCATGGTATAAAATGGAATAAGCCCGAAGTGTATTGAATCGGGTTTATTCCATTGATGCTATTTCGCGGTCCCGCATAACATTACGAAAATATATGCTATGGAAAGTTCGCCGTGACAACCTAAAAGTTACAACATTTCTAACCGTTTGTCCGATCCGCTTTATTTCATCGTGTCTGAAATGAAGAACTTGATTACGTACGTCATCGAGTACTTCGAGAATATATCTCTCTCCAAGCAGGAAGTGCGGAGACATTTCGGCGCAATTACCAGTATATTCGTTGAAGAACGGACATTGCCAAAGTGGTGCATCTGACATAGAATTATATAAATGAATACGGCCCAAATGCTGCTTCGGAACACGACGCTTCCGATCAACAGGGTGGCCGTCAAAGTGGGCTACTCCAACTATTCTAGCTTTACTCAAGCCAATAAAATGGCGTCACTTCGATTGAGGACAGGAATTAAACATAACCATAACCGTCACGGACCAGTCCGTCCTGATTCAAGGATGTTGAGGACATTTGCTAGACACGAAGCTCCTATCTGCCCGCAGACAACCTTGAAGAATCAGGATAAGAAGGAAACTTATTAGAGGAGAGGCGAATGAGTAAAATTTGGCTTCGAAAGATGATCTGGTCATACATCCCGCTCTTTCTGATCGTTTTTTCTTTTTTACTTTTCGTTTTTCTTCGAGTAATCGTGGACCAGAATCGAAAGAATGCGAAAGAGTCCAGCGAGGTATTCACCGCCCAACTGCTGCAGTCGGTCAATGTTTCCTTGAAAACGGTGGATCACATGGTGATCCGCGAGCTTCTGAACAGCAAGGTGCTGGCCAGTTATTTCGAAGACAGCGGAACCGGCAACGTTTATTTAAACTATGAGGTTCTGGAGCGTCTCAACGAATTGAAGCAGGAAGTGCCGTTGATCGATTCCTTCTATTTGTACCGTTACAGTGACAGAACCATTCTTTCGGGAAATATGCGGAAAAACATCGATATATTCGAAGACCGGGCATTCGCACGGTCCGTTTCCGGTTTCCATAACGGACCTCTTTGGACCGATATGCGGGAGTATCGTGAACTCTCTTTCCAGAACACAAAGCGTGTCGTCAGTCTCGTTCATGAGGTTCCGGTTAGCTCCGGATCGAAAGGGATTATTGTGGTTAATATCGATACTTCTTCCATTCGGGCAACCGTGTCCTCTCTTTACGACGAATCCAATACTTATGTGAATATTTTTGGCCGGAACCGGCAACCGATTTATATCGGTAATTTGGAACCGGACCGCAAAGTAATGGCCAGCTTAACGTCTGATTACACCGGCTGGACTGTAGAAAGCGGGATGAACAGTGGACTGCTGGCCCGGTCAACATCGGTATTCTCCAGCGTTTGGTTTGCAGTCGGCGTACTTGTGTTTGTCGGCGGGCTTATACTCACCATCTACATTACACGAGCGAACTATAAGCCTCTTGAAGAGCTAGTGGTTAAGCTGAACCATTCGCTGTTCGACGGAAACGGCTCAGCAGGCAGCGTATCACTCGATGAGTTTGCCTTTATTGAATCCGCTATCAATAATTTTGCAGCACAGTCGAAGCTTGTCGAGAGGGAATTCAGTGAAGCGGCCATCCTGAAACGCAAACATGTCTTCAGTATTCTGATCCACGGCAATTACGAGAATGGAGAATTGTCGGAGACTCCTTTCGAGGGCTTGCAATTGCCGACATTCAATACGCTGAAGACGATTGTGATCGAAGTCGACAATGCGGAGCAGGCATTCTTTACATACAGCGGCCGGGACCGCTCGCTATTCAAATTCGTCGTCAGCAGTGTTGTCAACGAAATGATACAGCAGCCGGGTACATCCGTCTGGCTGGAATGGACATCTCCTACCCATTTGTCCGCTGTTATTTTCCAGAATGATCAGAAGGACCTCACTTCCGTCTATGAATCGATTGTCGACTGGATTGCCAAAAATCTCACGTTCACCGTTACCATTGGAGTCGGTCGTGCGACATCCCGTCTTGAAGATATTCGGTCTTCCTATGAAGAGGCTTGCTCGATACTGCATTTCAAGGCCGTGCTTGGTACGAACCGGATCATCCGCTACTCGGACGCCGAGCACCAGCAGCGGAAAAATGAGCATGAGCATCTCCGTGTGATTCACGAAATCTCGTCCGCCTTCCGCCTTGGAGAGGAACAGTGGAAGACTCTATATTGGAAGCTCTTCAACAATATTCGCGCAGACAAACCTAGAAAAGCCGAGATCGTCAAGCTAATCGATTATTTGTTCGCATACCTGGGACTTCATCACTCGAACGGGTCCAAGGAGGAAAACCAGATTGTCAAGCAGGCGCTCGAAGACGTCCGCGTCAAGATGGAGACGTTCGATACGCTGAACGAACTGAGCCAGACGCTGTTCGCGGTGCTGGACGAATGCAGCAGACAGCTCCAGGAATTACGCTCGCCGCGAGCCTACTATAACTTATTGCAGGACATCAAGGAGTGCATAGAGAACGAGTACGCGAACCCGAATTTGTCGCTTGATTTCCTGAGTGATAAATTTTCTGTTAATTCCAAATACCTAAGCAGATTATTCAAAGAAACATTCGGCGAAAATTTCCTTGACTTCCTGGCTTCCTTAAGGATTGGCAAAGCAAAGGAGCTGCTGATCCACAGCGAGGTTCCGATCCAGGAGGTGGGCGAGAAAGTGGGATACCCCAATTCCGCGACCTTCCGCCGCGTATTCCGAAAGATGGAGGGACTGCCGCCGCAGGATTATCGCAGTCGAATGCAAGAGTAGGAACTCGCTTGCTTGCCGCCTGATGCGGCTCAAGCTTGCCCGGAGGGTGGACAATGGTCAGAAGTCGAACGATTGTATTATCCGTGACGATTACGGCTGCGATCGCGCTGATAAGCTTAATGTTATGGGTCATCTATGAGAGAGGCCTTCCGGCCGGCGGATCCCTCAATCGCGGCGCAGAGACGGTCATCCGCAAGCCGGGTGAATTCCCCATCGCCGACACGCGTGTGAAGCTGGAGGTATTGGTGGGCTCCGACCTTACGAAAGAGGAATTGGACAATAATTGGTTCACGAAATATGTGGAACAAAAGCTCGGCATTGATCTCCAGTTTGTCATTGCCAAAGAGAGCGAGCTGGACAAAGTGGAAGACGTGTTGTTTGCAAGCGGGGACTACCCGCCGATCATTCTCGACGGCAGTCTTACACCCGATGAACAGGTGCGATATGGACAAAGGGGCATCTTTCGTCCGCTGAACGGCTTAATCGACCAATATGGCGACCGTCTGAAGGAAATTTTCCGCCAGAATCCGGGTTTGAAGAAGTCGATTACGGCTCCCGACGGCAATATTTACGCGCTCCCATCCGTCAATGAATGCCTCCATTGCTGGTATGCGCAGAAGCTGTGGATCAATACCTCCTGGCTGAATAAGCTGAATTTGCAAATGCCAAGGACGACGGAGGAGCTCTACCATGTGCTTCGCGCCTTTAAGCTGAAGGATCCGAATGGCAACGGGCTCCAGGACGAGATTCCGCTCAGCGGAGCCGTGAACAGCTGGCATACGGAAATCACGGGATTTTTGATGAGCGCCTTTATTTATAACACCGACACGAATTACTTCTATGTGCATGACGGCACTGTCGGAATAGCTGCCATCCAGCCGGAATGGCGGGAAGGGCTTGCCTATATCCGCAAGCTGTTCCGCGAGGGATTGATCGACCCGGAAGTGTTCACCCAATCCATTGACGGGCTAGTGGAGACGGCATCCCGCAAGGATAATGTGCTTGGCGCGGTCACGTCGGGATATGCCCGGATGGTTTTCAACAGCAGCGCCGGCTACCGGAGCGGCAATTACGAGGCTGTCCCGCCCTTGATCGGTCCTTCCGGCTATCAGGCTGCCGGGTTCTTCAGCTCATTCGACCGCGCGGTCTTTGCCGTCACCGATAAAGCAACGGCTGCCGAGGCGGCTGCCGCTCTACGGTTGGCCGACTTCCTCATGACGGAAGAGGCGACGATCCGCAATGAGTGGGGACCCGAGAATAAGTGGTGGCGGAAAGGACGGCCGGGGGAATACGACGAGCACGGAAGGCCGGCAAAATATCGGCTGGATCCCGAATTTTCCAGTTCGTCCGCGGCGAACGATGTCTGGGCTCAGATGGGCCTGCTCTATCGGGATCGGGACCTACGGGAGTCGTGGGCCGTGTCAGCGGATCCGAATTCGTTCGTAGACTACGAGCATCGGCTCTATGTGGAGACGCTGCGGAAGTATGCAGGCAAGGAACCGGATGAGGTCTATCCCGACTATATCTTCATGGATACCACTGCCTCCGAGGAAGCCGCCCGATTGATGGCTCCAATCGACGAATATATTCGAACAAACCTGGTTCAGTTCATTACAGGCGTGAAGGATACGGATGCCGATTGGGACGATTATGTGGACGGGCTGAAGCAGTTGAAACTCGACCGGTACATGGAGATCCATCAGAACGCTTACAATGCCTTTAAACGAAAACAATAACAGGCCTTGGTTCAGAAATCCCTCTGAATCAAGGCTTTTTTTTGTTTGAAGAATACTGATCGGTGTGCGAAAGATGAGCGGTTCCTTGAATGTATACGCATGAAAACGCTTTTTAGAAATGTGCTCTGCAGTAGATTTCTGTTCGTTGACGGTCTCGGCTGGAGTTCGCTATTGTTAGGCCAGTCAGATTGAGAATCTACTGCGAGGAAAGGGCGTGGTCGGGCAGATGGAAACAACTCGTGTTATGGATGTGCGCGGCGAATACAAGAGAAGCGGATTGCCGTCCGTCAGACGGATGTGGAAAGGGATCAAGCGGCATTGGCAGCTGTACCTGCTCATTATTGCTCCAATGGCCTACATTGTGATCTTTAAGTACATTCCCATGTACGGCGCGCAAATTGCGTTTCGGGATTACAGCGTCATTAAAGGATTTACAGGAAGTGATTTTGTAGGACTGAAGCACTTTCAATCGTTCTTTCAATCGCCAAACTTCTGGCTGCTGATCAAGAACACACTCGGAATCAGCTTGTACTCGTTGGCCATCGGCTTTCCTGCTCCGATTATTCTGGCGCTGGCCCTTAATGAGATCAAGAGCGTGAAGTTCAAGAAGACCGTCCAGATGGTAACCTTCGCTCCCTATTTCATCTCGACCGTTGTTATGGTTTCTATGATCATTATTTTCCTCTCCCCGCGGCTCGGCTTCGTGGATTACATTGTTCGCGGGCTCGGTGTCGAGTCCATTAACTTCATGGGCACGCCGGGTTATTTCAAGAGCATCTATGTCTTCTCCAACGTCTGGCAGGGAATCGGATACGGTGCCGTCATTTACCTGGCTGCCCTTGCCGGCATTAATCCCGAGCTGTACGAAGCGGCAAAGGTGGACGGCGCTTCACGATTTCAGAAGATGCGGCACGTCGATATGCCGGGCATAGCTCCGGCGGCAATCATCCTGCTGATTCTAAGCGTCGGCCAGATTATGAACGTCGGTTTCGAGAAGATTTACCTGATGCAGAATCCGCTGAACGTCAGCACTTCGGAAGTCATATCCACTTATGTGTATAAGATGGGTCTGCTCGGAGCGAACTTTAGCTTCTCGTCTGCCATCGACCTGTTCAACTCCGTTATCAACCTGATTCTTCTCATTACCGTCAATTCGATTGCCAAACGCATTTCCGAAAGTAGTCTGTGGTAAAGGAGCAACGATATCCATGAACCGTGTAACCGCAATACGCGAATCGGTCGGCGACCGTATTTTCCTTGGGCTAATCTACATCTTTCTCTTCTGTGTGCTTGCCGTGGTCATTTATCCGCTCATTTTCATCCTCAGCTCCTCGTTCAGTTCGCCACAGGCTGTCACCAGCGGACGAGTCTGGCTGTGGCCGGTCGACTTCAGTCTGATGGGTTATAAGGTAATCTTCTCTAATCCGGCCATTCTGACCGGTTATATGAACTCGTTCATCTATACCGTGTTTGGTGTCACGATAAACATTGTCATGACTGTGGCAATCGCCTATCCGCTGTCGAAGTCGACGTTCGTGGGGCGCAATGTGATCATGATGATTCTCGTCTTCACCATCCTGTTCAGCGGCGGGCTGATTCCGACGTATCTCACAGTCAAGGCGGTCGGCATTCTGGATACAAGGTGGGCCATGGTTTTGCCCGGAGCGCTGGCAGTCTTTCAGGTCATCGTCGCGCGTACGTTTTTCCAGTCTACCATTCCTAAGGAACTTGGCGAAGCAGCGGAGCTTGACGGATGCTCGGATATCGGGTTTCTGTGGCGAGTCGTCCTGCCGCTCTCGAAGGCCATCCTCGCCGTACTGATATTGTTCTACGCGGTAGGCAACTGGAATGCTTACTTCGACGCGCTGATCTATTTAAAGTCACCTGAACTGTATCCGCTTCAGATCATTTTGCGCAACATCCTTATACTCAATTCCATTGACGCCTCTTCCCTCGTGGACGCCAATCAGATGGCCGCAAGACAGGGGCTGCGCGATCTATTGAAATTTTCGCTTATCGTGGTCGCGACGGTCCCCATTCTGTGTATCTATCCGTTCGTCCAGAAGTTTTTCGTCCAAGGGATCATGATCGGCTCTATCAAAGGATAGCCGGCAGTAATCGCACGAAGGGTGGTGAGGCCGGAAGCTGGTAGGAAAAATGACAACAAGCAGAATAACGGTTCAAAGAACGGCCTAAGCAAAGGAAAAAGAGGAGGAGTCATCTTGGAACAGAAACGGAAAATCGGAATGGCCGTCAGCCTCGTGCTGATCGTTGCCCTGCTCCTGAGCGCATGCAGCGGGGGCAACAACAAGGCGGGAAATACCGGTAGCGGCGGAGCCGCCAACGCGGAAGGTGATCAGACGCAGGGAAGCAACGGCCCGGTTACGCTGGATGTATTCCTGTCGTTATCTCCCCGCGTCGAGAATATTAATACAAATGCCGTTACCAAGTATATCGAGGATAAGCTGAATATCAAATTCAAATTTGACGCTGCGCCGAGTGCGAGCGCAGGGGATAAGAAGAAATTGATTATGGCAAGCGGCGATTACCCGTCCGTGTTCCTTTCCGGCGATTTCACGCAGTCCGAACAGATCGATTACGGCCAGCAGGGAGTGCTGCTGCCGCTTAACGATCTGATCGATCAATACGGCAATGAGATCAAAAAAGCGTTCGAGGATGATCCCGATCTCAAAGCGGCCATTACGGCTCCGGACGGCAACATTTATGCGCTTCCGCACGTGAATGATTGCTTCCATTGTTGGTATTCCCAGAAAGCATGGATCAACAAGGCATGGTTAGACAAGCTTGGATTGGCTATGCCAAAAACGACGGACGACTTCTATAACGTACTCAAGGCATTTAAGACGGGGGACCCGAACGGCAACGGCAAGGCCGATGAAATTCCCTATGCCGGCGCCATTGGAACGTGGCATGGCGTTCCTTCAAACTTCCTGATGAACGCGTTTATTTATGACAATGACGAAGACTTCTTCTTCATGAAGGACGGCAAGGTTGATCTGGCCGCCAATAAGCCGGAATGGAGACAAGGTCTCGAATATGTGAATAAGCTGTACAGCGAGGGACTCATCGATAAGGAATCGTTCACGCAAAACAGTGACGCGCTTACGCAGGTAGCCAATCAAGAGGGCGATAACGTGCTGGGCGCCATCGCCGGCGGTATTCCGAGTCTGTATTACAGCCTTGCAGCCGACCAAACGCGCCACAAAGACTTTGTAACTATTCCTCCTCTGACGGGTCCGAACGGCGTCGCTTATACGGCTTACTTGAAATCGTATGGCAACGGGCAATTCGCCATTACAAACAAGGCGTCCAAGGAACAACAGATTGCGGCGTTCAAGATGGCGGACTACATGTGGTCCGAGGATCATGCGATCACGAACGAATACGGATTGGAAGGTAAGTACTGGGAGAAGGCGCCTGCGGGAACTGTCGATGTCCGTGCCAGACCGGCGAAGTATATGCTTAAGCCTGAGTATTTCAACATGGTTTCCTCTACAACGAATAATGACACGTGGGATCAAATGGGCATCACACGCCGGACGCGCGATATCCGCGAATCCTGGGTTGCTCCGAAAGATCCGATGACGCAGGAAGGGTATGAGTACAGACTGTTCCTCGAAACGAAGAACAACTACGAGAACAAGCAGCCGGAAGTAACCTTCCCGCTCGGCATATTCATGGAAACTGCGGATGCTACGGAAATTAACCAATTGAAGCCGCAAATCAATGATTACATCCGCTCGAATATGGCGCAGTTCATAACCGGATCGAAGAAGCTGACGGACAAAGAGTGGGACGCGTACGTGAAGGGCTTCGATGGCTTGAATCTGAAGCGCTATCTGGAAATTTACCAGAACGCGTACGACAAAATGGCAAAGTAACGGAGTTAATGAAGGTAAGCGGTAGTCAGGCGAGGCTGCCGCTTATTCATCTGAAGACGGCGTCAAGTCGAATTTCGCCAATTGACGGAGCAGCTTTACCCGGTAAACCGTGACAACCATTGAGGAGGTTTTTCGTTTACTGAAGACAGAAATTGCCAAGGGTCCCAACCTTTGATTCACTGAGGACGTTCGAATGCCCGGACTGGTCCCGGGACGCCAAGCTTGGCATCTGGTCGCACTGGGGTGCTCAATCCGTCCCGATGTACGGAGACTGTTACGCGCGCAACCTTTACGTCGAAGACTCGGAACAGTACCGCTATCACATTCGGCACAACGGACATCCGTCGCAATTCGGCTACAAAGACATCGTGCAGCTGTGAAAAGCCGAGAAGTTCGATCCCGATTATGCAGCGATTAAAGAACTTTATTTTCATTTATACATCACCATTGTTTGGGGTTGACTGGTCCATTAACGAACTTTAACTTAAAATGGAGCTGGATGGGCCGTAAAAATATCACGTCAAATCAACAACGCGATTAAACAACTTTATTTTGTCTCACCATAAATAGAATTGGGTGAGAGAAAATAAAGTTCTTTACTCAACTCACCAGTTGATCAAAAAAAGTTTTTTAATTAGTTCTCACGTAAGCCCTAATAAGGGTTGTATAAGACGAATTAAATGCAAACAGTCCTTTTTAAAATGGCCGCTTTTTGTCCTAGCTTGGGCCTTGCTTGATTCAGGGGCGTAATCCTTAAGGATTAACTCATTTTTTGAACAAATGCGCAGGGGTTAAGGCGGGGGATTGAGTTTTACGTATGCCGATAATTTATCAGCCTCTAATCGATTAGAGACTACCGGTATTACTGGAATTAGTTGGAGATGTGCTCGAGTCGCTTCCGCCGGTAGAGAT
This sequence comes from Paenibacillus prosopidis, assembly GCF_003337375.1. Taxonomy (GTDB): domain Bacteria; phylum Bacillota; class Bacilli; order Paenibacillales; family Paenibacillaceae; genus Pristimantibacillus; species Pristimantibacillus prosopidis. The sequence continues at coordinate 110,041 of NZ_QPJD01000008.1, forward strand.
TATGAACTTATCAAAAGCGAGTATCGCTTTTTTAAATGCTTGTGAAAGCTTCCACAGACTATCCCCGGAAACAACTTCGTATATGATAGGAATCCTTAATTTCTGACCAACTACTATTAAATCCGATTGTAAGCCGTTAATAAGTTTAAGATCTTCTACAGAAGTCCTATAGGTATTTGCGATTTTCCATAAATAATCCCCTGATTTCAACTCATATATATTTCTCGGATTATTAACTGCATGAGCATTAGGTATATTCATTAGACGTGCATAATTGGCGTTCCGCAGTGCATGATAATTACAAAACAAGGATTTAATTTACAAAGGAGTACTTATTATGAAACTGAGGAGTTTTTATTCGCTCTTTTTTTTATGTTTGCTCTTATCCGGATGTAGCGACCAAAGTGTGGAGCCAGCGCCGATCCCGAAATACAAGAAGCAGGCAGTCAAACATAACATTTCACAAGCTAGCGTGAAAGCCAGCAATGTCCCAATTCATGATTTTTACCTTTCACCCCAATATTCGAACCCCCGGACCCAGAAAGTCACACATGTGATGATTCACTTTATTTCGAATGCCATACAGAAACCACAAGACCCTTATGATGTAAAAGATGTGTATCGCATTTTTCTTACCACCGGAACCTCGGCTAATTACATGATTGGACGGAACGGAGAAATTTACCGATTGGTGAGTGAAGACCGCGTCGCTTTTCACGCTGGAAAAGGGAGTCTTCCAGGATTCCCAGAGTATCAAAACAAAATGAATGAGTATTCGATTGGAATTGAGATGCTAGCGATTGGAACACGGGATGAGATGCTGCCTGTCATGCCTGGAAAAACGTATGATTTGATAGCCCCTTCTATTATCGGATATACCGATGTTCAGTATCGCTCTCTAAATCGCTTATTGGATGAGATTCTCAAACGCCACCCTGCTATTCAACGGGACAGAAAACATATTGTCGGCCATAACGAGTATGCTCCGGGAAGAAAAACGGATCCTGGGAAGCTATTTGATTGGTCACGCATCAATATTAGTCAGACTAATCGTGGAATCCATACCATTCAAAAAGGAGAATCAATATGGCTTATAGCTCAAAAATACGGCACATCCATACAATCCATCGCAAAATGGAACAAGATTGATCCAAACGAACCTTTACAAGTCGGACAACAATTGAAAATCCCAAACTATACAGTAAGGTGATATTGTGGAAAATAGCGCAAAAATTTGGTGTAAGTACACAGACGATTATCAAAAATAAAAATCAAAATCCGAGCGTTTACCTAAAGTCGGGTAAAAGTTAATGATCCCTCAATAATGCTTAGAGCAGCACGTGATTGTAATTGCTGCTCCTTTTTTTGTTGTTTTATTTATTGCGAAATGATTTGATTTCTCGGCAAGGTATATTTCCGTGGCTTGCCTGTTTGTATGTTTCCTCGAACAAATCATAAAATTGGTTCAATCAGCTAAACACTTTGGAATTAATTCAAATTAGGGTCAAGGGTTCTACTTGACCTTGTTTTTTCCGTAACAGCATGTCCATCTACGAATATTTCCATGTCAAATCATCCAAAATAGAAGGAAAATGATCTGCATGGAGGTGCCTTAGTGCTGAAAATGAAAAGATGTTATACACCAATCATAATCGCCCTTTCTATTCTTTCCGCATGTTCCAATGCTGGTCAAGAGCAATATACGCGCACTCAAAACGCGCCTTCCGGATTTGAAATACAATCCGCCGATGGGATAGAGCCGAGTGTTGCCGGCAACATGAATGCGCTGGCGGGAGGTTCGGAGACGACGGAACGCGTTCTTCGCCCGATTAGCAATTACGAGCTTCAGAAGAAATTCCCGAATATTCTTGTGCTGCGCGGTTCCTTGCAGAAAAATCGCATAGCGCTGACGTTTGACGATGGTCCTGACCGCCGTTTCACCCCGCAAGTGCTGGATGTTCTTAAGAAGCATAATGTGAAAGCGACATTCTTCCTGATGGGCTCCAGAGTAGAGGGTCATCCAGATATAACGAGAAGAATTCATCAGGAAGGTCATTCTATAGGTAACCATACGTATTGGCATCCAAAACTGTGGCAGGAAAGCATTGACCGCATGAGGTGGGAGGTTACGCAAACAGACGCAGCAATTCAAAAAGTGGTAGGGTATTCGCCGAAGCTCTTTCGTGCACCGTACGGGGGGGTGAATGATCAGCTTCTAACGGAATTTGGGAAAATGAATTTCAGCGTCATCGGCTGGTCTGTCGATTCCATGGATTGGACGCAGATCGATTCCGCTACCGTGCAGAAAAATGTTTTGAGTAATTTGCATCCGGGCGCCGTCGTTCTTATGCACAGCGGCGGTCACTGGACGCAGGACCTCTCAGGGATGGTCCAGGCGGTGGACGCACTTATCCCCCGATTAAAGAGAGAAGGCGCGGAGTTTGTTACGATTCCGCAAATGTTTAATCTGCCGGAAAGGAAATAAAAATATTTCGAAAGCGTCAAAAAAATGAAAATCAGAGCAATTCGAAGCTATCCTATGAAAACGAAAAAACGGCCCTGTCGCAATCGATGCGAACAGCGGCCGTTTTTTTGAATTGTTCCACGGAAGGAAAATCGGCGCTCACGACCGAATTCGGAGAAATATCAAGGTGTCTCCTTTAGAAATGTCTAGCCTACATTTGATCTCTCCTTGAAATATATTACCGGCAGCCCTAGGCAGAATACTAGAATATTCATACAAGTTTAATGCGAAATGTAAATAAAATCTCTGGAACACGAATGAATGAAGTATTATTATTTGAGCTCAGTTCCAGGATCAACAAACCGGTGAAAGAGGAATTTGGATACATCCTTTCCGAATCGGTATGAAATCTTACAAGGTCAAGTTAGCGAGTAAAAGCACGTCTTTAATAAAGTCGTCCAGAAGCAAATGATAAGTAGAGTTTGGAGTAGTGATTTAAGGATAATATAATATAGAATGATTAATAAAATGGACATAATGCTTTCTGGGAGGTCCTTACCGTGAATGCTCTGTTGCCACATATATCGAGGAATTCCTTACGCTTCAAGTTGACAGCTTTGGTCATGGCTATTATTTTGCCCATACTTGCTTTGTTGCTATATAACACCTTTTATGCCATTGACGTCGTTAGGGATCAGGTTGCACAATCGAATAAAAATTTGATTTCCCTCTATATGGGACAGATCGATGACCGCCTTGATGATGTTGATAATTATTTAATCAGTCTTGCGGCTAGCAATCTGGATTTGCACAACATATCGGACAATCGTTCTCCGAAAGAGGAACTGTTAAGTCAAATCCGGCTGTCCAGAAAATTGTCCGATGATGTGCTGGTCTATAAAACGATTGACTCTTTGTTTATATATATGGGAAAGGATGATTTGCTGGAAGGCATTAACCTAAGCGCTTCTTATAATCAGAGAGAAGCGGTGCGTGATTATTTAAAGCATTACCTTAATTCAACTGATCAGCTTTCCAAAGATTGGAGTATCCAAAAACTTGGCGATGAATATTATTTGTTACGTATACTAGCTACTGAACATGCCTATGTAGGTGCATGGGTAGATATCAATCAGTTGCTGATGCCTTTAAAGCTAATAAATCTCGGTGAGAAAGGCGTTTCTTTGATGGTGACGGATAAAGGTATACCGACGATTCATGCGGAGCTTGTAAATGAGAATCGTATCAATTTGAATAGAAACTTCGAAAGTTATTATATGTCCGGGGATAAAAATCGTTTTCTGGTCGTAGGCGAGCACTCAATGAAGGGGAATTTCAGCTTGTTAGCGCTCATTCCAGATGAACAGATATTAGAAAACTTGCCTTATTTGCAGCAAATTGTCACTTTTATCTCTCTGGGATCCATCTTACTGCTGCCAGTTTTCCTCATTATGCTGCGCAAAACGGTCCTGCGTCCGCTCAACCGAATCATCTCAGCAATGAAGTTGATTGGAGAAGGGAACTTGAACATTCGCATACAGCCTCACCGTACAAGTGACGAGTATCAGGTCGTAAACAATTCGTTTAATAATATGATGAGTCAGATTGAGGAACTGCGTATTAGCGTTTATGAAGAACAGATCAATAAGCAAAAAGCAGAGCTGCAGCATCTGCAGTTACAAATCAATCCTCATTTTTTTATGAATTCACTAAACATCATTTATACGCTTGCCCGTTCGGGTAAGACGAAGGTGATCGAGGAGATAACACTCTGCTTGGTTCAATATTTCAGATATATGTTCAGAAGCAATCTATCGGTCGTGCCGCTCCAGGATGAGCTGAAGCATGTTCGGAATTATTTGCGAATTCAGGAACTACGGTCGCCAACTGGACTTATTCCGTCCATTGAAGTTTATGACAACGTTGCGGATGTTTTTGTCCCGCCTCTTCTTATCCAGTCATTTGTGGAAAATACGATTAAACATGCCGTAACATTGGATACACCCGTATACTTGTTCATTGACATTCGGATGGATCATAGCGAAGTAGCATCGAGAGTGCATATTAAAATTAGAGATACGGGTGAAGGCTTTTCCCAGGAAATGCTTCAACGGCTTAGAGGAAATGAACCGATTCGAGACGATCAGGGCGAGCATATTGGCATTCGTAATATTCAACAGAGGCTTTATCTTCTATATGATGGACAAGCAGATATCATATTTTACAATGGAAATCCTTCCGGAGCCATCATTGAAATTTATTTGCCGCTCGAACAAAACAACTTGAAGAAGGTGAATAATGGATGAATCTGCTAATCGTAGATGACGAGAGTATTGTAATTGACAGCCTTATATCCGATATTAATTGGTCTAAGCTGGGTATTACAGGTGTGTACACAGCATTCAACATTCGACAAGCGAAGGAACTCTTCGAAGGTACGGCCGTTGATATTATGCTATGTGATATCGAAATGCCGCAAGGAAGCGGATTGGATCTGCTTGAATGGGTGAGGGAACATTCGGAGACAACGGAATCAATTATTATGACTTGCCATGCTGACTTCCATTTCGCCAAACGGGCGATGAAGCTCGGCAGCTTGGATTATATATTGAAGCCCCTTCCGTATGAGGAGCTTGAGATAGTCGTAGCGAAGGCAGCAGATAAAATTATTAAAGATAAAGAAACCGCCAACCTGGGCGAGAAGTGGTTTCGTCATCAATCCATATTGATGGAGCGATTTTGGATTGATGTATTGAATCGTTCTATTTCTTTGCAAGCTTCTCATATCGAAAAAATTGCAACGGAACGCGGTATACCGTTTTGTGCATTAGATAAATTCGTGCCTGTGCTTATTAATATTCAGAGATGGCACAAGTCCATCAATCAACGCGATGAACGCATATTGGAATATGCGTTAAAGAACACGGCTGAAGAGATCATGAAGGGCGAGTCTTCCGTAATCCAGGTTATTCCTTTTACAAAAGGATCTCTGCTCGCAATAATATCTTTTGATGAAGCTAACTATAAGGAACAAGAGCTAAACCGTCTTTGCGAGCAATATATCACAGCTTGCCGCAGTTACTTCTTCTGTGATCTGACCTGTTATATTGGAGGGCAGGTTTATGTGAACCAGCTTCCTGAGCTAGTTGATGAGCTGATCGTTACCCAGAGGAATAACGTGGCACATAATAATAAAGTTATGCGACTTGGGAGCGAGCCGCTACGCATTAGCTCGGCGATCCAAAAACCGGACCAGCAGATGTGGACGGTGCTGCTGCGTGAAGGCTCACAGCAAAAAATCGTGATGGAAGCGGAGCGTTACTTGGTGAATCTTGCACATGCTTTCGAGCTTGACGCGAGCGCTTTGTATCTTTTTCAGCAATTTATTACACAGACTCAGTACTATATGATGAGACAGGAAGGTGCCCCTTTTCAATCTTTGTTCGGAGATATCAAACTGGTGGAACTGTCCAAGAATGCAACGAAATCGATTCCCGATTTCCTCGCATGGATTTCCGGCTTCACGGAAACTATATCAGCATTAAAGAAAGAAAAGGACCCGAATCATAGCGTGATAGAGCATATCATGGCATTTATCGCGCAGCATCTGGACATGCCATTGACCAGGGAAGAGATCGCCCAGCAGGTGCATTTAAATCCGGATTATCTTGATCGCTTATGCAAGAGAGAGAAAGGAATGTCCGTAAGGGAATTGCTTGTGTTGGAGCGTCTAAAATTTGCGGAATCGTTGCTGCTGAAAACGGAGATGCCAGTCAGCAGGGTAGCTGTAAGCGTCGGATATTCGAATCTGTCGCATTTTTCGAGGAGATTTAAGAAGCATACCGGGATGAATCCGTTAGAATATAGGCTTAAGTCTCTCACGTAGTCCTAAATTTAAACAAAAAGCCGACCGTTCCGGTCGTTTTTTTATTTATATCGACATACTTATTGGTCGAGATCAGGCAAATGAAAGGTCGATCACGGAGCAGTTGGCTTGTTCCATTCGCATTACTATAGAGAATATACAACAAGTGAGTTGAGGAAAGGGAGGATTGTTCGATGACACAGGTCATGAGGGCACAAGAGAAGCAGATCAGCGTGAAGAAAAAAGCCATGAAACTAAAGAAATATATGCCGCTAATATTGATGACGCTGCCGGGTATTTTGTATTTAATCATCAACAACTATTTACCAATGTTCGGAATCGTAATCGCCTTCAAGGATGTTAATTTTTCGAAGGGCATATTGGGCAGTGAATGGATCGGCTTCAAAAATTTTGAGTATTTGTTTAAGACAAGCGATGCCTTCATCATTACGAGAAATACGATCTTGTACAACACCGCATTTATCATTATTAATTTAATTGTAGCTGTAGGCATCGCTATTCTGCTCAATGAAATTCGAAATCGATTTCTGTCGCGGTTTTATCAGAGCATTATTTTGTTACCGCATCTTATTTCCATGGTCATTGTCAGCTATCTTGCATTCGCTTTATTAAGCGCTGAAACTGGATTTATAAACAAAACGATTCTTCCAATGCTCGGGCTAAACGAAATTTCTTGGTACACGGAATCGCAATATTGGCCATTTATTTTAACCGTCATCAATGTTTGGAAAAGTGCAGGATTTCTGTGCGTAGTTTACTTGGCTGCAATAATAGGCATCGATCAGGAGTATTTTGAAGCAGCAACGCTCGACGGCGCGTCCAAATGGAAGCAAATTTTGTTGATAACGATCCCTCTAATTATGCCGGTTATTACGATGATGACGCTGCTGGCGATCGGGCGCATTTTCTATTCTGACTTCGGCCTGTTCTATCAGGTTCCGCTCAACGCCGGTGCATTGAACAGCACAACAAACGTTATTGACACATATGTCTATCGAGGCTTGATGCAGCTTGGTGATATTGGGATGTCGTCTGCTGCTGGCGTATACCAATCGATTGTCGGTTTTGTATTAGTTCTAATTTCCAACTATGTCGTTCGCAAAATCAACAGTGATAACGCTTTGTTCTAGAGAGGAGCTTAACAATTATGAATGCAGAAAATCGGATGATCCAATCGGTTGGCCATATTACGATGATCATCATTTCGGGTGCTTGCCTTATACCGTTCCTGCTGCTGGTCGTATCCTCATTGACGAGCGAGCAATCTATCCTTAGCAATGGGTATTCGTTTTTCCCGCAGGAGTGGAGCTTTTCCGCTTATGAATATTTAGGGAAAGCATCCGAAGAAATTTTTAGGGCTTACGGGATAACGATATTTATTACGCTGACTGGCACGGCGACTAGTCTAGCGATTACATCCCTGCTTGCCTATCCGATGTCCAGAGGAGACTTCCCGGTAAAAAATCCGCTTGCCTTCTTCGTATTCTTCACGCTTCTATTCAATGGAGGTCTAGTTCCGACATACCTGATCTACACGCAATATTTTGATATGAAAAACACGATTTGGGCGCTGATTATTCCAGGGCTGCTAATGAATGGCTTTAATGTATTGCTCATGCGGACGTTTTTCATGACCTCCATTCCGCTGCCGGTTATCGAGTCTGCAAATATCGATGGAGCAGGAGAATTCAGGACATTTTTTTCAATTGTCATTCCGCTCTCGATGCCAATAATGGCCACCATCGGATTATTCCAGACGATCGCCTATTGGAATGACTGGTTTAATGGGCTTGTTTATTTGACAGACCCGCAGCTGTTCAGCATTCAAAACATTTTGAACCGAATACTGACGGACATACAGTTTTTATCGAGTGGGATGGCGGACTCGAGAGCTAGCGGTTCAGCACAGCAGCTGCCAAGCACTTCAGTACGTATGGCAATTGCCGTAGTTGGTGCTATTCCAATATTGATTGCTTATCCTTTTTTCCAGAAGTACTTCATAAAAGGAATTACGATCGGAGCGGTGAAAGGATAAAAGATTTTTTGATCCGAGGGAACGAGCACAAAGTCGATAAGGTGAAAATGAGAGGTCGAGTTTGGAGCAGAGTGCTGGAAAGCATGATTATATAATGAGAACACAAGCCAGCGGGTTTCAATGAAATCGCAATGCAATCGCTAACAAATCGCTGGTTATACCATACACAATGAAAATGGGGGATTCACGATGGTTCAGAAAATGAAGTGGTTTTCCGCATTAATGGCTCTTTGCATGATATTGCTATCCGCATGTTCTTCAAATGGAGACAGCAATGGTGAAACGGTAAGCAATTCTGGAAGCGGAGGAGAAAAGCCTTACGAGCTAAATATTGTATTTCCTATTTTTGGCGGTGTGCCGACCGATCTGCAAGCTGTACAAGATCAAATCAGCAAATTGGCTTTGGAGAAGATTAACGCTACTGTCAAGCTGACTCCGATTAATTTCGGCGCTTGGGATCAGCAGACGAATCTGATGCTGACAAGCGGAGAGAAGATTGATCTAATGATGCTGACCGGCAATACGTATCCACTTAAGGTGGCCAAGGGCCAATTGACGGCGCTGGATAAATTGATTGAAGAGCATGGTCAAGGGATCAAGAAAGTATTCGATCCTGCTTATTTATCTGCCAGCAAAATAGATGGAATCACTTACGGTGTCCCTTCGAACCGCGATCTCGCAACGACTTATTCGTTTACGATGAGGAAGGACATGGTCGATAAATATAAAATTGATGTTACGTCCATTAAAACATTAGATGATGTGGAAGCTGTTTTGAAGACGATTAAAGAAAACGAGCCAACCATGGCACCTCTTATACCAGCCGCAGTTGGAAGATCGATCGCAGAGAGCTATGTTACTTATGATAGCTTGGGAGATACGTTCGGTGTATTACCAAATTTCGATAATGGTTTGAAGGTCGTTAATTTGTACGAAATGCCCGAATACGCAGGTCTATTGAACAAAATTCATAGCTGGTACAAAGCAGGATACATCCTAAAGGATGCAGCGACGAATAAAGACAGTCAGTTCGATCTATTGAAATCGAATCGCGGCTTCGGCTACTTGGCAAATACGAAGCCTGGTTTTGATGAACAGGAAACAAAGAACGGCGTTGCCGTTGTATCCGTTCCATTTACCCAGCCTGTTGCTACAACAGCTTCTATTATTGGCGTTATGTGGGGGATTCCAGGCAGCAGCAACAATGCTGATAAAGCGATGCAATTTTTAAATCTTATGTATACGGATAAAGAAATCGTAAATCTATTCGATTGGGGAATCGAAGGCAAGCATTTCGAGAAAGTATCGGATAACGTTATCAAATTTCCACAAGGCGTCGACGGGACGAACAGCGGATATAATTTGTTCATGGGCTGGATGTTTGGTAACCAATTTCTTTCTTACACCTTTGAAGGCGACAACCCTGACATTTGGAGTCAAATGGACGAATTCAATTCTTCAGCGTTAAAATCCAAAGCTTTAGGATTTATATTTGACGTTGACTCAGTGAAAACGGAGTTTGCAGCTGTGACAGCTGTCAGTCAGGAATTCCGTCTCGCACTTGAAACGGGCATGATGGATCCGAGCAAATACCTTCCTGAATTTATTTCGAAGCTGAAATCAGCAGGAATCGACAAAATTATAGCTGAAAAGCAAAAACAGCTGGATGAATGGGCGAAATCGAATAAATAAAAAAGATGAGCCCCGGACTACTGAATTGGGGCTCTCGTTCAAAGGAGAATCTAAATGAAGCAATTACCCTATCTCAAAAATGAGGATGGATTAACAACTTTGTACGTGGACGGAGCACCCTATATCGCTTTAAGCGGTGAGATTCATAACTCCAGTTCGTCCAGTCTCGAATATATGAAGACGAAAGTTTGGCCGAACTTACGAGGCTTGCATTTGAATACCGTGATCGTGCCTGTATTTTGGGAACTAATGGAGCCCGTTCAAGGTCAGTATGACTTTGCTCTGGTTGACGGCATTATCGAGCAGGCAAGAGAAGAAGGCGTAAGACTTATCCTGCTATGGTTCGGGCTGTGGAAAAATGGTCGATCTACTTATGCGCCTTCCTGGATAAAAAAAGATTATCAATCCTATTTCAGAGCGCGTTATCCGGGCGGAGCGGCATCGGATACGATTTCACCGTTATGCGACGCAGCCGTTGAAGCGGACGCTACGGCGTTTCATTCTCTGATGAAGCATTTGAAGGATATAGACGGGGAGGAGCAAACCGTCATTATGATGCAGATCGAGAACGAAATTGGTTTTCTGGGGGCGGAAAGAGATTACTCGGATAAGGCTAACAAGCAATTTGAAGAGGTTATTCCATCGGGCCTTGCTGCCCTATATAGTAATAACGGGAACTGGAAAGAGGTATTTGGTGAAGCAGCCGCTGAAAATTTCATGGCCTATCACTATGCTTGCGCTATAGAGAAAATTGCTAAATCCGGTTCGAAAGCGTATCCGCTGCCAATGTTTGTTAACGCATGGCTGGAGCAATACCCTTGGAAGGCAGGCACTTATCCGAGCGGCGGTCCAATTGCGAAGGTTATGAAAATATGGAAGCACGCCGCTCCGACCATCTGTCTGTATGCGCCAGATATTTATTTACCTAATTTTGCTGAGGTTTGCGAAGAATATACGGCAGACGGCAATCCTCTCTTCATTCCGGAAGCAAGAAGAGATATGGTGTCGGCAACGAACGTATTTTACGCTATCGGAAAGCATAATGCACTATGCTTTGCCCCGTTCGGTATTGAGGATTTTCTTGCTACAGCGACAAATGAAGACGGACCGGATTTCGGAATCATGATGGCACTTAATATCGATATGTCGGCCTTCATTTTAAATGGTACCGGACCATATCTCGCCGAAAGCTATAGATTGCTCGGCAATATGATGGGTATTATTAACCGGTATCGGGGTACTGGGAAAATGACCGGTTTCCTGCAGCATCATAACAGTGGATGCTTGCTGACTTTCTCGAAATATGATGTGAAGCTTACCTATAAACGGCAGGAGGACGGCAAGCCAGTTTCAGGGGGGCTGATTATCGAGGTTAACGAGGATGAGTTTCTATTCGCGGGAATCGGGTTCTCGGTGGAATTTCTTCCGAAATCGGGAGAAACGGATAAGATCGGCTACATTCAAATCGAGGAAGGCGAGTTTATGAATGATCAATGGATTAGAGGTAGAGTATTGAACGGTGATGAAGCTGCTTATATGATTTCGATAGGTCGAAAACCAGCTGCTCTTAAAGTGGAGATGTATAAATATAATTAATCTATCAGCAAGGCCGTTTCTTCAAAACCTGGTTTCGGAGAAGGGGGCTATTAAATAAGCGATACGAAGGGATAAGGATGGCTTAAAGGGCTTTGGATACAGACAGAGTTGGATAACCGGAAGTAATAGAACAGATTCTAATATAAAAATACGAAAGTGCCCAACTTTGCTGCATTGCAAGGTTGGGACTTTTTTAGTTTGTTACTTTTTTGGACGGTATGACGATCCGGCTGCCAAGTACCATTAAACAACTTTATTTTCATTCCGGACACTTATTCGCCTCTTTGCTAAACATCTTTATTTTCTCTCACCTGATAGTTACCGGCTCATGACTTCGGCATTTGCTTTCGTATAAATCGTCACCCTGTGAGAGCCCGTTCATTCATTTTTCGAAAACATCTCATTTCTAAACTTATTCGGGCTGCATCCTACGTTCTTCTTAAAAATCCGGCTAAAATGCTCAGGGTTGGCATAGCCGATCTGCTCGCTAATTTGCTGAATCGTCAGTTGGCTGTTTTTGAGCAGATCCATAGCCGCTTCGATTCGCAGGCGGGTTAAATAGCCGATAAAGCTTTCTCCTGTTTCTGACGAGAATAATCGGCTCAGATAGGTCTCACTGACTTGAATTTGCTCGCTAACCGACTTCAACGTGATGTCCTCGCGGTAAAGCTGCTTCATATATTCTTTTGCTTTCCTGATTTTAGAGGAGACATGTTCATTTCTATGGCTAATTTCATCAAATATCGATAATAAAATATGTTCAAGATACCTGTTCATTTCATCAAGTGTTTCATACTTAGTAATATGTTCCATAAAATTAATGTCCTTCTTAAAAATATCCTCGGCAAAAATATCTTTTTGATATAAATGACCCATAATGATATAAATAAACTCCAAATACAGGCTATGGGCCATATTGATACTCGCGGGGTTCAGGCTTTTCGTGTATTGGACCATATTTTGAATCTCGGCTTTCAACTGATGCTGGTCTTGGCTGAATAAAGCTTGGATGATCTCTCTTTCTTTGCCTGTCAGACTTCCATGCGAAGTATTTTCGATCTGGGAGAGATCGTGTTCGTAGATAATTTTCCCTTTCCCGTATAGGAGTTTTAGTTCGTTAGCAGCCAGGGCCTGCACATACAAAGAAGGGATGTGCAGATAACCATTTTGAGTGCTGCTGACGCCGATGGTTACGGATATATTCAGGAACATGAACAGTGCCTGCTTCACGTTGTTAAGGAAGTAGCTTAGCTTCCGATGCACAACGGCCATGCTATTCTCATGATTAATACTGCTGATTAATGCGTATTTGCCTTTTCCAATCACGATTAACTCGCCCATTTTAAATTCCGAGGTCTTTTGATTGAATACGTTCAATATTGAGAGGTTGATATTTGTAAGCACGACACTGTCGTATTTGTCTTCCATGACTTTATAATTATCTACCGATATGATGCTAACGTTCAAATTCGCCTTTGTTAGCTGAATCTGATAAGCAGCGATTTTATTGTCGATGTCACTTGGGATCAACCCATTCAACAAATTCTCTAGAAATTTTTGCTTTAAATACACATTGTTACTCCGTTGTTCCTCGTGGTTTTGCTTCGCGGCTGAGATCAGATCGGAAGATTTCTGCATCAGCTTAAGCAACGATTCGAAGTTCAACTCGGATTTCAGAATATAGTCCTGAATGCCCAGCATGAAGGCCTGTCGAACAAACGGGTAGTCGTTGAAGGCGCTCAAGACAAGAATAGGGATCTGATCGTCCCACTTTCGGATTTGCCGGATAACCTCAATCCCGTTCATTTTCGGCATGCTGATATCCGTCAGGATAATGTCGAAGCTCTTTTCGGTTTTGAGCTTGTCCAACGCATCTGCACCGTCATGTGCCTCGCCTGCCATTTCGAAGCCATATTTCTCCCACGGACCTAATGATTTGATCGTCATTCTGACTAGCGGTTCGTCATCGATGAGTAGGACTCTATGCATATGCCGCACTCCTTGTAGGTAGGGAATCATCATTAATCAACGGAAGCGTTAGTATAACCGTAGTGCCTTTGCCCTGCTCGCTTTGAATCGTCAGTCCATATGCTTCTCCGAAGTTCAACTTGATTCGTTGATGGACATTGTTTACCCCTATTTTGTTAAAACCGTGATTGGAGTTAGTTTCCATTCTATTTTGCACTAGTCCTGCTGCTTGAATAGGAGTCATACCGATTCCGTTATCAACCACACGGATCTCTAATGATTGGCCCGCTTGCCGAGCAAAGATTCCGATTTCCAGTTTCTCGAACACATCGACCATGCCATGCAGAATGGAGTTCTCTACAATCGGCTGCAGCAGTAGTTTCAGCATGTAACACTGGCTTATTTCGGGTGGTACGTTGAAGGTAATATCAAACCGATCCCCGTATCTGAATTTCATGAAATAGGCGTAACTCTGAAGCGTTTCATACTCCCCGGCGATCGTTGTATATACACCGTCCCGAGACAAGGTATTGATCAGCAGTTTGGATAAGGCTTCTGTCATCATTTTGATATTGTCCACTCCGTGGATATCGGCCATCATCGTGATGGAGTTGAGCGTATTGAGCAAAAAATGCGGATTTATCTGATATTGCAACGATTTGATTTCAAGCTGTAATCTCTCCGTTTTCTCAATATCAATGTTTGTGATCAGATTGTTTATTTCTCCGACCATCCGGTTAAAGGTCTTGTTCAAAAGGGCCAGTTCATCTTGTCCGTGTACAGGGACGAGGGTGTTCAGGTCACCCTTCTCGACAAGGGACATTTGGCGTATAAGCTTTTTAACTGGATTGACAACCGTCTTGGTTATTGAAGTAAAGAATACGGTTACAAACAACAATATGATAAATGCAAACACTCCGATAATGATAAGCATGACTCGATTAACATCTTGGGTCAGCTCGTTATACGAGATGGTATTGACGACCTTCCAATGGGTTGACGGGACGGTGTAATAAGTCATTAATAATTTGTCGTTATCCATATGATAATTCAATGATCCGTAGTCTTTGGAGAAAAGATGCTGTTGCCTCTGAATGTTTGTGATTTTGTCGTCTTTCGAAGAAACGGGTTCGCCTTCTGGCGTCAGGATATCTATCCTGCCCACTTTGCTTAATTGGATGCCGGAGTATACCTTTTCGAAAGTGTTCTCCTTAAACGTGATGTAAATCAATTCAACTTCCGAAGGGTTTACGTATGCTGCGTTATTGACGAAAGATGCAATCGCGATGGAATATTCGCCGTTATCTCGGCTTCCGGTATACAACGAATTTTTGAGTCTCCCCAGAACGCGGATGCTTTCATTGTTCTCCTTCATATTCGAATACCAGGAGGCGCTTTTCAGCAAAGCGGGTTCGACGGGGATCGGTGCGTTATAGGTATAGTACTCGTTATCTTTGAAGATAAAAGTGATGCCAGTCAAATCAGTCGTGTAATTAAAAAAAGAGCTGAGCTGGCTGTTGATTTGACTTGAGAGCATTAATTTCTGGTAATCGTCGGTTGCCGCGCGCCACTTGTTAATGTTTTCGATGATGCCAGGCGAGGCATCCATGGCATTGGTCTCTGAAATTATGCTGGAATTGGAATATATATAACGAAGCACATTTTCATCGATTTTTTTCGCGATTTGCTCCGTGAGCTGAAGATTTTTGTTCGTATTAGTACTGATCAACGTATCTACAAAAGTCAAATATAACATTCCTCCGGCTAGGATCAGTGGAGCAGGGATAAAGAGCAGAAAGATGACGATAAACTTCACAAGCACTCTGCGTTTAATGAGTTTTAATATAGCTAGTCACCTGCCGCAATCGTAATTAATCCAATTGTTAACATAACCATTTAATATTTTATAAGTCATATGCTATCACACACATCGCTATTTTACAGCTATGTTTATAAAGAAATGAATAGGGAAAGGTTGGGAGTATAAAAAGATCAAAAAGCAGCAAAATAGATCATTTCCAAAATGGAAGCGTTATCATAAAATCAATCTATCTTATTGAAAAGGATGGATCAAAACATGAGGTCAAAAAAACTAGTTTCAATTTCCATGATGGTTGTATGTTTTTGCTTATTATTTACAAGTTCAATTTTTGCGGCTAGCAATCAGGTTGATATTTTTATACCGGATCCTAATATAGTCGTTGATAGTAACGATGTTGGAGCAAATTACCCTAGGCTTATTCAACTTAACCATAGCGGTTCAGCGAATGGCACCTTACTAGCCACTTTTGAGCAATCCCCTGGCAACACGGGCAATAAACCGGTATTTCCTATCTATAGAAGCACGGATGACGGGAAAACTTGGACCCATCTATCTGATATCGTGGATACGCAAAACAATTGGGGAATGGTTTGGCAGCCGCAATTGTTCGAGATGCCGCAGACGATTGGCAATGTTCCTGAGGGGACCATATTGGCTGCAGGGTACAGTGTTCAATTTGGTAGCAATTGGGTGCACCGATATGGAAAAATAGATCTATATCGAAGCGATGATCATGGGCTTACATGGCAATTTATGAGTAACATTGCACAAGCCGGCGACTATGATCACCCGATATGGGAACCGTTTTTTGCAATTGATAAATACGGTAATTTAGTATGTTATTACTCGGATGAACGGGAGCATGAATTGCACAGCCAAAAGCTTGTTCACCAGGTTTCGACGGATGGAGGATACACTTGGGGGCCCGTTGTTGAAGATGTAGCCTTGGCAGATTCATCTCTGCGACCTGGGATGCCTGTCGTAACTAAGATGGGAAATGGTCAATATATGATGGTGTATGAAGTTGTCGGCATGAATGCAAATCCTATTCATTTTAGATTTTCAAACGACGGAGTCAACTGGGGGGATCCGTTAAATATAGGAACAAAGCTTACATCGGTTGATGGCGTTACTCCTGGCTCGAGTCCCTATGTCGTCTGGTCACCTGTAGGAGGACCGAAGGGTACATTAATTGTTTCAGGCAAATTCCAAGTTCCGCTTTCTTCCCGTGGCAGCGATTACTTTGTGAATTATAATTACGGAATAGGGCCTTGGTATAGGATGCAAGGACCGCTTACCTATACATCAAACAATATGACGGGATACAGTCACAGCATGGCCTTATCGCCTGATGGACAATCCATTTATCATATTAACAATATTGATCTTCCGGGCACGAATAAGAGCAGGATCACTTTTGAAAAAACGACACTTCAAGTTGGGTCAGGGTATTCCTATAAACTAGTGAATAAAAACAGTATAAAGCCTCTAGCAGTTAGTGGCGGATCCATGGAAAATGGAACTAATATCATTCAATGGAGTGACACATACGGCACTGAACAGAATTGGTATTTGATAAACGCGGGGGATGGTTATTATGGAATTATTAATACAAAAAGCAATCAGGCAATATCCATGGGCAGTAGTTGGACTGGAGATGGCGGAAATGCCATTCAGTGGCCGTATTACTCAGGGGACGAGCAGTTATGGACGCTAGAGCTTCAAACAAACGGCTTCTATAAAATAAAAAATAAAAACAGCGGAAGATATCTGAACGTTAATCAGGGCTCGACTGCCAATGGGGCACAAATTGGACAGATAGCGAATAATGAATCTGCCTCTCAAGAGTGGCAAATCCAATTCACAGATGTATTGCCTTCCAATACTATTCTTAATAAGATTCAAAACCCAAGCTTTGAAGCGGATCAAGCATGGACGGCCTCGCCAGCTTCATGGACGACATGGACAAATAGTACCAATGCTTCATATGTTGAAACCGTTGGTGGTGCCCATTCTGGTAATTGGCATGGTACACATTGGAAAAACACTTCATACAAGGCTTACACATACCAGACTTTTACAGGTTTGGCTAATGGGACTTATACGCTTCGTGCATATGTAAAAGGAAGCGGCGGTCAGAATCAAGCATGGATGAGTGCTAAAGATTTTGGTTCTGCCGAACTTACAGCTAACATACCGACTTCCAGCTATTATACTCAAATAACAATCCCTAACATTAACGTAACGAATGGTCAAATTACAGTTGGTTTTTGGTCTGATGCCAGTGCCAATCAATGGATAAATTTCGATGATGTTGAGTTTTTCAAAAACTAAGTAATATAAAGTCAAGAATTATGGAACAAGGCTATAGCTGCCCCATTAAAACTGCTTTCCTCCTACCATCGTAGGGGGGATTTTTTTTGAACAACATTACAAACTGGAACGTATCGAAATATTGCGATTTTTTTAATCAATATGACTTTGTAAGCAGGTAAAGAAGCATCAAAAAGAGACAAGATAAATCATGGCTGCTCAAACGCGGTATACTTATAATTAAAATCAAGGCGGTGACAACACCGCTTCAAAATTGATAGATGGGGGATACACCATGGGAATTGCTAAAAAGTTTAAAGGAATTTGCATCGCGCTGGCTTCGCTTGCAATCACGGCAACGGCATTGGCGGGATGCGGTTCCAACCAGGACGCACAAGAATCGCAAGGGTCAGGCAATCAGGTGGAATCGGCTTCACCCAGCAAAGAAAGAATTACACTCACCGTAGAGATCTTCGCGGAAGATTTGGACTACTGGCAAAAGAAGAGCCAAGAAGATGCCTTCAAAAAAGCTCTGCCAAACGTCACGCTGGACATTCAGTCCGTCAAGGATTCGAATGAGTTGTTAAAAACTTTAAAGATTCGACAAGCCGCAAACGAAATGCCTGACCTGTTCTATATGAAACCGGATCATGTGCTGCAGTTGAAAGATTCTTTGTACCTCTGGAATGCGGACGATCCGCTCGTAACAATGAATAAGTCCGTGGACAAGCTTGAGGTCAACAAGGCTGGCGAAGGTAAATATTATGGTTTGCCGATGAAACAATTTTCAGAATGGGTCTATTATCGGAAATCGGTATTTTCGGAATTGGGGCTTCAGGTGCCGCAAACCTGGGACGAATTTGTCAGCACCGCCAAAGCAATTCAAGACAGCGGTAAATACCAAGGGGTGGCGCTGGGAGCGAAAGATGCCTGGACACAATATCCGTTTATAGGTTTTGGCCCGAACACATTCTTCAACGACGACAACACCGCTTCCGAAGCAGCGAAGACGGATACGCCTTTTAGTCCCGATGGCAATTACTACAAAGCATTTGAAATGGTTGAGAAGCTATACCAGACAGGAGCGACCGGTAAAGCCCTTGGCATCGGCTATTCGGAAGCAGGCCAATTGTTCGCCAGCAAAAAAGCGGGAATGATCGTTATCGGACAGTATTATTATCCGGATTATGTCAAGTATGGTGGAGATATTAACGACGTGGGACTCTTCCCGCTTCCAGTCGTAAACGACAAAAGTGAAACTAACAGGCAAGTAACCGTGGTGGATCTGCCATTCGGGATCTCGAAAAACAGCAAGCATATCGAAGAAGCGAAGAAAGTGCTCGAATGGTATTTTAGCGAGGAAATCTATAAGGAGTACCTGACGGAAAGAACGATGAGTTCAACCATTAATGGCATTGAAGCGGACAATCTATTTACAACTACAGCGAAAACGCTTGACGTGACTCCTTTCTTTATAAAGGATGGGAACGAAGACGCCGTAAAGCTTTCTAACGAAACGAAATGGGATGGCAACGCCATCGGCCAACAGATGCTTGCCGGAAAAGATTTCAGACCGATTTTTGAAGACTTGAATAAAAAATGGACATCGGCAAGAAAAAAACTAGGCATTCAATAGTGAATAGAAGCTTCGGGAGAAGATTGCTGCGCTATGGACGCAGCAATCTTCTTTCATAAAAGGAGTGCGGCAGGATGAATTATAGTCTTCAAAGAAAATTGATCATTTTCTCCTTTTTGTTTATTCCGCTCGCTTTGCTCGGCGTGTTTATGCTTTTGCCGACCTTCAAGCTGTTTCAGCTTAGCTTGACGGATTGGGACGGATATTCAAAATCTTTCCAATATATCGGACTCGATAACTTCAAGACTATATTTCTGGATTCGGGAGATGTCTGGCTTTCCTTAAGAAACAATGGGTATTACTTCATCGGCCACCTTGCTGCAATTCCTTTTGAAATTGCCGTCGCTTCCATGTTGTGCGGCGCGGTAATTGGGAGCCGATTTTTCAAATCCATTGTGTTTATGCCCTATATAATTAATGGTGTGGCGGTAGCGCTTGCTTTCTCGTTCTTCTTTTCGCCAAGCGGCGGGTTCAACGCCATATTGGATGCCCTGCATCTGAGCAGCCTGAAGCAGGACTGGTTGGGGGATTACCGAGTCATTAATTTCACCTTAGTATTTGTATCTTTGTGGAGGTATTGTGGACAGCATGTCGTCTTTTTTATCGCAGGGATCATGTCGATTCCCAAAGAATACTACGAGGCGGCAGAAATCGATGGTGCGAACAAATTCCAAATGTTTCGGCATATTACGGTACCAGGGATCAAAACGATTATTGAACTTGTTCTCTTCCTGAATGTCCGGGGAGTGCTTGCTGCCTTCGAAATTCCTTTCCTGATGACTAACGGAGGACCAGGTTACGAGAGCTCCACCTTCGTAGTGTACACCGTCAAGGAAGCCTTCCAATTCAGTCATGTGGGACTGGCATCAGCACTGGGCATTATGTTAATGTTTATAACCGTTGTCGTCTATATACTGCAGAAGAAGATTATCAGGATCAGTGGGTGATTTTATGGAAGAGTCTAAACAGGTTCGTCGGCTGCGCAGGCTTCGTCTGACTACAGTCATTAAATATGCGGTTTTGGCCGCCATTGTTGCAATTGTCTTCATCCCGTTATCGGTTATTTTATTATCCGCGTTCAAAACGCCGCCGGAAATGGTTCAAGGTACGGTATTTGCATTGCCCAAGTCCTTGAATTTAAACAACTTTACCGATTCCTTTAAGCAGGCTAAAGTTCTGCTCGCGCTCAAAAATACGTTATTAATTACGGTAACGAGCGTTCTGCTGAATGTTATAATCGGCGCTATGGTTTCTTATATTATTGCGAGATTCAACTTCAAGGCAAAAAAACTGGTCATGGGCATATTTATGGTGGCGATGATTGTCCCGTTTACAACGATTGAAGTCGCGCGTTTTTCTATCGTCAAAAACCTGGGCTTATACAACACGCTTTGGGCTCCTATTCTCATCTATGTGGGTGCCGATCTCATGCAAATTTTTGTTTACAAGCAGTTTATTGATAAAATTCCCGAATCTTTAGACGAAAGCGCTATGTTGGAAGGAGCATCGTATTTCACCATATTTAGAAAAATCATATTTCCTTTGATCATCCCCGCAGCGCTTACCGTGGCGATCATCAAGTTTGTGGAAATAAGCAATGACATGTATGTTCCGTATCTATATATTCCCTCGGACAAATTTAGGACTTTAAGCACCACATTGATGATATTTCAGGGTGACCGGACTTTGGAGTGGGGGAGTTTAAGTGCCGGCGTAATCTGGGTGATTTTGCCAGCCCTGCTGATCTACTTTGTATTCCAGAAATATATTTTTTCTGGCTTGGTAGCTGGCGCGTCTAAGGAATAAAAGTAAGGCGACAGGCAAAGAAGTTTCCCCCATGGTTATTTGGAGATAGATGGACCATATTTTGAGTTAACGAACCAAATATCGAAACAACTAAACCAGTCATCCATTTGTAAGGGATTGTCTGGTTTAGTTTCGCTTGATATCTTCTCTAGGCGGAAAACCAAACATGCGGGAATATTCGCGACTGAATTGCGATTGGTTAAATTCAATGACGTCTCTGATTCGATAGGCATTGCTACCTTCTATCGCCATTTGTTCCAGCGCATCCCCATGGGGAACCTTGTAGAACCCAATAGAAGATTTCCTTGATGAATAAAGGTGCAAGCGAGGAGATTGTTGGTCGTGCTTTAAAAGATTATGCTAATCGTGATGAAATTGTCATCGCGACAAAGGTTCATGGTCGTATGCATGAAGGTCCAAATGGGGCCGGACTTTCCCGAAAGGCAATCATGAGTGAAATTGATAAGAGCCTAAAGAGATTGGGAACCGATTATGTCGATCTTTATCTAATCCACCGTTGGGATTACCATACTCCCATTGAAGAAACGATGGAAGCATTGCATGATGTTGTGAAGGCTGGGAAGGCAAGATATATTGGCGCTTCAGCCATGTACGCTTGGCAGTTCCAAAAGGCATTACATGTAGCGGAGAAAAATGGGTGGACCCGTTTTGTAGCGATGCAGAATCATTTAAACCTCATCTATCGTGAAGAGGAGAGGGAGATGCTGCCGCTTTGCAAGGAAGAAAAGATCGGTGTGATTCCATATAGTCCGCTTGCATCAGGAAGATTGACTCGTGATTGGTCAGAAACAACGCATCGATCCGAAACCGATCTGATTCAAAAATCGAAGTACGATGCGACTGCAGATACGGATCGAATGGTCGTAGAGCGGGTGGTGGCAATCGCAGAAAAACATGGCGTTCCCCGTATTCATATCGCACTTGCCTGGCTGCTGCAGAAAGAACCCGTCACAGCTCCTATTATCGACGCTACTAACACATCTCATCTCGAAGGTGCTGTAGGAGCTCTATCGGTTAAGTTAACATCGGAAGAAATTGACAGATCAGTGTTTTCCTTGGTTATTTCAAGGTTAAGCTGATCTTTTTACTTTTTCTAGGCAAGAATCTACGGCCGAATTAAACAACTTTATTTTCAAACCGGAATCTATGTCTAAACTTCGTTTCCACACTCTCTCTCATGGTTCAAGATAGACCAACAAGTATTATAGGATTCCCAAAGAACTATAGCGGCAGTCAAGGATTATTTCTCGTCCACGGCTGCCGCTGTTTCGTTGATAGGGTATTCGCCAATTTGCAAAAGTCGACTACGTGACATGAAAAAGTCGACATCTGTATGGTTGTTACGGTTCGAGTCATATATGATTATTGGACAATGGGTATAATAGGCTTTTAGTCAGAAGAGGAGTGATCTCGATAATGGGCGGACTTTCCCGGCTTTCCTGGAATTCCATTCGATTTAAGCTGGTTGTCGGCTTGCTGCTGATCACGCTGCCGACCGTCGCTTTCCTTATATACAATAACCTTTATGCAATCCGCGTCGTCCACAATCAGGTGGCCGAATCCAACCGCAACCTTATGTCGATGTACATGGGGCAAGTCGACAACAACTTGAACGAAGTCGACAAATATTTGACGAACCTGATCGTAAACGATAAAGATCTTCAGGAAATGGCGTACAGCTCCTCGGAAGAGAATCGGATCTTAGCGAAAGTCCGCTTGGATAACAAGATAAGGGGCGACATCGCGACTTTCCAATCGGTCAATTCTTTGTTTGTCTATTCGATCCCCGGGCAAGATTACTTCGAAGCTTTTCAAGACTTCGAAAGCGTTCAGCAGAGGGATGAAGTTCGAGGATACATTCGCGTACTTCTTAACGAGTTGCAGAACGAGGGGGAACTACAAAACCGGCAATGGTATGTCCATCAAATCGGTCAGGGCTATTACTTGTTTCGAGTGCTTCAGACGAGCGATGCCTATATCGGCGCTTGGGTCAACATCGAGAAGCTATCAATTCCGCTCAACCTTCTGGACTTAGGCGAGAAAGGATTATCGTTGTTCTCGACCGACAACGGCACACCGATGACCCATGCTGATGCCGTTCGTGAATACGGCATCGATCTCAACCGCGACTTGCAGCAGTATTATTTGTCAGGGAAGACCAATTCATTCCTGGTTGTCGGAGAACGATCAGCTAAAGGCAATTTCAGCCTTATTGCGATCATTCCGGATGAACGGACATTGGAAAATTTACCTTATCTACGAAGGATCGCTTACGCGATTCCCATCGCCGCGATCATTCTGGTTCCGGCATGTTTGCTGCTGCTTCGGAAGATGGTGTTAAGGCCGCTCAAACGAATCCTTGCAGCCATGAAACGGATCGGTGAAGGGAGCTTGAACACCCGTATCGAGCCGTTTCCGACGTCGGACGAATTTCATCTCGTCAATGAGACGTTTAATCAAATGATGAAGCAGGTTCAAGAGCTGCGGATTCATGTGTACGAAGAGCAGCTAAGCAAGCAGAAGGCCGAGCTTCAGCATTTGCAGCTGCAGATCAATCCCCATTTTTTCATGAATTCCTTAAATATCATCTATAACTTGGCATTGGTCCGGAATTACGAGCTGATTCAGGAGATGTCGCTGAGTCTGGTGCAGTATTTCCGGTATATGTTTCGAAGCAATCTGGCGTTCGTTCCACTGAAAGAAGAGCTTAAGCATGTCCGTAATTATGTCCGGATCCAGGAACTGAGGTTTCCGGGGCTTCTCGAATTTCAGCAATCGGCTCCCGATTATTTGATGGATACGCGGATTCCGCCGCTTATCATTCAGACGTTCGTCGAAAATTCGATCAAGCATGCTGCTACCCCTAACGATTCCATCCGAATCTCAGTAAGGATCGACTTAGACGATTCAGGTGCGGAGCCACGGATCCTAATTGAAATTAAGGATAATGGCAAAGGCTTCAGGAACGATATTTTAGAAGAAATTCAAGCAGGCAACCGGATCGAAGACGAGCAGGGCGAACATATTGGGATCTGGAACGTGAAGCGGCGAATCCGTTTACTGTATGCTGACGAAGCCGATTTGTTCATTTCGAACGCTTTGCCGGCGGGAGCGATGGTTATGCTGCTGCTGCCGCTTCAATCTGAATCATAGAATGGAGAAGAGACATGACCCGATTGCTGATTGTTGACGACGAAGTTCATGCGGTAGAAGGCATTAAGGCGGCTGTAAATTGGGACAAGCTTGGTATTACCGATGTGCTAACCGCGTACAACATTCATCAGGCGAAACAATGTTATCATGCGAAGGATCCCATTGACATTATGCTGTGCGACATCGAAATGCCGATGGGCAGCGGACTGGATCTCCTTGCGTGGGTGAAGGAGCATTACCCGGATACGGAGTCAATCTTCTTGACGTGTCATGCGGATTTTCATTACGCGAAGCAGGCGATTCAACTGGGCAGCTTCGATTATTTGCTGAAGCCGATCCCGATCCCCGAACTCGAGAGCATCATCGCCAAGGCGATTGATAAAAAGACCGAGGAAAACCAGAAATCGGTGAACAGCCAATACGGCCAATATTGGATTCAGCATCAGCCGCTGCTCATCGAACGATTCTGGCTCGATATCTTAAACCGGTCGATTCCGTCATTTCCGGACTCGATCAGGGAAGCCGCCGCGGTTCGGAACATCCCCTATACGGAGCAAATGACGTTTATTCCGATTCTGATTGTCGTGAAGCGATGGCATAAGAGCCTGAATATGCGAGACGAGAAAATACTTGAATATGCGCTTCGCAACTCCGCCGAAGAGCTGCTGCTGAAGCTCGGGAGCTACGGACAACTCCTGCCGTTCGGTCAAGGCAGCTTGCTCGCCATACTTTCCATTGATCCATGGACAAGAAACGAAGAGATGCGGCTGCGGCAAAACTGCGAAGCGTTTATTCGTTCCTGCCGCGAATACTTCTATTGCGATCTGAGCTGCTACGTCGGCCGACCGGCTAATGCGCATGAGCTGCCGGCCATGACCGATCGGCTGCAAGCCAAGGATCTGAACAATGTTGCGATCGACAATCTTGTTCTGTTGCTGGACGAACAAGTGGAAGCGCCCGCCGCTCTTCACGAGCCGGAGCTTCAGGTTTGGTCGCTTCTGCTGAAAGAAGGCTCGACCGATAAACTGGCGGCGGAGGTCGCCCGATACCTGGAGGGGCCGACGCAAGTAATGGGGTTGGATGCTAAGCGGCTTCACCAGTTCCATCAGGATTTCCTTCAGATGGTGTACTCTTTCCTGCAATCGAAGGGAATTCAGGCCCGTCAGCTGTTCAGTGACGATGAGTCGATGGGGATGTCGCTGCATGCTTCCCGTTCGGTTAAGGATATGATCACTTGGTGCCGCCATATCATCGCCAAAGCGAAGAAGTACGTCCTTACGGTCGAACATTCCGAGTCGGTGGTGGACCGAGTGACAGCCTATATCGCTCAGAATATCGACAGCACGATGCCGCGGGAAGACATTGCCAAGCACGTCTATTTGAATCCCGATTACTTGGACAGGATCTTTAAGAAAGAACTGGGCTTTTCCGTAACGGAATATGTTGTCCGGCAGCGAATTGAAGTCGCACGGAAGCTGCTTAGCAATACCAATCTTCCGGTGTCAGCCGTCGCTATCCAAGTCGGGATGACCAATTTTTCGCATTTTTCTCGCCTCTTCAAGAAGTATACGAACCGAAACCCGCTCGAATTCCGGCAGGAGGAACAATCTCGATCTGACCGATGTTAGATGGTCGACCTCGTGACATTCGGAAGTCGACGTCATGGTAGTTAGCGATTTCTTCGATGTCTTATGATGGAAGTAGATTCGAACGGGAGAACGGCCGAGACCGAACGCACAGGTTCGAATCTATATCAATAAAAATGGGGGAGTTACATGAAAAGGAAGTTTAGTTGGATCAGTGCAATTCTTGTGATGCTTCTGCTGCTTTCCGCGTGCAATGCGAACACAAGCTCGAACGAAGGGGCTAGCCCGTCGACAAGCGGCGGCGCTTCGAATTCCAGCGGTACCGCTTTGGAGCCGTACGAATTGACGATGGCCTATTTTACCTTCGGCAGCGTACCGAAGGATCAGCTGCTAATCGAGGAAGCGCTCAACAAGATTACGATAGCAAAGTTGAATACGACCGTGAAATTACTGCCGATCAGCTTCGGCGCTTGGCAAAATCAGATCAATCTGATGCTCACAAGCAATGAGAAACTTGATTTGATGGCGATATTCGGAAACACGTACGCGAACCAAGTGGCCAAAGGCCAATTGACCGAATTGGACGATTTGCTTGCCAACCAAGGAAAGGGAATCGTAGAAGCGCTCGGAGCGGAATACGCCAATGCAGCCAAAATCAACGGCAAAACGTATGCCGTTCCGACAATCCGCGACTTGGCGCAAAAATATGGTTTCTATATGCCGAAAACGCTCGTCGACAAATATAACCTGAATCTTAGTCAAGTGAAAACGTTGGACGATTTGGAGCCGATTCTTAAGACGATCAAAGAAAAGGAGCCGAAATTGATCCCGCTTGTCAACTCGGTCAGTTCCTCTCCGATCACCTCGTTCAACACGCGCGATTCGCTCGGAGACGACATGGGCGTATTGCTCAATAACGGTCAAGATTTGAAAGTCGTGAACTGGTTCGAGACGGAAGAGTATGCAACCGTCTTGAAGAAAATGAGGGAATGGTATCTGGCCGGATACATCGCGAAAGATGCGGTTACCGTTAAGGAATCGAAGTCCGATATTTTCAAAGCAGGCAAAGGCGCCGGTACCCTGGCTGCTATGAAACCGGGGTTCGACGTTCAGGAAGCGCGTCAATCCGGTACGCCGATCGTATCCGTCGAGATGCTGCCGCCGGTCGCGAAGACAAGCACCGTCACGAATGTCATGTGGGGAATCGCGAAGAATTCGAAAAATCCGGAGCGAGCGATGCAATTTCTGAACCTCATGTACACGGATAAAGAGATCATCAATCTGTTAGACTGGGGGATCGAAGGCAAGCATTACGTGAAAGTGTCGGAGAACGTAATCGACTACCCGCAAGGCGTAACTGCAAGCGACGTAGGGTATTCGGGTTTGGGTTGGTTGTTCGGCAACCAGTTTCTTTCCTATATTTTCAAAGGTGACGATGAAAAGCTCTGGGAGAAGATGAAGGAATTCAACACGATTGCGATCAAATCCAAGGCTCTCGGCTTTACGTTCGATTCTACGTCGGTGAAAACGGAGTTTGCCGCCGTCACCAACGTCATGACCCAGTATCGGATCGCGCTTGAATGCGGGGCATTAGATCCTGACAAGTCACTCCCCGAATTCATAAAGAAGCTGAAGGACGCGGGGATTGACAAGATCATCAACGAAAAGCAAAAACAGCTGGATGCATGGGCTGCCACCAACGGCAAATAAGCCCCCAATAACCGTAATTTTGATACAAATGCAATCCAATCAGCTGCATTGTTGATTGGATTGCGTTCTTTCCAGACTCTAAACCATCTAAGAAAGGGTAGTGAACATAATGGGCTCCACGGCCAAACGATGGAAACGGTTCACTCCGCTGTTCCTGCTCATGATTCCGGGACTCGCATATTTAATCGTAAACAACTACCTGCCCATGTTTGGGATGATTATCGCTTTCAAGGACGTCAATTTCTCGAAGGGGATCCTTGGCAGCGATTGGATCGGGTTCAAAAATTTCGAGTATTTGTTCAAAACGGCGGATGCTTACATCATTACGCGGAACACGATTTTGTACAACGGCGCTTTTATCGTCATCAACACGATCGGGGCGGTTAGCCTGGCGATTCTTTTGAACGAAATCCGTAAAAAGTTTTTTCAACGGTTCTACCAGAGCATCGTCATCCTGCCGCACCTGATCTCGATGGTAATCGTCAGCTATCTCGTATACGCCATGCTCAGCAGCGAAACGGGGCTGATCAACAAATCGATTCTTCCGCTTTTAGGTGTTGACCCTATTGCATGGTATTCCAACAAGGAATACTGGCCTTATATTTTGACGATTGTGAACATTTGGAAAGGCATCGGCTTCCTGAGTGTCGTCTATCTGGCGTCGATCATCAGCATTGATCCGGAATATTACGAGGCTGCTACGATTGACGGTGCGTCTAAATGGCATCAGATCCGCTCCATCACGTTTCCGCTCATCACGCCGGTCATTACGATGATGACATTGCTGGCCATCGGCCGCATCTTCCATTCTGACTTCGGTTTATTCTATCAGGTTCCGATGGACTCGGGCGTTTTGTCAGAAACGACGAACGTCATCGACACGTACGTGTACCGCGCCTTGATGAATCTAGGCGATATCGGGATGTCGTCGGCTGCGGGCGTCTATCAATCGGTCGTCGGATTTGTTCTTGTGATACTTTCCAATTACGCCGTTCGAAAATTCAGCAAAGATAACGCACTATTCTAGATGGAGGTGACAGACAGTGACGCACGATAGCAAATGGGTCAGGTGGCTCGTCCATTCTGTCCTTATGGGATTCTCCATCGCTTGTATCATTCCTTTCGTATTGTTGATCATGTCATCCATTTCAAGCGAAGACAGTATTATCATGAATGGTTATTCCTTCTGGCCGGATCAATTCAGCTCGAAAGCTTACGCTTACTTATGGGATCATTGGGGAGAGCTGGGACGCGCATATGGGGTGACTGTTTTCATTACGGTATTCGGAACAGCGGCCAGTTTAGCTATGACGTCCATGCTCGCGTATCCGATGTCCCGCCAGGATATCCCGTTAAAGAATTTTTGGGCATTACTCGTATTTTTTACTTTGTTGTTCAATGGCGGACTCGTTCCGACTTATCTGATCTATACGCAAGTGTTTGAAATTAAGAACACCATTTGGGCGCTGCTCGTGCCCGGCTTGCTGATGAACGGTTTTAACGTGCTGTTAGTGCGGACGTTCTTCATGACTTCGGTTCCTCCTGCATTGATCGAAGCGGCCTATATCGACGGGGCGGGGGAAATTAAGACGTTTATCAAGATCGTCCTTCCGCTTTCGGCGCCGATCATGGCCACGATCGGATTGTTTGAAGCGATTCTGTATTGGAACGATTGGTTTAACGGGATGACGTACGTAACCAATCCGAAGCTGTTCAGCATCCAGAACATACTGAATCGGATCATCACCGACATTCAGTTCTTATCGAATAACAGCAACCTATCCTCTACGGCAAGCAGTAAGATGTCGGAGCTGCCGAGCACGTCCGTACGGATGGCGATCGCGGTCGTAGGCGTTCTTCCGATTCTGATCGCTTATCCGTTCTTCCAGAAATATTTTATCAAAGGCATTACGATCGGAGCCGTGAAGTAAACAAGGAGGAAATAAAATGGAACGCGATTTGAAAAGCCTGACTTCACAAATGACGCTTGAGGAAAAGTCGGGGCTGTGCTCCGGGCTGGACTTTTGGCGGCTTATAGGGGTCGAGAGACTTGGCATCCCGTCGATCATGGTAACCGATGGACCGCACGGCCTGCGCAAGCAGAAGGAAGGTGCCGACCATGTCGGCCTGTTCGACAGTGTGCCGGCAACCTGCTTCCCGTCTGCGGCTGGAGCGGCAAGTTCCTGGGACCGGGATCTTATCGAGAAAATGGGGCAAGCGCTTGGCGAAGAATGCCAGGCCGAGAACGTGGCGGTCTTGTTGGGTCCCGGGGCGAATATCAAGCGTTCACCTCTTTGCGGAAGGAACTTCGAGTATTTCTCGGAGGATCCATACCTATCCTCCGAGATGGCTGCGCATCATATACGCGGGGTTCAAAGCCAAGGCGTCGGCGCCATGACTGAGGAGCAACTCGAGCAAATCTTGGCTCAGTTGAATGATAATATCGAATTGATCTCCCCATATTTAAGCGAAGTGAGGTAATCAGGATGCTGCGTACTATTCCATTAAACGATAATTGGATGTTCACTAAAAATAATGACACATCCCATGTATATGAGATCATGCAGGAAGGGCAATTCGTCACCCTTCCGCATACGTGGAATCAATCGGACGGTCAAGGCGGCAGTGAACCGTACTTTCGAGGGCAATGCTGGTATCAGCGGAAGTTGAATATCTCTTCGGAGGATGCAACAAAACGATTCTACCTGGAGATTGGGGCAGCCGGAAATATCGGTAATGTGTATATCAATGGCAACTTGGCCGGTGAGAGCCGATGCGGATATGCCATGTTTCGAGTTGCTTTAACTCCGTTTTTGCAGGCAGGAGACAATCTTATCTCCATAATGGTCGATAACAGCTATCATAACGAAGTACTCCCTCTCATGGCGGATTTTACCTTTTATGGCGGCCTGTATAGGGAAGTAAAGCTGCTTGTTACGGACGATATTCATTTCGAACTTATGGATAACGGACAGAATGGCGTATACTTGTCGCAGCAAAGAATCGGCCCGCATTCCTTTGAATTAACGGTGAACGGTAAAGTCAGGAATGAATCCTCCACTGTTCAGACGGGAGAAATTCAGATTCAGCTTAGGGACCATGATGGGAAAACCATCCTGGAGGCAAGCTCGGAACTGACATTTAAGGACGAGACACCGTTTCTTATTCGACACGAGGTCATCGATCCGATTCTGTGGGACGGCATTGAGCAGCCGTATCTCTACTCCGTAACGGTATCCGTCATCATCGAGGGGCAAGCTCGCGATTCGCGAAACATTGCGATCGGCTTTCGAACGATTGAAGCAACGACGGATCGAGGCTTGCTCTTAAACGATAAACCGATCAAGTTGAATGGCGTATGCCGCCACCAGGATTTCGGCGGAATCGGCAATGCGATCACCAAAGCCCATATGGATGAAGATATGGAGTTGATTCTGGAAGTCGGCGCGAACAGCATTCGCCTTGCGCATTATCAGCATGACGACTATTTTTACAGCTTATGTGACCGATACGGCCTGCTGGTATGGGCAGAGATTCCTTATATCAGTATTCCATCCACCAAAGACCCGGAAAATCACAACGCGGTCGAACAGCTGGAAAGGCTTATCAAGCAGGCCTACAATCATTGCTCGATCTATTGCTGGGGCGTGCAGAACGAAATTACGATCGCCGTCGAGACGGAGCAAACGCATAAGAATATTCAGAAGCTGGTCGCATTAGCCAAGGAATTAGACCCTTATCGTCTAACCGTCCAAGCCAATATAAACGGAGTCGCAGACGATAGCATCATAAATCGTTATACGGACCTCGTCGGCTACAATTTATATTATGGCTGGTACTACGGCGAGATAAAAGACTTAAACGAACGCTTTGACGCTTTCCACAGCGCTAGCCTTAACATCCCGTTGATTCTTTCCGAGTACGGGGTGGATACGAATCCCAGGTTCCATACCTATTCGCCAAAGGTTCAGGATTATACGGAAGAATATCAGCTGTTGTTCCATCATAATGCCATCGAAGCGATCAACGCGAGATCTTTCGTACAAGGCGGATATGTGTGGAATATGTTCGATTTCGGCAGTGCCAATCGGCGGGAAGGCGGCGAAACCGGCAAAAATATGAAGGGACTCGTTACGATTGACCGTAAACTTAAAAAAGACGCTTTCTATCTTTACAAGGCATACTGGTCCAAGATCCCTTTCGTTCATCTTGCCGGTCGTCGATTCGTCAATCGGCATGAGGAGCTAAATGATATCGTCGTCCTGAGCAATTTGAACGATATCCGGGTATATGTAAATCAAGTTCTATTTGCTGAAATAAACAGCAGTGATGCGATGAAAGTCGTTAAGGATGTTCCGTTAACCAAAGGGGTTAATTCCGTAAGAGTTGAGGGAACTGATGATCAAGGTACAGTCTATATGGATGAAATTCAGCTTCATTATGTAACGGAAATCGATCAAAGTTATATCCTTGTAAAAGAGGAACAAACCAAACATGTCGTCAATTGGTTTGAAAAATTCGATTTGTCGGAAGCGGAAGACATCCAATTAATAGACGGTTATTATTCAACATTTGACACGATCGAAGATTTTTATCGCAATGAAGCGGCCAAGTCGGTGTTTCTCAAATATTTCGGACAGTTTACGAATAGTCCAATCTTTGAGATGACGATGGGCGTCATGTCCATTGAAAAAATGTCCCAGCTCACGTTCTATAATATCCCCCCGGAATTATTGGCTGTCATTAATAAAGAACTGAACGTGATTCCTAAGTAAAAATAATGAATATGCTATTGTTATTAGTAATGAAGAGCTCAACGCGAAGGCGTAGGGCTCTTTCTGTTCAATGGACATAAAAAAAGATGACCCTGATTCAAGGGTCATCTCCTGGCAGCTTAATTCCTCGGTGGTTTGTTTAGACTGTACACAACCCGGGTCAATGAACAGCTCTGCCGTAGGACAACAGAAAAAAATAAATTGAACACAAATTAACGCTATGATATAATCGTAGCGTTATTGACAATTTAAAGTAATGAGTGTATCCAATTTTATTCCCACTTTAATTGTACATCTGGAACTTTGATTTGTCAATGCTCTTTTTTTGTTCCAAATAATGGAAAAAGGAGTGTGTTCTGGAGAGATGGAAGCGAAGGATTGGCGGCAGGAGCAGGAACGGCTGGAACGGGTCAGGAACAAGCTGCAGGCGAGAATCGATGAACTGGAGCCGGAGGTTGCCGGACTGCGCGATCAGGCTACGGACATCCGCAAGCGGTTTTGGGAAGAAGTTACGATCAACACAAGCACGGACGAAGATTTCGAAGAGACCTTCTACACGATTAAACAGCAGTCCGCGGTATTAGCCGAACGGGAGCGCGGCCACAAGCTGTTGACGCAGCAATGGAAAAGCATGAATCGTCTGCTCCCGTCTCCTTATTTCGGACGCATCGACTTTCAGGAGGATGGCCTGGACCTCAGCGAGCAGATCTATATCGGTGTATCTTCCTTCGTCGACGAAGACGGATTGAGCTTTCTGATCTATGACTGGCGTACGCCAATCGCGAGCCTGTACTACGACTACTCCCCCGGCCCGGCGTCTTATGTCACGCCTGCCGGACGAATGGAAGGGACGATGGAGCTCAAACGGCAGTTTCAGATTCAAAACGGGCAAATCCGCAACATGTTTGACGCGAGCGAAACGATCGGAGACGAATTGCTGCAGCAAGTGCTCGGCAAAGGTGCGGACTCGCAAATGAAGAGTATCGTGGCAACCATCCAGAAGGAACAAAACGCCATCATCCGCAATGACAAAAGCCGGATGCTTATCGTACAAGGGGCGGCCGGCAGCGGTAAGACTTCCGCGGCATTGCAGCGGGTAGCGTACTTGCTGTACAAACATCGCCAGACGATCAGGGCCGATCAGATCGTTCTTTTCTCACCGAATTCGATGTTTACCAGTTATATCTCCACCGTCCTTCCGGAGCTTGGTGAAGAGAATATGCAGCAGACGACTTTTCAAGAATATCTCGACTATTGGCTAGGTTCCTCGTTACGGCCGGAGGATCCCTTTGATCAGATCGAATATGTACTGACCGCACAAGGAGCCCCGGGGTATGAGGCTCGTCTTCAGGGGATCGAGTATAAAGCTTCCGAGGCTTTCCTGCGAGCCCTGCAGAACTATGGAATGTGGTTGGGACGGGAAGGCATGCGATTCAACGGCATTCGGTTTCGGGACCGCGATTTGATTACCGCGGAGCGAATGAGAGCGGAATTTTACGGATACGACCGTTCCCTGCCGTTGGTCAATCGTGTCATTCTCTTGCAGGAATGGCTGCTGAATGAACTGGCTTCGCTGGAACGCAGGGAGCGGGAAGCACCCTGGGTGCAGGAAGAGTTGAATTATCTCGACACCGAACAGTATGCGGAAGTCTTCGGAATGCTGCATAAAGAGAAGGAAGTATTCGACCTTGCGGAACATTACGCCGCGGTTCGCGAGAAAATTAACAACAAGCGCCGGGAAGATGAAGGCGACTTTGACTTCGCCCGGCGGGAGGAAGATCTGCTCCGCCGAAGGATCGTGAAAGAAAGCTTTAAACCGCTAAGGAAAAGTGTGAAGAAATTCTCGTTTGTAGATGTCAAAGGCATATATGGCCAATTGTTTGAGGGCGGAGCCGCTTATCGGGAGAAAACGAATGGGGCCGTGATCCCCCCACTGTGGCCTGAAATATGCAGGCAAACGCAGGAAGCGCTGCTCCGGAACGAGTTGTTCCACGAGGATGCGACACCATATTTGTATGTAAAAGAACTGATTGAAGGCGTCCGGACGAACACGGAAATCCGGTATGTCTTCGTTGATGAGGGTCAGGATTATTCGCAGTTTCAATATGAATATCTCAAAAAGCTGTTCCCACGTGCCCGGATGACGGTGCTCGGCGATTTCGGGCAAGCGATCTTCATGCAGGCTACAAGTTTGGCCGCAGCCGATTCGCCGCTGGTCCGCCTTTTCGGCGAAACCGAAACAAGCCTTGTCTGCCTGGTACGCAGTTATCGTTCAACCAGGGAGATTGTTGAATTTACGAAATCGATGCTTCCAGGCGGGGAAGAAATTGAACCGTTTGAAAGGGGAGGCTCAAAGCCCCTTCTGACGAGACTGGACGGCGGGGAGAAGCGTGATGCGCAAATTCTGGCAGACATCGCGGCGCTGAAGGCCGAGGGCTTCGATTCCATCGCCGTCATTACGAAGACCGCAGCCGAAAGCCGGGAGGCTCATGAATCGTTACGGATTCAAGGAGGCGAAGCTCTGAAGCTAATTACGAAGGAGACGCTGGGCTTTGAAAAAGGAGTGATGGTCATTCCCGTGTATCTCGCCAAGGGTGTCGAGTTCGATGCAGTCTTGGTCTATGATGCTTCACCCGAAGCTTACGGCCGGGACAACGAACGCAAGCTTCTTTATACGGCGTGTACGCGGGCCATGCACCGGCTTCATCTTTACACGACGGGCGATTGGTCGCCGTTCTTGGAGGCATTGCCTGCGAATTTGTACGAGAAATCGCCATATTGACGGATCGGATCAATTTGTTCCTAGGGCCATTATTTTCATCCATACACCGCTCTTTGAGCAGAAAGCAGGTACCTATGTCAGCTCCTACGCAATCAAAACCGATGGCAGCCGGCGGGGACGACTTCTCGCTGAAAGCCATTATGCCGCCGCTCGTTGCGATTATTGTCGCCATGATCATGGTAATTCTGGACAGCACCGTCGTCAATAATGCCATTCCGAAACTCGTTGAATACTTCGACACCGATCTGAAGACGATCCAATGGACCGTCACCGGCTATACGCTTGCCTTGTCCGCCGTTATCCCGCTTGCAGGCTGGATGACCGATAAATTCGGCTCCAAGCAAATTTTCATGATTACGATCGCCCTGTTCACGATCGGCTCGGTGCTATGCGGCATCGCGCAAACGCCGGAACAGCTGATCATTTACCGCATCATTCAAGGCTTGGGCGGCGGCATGGTGGGCCCGATCGGGATGACCATGGTGTTCAAGCTCGCGCCTCCAGAGCGCCGCGGATCCATCATGGGCATACTCGGCATCCCAATGCTGATGGCGCCGGCGTTCGGTCCGGTTCTATCCGGCTGGCTCGTCGATGCTGTCAGCTGGCACTGGATTTTCATCATCAATCTGCCGATCGGCATCATCGCCTTGATTCTCGGGTATAAATATTTGCCGAAATCGGGCCGCGATGCGGCGCCGCATCTGGACCTCATCGGCATGTGCCTCGCGCCGATCGCCTTCTCCATGCTCGCGTACGGCGTAAGCGAAGGCGGCACCAGCTGGTCCCAGGCTTCGACGATCACGGGCTTGACCGTCGGCGGCATTGCGCTCATCCTCTTCATCTTCGTGGAACTGTCACAGAAGCAGCCGCTGCTGGAGCTGAAAGTGTTCAAGTCGTCCGACTTTACACGCAGCATCATCTTGACGTGGATCGTACAGCTCGCGCTGTTCGGCGCAATGCTGATCGTGCCGCTGTACCTGCAAGGCGTCATGAAATACACCGCGCTTGAAACGGGCTGGATCCTGATGCCTTATGCGCTATGCGCGGGAATTGGCATGCCGATCAGCGGCCGGTTATTCGACAAGATCGGGGCGCGTCCGCTTGCCTTCACCGGTCTTACCGTCGTATCCGTTTCCCTGTTCATCTTGTCCGGCATATCGGTGGATACCTCGCTGTGGGTTATCATCCTGTGCCTCTGCATCATGGGTCTCGGCATGGGCTTCTCTATGATGCCGCTCAACACGCATGTCCTGAACTCTGCGCCTCGCCGTCTGGTCAGCCGCGTTACACCTCTAACAACAGCAGCTCAGCAAGTCGTCGTCTCATTCGCGGTCGCGGGCTTGACGGGTTATTTGACATCGCAAATCACTTCCCACGCCGCAAGCGCGGGAGCGGACGCAATTCCGCTGAGCGCCGTCATCGCGGGTTATGGCGACACGTTCTTCCTGTCCGCTTGCCTCGTGACCGCGGGTGTCGCACTGACGCTCCTTCTGCGTAAACCGAAGCAGCAGGAAGAAGGAACCGCCAGCGGGGGCAACCCGGGCCCGGCGATGATGATGGATCACTAATCGCGAATCGGCTACGATTCGATCGTATGCAAATAGCCTTGGCCGTTAGTCGGCAAAGGCTATTTTGGCTGATCAGGTTAGTCCTGCGATGTATGGGGGCTTTCATTCAATTTCATTAAAAATTCCGAATAGAATCCTGTGGTTATCCGGGGTGTAAAAAAGGCCGCGGGGCGATCCCGCGGCCGGCCATTAAGTTTTCGTAAACAAAGCAATCTCTTCAGTTGTTGTCATATTGGATGTTCACATAGACGAAAACCTTCTTATCCAGACTATAATCCTGGTCCGTATGTCCCTTAACCCTCCACTCCGCTCTGTAACCTCCGGGCACCTCGGTGGCACTGTACTCGGTACCACCTGTGAGTAGCGTCGTATCTTCCGGCAATCGGTTACCCTCACCCACGGTTTCCAGACTGAGGTCATAATCTTCCCCTTCCGGGGAAACCATGGAGACCTTAACGACTCCATGGAAACCTTCAGGGGGGCTCCAAGATCCGCTCAACTCTTGTCCTGGGGACGAAATGTACCCGTAATATAACGAATACTCATAATTGGATCCGCCGGCTTGATAAGTTTTGGAATCGGAAAGCTGGAGTTGGTTCGGATCAACCTGATACAATGAACCGCCGTCAATCCGGTACCATACGCCATCCCGGTAGTGCAACTCTCCCGGACCGCTGAAGGAATACAAGAGTTTGCCCTCTTGGGCGGAATAAAGGTAAGTTGTGTCTTTAAACGTGTACGCTACCGTGCCGTCCGGTCCCAACTGCTTGATGGAGAGAGGAACGCCAGTCAACTGCCACCATTTAGGGGCTGTATAAGCTTGTTTTGTCTCGCCTTCCGGCGACCGGACTTTCACGGTCCAACGCTCTATTTCCTTGTTATATTCCTTATAGGCAATCCATCCGTTATTGATCTGGTACGATGTTCTCGGGTCGGTCAAATAATAATCCGCATGATCGATAGGGTTCAAGGCTATCTTGGTAACCTGGCCATCGGCGCTGCGAACTTGAAGCGACCACTTCGAATAACCTTCATATTCCGAGTATGCGTTGTAAAGTATGTTTTTTCCGTCCGTCAAAGGCCCGTTATATTTATTTGGATATTCAGCTGAAGGCGGATAAAACGTCGTGAACGTATCGTTGGGGAGGTGGCGGCGAATGCCGGTATCAAACTCATAAACTACCGTTCCGTCAGCCGACAGATCAAATGAGTTCCTATTGTTAAAACTCGAATTCAGCAGATATCGGGACTCCCTCGTCTTTATATTCACAAAGTTGTGGCTAAATACCGCAAAATTCCCGTGTACCTCGTACAGGTTCGCGCCCAAACTATAATTATTTTGAACAGTGCCGTCCTTCCAATAATGAGTCCCAAGCCCGGATGCGGAATATACAACGCCGTCAGCGGATAGCTTCGCAGTACGAATGGTGCGATTGGTTCCGTTCGCATCGTAAACCTTTTCTATGCTTTTATCAGCACGGTTGTACAGCCAGAGTGATTTATCGCCGGTCTCTTTCCACAAAATACGGCTTTGGTCAAGGTCGAGGATGCTTCCGTTAAACCGGTAAAGCAGCGTTTCTGCTTCAGGTAACGGAATATTTGCAGCGGTAGTGACCGTCTCTTCTTGTTTCACACTTTGGTTGCCATCGGCATCAACGGCGACCAGTGAAAAGAGGTAGGACGAATTTGAAGACAACCCATTCACTTCATAGCTGTTCTCGTCCCCGTTCAGGGTAGTCAGCAGCGTGTTGTTTTGGTATACCAAGTACTTGTCTATGCCCGGTTCATTCGTGGCATGCTGCCAATTCAGCTCTACGCTGTTGTAGGTCACGTCGGTAACCGCCAACACGTCGTACTCAGGCCACTGTGGCGCTTCAGGATTAGCAATTTGTACGGGAGTATAACGGTTTATCGTGGTTCCATCGCCGAGTTGGCCATCTCCATTGTATCCCCAGGCCCAAACGGTTCTGTCGCTTTTCACCGCCAAACTGTGCGAACCATCATTCGTCGCGATGGCGGACACCGAATCGAGCTCGGATACTTGGACGGGGGAAGAACTGCCGGTCGTGCTTCCATCGCCCAGTTGGCCAGAATAATTATGGCCCCACGTCCAGACGGTCCCATCGCTTTTCATCGCCAAAGTATGCGAAGAGCCCGCAGCGATGGCGGTCACCGAACCAAAATTCGTTACCTGCACTGGAGTATAACGGGTTGTTGTGCTTCCATCGCCGAGTTCGCCAGAACTATTCGATCCCCACGCCAAGACGGTTCCGTTGCTGTTGAGTGCCAAACTATGCGAATGACCCGCCGATATGGCTACTACCGAATCGAGATCCTGTACTTGAACAGGAGTATTACGGTAAGTGGTCGTGTAGGGTCCATCGTTGAAGGTCAAGCCACCGGGCACCCCATGTTGGCCTGAGTCATTGTTACCCCACGCCCAGACGGTTCCGTCGCTTTTAAGCGCCAAACTATGGAGAAAACCCGCTGCAACGTCGATCACCGAACCGAGACCCAGTACTTGCACTGGGGAAGAACTACCGTTCATGCTTCCATCGCCCTCTACAGCATTGTGGATATTCCACCTCCCATCGCCCAGTACACCGTGGATATTCCACCCCCACGCCCATACCGTTCCATCGCTTTTTACCGCCAAATTATGATAATGCCCTGAAGCAATGGCGACCACGGAGCTTAGAGTGGTTATTTGAACGGGAATATAACGGTAGGCCACGCTTGCATCACCCAGTTGACCATTCCAATTCCCTCCCCACGCCCAGACGGTTCCATCACTTTTGAGTGCCAAACTAAAACCACTACCCGCAGAGATGGAGACAACTGAATCGAGACCCTGCACTTGAACTGGAGAATAACGGTCTAACGTAGTTCCATCGCCCAGTTGGCCATATTCATTGTTTCCCCACGCCCATACCGTTCCGTCCTGTTTTAGATCGAGAGTATGATCCGATCCTCCTGCAACCATCGTTACACCCGAATTCAAACTCTCTGCTGCCACCGCGGAACCGGCCTCAGCGGCTGCTGCCTGAAAGGGTACAAGCAGCGTCAGCAACAGGAAGGCACAAACTAAAAGCATAAACCGTCGTTTCATCAATCTTCACTCCTATCTTTGATCTACCTTAAATCTACCATATTACGGAAATCTATTGATCTGCCCGTTGCACTATACAACTCTGGTGCAATTGTCATAACAGAGGGTAAAGATAAAAGACTAAAGATCGTCCCAACAGCACTTTGAAGTTCTGTCACTTCCATTGTTGGAAAAAAGCGATTATTTAACAAAAATAGATATGATTTTTGCCCTGATTTTAGGGGTTATATTGTTTGTTTTTGAAAGGTATATTCTAACCACGTACACCTAAAATGCTACAAATGTTGCAAGCTAATCGTGGCTTTCAGGTTACTTTGACTATACTGACACAGAGGTGTAAGAATGAAATACAATAACCCGGTGATAAAAGGATTTTATCCAGACCCTAGCGTGTGCAAGGTTAACGATACCTATTATCTTGTCAGCAGTTCGATGCAGTATTTCCCCGCTGTTCCACTTTTTGAGAGCAAGGACATGATAAACTGGACGCAAATCGGTCACTGTCTGACTAGAGAGAGTCAGATCCAACTTGACAAAGTGAACAGTTCGGGTGGCGTTTTTGCGCCTACCATCCGGTATAATGTCGGACGATTCTACATGACGACCACCAACGACACGACGCGTCAGAATTTCTATGTATGGACGGACGATATATACGGCGAATGGTCTGAACCGATTTATATTGATCAAGGGGGAATTGACCCGGATTTGTATTTTGAAGACGGAAAAACCTATTTTATGAGCAACGGAACAGACGATCATGACGCTTACGGTATCGTTCAGTGTGAAATTGACATTGAAACGGGCCGCAAGCTGACCCCAAGCCAAGTGATTTGGCAAGGAACGGGCGGACGTTTTCTTGAAGCGCCGCATCTGTACAAAATAAACGACAGGTATTATCTTGTAGCGGCTGAGGGAGGCACCGAATTCGGCCATATGGTAACCTATGCGCGTGGAGTTTCCCCTTCCGGACCGTTCGAAGCGTATCCCCAGAACCCCGTACTGACTAATCGCAACTTAGGCGGCTATGAAATACAGGCTGTCGGTCACGGCGATCTTGTTCAGGATGACTTCGGAAACTGGTGGATGCTTCATCTCGGGTTCCGTCAGATCGGCAAATGGCTTGCCTATCATCACCTTGGACGGGAAGTATTCCTTACACCGATTACCTTCGGCGAGGATGGCTGGTTTACTGCAGGACATAACGGCACCACTTTATCGAGCTTTGACACCGACCGTATTCCGGATGGCGTCGTACAGGAAGAGAATAAATGCTATACTTTCGAAAATACGAAATGGGACAAGGAATGGTGTTATCTTCGTCTGCCTTCTATGGAAAATTACGAGTTTGTACAAAACAAGCTAAAGCTTAAAGGAACTGAAGTCACGCTTGATCAAGCGGATTCTCCTACATTCATCGGCATTCGTCAAATGAATTTCAACGCGGAAATTTCTTGCGATGTAAGCCTCACGAATGGCGAGGCAGGCATTACGCTCTATTTGGATGAGCATCATCATTATGATTTCGCGATACGCAAAGGCGACAGCGGGTATGAGGTCATTGAACGTCTGAATGTCGGCGATATTAAATCCATCGAGAAAGCTGTGGATCGACAAAATGACAGTCACGCTTCCCTCGTTATACAAGCTAGCCCCACCCACTACCGTTTCTTACTTCGTGCAGACGGGGAGGAACTCCACCTGGGCACCGCGCAAACGAAATACCTGTCCTCCGAGGTAGCGGGAGGATTCACAGGCGTGATCATCGGGCTGTATGCTTGCGGTGATGGCTCCCTTGCGGAATTCTCAAACTTTAAATGTGAATATCAATGAATTTCGATCGATGAGTGACATAAGATGTTGCGGCTGCCGTTTGATTGAGTTTCAGCGTCACTAAAGAACTTTAAACAACTTAATTTTTACTCACCAGCAATTGCACTTCTTGATCAAATAGAGAATGCCGGTACATTGGCGGAAGGACTCGCTTCAGTTGATGCTGGCATCGGCCGCTTTGTGACAAAGAAGAGAAATAATCAAATAACAAGACTCCTGACGCATATCGGCAGGAGTCTTGTTTGTTCAGCAGGTATTGTGACGGTCACAGGCGAAAGTTTAAAATCGGAAGCTTTCGCCTGTTTGCATTGCAATATTTCCAGCAATTTGAATGTTAACAAATCGGATATTTGTGCTTTTTTATGAGAAAGAACCACTATCGGAAAAATATTGAGTATAAACACAAACCACAAAACCTTTCATACGTTTTTCTCAAGATTGTTCACTCATCACTCCAATTTGCTATAGCCGTTTACTCATGAGACCTCTAAACTAAAAGAAACAACTTATGCATCTGATGGAGGGAAAGGAATGGAGTTACAAGAGAATTGGTATAAGGAAGCCTGGGAGCAAGTTATCCGTAAGGTTTCTGTAACTAGCAGGAGAATACAAGACGGGTTTCCGCATGCTAGCGTAGACGGCACGTATCGGTTGGAGCCGGCATCATGGTGGACGGCCGGCTTTTGGCCAGGGCTGCTCTGGTTGATTTACCGGGATACACAGATCGAAAGGAAAGGATTCGGAAGCTTGCGGAGTCATGCGAGGAACAGCTTGATCAGGTGATCTTGGAGTATGAGCGACTGGATCACGACATTGGTTTTATGTGGAGTCTGACCAGCGTAGCAAGGCATAAGGTGCTTGGAGAGGAGACGGCCAAGCATATCGATGTTCCGCTTATTTATGGGGATTATTTTTTTGCAGAAGGGATTGCCCAATTAAACGGTTACGAAGAGCAATTCTGGTAGAAGAGGGGGACTTATCATGCAAGTGTGTTCATTACCTATAAAAACGAATCCGTTGGCGACGCGGAGGGATTTGCAAGACGCGTTTCATCAATTATGTGAACCGCTTATTCCTTATTTCAGCGAAGGAAAAGCGCATCTAAAGCTCGGTGCTACAGGATCGGGCTGCACGGACGAAACAGCTGAGATGGAGGGCTTCTCCCGTATTCTATGGGGGCTTGCCCCTCTTGCCGCGGGAGGCGGCGACAGCGTTCTGTGGGATATTTACCGGCAAGGGATACGCAATGGAACAAATCCGGAGCATGAAGAATATTGGGGTATTGTGAACGACTATGATCAAAAGCTTGTGGAAATGGCCGCATTCGGCTTGGCGCTCGGACTTGCTCCGGATCAGGTATGGAACCCTTTGACGGATATAGAAAAACAGCGTTTTTATGACTGGCTGAACCAAATGAATTCCCGGCCTGTGTACGACTGCAACTGGCTCTTCTTTTTGGTGATGGTAAATTTGGGCTTTAAGAAAATCGGAATGCCGTACGACCGGGAACAAATGGACAAAAATTTGGGCCGTATAGACGAGTTTTATTTGACGGACGGCTGG
The DNA here is from genome assembly GCF_003337375.1 of Paenibacillus prosopidis. Classification (GTDB taxonomy): domain Bacteria; phylum Bacillota; class Bacilli; order Paenibacillales; family Paenibacillaceae; genus Pristimantibacillus; species Pristimantibacillus prosopidis. The sequence continues at coordinate 153,359 of NZ_QPJD01000008.1, forward strand.
TATTCAGATGGGAAAGGCGGACATTGCGATTATTATGGGCCTTTCGCCATTCATTATTACGGTTTGATCTATGCAGCTTGGATGAAAGAAGAGGACCCTGAACGTGCAGCCCTTTATAAGGAAAGAGCCTCGGAATTCGCGAAAGATTTCATTTATTGGTTTGCAGGCGACGGCTCTGCGCTGCCATACGGACGCAGCTTGACCTACCGTTTCTCTCAAGCGGCTTTCTGGAGCGCTATGGCCTATACAGGAGTGGAGGCTTTTCCATACGGCGTCATAAAGGGCATTATTCTTCGACATATGAGGTGGTGGTTTCAACAGCCGATTTTTCAGCCGGACGGGACGTTGTCCATCGGTTATTCTTATCCGAATCTGATTATGGCGGAAAATTACAATGCCCCGGGATCGCCTTATTGGGCGCTGAAAACGTTTCTGCCACTGGCATTGCCAGATGAGCACCCGTTCTGGCAAGCGGAAGAGCTGCCGCTTCCCAAGCTGAGTGAACGCTCCGTTCAACAGCCTCCCCATCTGGTAATCTGCAGGCAGGAAGAAGATAATCATATTCTAGCTTTCAACGCCGGCCATCCATCGACAAACGAGCATACACACACCTCGGCCAAATACGAAAAATTCGTATATTCCAATAGGTTCGGGTTCAGCGTGCCGAGAGCCGAATGGGGATTGGCCCAGGGGGCCTTTGATTCCATGCTCGCACTTAGCGAGGGTGACCGGATTTACCGGGTCAAGAGAACAACGGATCTGTCCAGGATCGAGAACAATATCATCTATATGGAATGGACTCCCTGGTTTGACGTCGAGGTGAAAACTTGGCTTATACCAGGAGCCCCTTGGCATGTGCGCGTGCATTGCATTTATTCAAAAAGAAAGCTGGATGCAGCAGACGGCGGTTTTGCTATAGGCATCGAGGATAGGAACGGCAGGCGAAGCCTGGAAGAATTACAAGGCGAGCACAGTGCGCGGGCTTCGTCATCATGGGGGACAAGCGGCATCAGACTTCTCTACGGAAGCGGAAAAATGGAGCTTATCCATCCGAACGCCAATACGAATCTGCTGCATGCCCGGACGGTAATCCCGACAGCGACAGCGAGCTTAAGTCCCGGGATCAGCTGGCTTGTCACCGGCGTTTACGGCCATTCGCAGTCCGGTCAGCAATTAGAGAAATGGTTATCGCCGCCGCGTGTGGAGAAGCATGATCAAAAGCTTGTTGTTTATATGGAAGACGACGCACCAAAGTACTCATTTACAATGAAAAAAGCATAATAGGTCAGTTTTTCATCAGATTATATCATTGCGCCGATTACCTAAAATACTATACTTAAATGTATAGCAGAAAAGAGGAGGCAGGCGCGTTTGGAAGCTTATTTATTCGTTCATTTTAAAGAAAAAAAGACGCCTGACGGCGAGCAGGTCTATTTTGCCCTGAGCACTGACGGGTTCAATTGGGAGCAGGTGAACAAGGGGAACCCTGTTCTTGAAAGCCATCTTGGTGAGAAAGGGGTTCGCGACCATACTATCACACGAGCCAAGAACGGCAAATTCTATATTCTAGCTACCGATCTCAGTTTGGCAAACTGCTTTCATACCAAATACAAAGGAAGCTGGGAAAATATCTCGATCGACGGCAGCAAGCATTTGGCGCTGTGGGAGTCGGAGGATTTGGTGAACTGGTCAGAGCAGCGGCTGATCAAGCTTGGTGATGAACAATTCGGCTGCTTATGGGCGCCGGATATCATTTACGATCCACATCAGGATGACTATGTGCTTCATTGGTCTTCCTCCCACGCCTCGAACAGCTACGGTCCCAAGGGGATTTACTATTCGCGGACCCGGGATTTCGAGAACTTTACGACACCAAAACTGCTGTGTCGCAAGGAAGACAGCGGAATCATCGATTCAGCCATTTATGAGGAGAATGGAGTCTTCTACCGCTTCCTCAAGAGTGAGGCAAATCCCGCAACTATCATTCTGGAAAAAGGAAAGACGCTCACCGGGAACGATTATGTCAGAGTCGGGGCCTTCGATCAGGAGATGGCCAAACTAAAGCAGGGCGTTTATGAAGCGCCGACCGCTTTCAGACTGAGCAACGGCAAATGGTGCCTGATGCTCGATTTCTACGGTGTCGAAGGCGAAGGTCAGGGTTATGTGCCGTTCATTTCCGATACGCTGGATAGCGGACAATTCATTCGCTCGGATGAGAGCTTTAGTTTCCCTTATGGCTTCAAGCATGGGACTGTGCTGCCGATCACAAAGGAAGAATACGATAGAATCAAAAGATTTTTTAATACCGTCGGTTGATCGAGTTCGAGTTCATTCGTTATACATCGGTGGGAATTATCGGGAATATCATTAGAGAATGGTGGGCGGAATCAAGGCATGAAGATAACGGACGTAAAGGAAACGATCGTCAGCTTGGCAGTTGGCAAACCATTGAGCCTGCCCCGACTAGTCGAAGTCGAGCTGGAGGGCGGAATGGTCGAAAGATTCCCTGTTAATTGGGAGCCTGTCGACCCATCGCGCCTGGAGAAGCCGGGAAGCTTTATCGTAGAGGGGACCGTAGAGGGGGATGATTATCCGAACCCGCTGGTTCCGAATCGTGCCGATCCCTATGTGCTGAAGCATACGGACGGATATTATTATTTTACCGGGTCCGTACCTGAGTACGACCGGCTGGTGCTGCGGCGGTCCCGAACCATCGCCGGACTGTCGACCGCAGAGGAGATTGTCATCTGGACGAAGTACGAAGAGGGAGAGATGGGCAACCATATTTGGGCGCCGGAGCTTCATCGAATCGACGGAAAATGGTACATCTACTTCGCGGCTGGCACTGCCGAGAACAAATGGGCCATCCGTCCCTACGTGCTTGAATGTGAAGAGGCGGATCCCCTCACAGGGACTTGGGTTGAGAAGGGGAAAATTGATCTCCCGGTCGAGAGCTTCTCTCTAGATATGACAACCTTTGACCATAAGGGGCAAAGGTACTTGGCATGGGCCCAGATTTTCGAGGAATCCTGTCTCTACATCGCGCTTATGGACAAGCCATGGTCTATTTCAGGCGAACCGGTGAAGCTTTCGTCCCCAGAATATGACTGGGAGATCCAGATGCATCGCGTGAATGAAGGCCCTGCCGTGCTGAAGCGGAACGGGCGATTGTTTATGGCCTACTCCGCCAGCGCTACGGATGACCGTTATTGTATGGGCATGTTAACGGCGGATGATACGAGCGATTTGCTGGATCCGGCTTCATGGACCAAATCGAAGGATCCGGTATTCGTCAGCAACGAGGCCGCTTCCGAGTACGGTCCGGGGCATAACAGCTTCACGATATCGGAGGATGGCTCCGCCGACCTTTTGGTGTATCATGCCCGTTCCTATAAAGAGATTATTGGGGATCCGCTGAACGATCCCAATCGCCATGCTCGTGTACAGCGATTGTTGTGGAAGCCGGACGGCACGCCGTTCTTCGGTACGCCGGGGTGGAGACTGGATTCGGCCGGACGTAAGGCCAAAGCCAAGGTGACGATAGAGTAAGAGGGACCGGATTAAAATATTTTGCAGGAGCATCCCGGAATCCGGGATGCTTATTGCTTTTGGCATTAATAACCGATAACATATTGAAAAGAAATCCCTTACAATTTTGCGGAGGTGAATTATGAAGACGTTATTTATCGGAGGAACTGGAACGATTAGTTCTGCTATCACGAAGTTGTTATCGGAACAAGGTTGTGAGCTGTATCTCCTGAATAGGGGCAATCGTAATGAGGACTTTCCGGCAAACGTAAACATTCTTCAAGCGGATATTAACGACGAAGATTATGTATCACAGCTGATCCAAAATTTGAACTTCGATGTCGTTGCGGATTTCATTGCTTTTCATCCTTCACAGCTGGAAAGAGACTACCGCTTGTTTCAAGGAAAGACAAAACAGTTTATGTTCATCAGCTCCGCATCCGCCTACCAAAAGCCTCTATCTGACTACAGGATTACCGAAAGCACGCCATTATCCAATCCCTATTGGGAGTATTCGAGAAACAAGATCGCTTGCGAAGAATATTTGATGAAGCAATACCGGGAAACCGGCTTTCCCATTACGATCGTGAGGCCTAGCCACACCTATGACGAACGTTCCATTCCGCTAGGCGTTCACGGAAAGAATGGATCTTGGCAGGTTGCCAGACGCATGTTGGACAACAAACCCGTCATCATTCACGGAGACGGAACATCCCTTTGGACGATGACGCACAACAGCGATTTTGCCAAAGGCTTCATCGGGTTAATGGGCAATATTCATGCCATCGGGGAATCCGTCAATATTACATCTGACGAAACCTTGACATGGAATCAAATCTACGCGGCGATAGCCGATGCGCTGGGAGTCGAGCTCCATGCGGTTCATGTTTCATCGGAGTTTTTGGCTATATGCAGTACAGAGGATTATAGAGGCGGCTTGATAGGGGATAAGGCGAATTCCGTTGTATTCGATAACTCCAAGCTAAAGAGGCTGGTTCCCGATTTTGTCGCAACGACCCGCTTTGACAAAGGGATTAAGCAAACGGTGAAGTACATATTAGAGCACCCCGAGTATCAGAAAGAAGACAAGCAATTCGATATGTGGTGCGACAAGGTAATTCTAGCGTTGGAAAGTGCGGCAGCATCCGTTAGGGAATAACCAGTTAAAGACTTGATTTTACTGGACCCACGTTAAAGAACTTTATTTTTTCCTCACAAGTAGAGCGTTCCGCACGTTAAGTGAATATCTATATGGACTGGAGCAGTCGCCGCAGCGGCTGCTCCAAAAATATGAAGATTTCAGCGGTACCAAAGCATAAGTGGATAAGCCCGGGAATTTTATGTTTGTTGCTCATTGCCTGATTTGAATGGTAATAACGGTGCCTTCGTATTCCTTGCTGTCAATCTGAAAATCCACTTTGTCGCGATAAAAAAGCTTTAACCGCATATACACATTCCTGAGGCCAACCCCTGTCCCTAACTCGTGCCGTTCGTGTTCCGGATTATCAGCGGCATCATCGGAATTCTCCAGCTTCTGGCGAACCCTTTCCAGCTGCGTGGCGGTCATCCCGATGCCATTGTCCGCCACGGTAAGCTCAAGGGACTGGCCTACATACTTCGCCGAAATATGGATTTCTCCTCCGCTGGAATAATCGTTAAGTCCATGTTGTATCGTATTTTCCACCAGCGGCTGCAGAATGAACCGCATGACGCTGGCGGAAAGCGCAGCCGACTCCAGCTCCCAATGCGTAGTGAATTTATCTTTGAAGCGGATCGATTGGATGAGAATATAATTTTGCACGTGATCGATTTCCTCCTGCAGCGAAACCGTATCATCCTCCTTGCCACGGTCGATGCTGAAGCGGAACAGCTTCGCAAGCGAAACGACCATTGTGCCAACCTCCTCTGCGCCATACTGCCTTGCGCGCATATTAATGGCTTCCAGCGTGTTATAGAGGAAATGGGGATTGATTTGCTGCTGCAGCATGGCGAGCTCGGCTTTGGTCTTCATAGAGATCAGCTTTTGTTTCTGCAATCGGTTGTTAACATTTTGCTCCGTTAACTCATTCAACTGCAGAACCATTTCGTTAAATTTCACCACAAGCTCGGAAATTTCGTCCTTGGGGCCATCGTCTTCAACGATGGATAGCCGCCCCCGTGTATCGACCGATCGATGCAAGGCCATGATGGAACGAACAAACCTGCTTGAGACATGCCCCATTACACCGAAAATGATCAGCATGACCCCGATAAACACGATGGCGCTCCGGTACAGCAGCTCGTAATATTTAAAGAGCAAATCGTCGATCGCATGAAAAACAATCAAGTTCCAATCCGTATGAGGGATTGGCTGCGAAACCATGATTTGACGGCTACCATTAATGGTGATAACGCCGCTTTGAACGGAACCGCCAGCCTGCGCCGGGTGAGTTGCCGCCAGATGACTTGACGCTTGTTTAAAAGTGTCCTGCTCAGCGTAGCTGGAGTAAATGACCTCGTTTGTGCGATTCATAATCAAGAAGCTATGCCGCTTGTCAAAATCGATCGATTCAAACGATTCATCTTTTAATACGATATGAAGGGTACCCTTGTAAGCCCCGTCCGAAGGACTTAAACGTTCAACAAGCATAACCGCGTTACGGTTATAGACATCTTTGGCATCCGTTACCCAATAAACCTTTCCTGCTCCTTTCCCATCAGCATTCTGCAAGGAGTATCGGCTTCCATAGAACAAAAACAAGTTGTTTGAGAATATGGACGAATATCTGGCATTGCCAATGTCATCGTAAAGAACGAAATACGAAATGTTGTACAACGATGGATAATATGACACAGAAGGACCATAAACTTCAGCCTCTGAGTTCAACTGGTACGGTTTCAGGAACTTCGTTAATTGCGGATCCTCCGAAAGCTGCCTGGTCATGGTTTCATACTCATTCATCTTATTCCGAAGCTTGAGCACCATCTGCCGCGAGGTTTCAAGGGAGATTTCTTTGTTCTGATCCATGGTATAAGCATACATGACCCGATTGATGGATACGCTGAAAAAGATGCCGGGCACGATAACCGAAACGGCCAGAAGCAGCAAAATTTTTCGGCGAATCGAAATGGAGGAGAAGCTTTTTGCTTCGAAGGGCTCCTCCGGGATTTTCCGCAGCGGCGTATGCTTGCCCGCCTGCCCCGCTGCTTTGGCTAAAACGCGGAATGGGTATAAGAAGCGATTGGCAAAATAATAGGCCAGCGTGCTCGATAGGACGAGCCCTATACCTAGCAGTTTCAAGAATTTTGCAAGCAGCCCCCATTGCTGCGCGATCTCTATTTCATTGTTTTGGTAAACAATGAGCTGCAAGGGAAAAGGCGTCAGGCTGATTGTTTGGCGCTTGTACATGCCGCGGTTTCCTTTGGCTGCTGCCTCGATTGCTCCCGGCTCGATGCTGCCTGCCGGCTCACTGCTCCAAATGGCATGGTCTCCGGATGTAAGCATATAAAGATCTCGATCACTTTCCCGCTGCTGGGCCACAATGTCTTTCAAGAAATCATCATTCAGAACCACGAAGGAAAGGACATTGGAATTATTGATGCCGTTGTTTATGATGATATGCCCCTCGATTTTCTGCACGAAGCGGGATAAGCGGTAGTGGCTTTCCATACTCAATCCGGATCGGGCTGCCGCCAATTTATCGCTCAGCTGCCCAGGCGCGATATAAACCGGGGTGCCGTAATTTTGCAGCAAGGGAATGATTAAACCGGAGCTTTTTAAGTCATCAATAGAGGGCAGATTGTCTGCCCCAATCCATTTGCCCGAATCGACGACCAGGCTGAATCCTGCCTGGTTGACGTTATTCCCAAGGAAAGTGATCGTGCTGTACAGCGCCGGCGACAGGGAAAGGTTTTTTAGTTTCGCGGCAAGATCCCGCCGCATGGTTTCAGCCTCTTTGGCTGGCAGCAGATTCGCGTAAGAACTGGAATACGCCATGAATGCGGGCGAGTCCAGCTGGTTTAGCAAGGTGGATGCTTCCTTTAAGGAAGTCATTACATTATCATGCATGTAAGCGGACAAATTCTGTTCTGCAGCGCCCGTCATTTCCATGCTGACATTGCGAGCATTGATCAGGTTAATAGTCGCAAGCAGACCGCATGCTGCCAGAAACAAGAGAACAGCCCAGCCCACGAGCAGATTTCGATTTTTCGCAAAAGTCATGTTAGACGGCCCTCCCTTCGGTCAAGAGCGGCCGGCCGCTCAGGTCGGTTGATTGCGGAATTCGACTGGCGTTTTACCCGTAACCTTTTTGAATATATAGGCAAAATATCTCGGATTCTCATACCCTACCATTTCCCCCACCTGATAGATCTTCAACTGGACGTCTTTAAGAAGCTTCTGGGCTTCCTGCACACGGCAGGCGATAAGAAAATCGATATAATTCTGCCCGGTGGTTTCCTTAAAAAGATAGCTTAAGTAGCTCGGGTTCATATAAACGTGATCCGCGACATCCTGCAGGGAAAGGGGGCGATTGAAATTTGCCAATATATATGCCTTAGCCTCTTGAATCTGTTTTCTTGTCGTTTCATCGGCAGGCTTCGCTTCAGTCCCCGTCTCGTCCCTGGCGGGAAACTCAAGACCGGAATGAATCGCAGGCGGACTCGTCTGCACATCCCCTTGTTCTCCCTCTAACTGAAAAGCCGCTGAATGCCGAGAAAGCGGCAATTGCCGTAAGTCCTGAACACAGCTGCCGATGGCGTAGGTCAGTGAAGTCCGGAACAGCCCCCGAAAACGGGCGAGCTCCGACAGGAGAGCCGCCATGCAGATGTTTAAACCGCTTTCATTTGTCTGCAGGGAAATGTCCGTAACCAGAAGCAGACACTCCCCGGTTTCCGTATCTACGTCATGATAGCCATAATCCTTTTCGACCCAAAATTCCTTCAAAATATTATCAAGGGCAAAGATGGCCAGCCTCCAGTCATTATCTGAGGAGCCTGTAGGCCGCTTGGGATAAGTGTTCATGCGCAGCAACACAACCGTGTACCGGCCGCTGTCGAGCCGAACCTCCGACAGCACGCTTCCCTCCACCATCTCTTCATCCCCCATAGGGCGAGTCGTAATGGATTGGAGAAACTTTTTACGGTGAACGGCAATAGATAGCAGCAATTTGCGCTCGATTGCGTTTTGCCGGAGCGCCTTTGCCTTCTCCGAATCCAGAAGCTGTACCGTCTTGGCTAGAGCTTCCTGCAGCTCCGTAAAATCTACAGGCTTGAGAAGATAAGTGACGACGCCGTAAGACATGCATGTCCGGGCATATTCAAAATCGCTGTAACCCGATAAAATAATGATTTTTACTTGCGGATATTTTTTGGAAACTTGCTGTGAAAGCGCCAAGCCGTCCAGAAAGGGCATCCGAATATCTGAAATGATCAGATCGAACGGCTCGTTCTCCAGCGCCTCGAGCGCACTAAGACCGTTTTGGCACGTTTTCACTCTGCCGATGCCAAGTAGGTGAAAGTCGAAAGAAAGCAGCCCTTCACGGATTTCTGTCTCATCGTCAACAATCAACAGCGAATACATGCTCATTTCCCCTTAATTTTAACGTTCTCTAAAGAATATAATACTTTCCGGACCGTGAAAAGCTGTTTCGAGAAATACCCCAATTGTAAAATTACCCACTCATAGACACGTATGTTACTGATACATAAAAACTGATTTTGTCGAAAAAACTAAAAAAAACGGAAGGAATCCAAATTTATCAGAATTGCGACCACCGCATCTAATAATCTATCATTAAGCCATGATCATTAAGCGGCCGCGAAATGATATCTCACATTCAGAAAATCCAGGAGGGTCACCATGAAGAAACGTACGATCTCACTCGTTGCCAATTTAATGCTCGTCGCTTCAATCGCCTTGTCGGGCTGCGCCAGCGGAAACGGTTCCAACTCTGACAAACAAAGCAACACCGGCTCAAATGAAAACGCTTCAACAACGGATAATGCAGCCGCTGAAGTCGTCACCATTCGTACAACCTTGCCGCCAGGCGAGCTTAGTGAAGACCAGATCAAAGAATTCGAAAGCCAATATCCAAATATTAATGTCGAACTCGTTCCCGCCGACGAAACGAAACTGATGGCCATGATTGCTGCCGGTTCGGCGCCGGATGTAATCCGCATCAGCGGCGTTCAGGAGCTGCCGACTTATGTAACGCGCGGCCTTGCGCTCAACCTGGATGAATATTTTCAGAAAAGTGAACTGATTAAAGAAGATGACCTGCTTCCGGTAGCCAATGTTTTTAAATATAAAGGATCATGGTATGGCTTAATGAAGGACTGGAGTCCGGACCAAACGCTGTATATTAATAAGAAAATCTTTGAGGCAGCCGGCGTTCCGATCCCGGATCCCAAAACTCCGCTCACTTATTCCGAGCTTCTTGATATAACGCAAAAGCTCACGAAAATTGAGAACGGCAAGGTGATCATCGAAGGGATGGACGGAGACACCTTGTTCTCGATGACAAACGTGCAGATGCAGCTTCAACAGATTGGTAAATCCCTTTGGTCAGACGATATGAAAAAAGCGAATATCAACAATGATGATGTGAAAAACGTCCTTAACCGGATCAACCAATTCGTCCAAGCCAAATCGGTTTACAGCCCGATCAATCCTGCGCCAAACTGGACAGGCGGCACTTTTATCGACGGACAACTCGCAATCGCGCAGTTCGGTTACTGGTACACCGGCATCCTGCGCAGCGATTCGAAAACAAAAGATCATTTGGATGATTATATGATGCTGCCTGCACCCGTTGTTGACGGCGGAACCAGGTACAGCCCTGTCACCGGCGGAACCGGTGCTATTATCTTGAAGCAATCCGAGCACCCTGATGAAGCGTTCACATTCCTGGAGTGGTATATGGCAGGCAAGCCTGCTGACGACCGCGCGAAAAGCGGTTGGGGCGTGCCGATTTTCAAATCCAAGATGAGCCTTGTGCCGCAGCAAACGAACTTCGATAAGCAAACCTTCGAGGTTTTAAATGACGAAATCCAAAATGGACAAACCGATACAGTACTGGAATTCAATCCGTACTTGAATGCAAGCGCAGTCAACGGCTTAATCGACAAACTTATCACGCCGATTTATTTCGGCAAAGATACTCCAGAGAATGCGTTGCCGGAGCTGGAGAAGCAAATACAAGCCCTGATTGAAGAAGGGATGGATATCGCCGGGGTAGAATAGAGCGCAGCTGCAACCGCTCTGGCCACTGTCATGAGCAACCGTCAAAAGGCTGCTCATGACGCTTTTTTCCCCCTTATAAACCATTGAAATATGAGGTGCAAGACATGACCAAGTCCCGATTTAACTTCCGCACGAAGGAAGCGATTACGTTTTATATTCTGATTTCACCGTTTATCGTGATGCTCTTCTTAATGAAGCTATTCCCGTTCATATGGGGCGTCATCATGAGCTTCACCAATTACACCGGATTCAATTACGATAACTTAAAAAATATCGGTTTCGATAATTATGAACGCGTTGTAACGGACAACTTCGCCATTCAATCGCTGCAAGCAACTGCAGTGATCGGGCTTATCACCGTGCCAATGGGTTTGCTCCTCAGTTTTGGGCTCGCCCTTCTGCTTAACAGCAACAAGAAGGGGGTCGGCCTCTTCCGGACGATCTACTACTTCCCATCCATCATACCGGTAGTGGCAACCGGCCTGATGTGGCGCATCCTGTTTAACAACGACGGCGGAGCCTTCAACGAGCTGCTCGGTTTATTCGGGATCGCCCCTGTTAACTGGCTGGGAATGGAATGGTGCCGCAGAGCGCTGATCATCTTCATGGCGTGGTCTGCCGGCGGCGGCATCTTGACCTATTTGGCCGCATTAAAGGGCGTTTCGAATGATCTCTATGAATCCGCATCGATCGACGGTGCGAACGGACTTCAGAAATTGTTAAAAATAACAATACCTATTCTCACCCCTGTCATTTTTTTCAACCTGGTGAATGGATTGATTGCCGCATGGCAGCTCTTCGCCGAGCCGATCTTTCTCGCGGCCAACGCTGGAAGCCTGCTTGCGGTCCCCTATGAACCTAACTATGTTTATCTCGTGCATGTCTATCAGCAAATCTTCGTCAATCAAAGGTTTGGCTATGGACTGTCGATGATCTGGCTGCTCTTTATATTTAGCATCGTCTGCACGCGACTTGTCTTTTATACGAGCAAATTTTGGGTCTTTTACGAGAATGAGACTGGCAGTGAACGCGTGAAGAAGAATAAGAAGAAGACCGCAGCAAGGCAGAAGGAGGTCTCTTCCGTTGCTTAGGAAAAAAAGCTTTGAAAGTTTACTATGGTACTCAACTGCTGTTGTATTGGCCATTATTTTCCTGGTCCCACTGTACTTTACGTTTATCAACGCACTGAACGGCCTGGCGTCCACGCCTGTGCTTACCTTGCCCAAGAAGCTGCATCCGGAAAATTTTGTCGAGGCTATCATACGCATACCGTTTTGGCGGTATCTTAAAAGCTCGGTTATCATCGTCAGTATTTCCGTATTTTTTGCTGTTTGGATCAATTTTATTCTCGGCTATGCGTTCGCCAGAATGAATGCGCCGGGAAAGGATATCTGGTTCAGCATTCTCATCTCGCTTATGATGGTGCCTGCGTTCGCCACTTCTATCCCAACCTATGTCTTGTTCAGCAAGATGCAAATTACGGATTCCTATTTGATTTGGATTTTGAACGGCATCGGCGGCAGTCCTTTCTATACCTTCCTGTTTCGCCAATTCATGCAGACGATTCCGAAGGAGCTTGAGGAAGCCGCAAGAATCGATGGGTCCACAACGGTCGGCATCATGTTCCGCATTATCCTGCCACTTACGATTCCTGTCGTTGCCGTTGTCTTCATGTTCGAGTTTTTGAATTCATGGGGGGATTTCGTCCAGCCCTTTATGTTTCTTAATGAAGAGCGTTGGCCGCTTTCGACTGCGCTTATGGGCGTTCGATACACGCTGCCCAACAACGCAAGTGTCGTATTGGTGCCTCTGCAGCTGGCGGCTTCGCTGTTGTTTATGATCCCCTCAGTGATTGTCTACTTCGCCGGGCAGAAATATATCAAAGAAGGCATGATCACTTCCGGTTTGAAAGGGTAGCCAGCAGCTGGATAGGGAGGTGGTGTGTTATAGTCGATGACTCATCGGTTGATAATTCCAACCGATGCCGTGCATGCAATCATTTGTCTATACCATTTGCGAATGAGAAGGAGTTGAAAGCATGTTTGTAAACAGAGGTAAAAAGAGGTCAAAAGCGTTATCCATTCTAATCGTGTTCTCGATGATAGTATCATTCTTTCCGGTGGCGTTAAGCAATCCGACAACTGTTGAGGCGGCTACGACGTTAAATGTGTATCCTGCCCCATCGGGCGTCACGATGAATACCACCTATACGGTGCAAGTGCAGGCGCCGGGCGGACCGTGGCAGAGTTTGGACGTCTATCAAACGACGGTCAACGGGTACACCTCAAGCAAGACATCCTTTGCTTATTTCGATACGGACGGTCCGGTGAATGTCTCTGTGACCAGCAATATCGGAAGTATTTCAACAGCAGTCATCCGGCCTGCCGCGCATGGCATTACTCCCGCCATCAACGGAAATACGATGACGTTTAGTATGTCCGGTCCCATGAATATCTCCGTGGAAGTGAATGGGGATCACAACAATACTTTGGACCTGTTTGCCAACCCGGTGGACCCTAATCCTCCAAGCCCTACGGACCCGAATGTCATTTATGTCGGTCCCGGCCTGTATACGCAGAACTACGTTGTACCCAGCGGCAAGACGCTTTACATCGCCGGCGGGGCGGTCATTATAGGCGGTATCACTGTGAATAATGCCACGAATGCCAAAGTCCTGGGAAGGGGAGTCATTCTTAACGCTCCGTTTAGAGCGATTGAGGTCGACCATTCCAACCAGATCACGATCGACGGGATCATCGTGAACGACTACGGCGCTAGCAATAACGGCGGCTATGCGATTAATATCGGAAATTCCACCAATGTTTCGGTTAATAACTTTAAAGCCTACAGCTTTAAGCGATGGACCGATGGCATCGACATATTTGCATCCTCGTATGTTGCAATCAATAATTACTTTGCGCGCACAGGCGATGATGCGATTGCCATATACGGAGCACGCAATTTCGGCGGCAACCTTTATTCGGGCAATACAGCCCATATCAGTGTCACGAACTCTTTTCTCCAGCCCGATGTTGCTCATCCGATCAATGTCGGTACGCATGGCGATCCAACGAAGCCAGGCGGAGGCGAAACAATTGAAGATCTCAATTTCTCGAATATTACCATCTGGCAAAAAAATGGAAGTAAGTATACCTCTTTAACTGCCAGCGATGGCCTGTTGGTCAACAAAGTGAGATTCACTGATATCACAATAGAAGATGAAAATCAGGGAAGATTCATTGAAGTCCTGACGTTTAAGAATAACGGCTTTGGCCTTGCGTTCGGGCGTGGAGTTAACGACGTCCATGTGAAGAATATGAGCTATACCGGAAGCAATTCCGGTACAAACAATATCTATGGCAAATTTGTAAACCAGTTGACTCAAAACGTGACGTTTGAGAATTTGAAAGTGAACGGGAATGTCGTTCTGAGTGCCAGCGCGGGTAATTTTGCGATCGGCAGTTATGCGCAAAACATTAACTTCATAGCGTCCGGAGGGACTGTGCCTGCGCCGACTGCCATTCCTTTCACGACGCCCGTTGACATCGCACGAGGCAAGACCGCAACTGCGGATAGTACTCAGTCAGGGAAACCGGCATCCAGCGGTAACGATGGAAATACGACGACCCGCTGGTGTGCGAACGATGGAAGCACCGGTCATTGGTGGACGGTAGACCTCGGCTCACCGATGAATATCACCGGCGGTACCCAGGTGATGTGGGAATTGAACAACACAGCCTATAAGTATAAGATTGAAACATCCGTTGATAATGTCAACTGGACCTTGAAGGTTGACAAGACTAATAATACCGATACGAATCAGGTTCAAAACGATGTGTTCCAGGGTACTGCACGGTACGTCAGGATTACCGTTACTGGACTGCAAAGCAATGTATGGGCCAGCTTCTACGATTTCAAGGTGTTTGGAGACCCAACCAATCTTGCGCTTGGCAAGATCGTAACGGCTGACAGTTCGAAGTCTGGAAATCCGGCTGTCAATGGAATCGATAGCAACCCTGCAACCCTTTGGAGCGCTAACGATGGGAATATCGGCCATTGGCTCACGATGGACCTTGGCAATGCCAAGAAAATCACCAATGGCACCCAGGTGGCGTGGGCACAGAGCGGCGCAGCCTATCAGTACAAGATTGAAACATCCATTGATAATACCAACTGGACTCTGAAAGTGGACAAGACCGGCAATGCCGATACTTCTCAGGTTCAGAACGATTACTTTACCGGAACTGCCCGGTATGTCAGGATTACGGTTACCGGACTGCCAAGCGGCGCTTGGGCCAGCTTCTACGACTTCAAGGTGTTTGGTGAGCCAACCAATCTGACGCTCGGCAAGACCGCAACTGCGGATAGCTCGCAGTCAGGAAACCCGGCCTCCAATGGGAATGACGGGGACACGTCGACCAGCTGGATTGCCGCTGATACGAATGGCGGACATTCGTGGGTAGTGGATCTTGGCTCCATGATGAATATCACCGGCGGTACCCAGGTGAAGTGGCCGCAAAGCGGCGTGCAGTATAAATATACAATTTCAACTTCACCGGATAATATCAACTGGACCATGCGTCTAGAAAAAACCAGTAATAACAATATTACTCAGGTTCAAAACGATTACTTTACCGGTACTACCCGGTATGTCAAGATTACCGTTACCGGAGTGCCAAGCGGTTATTCGGCCGGCATCGCCGATTTCAAGGTTTTTGGAACGATTAATGGACCGACCTTTTACGAGCACTATAACTATGAAGGGAAAGCCGTAACGCTGGACTTGGGCAACTACACGCTAGCCCAAATGCAGGCGGCAGGAATCGCCAATGACAGCATCTCGTCCATCCACGTACCTCTCGAGTATACGGTCGTCGCTTACAACGGTGACGGATTCAGCGGCACATCATGGACGATTACATCGGATAATCCAGCCATGGGCACCGGCAACAACGATATGATTTCGTCTATCAAGGTAATGTCCGCCGGACCGACGTTTTATGAGCACTATAACTATGGAGGGAAGGCCGTAACGCTGCGCCCTGGTCAATACACACTTGCCCAAATGCAGGCGGCAGGAATCGCCGATAACGGCATCTCGTCCATCCGCGTGCCTGCCGAATATACGGTCGTCGCTTACAGCGATGACGGATTCAGCGGCACATCCTGGACGATTACATCGGACAATCCAGCCATGGGTGACACCGGCAACAACGATATGATTTCGTCGGTAATCATAACGTCTAATCAGTAGAAAGCGGTGCTACGGCGCTCAAGTAAGGAGCAATACCGGGATGACCCTGAAACCGTCTGAATATGGCATCATTGCTGATTTGGTTTTAAAATTCTCAGTGTACATAGATTTGGTTTTCACAAATCTATGTACACTCCCTTATTTTATTGAATATCGAGTTACATTAATAGTCGGCAATTATCAGATGCGATGCCTGCACGATTGCGACATATTGCTGTTTATGATGTCGCTTTGTACCATTCATGAATCTATTGCCGCTAGATATAATTAGACTCAAACCGAGCCTGAACCCGCCTATTGTATGATAAGCGCCTCAAAATCAGGACATGATCTATTTCAGATAGGAGAGTAATTGAATGGTTAAAGCGGTGGATGCTAAGCGAATGTACGATAAAGGAAATTATGCTCGAACCTACACAGAGGTGCCAATTTTAAATCCCGGACGGGCATGGCGGGAAGGTATGGTTAGCGGAAACGGCGAGAACGGTTATATCATGTCGGGATCGCCGTATAATGACAGTTTTATCTTCCAATATATGTGGTTCAACTTTCCTTCCCCTGATCCAAGAGAGATCCCGGAAGAATTGACGGGACAGCTTGCCGATGCGAGACAGAATGTATTTCAGCTGAACGATCAATGGAAGATTACTCACGCGGACGGCAGAACAAGGGAGAGAACCTTCTTCTACGCCTATCATCCGGGACACCAGCTCAGACTAACCATGACGAATAAAGGCACCGTGACCGAGTATGAGCGATGGACGAATTATGAAACGGCCGAGACCGGTGTGCGTTACGCCGACGAATTCGGCGAGTGGATTCGAACTTCATTTACTTCCAGAGAAGACAATGTCTCGATTATGAAGATCGAACGATCCTCTGCCGGCGCAAAGATCAATATGACGATCTCTATCGATGACATTTCGGGCATGTACAAAGCTGGGGGCGGGATGACTGAGCTCCGATACAAAAAACTGGTGGACCCGAATGCTGAGTATATCGCACAGGTTGCCCATTATCCGTCTTATCCTGGCAGCGAGCTGATTGACGGAGGATACGCAGGACTTACGCAGGTTATTGTCGTTAATGGAAGCAAGAAGCGGATAGAGCTCGCTGACACGAATGAACCGATGAACGTCGGGGCGGTACAGAACCCGGCCATTCAAGTCGTCGAAGCCGATGCCATCTATCTCATCACGCAATCGAACAGGGCATTCGATATGGGGAAAATCGAAGATTTTGCCGGAATGACGCAATACGCTCTGGTTAATGAACTTCTCAAAAATACGAATGCCGCAGCTCAAAAATATCAAGATCCTTCCGGTCATTTCGATTATGACGCCGCCCTCGCGCCGCATGCCGTGAAACATGCCGCAGAATTTAACGCCGTCCGGTTTACGCTTAAAGGCGACGAGGATTTCAAGGGCGCGGACAACGAGGCGCTTATCAACGCGCAGAAGGAATCGAAATCCAGAATCAATCACGCCTTTATGGAGCAGGTTTACGATCAGGGACGATATGCCTTGATTTGCTGCAGCGGTTCAAGCGCCCCGCGCTTGTACGGGATGTGGACCGGAGAGTGGAACCCGGCTTGGCGTGGGATCTATACCCTCGACGCCAACGTGAATTTGCAGGTTTCTCCTATTAACACGGGCCATCTCACTTTCGCTTCGCTTGGGTATATCGCATTCTTCCTAAGAAACACATCGGATTTCGAATACAATGCGCGAATGTCTTACGGGATGCATGATGCGATTCAGGTATCGGTCAACTCGGACGGCGACCGCGGGATGCAAGTGGAATACGACAATGACTTTCCCTTCCAATATTGGAATGCCGGGGCAAGCTGGTGCCTGCTTCCCATTTTCGAGTATTGGCAGTGTTACGGCAACCGGCAAATTCCGATTCATACCAACATGAGGATTCATGATCTGAAGCAGATTCTCAGCGTAAGGGACGGGGGACTGACGGATAAGGAATTCAGACAGTTGATCGGCAAGGGATATCTGGATTTGGAGAAGGATATTTTGCTGCCGCTGCTTACAAAGCAGGCTAATTTTTGGGAGCAGCTATGTACGCCGGAGTACTATACGGATATAAGCGGCAATGCATGCTATGAGAAAGGCAAAACGGCGCTGAATCCAGATGAGAAATATTTGCTTATCCCTACCTATTCGCCGGAGAATAACCCGATCGGTTACAACAGTACGATTACGGCTAATGCCACCATGGATATTTCAGCGGCGCGGGATGGACTGCATATGATCATTACGATAGAAAAAGCGATAAAGCGCGAAGGATATGAACCCGCGGTCGCCAAATGGGAGGCCTTGCTGGAACTGCTGCCGGATTATAAGATTGACAAGGACGGCGCGCTGCGCGAATGGGCGATGAATGAATATACGGAAAACAACGATCACCGCCATTTGAGCCATCTCTACCCGGCATGGCCTGCGTATGAAACGCAGAACAATACAGAATTGAGGAAAGCTGCAATTATCGCTGTAGAGAACAGAAACAAATATAATACATCGGACGCGACAGCGGGTCACGGCTGGATGCACAAGGCATTGGTCTGCGCCAGATTAAAAGACGGCGACGGGGTGATCTCTTCCCTTCTGCCGATGATGTCGGATTCCGGCTATTACACATCCTTGATGACAGACCATGACACAAACAGAAGAAATAACTGCTATTGCACGGATACCTTATTTGGCACATTAGGTGCCGTAAATGAAGCGCTGCTTTACTCGAATACCGGGGAAATCGAGGTCCTTCCGGCGCTGCCTTCCGAGTGGAAATCGGGGTCGATAAACGGACTGATGGCAAGGACCGGGGTGGAGGTTAAAGAGTTGCTTTGGGACAACAACATAGTATCTTTTACCTTGCAATCGGTGTCAGACCATAATGAAATTAAAGTTAAAGCGGGCATTGATTGGACAAAAGGAATGGTTAACGACAAGGAAGCGAAGGCGCATTACGATGAATTTGGCAAACATCTTCGCTTAACGCTGAATGCCGGTATGGACGTTACAGTTGTATTCATTTTGTCCCGGGAATCGGTATAGGATAGCTCGAGGCTATGCTGACACAGGATAGCCTCGATTTTGGTTTTGTCTAGTCAATGGCAAGCAGGATTAAGATCAAGGGTCTTACGTAAGGATCGAAAATCCCCTGCCGGGACATTGTAGTATTTCTTAAAGGCGTTACAAAAAGGTTCCAATGAAGAAAAGCCGACATGCTGCGCGACTTCACTAATGGACATCGAGGTGGTATTAAGAAGGTGAGCGGCAGCCGTCATTCTTGCCTTTGTCTTCTTCTGCGTAAACGACATGCCAAAATAATGATGAATGGTTCTCTCCGTCTGTCTCACGCTTAGTCCCAGTTTGTGTGCGAGTGTCTGAACGGTTATATCATGAAAGTTTGACAGAAAGCAGTTTTCAATGATAACGACTCTCTCGTCATCCAACGTTTTAAGGGGCATGGCAGAGGATGTCGGATAATTATTTGTATAGTTCCAGACGAGCTTGATAACGATTTGTTCGATAATATTTTGAACCGTCAGATAGCAGCCGATATACCGGTTGGCGGTTTCGCAGGAGAGCTGCTCGAACAGCTGCAGCAAATTCTGTTTATCCTGACCGAACCAGAAGCTCGTGGCCAACACTTCAAAGCATATGCAGTATTCTGCCATAGGGCCGGGGAGATCCGTAATTTGCTCGTGCACAATATCTGGACCGGTCATGTAAAGCGTGCCGGGAAGAATTGGATATTTAAGGCCGTTTGCTACCAGGATTCCCTGGCCGCTAGGAATATAATGCAGTTCGTAGCTTTTCATGCTGTGGCTGTGTTCGACAAAGGATTGATAGAAGTACCCGAATCGGACATACAGAACGTTTAATAATAAACCGCCTAACGAAAGCTTGACGTTCACATCATCGACAGGCTTGTCTCCGACTGCGCATCGATTGGCCCATCATCCGAGTACCCGCTATATCACCGTTAAAAAATCACCGTTAAAGTTCGTGATGGATTCCGGATCGCCCCAGCAAGCGCAGGTATAGCTGAGGGCAATTTCTCCTTTTATTCTATCCATTCTTCGATTTAATCAGGTTTCAATTTTGTTCGATTGAGGGTGGATTTTGTCGTCAAATTCATGACAAGAGTCCCTTAATGGTGGACTGGCTTCACAGCGCCTCATGCAGATACAGGGTATTCAGTCGGTGATACGCCGCAGAAAACGCAAGAAATATGCACCGTCAACGCCTCAGCACGTGGCTGAGAACCTTTTAAACTGCGAGTTCGCTGCGACAAAGCCGAACGATAAATGGGTAACGGATGTAACGGAATTCAAATACGGCAATGGTCAAAAGGCGTAAATTTCTTACCTGCATAATCAACGACTAAAGTTGCGTTTCTGATTTGTTGAATTTTCATGATTGAATCCCCTTCATCTCATTAGAATTTGTATAGTATGATAAAACAGTCATCTGTAACCGGAAAGTCACCACAGACTGCGGCTATCGCGGGGTCTGCGGTGACTTTAGTAACGAGTTAGCTGTTTCCGTTCTCCCCGGCGGCAGGTGCGAAAAATCCATGCTTTGCAGCTTGTTTGATCCACTCTACGAGCGGAGTGCCAGGTGCAGCAGTACGCAACTCGGCAATGACTTGGTCTGG
Organism: Paenibacillus prosopidis; assembly: GCF_003337375.1. GTDB lineage: Bacteria > Bacillota > Bacilli > Paenibacillales > Paenibacillaceae > Pristimantibacillus > Pristimantibacillus prosopidis. The sequence goes on from NZ_QPJD01000008.1 coordinate 174,040, forward strand.
CTTGGGCAACAAATGAGTATTTGATCCAACCCATTTGTACGAATCGGCCAAGCCTTCTGCTGTTTCCTTGCCCAATACTGGAGCTAACGCTACTTCGAACGCTTCCACTGGGAGAGAGTAAAACTGTATCTTTCGATCCAATGCAGCACTAAATTGCTCAGCCAGTTGATTACCGGTCAGCGCCTCAGGTCCTACGATAGGCAATGTTTGCCCAGCCAGCTCTGGATGGTTAAGCGCATATACGCCGTAAGCAGCCGCATCTTCCATGCTGATCCAAGCGATTGCAGAATCGCCTGGTACAGGATAAGCCAGTGTTTGGTTGTCTACAACGCCGGGAATAAGGAAGTTTTCCATATAAAATGTAGGGTGAAGGATGATAGACGGAATGCCGCTTTGCTTCACATAAGCAATCAGTTCTAACTTAATGTCAAAGGCAGCGACACCAGTAACATCATCCGGAACGAAACCGCTGGTATTAAAAACGAGAAGCTTAACATTTGCTTCTTTGGCGGCATCGACGGTATTGCGGATGAATTGGCGATTACGTTCCAGGTCATAGTCCACCGGCAACAGCAGGAACACTTTGCTGACTTCTTCATGAGCTGAGTGGAGGCTTCCTGCATCTGACAGATCGCCAACAAAGGTAGTAATCCCTTGCTCTTGAAGCTTTGCGGCCTTGTCCGAATTTCTAACGATCGTATGAACAGTATATCCTTCCTCCAGAAGCTCACGGGCGACTGCGCCTCCTTGCACGCCGCCGGCTCCATAAACCAATACTTTATCCTTATTTGCCATTGTTCATCAACCTTTCGTTTACTAAAAGTAATATAGTGATTATAGTTAAATAATATAGGTATTAATTCAAATATATAAGTACGCACATTAAGGATATATAGTATCCCTGAGGATACCTTAAATAGGGAGGGAAACAGAGTGGATGAACAACACTCACAGTGCTCACCATGTCCGGTTGAATTTACGGTCAATATGGTTGGAGGCAAGTATAAGCTGTTGATATTGCACCAGCTTGCGACTCATGGGGTTAGGCGGTTCAATGAATTAAGAAGAGATTTTCTCAATATTACGCAGCGCACACTCACTCGTCAGCTGCGTGAGCTCGAAAGCGATGGCTTAATTAACCGGCAAGTGTATTCAGAAATTCCACCCAAGGTAGAGTATTCACTATCAGAGACTGGTAAGAGCCTTTATCCTATATTTCTCCAAATAGAGAAATGGGGTCTGGACTATATGCAAAAAATCCAAAATAATGACAGGCAGTAACAAGAACGTGCCGGTATGAGTGGCGGTAGGATGTTCTCGAAGATCGCCGCGGAGGCGGAGAGAGCAGTCAGTTTCATGCCGGGAGGCCGCAGGCTGGGGTGGAGATGGCCAGCCGATCATCGTGATGGATATAGAATGCTTAACATTGAATATGTCAATATTAAGCTTTTTTTGTACTGGATATAGAAGCAAATAGAGAATTGCATAAATAGGTATTTTGCATTCAGCGGATATTCTCATCAATCATGAAAATCAATCCTTCTTCAAGCTATTTTAGCAAAAGTCATTCCCACTAATTCTGACAATGCCCCACCAGCCGGCTGGTGCCCACATGTAAACCTATAACCAACCCCACTTCTCGCAAACGATGGCCATGGTGTTGCATGTGTTTCTCCTTTATGCCGGAAAGGTTAAGCAAGGTTGCCGACAGATGAATTTTATTTAAATGTTTAAGTATGCTTCTCTTCAAAGGAGAAGTCTTTTTTCTTTGTATAGATGACGTTATATAACTTGAGAATGTATAAGATGATGGGGTACCATTGAAAGAGGTTATAAAACCTATAGGCATCCTCATATTGTTAATATATCGGGAAACGAGCTTGAAAAGCTAAATCCAGTCAAACTGATTATTTTCATAAATGCATTAAATTAAAAGGGTTTGCTTCACAAAACGTTTAGGAGGTTCGTATGCATAGAGCAGCATCAAAGTTGTTGATGATAATCATCATTATTGCAGCTGCATTCACTTTGGACCTGAAGCTGGATTTATTTCCTGCCGTAGCGGAGTCGGAGGAGGAAGCGGGCGATGCGGTGAAGCCGAATAAGCTAGAACAGCTGGAGCTGGAAATCGCTAAGCAATTCCAAATCCGATCTGAACGGTTTTCCGTTTCCTATTCGGGGGACAAGCAGGAGCTGTCGGAAAAACTGACGGATGTTATCCGGGCTGCTTTGAGGCATGATGACTATTCAGCCTACATACTCGAATCCTACCTGTACACGATCCGCAGCTGGGGCAACCGGTCGACGATTTCAATTGAGGCGAGATACCGCGAGACAAAGCAGCAGACGGCTGTCGTTGACGATGTGGTAGCGAAAGCGCTCGCGACAATCATTAAACCGACAATGAATGACCATGAGAAAATAAAAGCGATTCATGATTGGATTGTCAGTCATGTGGAATATGACCAGTCGTTAACTCACTATACGGCCTATGAGGCGGTAACCTCAGGGGAGACAGTATGCCAGGGCTATTCCCTGCTTGGGTACAAAATGCTGAAGGAAGCGGGAATAACGGTACTAATTGCGGAAGGGACCGTGAATACAGGAGAGCACGCTTGGAATATGGTAAAGCTTGACGGCGTCTGGTACCATCTTGATTTGACGTGGGACGATCCCGTCAGTAAGACGGACAAAGGACAGTCTGCGGAAGTAACAAAATCAAAAAACGCTGCGATCAGATATAACTACTATTTGAAGACAGATGAGGAGCTGCGCGCAGACCACCAATGGACCAAATCTTATCCGGCGGCAGCTGCACAATATGTGCAGGTCATTCGTGAGCTGGAGCAGCAAGGGTCAACAGCTGAGAGGGAGCGCTTCAGCAATTTAAAGCTGGCGCTTGGCTTACACTGGCTCGAGCCGGAGTATACGGTATCAAGCTCGGAGCAGCTAAGTCGTGTTGTTCAATCGGCTCTAGAATCCCGTACTGCCAGTCTGGAGTTCAGGTATGAGCAAGGCGATCAATTTCCGGGAGCTTTGAAGGCAGCCTTCCAAGACGTTAATATTGCAGTCGGCTATAGAGCAAGTTATGAGCCGTATGCGGGCGATGGTTCCTTGCTCGTACGAATTAAGCTTGAATATGGGCGGTAGGTATATGGTGAGAAGTGCGCAAGAAAACAACATATTTCGTATGTAAAACGATACTTTTCTGGATGGATGCAGGCTATGATTTACACAGGAATTGTGAAATAGCCTGAGGAAAGAAGGTAAAAGGATATGTTGGAAACCAATGAAAAAATTTGGTTAAACGGGGTAATCGAAAAGATTGCAACGAAAATGGATTGGGTCAGCGAAAAATCCAGAAACAAAATCCCTTACACGACGATTAACGGAACGCATGACGACCGCAGCATAGACAACCCGAGCGGTAACAAAACGGATGGCATCAACTGGTGGACCAATGGCTTCTGGGGCGGCATGATGTGGCTGATGTATCATGAAACCGGCAATGAAAAATACAAAGAGATTGCTAATATTTCTGAAGCCGGGTTGGATCAATGCTTCCAGGATTATTACGGGCTGCATCACGATGTCGGGTTTATGTGGCTTCCGACCAGCGTGGCCAATTATAAAGTAACGAAGAATGCGGAGTCCCGGAAAAGAGCGCTGCATGCAGCCAACTTGCTGGCAGGACGTTTTAATCTGGCGGGAGGGTTTATCCGCGCATGGAACGATGTGGGAGATAAAGACACCAGAGGCTGGGCGATCATCGACTGCATGTTTAATATTCCCCTTCTCTACTGGGCTTCGGAAGAAACGGGAGATCCGCGGTTTAAGCAGATTGCCATGAAGCATGCGGATACGTCCATGTCGGCTTTCGTGAGACCGGACGGTTCCGTGAATCACATTGTGGAGTTCGATCCGTTTAACGGCGGAGTGGTCAAAACCTACGGAGGACAAGGCTATGAAGAGGGCTCTTCATGGACGAGAGGGCAGACCTGGGCCTTGTACGGCTTTATGATGAGCTACATCCACACCGGAAAAGAAGAATACTTGAATACGGCTAAGCGTGTTGCTCATTATTTTATGGCCAACATCCCTGACAGCGGAGTGATACCGGTTGATTTCAGACAGCCGAGAGAGCCGAGGCGTGAGGATGACACGGCTGCAGCGATTGCAGCTTGCGGATTGCTTGAAATTGCCAAGGCAGTAGGCCCGTACGAGAAAGATTCCTATATCAAAGCTGCACTTAAGCTGCTTAAAACGTTGGATGAGTCGCGCAGCGACTGGTCCAGGGATAATGATTGCATTTTGCAAAACGGTTCAGGGGCGTATTATGCCAAATCGCATCATCATCCGATTATCTATGGCGACTATTATTTTATGGAAGCTATCTTTAAACTTAAGGGTAATGATTTGTATCTTTGGTAAGGGTTATATCTATTTATTCTAGGACCCGGAAGGGTCCTATTTGTTATTATGGATGATAAATTATATCGCAGGAGAATGATTATTTTGAGAAATAGCCGACAGTTTCGTGATCGAACAACGGAAGCGTAATTTCTATTTTTGTTCCAAAGCGTTCTTTGGCTTTAATAATAAACCGGGAGTCGGTACCGAATTGTATTTTTATTCTCTTATAAGTGTTATAAAGACCTATATGCGGTTGGTCTTCATCGGCATTTGCTGATGAAAACTGTAACCTATCCCTGATTTGTTTCAAGTGATCCGGGGAAATCCCTATACCATTGTCAATCACCGCTATAAGCAATTTGCGGCCTTTTGCACGGATCCTAATTTTGATTATCCCCGGATCCTTTTTGTTTTTTATGCCATGATACAAGGCATTCTCGACCAGCGGCTGCAAAATGAGTTTATTCACCCGATAATCCAGAAGGTCCTCTTCTAAATCCCAAATCACCTTGAATTTGTCCGAATATCTGTATTTGAGTATTTCGATATAACTGCGGGTATATTGCAGCTCTTCTTCAAGCCGAATAAGCTGAATGGGCACATCGAGCGCATATTTAAGAATGTCAGATAAATGCTCCAGCATAACGTTCGCCTCATTGGGTTTCCCGGTGAGGCTTATTACTTTCCAATAAATCGTTTGGAGAGTATTGAACAAGAAATGAGGATTGATCTGGGCTTGCAGAGTTTTTAGCTCAAGAACCTCATTTCGGTATTTACGTTCTGAAAGCTGTACGGTTAAGTAGTTATGCTCCACGAACGTTCTTAATACGTTTTGAATGATGTAATTGTAGACATTATAAGGTTTTTCCTCGACCAACGATAACTCGGTTCCGTATTTGGCTGAGTGGATGATATTCAGAATTGATTTGACATTGCGATAATTATTTCTTGTGAGTATATAGGCGAGCAGAGTACCGGCAATAAAACAAGCGATAAGCAGAAAGAACGTCAATTTAGTCAGGTAATTCGGCACCTTGTACAGACTTTCCTGTGAAGTGACCATAACAAAGCTCCAACCATATTTATCTGAGTGTAGTTTCGAAACCAGACTTGGGTCATTAGCAGATCGAATTGTAAAAAAGGACTCTTTGTTTAAGGCGATTTCCTCGAACTGCTTATTTGTGAAATCAACCAATTGGGTTCGGCTTGTCATCAATTGATTATTCTGATCTAAAATAAAGATCTGCTGCTCGGGAAGCACCTTCAGATGGTCCAATTGCTTTTCAATGTAATCGGTAGATATGTTAAGGATGAGCACACCGGAATTTGGGACCTGGGATAGTTTGCGGTAAAGCGTAATGACCTTATTTGGCGGCTGGAATGAAAACTCCTTAACCGTACGGGACTCTGCCCACATCATATCATTCTCATGCAGATCTATGCTTTGGCGCCAGGAAACATCGTGAGACGTGCTTAAATAGTCAATCCCGTTTTTGCTGTTGTAATAACGTCCATAGTCATTCGGGATATACATATAAATGGAATCAATATAGGGCCTGGCATTTGCCGGAGCATCGATAAAATCACGTACCGTATCGAACAGTGTTATATCTCCTGATTCCAGTACCGGCGATCTTAAGACGCGATTCATATTATGATTTATTGTAGGATTTGTAATAAAATACAAAGAGATGGCATCCAATTCATTAAAAATCAACTCGACGTTATCTTTGGCTTGCCTAAGCATGCTTGAGTTATTGGCAACGATAGCATCTTTGATGTAATTCTCAATAATAAGATTGAATAAACCTCCCAATACTAAAATCGGAATGAACATCGGCAAAATTACGCTTACAAAGTTTTTGATGAAAAAAGTATGAATTGTTTTCATAATAGGCTACTCGTTTCTAACTTCACGCGGTGACTTTCCGTAGTACTTGCCAAACGCCCGGGTGAAATTTTTGGAATTTGCGTAGCCGACAAGCTCGCTTACCTGATAGATCTTGTACTGAAAATCTTCAAGAAGTTCTTTTGCTTTGCTCATTCGCTTATCCAGTAAGAGATCAGAGAAATTTTGGCCTGTCTTGTCTTTAAAAAATTTACTGAGATACTGGGGAGTCATATATACGGAATCCGCAGCCCCTTCCAGACTGGCTGTAGAAAGATGCTTGTCTACGTATTGACGAACCGCGGCTATCACTTTGTGTTCCGTTATAGCGGATTCCACAGCTTCCTTTACGGTCTCGTTATTTAACTCCTCGTAAAGCTTTTTGAAAGTCTCAACAAGCTCGCCGTATTTTGTAGGCTTAATAATATAATTTTTCACACCGTATATGATAGCCTTTTGTGCAAATTCGAATTCCTTGTGACCGCTTAGGAACACGATTTTTATAGGTAAGCGCTTACGGTATATCTCATGGGCCAAATCCAAGCCGTTCATTACAGGCATTTTAATGTCGCTAAGCACAACATCCACTCGTTCTAATTCAATAAAAGTTAGAGCATCCGCCCCGTTTTCTGCTTCCCCTACAATTTCAAATCCGATTTCTTGCCAAGGGAAATAGTTCCGTAAGCCGGTTCGGGTCTCTTTCTCATCGTCGACGATCAGAAGCCTGTACATTAAAAGCCCCCCCAGTTGTGTAACTTATATGACTATTACAGTATAACAGCATAGAGCTTCCAAGAATCATATCAAACAGTGGAATATTAAGTTAAGCTAATTTATAGCAAGAAATGATACCTTTCGCGGGTTGAGGGACAAAAGAAACATAATTAGAGGTACTGAATAACAAATAGAATGCCTGTTTTTATAAATATGTAAGCGCTATTATTTAGTCAGCAGCAACGGTCAATCAAACAAAAACGAAAGGGGTCAAGAAGGATGGGGATGAAATTTGGTTGTCATGGTTACACATGGCAGCTGTCTTATGAAACACAGTCGGATAATTTGCCCCATATATTAGACGTCATTGCCGGCGGCGGTTTTAAGGGTTTGGATACGCAGGTAGCGATGCTCGGCAGATTCTATAATCACCCGACTCTTCTCAAGGAAGAATTGCAAAAACGTAATCTTGAACTCGCGGCTTTAACGCTTTCCTTGCACTGGCTTCATAAGGGGGAAACGGACGAAGAGCAAAGTACAGCGGACTATTTTATCGAGTATCTCAGACACTTTCCGGGCGCGCTGCTTAATGTAGTCCAAATGCCGGGCAGCAATCGTGATGAATTGCAAACCAGACAGCGTAATGTTCTGGATTGCGTCAATGCTATTGCAAAAAGAGCTGCAGATCAGGACATTGTAACAGCCTTTCATCCCAACTCTCCGCCAGGCTCGGTTTTTAGAAACGAAGAGGATTATAAGGTTATGTTCGATGGTTTAGATACGGATGTGATCGGATACACCCCTGACGCAGGTCATATCGCTTGCGGCGGCATGGATGTGGCAGAAATTTTCGAAACGTATAGACCGCTTATCAAGCATGTGCACTTTAAAGACGCTTCAGCGGATTATGTGTGGAAGGCGATGGGCGAAGGGGTGATTGATTTCCCGCGCATTGTCAGACATCTGCGGAATACCGATTATAATGGTTGGATCATGGTAGAAGAAGAATCCGAGAAAGCGGTAGCCGACCCGGATGGCGCTATGATGGAAAACAGCCGCTATGTTAAAGAACAGTTAATACCGATCGCGTAACAAGAGATTTTGGAAATAGATGAATAAATCATTAAAGGAGTATATACATGAAACCTAAAGTGGTATTAACAGGAAAAACCTGGCCAATCCCCTTCGCGAAGCTTCAGGAACACTGCGATGTGCAGCACTGGGAAGGCCCTGGCCCAATTCCAAGGGAGCTGCTAAAGGTATGGCTTGAAGATGCGGAGGGTTTGTTAAGCGTCAATCACGGAACAAAAGTGGACGAGGATCTGCTGGACGCTGCTCCAAAACTTCGGGTTATCGCGCAATCAGGGGTTGGTTATGACAATATTGACGTTGCTGCCTGTACAAAGAAAGGGATTCCGTTCGGCAATACCCCGGGGGTTCTGGTTGAAGCGACGGCTGATCTTACTTTTGGAATATTATTATCGGCTATGCGCCGCATTCACGAAGGCTGGGGCTGGGTAAGAACAGGGCAATGGCGTGAAGTCATGGGCACGGATCTTTACGGGAAAACGCTTGGTATATATGGCATGGGGGATATTGGTTCCGCTGTAGCTAAGAGAGCGCAGGCAAGCGGCATGCAAATCATTTACCATAACCGTACGCGAAAGCAGGATGACGGTCACCTCGGAGCAAGATATGTTTCCTTTGACGGGCTGCTGGAGGAGGCGGACTGCATTATCGTGCTGGTCCCGCTATCCGAACAAAGCAGAGGAATGTTTGGAAAGGAACAGTTCGACCGGATGAAAAGTACAGCTTATTTTGTAAACGCTTCAAGAGGACCGGTCGTTCAAACAGAGGCGCTGTACGACGCTTTGAAACATAACAATATCGCATACGCGGCTTTAGACGTCACAGATCCGGAGCCTCTGCCGGGAGATCATCCGCTGCTCGGATTGTCTAATATTTTGGTTACACCTCACATCGGCAGCGCAACCTATGAGACACGCAATAGTATGGCTATGCTGGCGGTGGACAACTTATTAGCGGGACTTGCTAAGAAAGCTCTGCCAGCTTGTGTGAATCCATCTGTTAATTATATCTAGAAAAAATAAGGGGATGAATAGCATGTTAAAAACATTTGGTAAGCTATCGACATTAAGTTTGGTCATGCTGCTTGCAATTGCAACGATACTGTCGGCTTGTTCCGGCTCGAATTCGAATGCAGGCAACCAGGGGACGGCAGTAAATGAAAACGCCGGTCAGAACAAAGATGAAAAAGTAACGCTGCGCTTCTCCTGGTGGGGCGGCGAGTCCAGACATAAAGCTACCTTAGCCGCGATTGATATGTACATGAAGCAAAACCCGAATGTAACCATTGAAGCGGAGTACGGCACTTTCGACGGCTACTATCAAAAGCTTCAAACACAGCTTTCCGGCGGAACGGCTCCTGATCTTATTCAGCTGGACTATCTATGGATTAACGACTTAGTCAGGCAAGTAGATTTATTTGTCGATATGTACACGTTGAAAGACACAATCGATATCAGCGAGTTCGATGAACAGTTTTTGCGCGATTGGGCGATCATCAACGGCCAGCTCCAAGGCGTTCCAACTGGAATGAACGCGCTTACGACGATAGTGAACAAAAGCTTCATGGATCGCGAAGATATTCCTATGCATGAGAAATGGACCTGGGAACAAATTATCGCGGAAGGTCAGAAGCTAAATCAAAAAAATCCGAAGATGTTCTTGATCAACTCGGATTTGTCTACGCTTACTGAAAAAATTGTTCCTTCCTATCATAGTCAGCTTACTGGAAAGTACCTTGTTAATGCAGACAATACGCTAGGCTTTGATCAACAGTCGATGACCGAGACCTTTACCTTCCTTAAATCATTATTTGATACTGGCGTGCTGCAGCCGCTGGGCGAGAGTGCACTGTACAATGCCAAAACCGAGCAGAATCCGAAGTGGATTAACGGCGAAACGGCGATGACGATTGCCAATGTTGCGGATATTCCAAAGCTTCGCGGAACAGCAGCCAACTTTGATATTACGACAACACTGTTTCCGGTTAAGGAAAATGCCAAATCTACAGGCATTAATGCCAGACCTTCGCAACTGATCGGTATTAACAAAAACTCCAAGCATATTGAAGAGGCCACTAAATTTTTAAATTGGTTATTTTCGGATAAAGAGGCTATTCTGACGCTTGGCGTGGAGCGTTCCATTCCGGTTAAGCCATCGTCACAAGAGCTGCTGCTCGCAAACGATAAGCTTGATCAGGTCGTTGCAACGTCCTTAGAGACGGCTTTGGCCAATCAGGCAGCCGCTCCAAGCTATATGAACAACAATCAGGAATTGATGAAAATATCTAATGAAGTGATCGAGAAAGTGGCATTTGGAAAACTGACTCCCGAAGCTGCAGCAGCGGAAATGATAGAACGGTATGAGGCTAAATTGAAAGAGATCGACGCATCTACAAAATAAAAGAATGGTCTAAGGTGGAAAAACTATGAACAAACTAGGGATCGTTTTTAGAAACTCAGATAACAGGCAATGGATAGGATTGCTATATGTATCTCCGTTCATCATTGGACTTTTGGTATTCAAGATGTATCCGTTTCTTGCTTCTTTATATTATTCATTCACCGATTTCAGTTTATTGAAGCCTGAAAAATTTGTTGGACTGAGCAATTACATTTATATGTTTACGAAAGACCCCTTGTTTTTCCCGGCGCTCAAAGCCACATTGCTTTATGTTTTGTTTGCCGTACCTGGAAAGCTGGCCTTTGCGCTGCTGATTGCCGTTATTCTGAACGTGAATATGAAATTCATCTCGGTGTACCGTACGCTGTACTACCTTCCGTCAATATTAGGCGGAAGCGTAGCTATCGCTATCCTATGGCGTTCGATGTTCACGAAAGACGGCGTTGTCAATCAGTTTATTACGGGTATGGGGCTGCCGGCCATTGATTGGTTTGGAATTCCTTCCTTGGCTTTGATATCAATCAGCTTGCTTTCGATTTGGCAGTTTGGTTCATCCATGGTACTGTTTCTGGCCGGTCTGAAGCAAATCCCGAAAGATTTATACGAGGCGGGAACGATTGACGGGGCATCGAAGCTGCGCATGTTTTTCAGCATTACTTTTCCATTGCTTACACCGATACTATTTTTCAATCTTATTATGCAGACGGTCAATGCGTTTCAGGAGTTCACCGCAGCCTTTCTGATCACGAACGGCGGGCCGCTGAACAGCACTTATTTATTTGGATTAAAGCTTTATCAAGATGCGTTCCAATTTGCCAAAATGGGCTATGCGTCAGCGCTCTCCTGGATCCTGTTCCTATCTATTATGTTGTTTACGGTCATAGCATTTAAATCCCAGAAATACTGGACTCATTACGAGGATGGAGGAAAATTCTGATGACATCTCTGATTCGTATGGGCAGGCTTAGCTTTTTGACGATATTCGGCATTATCTTGATTTATCCGATCATCTGGTTGATTAGCGCGTCGTTTAAACCGCTGCCCGAAATCTTCTCGACGGTAAATCTGATTCCCTCCCGCTTCGTCATCACTTCTTATATTAACGGCTGGAAGGGCAGTGGGCAGTTCGGCTTTAATACCTTTTTTACCAATTCGTTCTTGCTTGTCGTTCCGACTGTAATCGCGACTGTCTTATCGAGTGTTATCGTGGCTTACGGTTTTGCCCGTTTTCGGTTTCCGACGAAAAACCTGTTTTTTTCCTTGATGATTGCGACTCTGATGCTTCCGAATGCCGTCATCATTATTCCGAGCTATCTGCTGTTTCGCAACCTGGGCTGGTTGGACACCTATTGGACGTTTATCATTCCTTCCATGTTCGCGACTTATCCATTTTTTATCTTTATGTTAATTCAATTTTTCCGCGGCCTGCCGCGCGATTTGGATGAATCAGCGGTAGTGGACGGCTGCAATTCCTTTAAGATTTTAACCCATATTTTGCTGCCGCTCAGCAAACCGGCGCTAGTATCCGCTGCGGTATTTCAGTTTATCTGGACATGGAATGATTTTTTCAACTCTTTAATTTATATCAACAGCGTTAAAAAATACCCGATTTCCTTGGGACTAAGGATGTCGCTCGATACATCCTCCATTTCCAACTGGGACCAGGTAATGGCCATGTCGGTTCTGTCCATTGTCCCATGCTTGATCATTTTCTTCTTAGCGCAGCGCTATTTTGTTGAAGGCATTGCGACAACAGGAATTAAAGGCTAACCGATTTATTTGAGGAGGAGAAACACATGAAACCGTCAATATTCATAGCGGCATCGGTATATGGTGCTGAATTGGTGCAAAAGCTGGGACAATCTTATTTAGCTGAACTCGGGGCACGCTCCGGGGCAGCCGGATTCGAAGTCCGCCGCGAGCTTTTTCTTGAAGAGGAGCCGCCTTTTGATGAACTTAGAGAAGTATTGAAGGCAAACGCTTTGCGCTGCGCAATATCCGCTTCCGTAGAAATATGGTCGCCTGAAGGAGATTTAAACGAGGAGCAATTATACCAAACGCTAGTGGAAGGAAAGCAGGTAGGGGCATCTTATGTGAAAACGACGCTTGGAACGTATGTTCCGGGCAGATCGGATCTAAAGGCTCTTCGGCGCTGTCTGGAGAAGGCTGACTACTTTAAGCTTCCTATTCAATTAACGGTAGAGAACGAACAAAGCAATCACGGAGGCAATCCGCAAATATTGCGCGGCTTCTTCGATGATTGTGCAGAGGAGCAAATTCCTGTCAGCATGACATTCGATGTAGGAAATTGGCTTTGGGCCGGAGAGGATATTTGTCAGGCTGCCGAAATACTTGCCGATTACGTTGTATATGTGCATTTTAAATGGTCTGAGGAACGGAATGGCAAGAAAGCAGCGGCACCGTTATCTGAAGATGAACATGCGGAGTGGCGGGAGGTACTGCGCTATTTTTCGAAAGATCTTCCCCGTGTAATTGAGTTTCCTATCATCGGTGAGGATTTAGAGCAAATGACGAGGAAGTATGTACAGCTGCTTGAGCTGGCCTAAAGAAAGTGAGGGAGCAATCATGCAAAACTACGAACAAAAGAGTGAGATAATTAAAAATAGGTTTCGGGAATTAAAGCAAAACCATCCGGAACGCTTCGCAAATAGATTGAACATGTCGTGGAGCAACTGGGGATTCGGCGTCGAATCCTTAGTTGATACGGCCAAACGGTTAAATAAATACGGCGTAAAATACATTGAGCTCCATGGCAATCATTATGGTCCGAATTTAGGATACCGATCGGATGAAGTCATACAGGTGTTACAGGACTGGGGTATTGAAGTTTCGGGTGTTTGCGGTATGTTTTCCAGTGAAAACGACCTTTCGAGCAACATTGCCCGTCACCGGCAAGAAGCGATTGATTACATTCGCCGGGAAACCGAGTTTACCGCCGCTGTAAAAGGTCAGTACTTATTGGTAGTACCGGCGGCCGTTGGCAGGCCCCAGAAATATGACGACATGGAATGGGCTAGAAGCATCGAAACTCTTCAAATCGTGGCGGATGAATTTTACAATTGGAACATTAAAACCGCAATAGAACCTATCCGGGCGGCCGAAACTTCCCTTGTTCATACCATAGCTGAGGCCCAAGCCTATATTAAAGAAGTTAATCATCCCGGTATTCAGCATATAAATGGGGACATTTATCATATGCAGGTGGAAGAAACCCATATCGGCGAAGCCATAATCCAAGCAGGAGACCAATTAGTCAATCTGCATTTGGCTGACAGCAACCGCGGCGCATTAGGCGATGGACATATGGACCTGGATACGATTATTATGGCTCTATATCTGATCGGATTCAATCAGGAAGGACGGTTTGTTACGCCTGAACCGCTCGGTCCGGGAGGAGATCCGTATCCAGCCATGTACGGCAAACCGGATAAAGAACGGCTGGATGCTTTGGTTCGAAAATCGGTGACCTACTTTAGAGAGAGAGAAGCATTTTTAATAGAAAGTTAATTCATTTAACTAGCGTAAACGGCTGGTGCCGTCCTTGGCGGCAAAAGCTCGTTTCGCGGTGAAGTATAAGCATCGTATATGGTTCAAATATATACTTTCTTATATTATAAAAAAGGGTTTCATCGGGGGTATACATGTCTTATAAAATTGTTTTCTTCGATATTGACGGAACGCTTGTTGACAGCAATAAAAAGATATCCATAGAAACAAAAAATGCGATACGAAGACTGAAAGAACAAGCTATCGAGGTCGTCTTGGCTACCGGCCGCGCACCGTTTCAATTTCTGGATATTCTAGAGGAGCTGGAGATCGATTCCTATATTAGCTTTACAGGTTCCTATGTTGTATATAAAGGAAAGCTAATATATGAGCAATGTTTGGAACGGGAAATTTTACGAAAATTAGAGTTGTCTGCGGCGCAAACCCTGCATCCATTGGTCTTTTTGAACGGTAAAGCCTGTTATGCAAATGCTGATGAACACCCTCATATTGTTGAGTCCTTTCATTATCTGCAATTGGAACGCCCCAGCTATGATCCGGATGCAGGCTTAGAAAATGACGTCCATCAGCTAATGTTATATTGCCAGGATCATGAATCTGCTTCCTATTTGTCCGATTTTCCGGAGTTCAGATTTATTCGTTGGCATGAGGTTGCAATGGATGTTCTTCCAAATGGCGCATCTAAGGCGAGGGGAGTAGAGCTCATTCTTAAAGAAATAGGGATATCGCCGGAAGAAGCCATCGCTTTCGGCGACAGTTTAAATGATATCGAAATGCTCTCCTATGTAGGGATGGGCATAGCGATGGAAAATGCGCACCAGGAGTTATTCCCTCATGCGAAATTTATTACGAAGAGCAACAACGATCAGGGCATTTCCCATGGCTTGAAGTATGCTGGTGTCATTTGATGCTTTATTTAGGGAATAGGTGGGTTACATTGGATAGGATACAGTATAGGAGCAGAAATTTGTTGGAGCGCGGAGCTACATTGGATTTCGTACAGTAAAATGAGCGAAAATCGGTATTTTCGAGGATAAAGGCGTTCATTAGGCACTCTACATTGGTAATATCCAATATAGAGCACATGCAGAGGCCTTTAAGCTAAAAGTTACTGCATTTATCCAACATAGCTAAACGCTCGCCTTCGCTAACCTCTAATGTTAGGGGATTCGGCTAATCGGATCTCCACTAGCTCCATAGTTCGACTACCTCGGGGGCTATATTGGATTCCGTACAGGATAGGAGCAGAAGTTTGTGGAGCGCGGAGCTACATTGGATTTCGTACAGTAAAATGAGCGGAAATTGGCATTTTTGAGGATATGGGATTGTAGGGCTATATTGGTAAGTCAGGTACTTATTTAAGAAAAGGCTATCCCTAGGTCATTGACTTTCGGGATAGCCTCTTCACATTTTCGCTAATAAAGGTGGTGCCCCTCAACTAGGCATACTTTTGGGACAATCCACTTATTGCTCGCGATTGCGGGCTGCGGTCATTTGCTGCCACACCGATCCAGCCGCTTCCTCGCCACGTTCGATCCGCTCTAGCGCCATTTGAGCCTGAAGCTGAATTTCGAACTCGCTGTCCTTAGCGGCTTCGCGCAGCGCTTCAATAGCCGATTCATCGCCAGCCTCGTAGAGGAAACGGGCCGCCCGCCAGCGGACAAGCTTGTTTTTGTCGCGGAGCGACTCAATCATCGGTCCGATAGCAGCGTGATCTCCCAGATCGGATAATGTGTCGCCTGCTGTACGTCTGACGGACGTCGAGGAATCGCGAAGAGCGGCGAACAAATACGGCAGCGCTTCCGACGAGCGAAGATCTCCTAAATAGACGACAGCCAGCCTTCTAATGGATGTGTTTTCATCTTTAATGGCTGCGGCAAGCAGCGGAATACCTTCAATAGTGGCGGAATAACGCTCCAAGGCGGCATAACGGACCTGCCATTCAGGCGAAGCAAACTGCTCCTGCGCTTCTTCCAATGTCAAAGGAGCTGGTCTTACTGTCGGCAGGGCTCTATCATCAATTGCAGCGCTGCCTTGTTCGATTGAAGCATTAACGAGAGCGTTTAGTCGTTCCTCTGTATAAGAAGCTTCCAGCTCACGAACAATTTCGGCCGCAATTTCTTCCGGTTCCCCATAGCGGACACCGAATTCCTCAAGCTTGCGCTCGCGTATCATTGCAGAGCCTGCTGCCCGCTGAACCGCTTCGCCAAACTGCGGCGGAAGCGCTGACCGAACCTCGCTGTCGCCCATCCGCACACGAACCTGCATCGGAATACCGCGATACATTTGAACCAGCACCTGCGCTTCTCCAAAGCTTGCCGCCAGTCCTCTTTCATTTCCCGTTTGTTTGTCTTCACTTTCAACCTTTTGCAGCAATTGTCCGGCCTCAGCCAAAATGCTAGCCCAGTCTGCTCCGGGAAGACGGTCAAGCGCAATAAAGTCAGCGGTGCGGAACAAGCTGCGTACGCCCTTAATCTGCAAAAGCTGGCGCAAAGGCTCAGGCGCTTCGTTTGTTTCGCTCGATTTAAATGTCAGTCTGCGTCCGCGGGGCAGTGTTTCGTCGACGTTCAGCTTCATGGAATTAGGGCTGGGAGTTGGCTCTATTGATATGAGTTTCATTAGGAAACCTCCTGAAAATTTTAATGAAGTGCAGTTCGTTCATGCTCCGAAAGCATATTCTTATGCTTAAATTGCGATAAACTCAGTTTAACTGATTTTAGATTATGATGCGAATAACGCCACAGAATGTCAGGCTCCGCTAATTTTTGCAATTAACATATTTGCATTATGCTCCTTCCGCTTGGTATCTTAAAGAGGCAACGGATAAAAAGCGAAGGAGGTAAGGACGGTTGAGGTTAAAACGATTTGTCAACTTAAATCCGATTGAGCAGCATAATTCCTTTAAGCAGTTCAAGAGGTGGCGCCAGGAGCGCATTCGCAGGCTGAAAATGAAGGATTACTCGTTCGCCGTTCCGAATGTTGAGCCCGACATCGCCTATTTGCAAAATAATCGAAAGCGGCCCTCGATTACTTGGGTCGGACATTCGACATTTCTCATTCAGCTTGAAGGGATGAACATCATTACTGATCCGGTTTGGTCGGGCCAGATGGCCTTCCAAAAAAGGCTGGCGCCGCCGGGGATACCGATTGATGACGTGCCGCCGATCGATGTCGTACTTATTTCTCATTCCCATTACGACCATTTAAATATAAATTCGCTGCGCAAGCTGGCCGGCACCAAACAACTGCTCGTGCCAGCCGGGCTTAGCACTAAGCTCCGTATGAAGGGCTTTACCCGCATTAAAGAATTACATTGGTGGGAATCAACCTATATTCAAGGCGTCAAATTCACCTTCGTTCCTTCCCAGCACTGGACGCGCCGTAATCCATGGGATATGAACAGCTCGCATTGGGGCGGCTGGGTCATGGAGCCCTCGGCATCACGCAGCGGACGGGTAGAGGGTCAATCTGTCGTGGAACCTTGGGCTGAACGTCCTATTGTTTCAGCTGCGCCGACGATTTACTTTGCCGGAGACAGCGGTTATTTCCAAGGCTTTAAGGAGATCGGCCGCCGCTTCCCTATCGATGTAGCACTCATGCCTATCGGAGCCTACGAACCGGAATGGTTCATGGGGCCTTCGCATATCACACCCGAACAAGCGATTCAGGCGTTCGAGGATACAGGAGCAAAGTGGTTCGTGCCGATGCATTATGGCGCCTTCAAGCTGGCCGACGATACGCCGCGCGAAGCGCTTGACCGGCTGGAGACAGAACGCTGCAAACGCTGCATAGAGGATGAACGAATTATCGTATTGCCCCATGGAGAGACGTGGCGCTTGTCGGGCAAATGACAAACGAGGACAAGAGAGAGCCAAATGCGCACAATGACTGCTGAATTCAAAAGCGTTATACTGAGGTAGTCATATTTTTGAGCGTATGCGTATTTCACCATTTTTGCATTGCGATTTAGGAGGATACACATGAGTCATTCTAACATTCGTCTTGGAATTATCGGAGCGGGAGCGATCGGTAATATTCATATCCAGACGTTCAGCAAAGTAGATGGAATTGAAGTAGTGGCGGTCACGGACGCTTATTTGCCGCTTGCGGAGCAGCGCGCAGAGGAGCACGGCATTCAGAATGTTCATGCAAGTCCGCAGTCGTTGCTCGAGGATGCATCTATCGATGCGGTTGTTATCGGCGTACCGAACAAGTTCCATGCGGCGCTTGCGATCGAGGCGTTGAAGCAAGGGAAGCACGTGCTTCTGGAGAAGCCGATGGCAATCGATTCCGAAGCAGCTCGCACGATCGTCGAGCAAGCCGACAAATCAGGCAAAGTACTGATGATGTCGCATCAAATGCGCTGGACCGGCCTTAGCCGTGCATTGAAGCAGCGGATTGACAACGGCGATGTAGGTCACGTTTACAACGCGAAAGCGGGCTGGTTCCGCAAAAAGGGCATACCCGGCTGGGGCTCATGGTTTACCCGCAAGGATCAGGCAGGCGGCGGACCGCTCATCGATATCGGCGTACACATGCTCGACCTCTCGTTATATTTGATGGGCAATCCGAAGCCGGTATCCGTATACGGCACGACCTATGCGGAATTCGGCCCAAATCGGCAAGGAATTGGCAGTTGGGGAACGCCGAATTGGGAAGGCTACTACGATGTAGAGGATCTTGCTTCGGCACTGATTAAGCTGGACAACGGCGCTACCCTGTCGCTGGAGGTAAGCTGGGCGGCGCATGCTGCATTTTTACCGGAAGAGCCATTCATTCACTTGATGGGTACGCAAGGCGGCGTAGCGATCGTTGGAAACAACGGCAAGTATGTGACGCATACGGACAACGAGGTTGTCGAAACCGACATTACGCCGCTTGAAGGCGAAGAGGACCGTATTCTGATGAGCCGACATTTTGTGGAATGCATCCGTGATGGCAAGCAGCCAATTACTTCCGGGTTGTCCGGCTATACAAATAATCGTATACTTGATGCTATATACGAATCGTCCCGTTCCGGCAACGAAGTCAAGCTGAACTGGGATTAACTAATAATAGCGCTGTAACTTCATAACGGTGCTCAAGGCCGAAGCCTCCTTGTATGTGATAACATCCCGTTAATCACTTGAGGAGGCTTTTTACTGTCGCTAGAAGTGGGTGCTTCAGGCTTTGGCGGATGAGCGGAAAGGCAGCTTCCCAGGTAAAAGAAGGTTCGGTTTCCGAGCATACTGTGCTATAATAGTTCGAGATAAAGTGATTTTGTAGTGAAGGACGGGATTAAACGAATGATTAGTACAAGCGGAATAACGCTGCGTTACGGAAAGCGTGCGCTTTTCGAAGACGTCAACATTAAATTCACGCCAGGCAACTGTTACGGTTTGATCGGCGCGAACGGCGCGGGCAAATCTACCTTTTTGAAAATATTGTCAGGTGAAGTCGAGCAGTCGCAAGGGGAAGTTCATATTACACCCGGCGAGCGGCTGGCGGTACTGAAGCAGAACCATTACGAATACGACGATTTTGTTGTGCTCGAGACGGTAATTATGGGTCACAAGAAGCTGTATGAAGTAATGAAGGAGAAGGACTCGCTTTATGCAAAAGCAGACTTCACCGATGAAGACGGCATGCGCGCCGGTGAGCTCGAAGCGGAATTCGCCGACATGAACGGTTGGGAAGCGGAGTCCGAAGCGGCAGAAATGCTCAACGGTCTCGGTATTACCCCTGATATGCACGATAAGAAAATGGCAGAGCTCGACGGCAATGAGAAGGTTCGCGTATTGCTGGCGCAAGCATTGTTCGGCGAGCCGAACATCCTGCTTCTCGATGAGCCTACCAACCACTTGGATATCGAATCGATTCGCTGGCTGGAAGATTTCCTTGCCGATTACAAAGGAACTGTCGTAGTAGTCAGCCATGACCGTCACTTCCTGAACACGGTTTGTACCCATATTGCGGATATCGACTTTGGCAAAATTCAAATGTACGTCGGTAACTACGACTTCTGGTACGAGTCGAGCCAGCTTGCTTTGCAGCTGATGCGCGGCGAGAACAAGAAGAAGGAAGACAAAATTAAAGAGCTTCAAGCGTTTATTCAACGCTTCAGCGCGAATAAATCGAAGGCGAAGCAAGCTACGTCGCGGCAGAAGCTGCTCGAAAAAATCTCGCTTGACGATATTCGCCCTTCTAACCGTAAATACCCGTTCATCCTCTTCAAAGGGGAGCGCGAAGCGGGCAAGCAGCTGCTGCTTGTTGACGGCTTAACGAAAACAATCGATGGCGAGAAAGTGATCGACAACCTGACGATCGCGCTTAACAAAGGCGATAAAGTCGCATTTGTCGGCCCGAACGGCTTGCCGAAGACGGTGTTCTTCCAGCTGCTCGTTGGAGAGCTTGAACCGGATGCAGGCAGCTATTCATGGGGCGTTACAACGACCCGCGCTTATTTCCCGAAGGACAACTCGGCTTATTTTGACGGGGTGGATTTGAACCTGGTGGAATGGCTTCGTCAATATTCGAAGGATCCGGATGAGACGTTCATTCGCGGCTTCCTGGGCCGCATGCTCTTCTCAGGCGACGATGCAATGAAGAAGGCGAGCGTATTGTCCGGGGGCGAGAAGGTTCGCTGCATGCTTTCGAAAATGATGCTCGAGGGCGCGAACGTGTTCATCATGGATGAGCCGACAAACCATTTGGATCTCGAATCGATCACGGCGCTGAACAATGGCTTGACGGATACGGATTGCACCGTTCTGTTCACTTCGCATGACCATCAGTTTGTCCAAACGATCGCTAACCGCATCGTTGAAATTACGCCGAATGGCATTATTGACCGTATGATGACTTACGATGAATATCTGGAGAGCGCTGAAGTGAAGGCGCTTCGCGAGAAAATGTACGCGGTTTAAGCCGCATTCATGAAGAGCGCCGACCTGTGAGGTAAACCTTGCGGGCCGGCGCTTTTTTATATGAAAAATAGGGTCTCGGTATAATTAGAATTAGAGGTTGCGTATTATAAGGAATGCGGCTATAATATGTTTGAAAACCTTTTCAGAAAACCTTTTCAAACATAAATCAGTGAACAAGTCCGATTCCTATCATCAAGAAAGGCGTGCTAACATGAAGTCGACTATTCGCGATGTCGCCAAACTTGCAAACGTATCCATAAGCACTGTTTCACGGGTAATGAATGCTCCGGAGACTGTAATAGAGGAGAAGCGGGTAAAGGTACTGGAGGCTATTGAGGCGCTTCAATATCAACCGAATGCATTCGCAAGGGGATTGATATACAAAAAATCCGATACGCTCGGTGTAATGATTCCGGACATCGAGAATCCGTACTTTGCGGGATTGATCCGCGGGATGCAGGATGCGGCCGTTGAGCTGAACCACAGCCTGATGATATGCAATACCGATCGCGATAAGCAGCGGACGATCACTTACGTACAGAACTTTTTTGAGAAGCAGGTAGACGGAATCGTATTTGCCAGCGATGCGTTGCATACGGAATATTATGAGGAAATGCAGCGTTACCGCTTGCCCTTTGTCCTGGCGTCGACCAATGCACCGGAATTCGATATTCCTTCGGTTGACATTGACGATGAGCAGGGGGCATATGAGGCTGTCAAATATTTGATTGAGTCGGGTCACCGCCGAATCGGAATGATCGGCTTCCCGCTCGGAGAAACCATTTCCGGTCTACCGCGCTATGATGGCTTTCGGCGAGCGCTTCGGGAATATGGGCTGAATACGTTCGAGACGTGTGTGGAATATGCCGAGCACAGATACGAGCATGCTTATGACGCAGCAGCATTGCTGTTAACGCGCTGCCCTGGGCTTACCGCTATCTTTGCGGCTTCCGATGAATTTGCAATGGGCACGATTTCATATTTGCGCGACATTGGCAAATCCGTACCGGAGCATTTATCTGTCATTGGCTTCGACAATATCCGTATGGCGCAACTGTTTATTCCAAAGCTGACAACGATCGAACAGCCGACCTACGACATCGGTTACCGATCTGTACAGAAGCTGCATGAGCTCATTACGACAGGTGAGGTTAGCGTTCTGAGAGAGAAGCTGCCCCATCAACTAATCGTACGCGAGTCTACAAGGCCGTATTAAGAGGGAAGGAGGAAACTCTTTCGCGATAATTTGAAAAGCTTTTCAGATAATCTGCAAGCGTGTTCTTAATGGTGTATAAACGGTATTAGCCAGGCTGAAGCATAAAAAGAGCAAATAATGGAACTTTAAAGGAGGTGGTGATACATATTGTCTGCTCAGAATCATTTGTTTCAATTGGAGCAGGCTGGTGTTATTTAGTTACTGAATTACTTTAAATTCGAAAGGATGAGGTCTGTGCATACCCAAAAAACAAAGAAAGTATTGTCCGCCTTTATTCTGATTTTAGCGTTTGTCATGGTCATTACTGCGTGCGGGGGCAACCAAAACAACAACACGGCGAATCAGCCGGGGAATGAAGCAGGCCAAGGCAATGAAGGCGCAACAAACGAAGCGGCGGGAGATTCCGCATTGGCGAAAGCGTTGAACGGTGAATTCAAGGGAACAAAGGTTACCATGTTCGGTCCGTTTACGGATGCGGATGAGGTGAAGTTCACAGAAAGCATTAAAGCATTCGAAGAAAAATCGGGAATCGATATCGCTTACGAGGGCTCCAAGGAGTTCGAGGCAACGATTTCAGTTCGCGTAAATGGCGGAAACGCTCCTGATATAGCGGATTTCCCTCAGCCGGGATTGCTGAAGGGTTTCGTGAAAGACGGTAAGGTTATTGACGTTAAGTCCTTCTTGAACGATGAATACTTAAAGAAGCAATACAACCAAAGCTGGCTCGACATGGCTACGATGGAAGGCGCCAGCGGTGAGGTAATGGCGGGCGTCTGGGCTCGCAGCAGCGTGAAGAGCTTAGTTTGGTATAACAAGAAGGCGTTTGAGGAAGCTGGTTATACAGTACCGAAAACGTGGACAGAGCTGATGGCATTAACGGAGCAGATCGCAAAGGACGGCGATCCGGCTTGGAGCATCGGCATCGAGAGCGGTACGGCGACAGGCTGGCCGGCAACAGACTGGATGGAGGATATTATGCTCCGTACGACTTCGCCGGAAAACTACGATAAATGGGTGTCAGGCGAGCTTCCGTTCACGGATCCAATCGTGAATAACGCGGCACAAAAAATGTCCGACATTTGGTTTAACGAGGATTATGTGTATGGCGGCCGCAAGTCGATCGCAACAACATCCTTCGGCGATGCAGTGAAGCCGTTGTTTGACAATCCGCCAAAAGCATGGCTGCACCGCCAAGCCGGATTTATTACGAGCTTCTTCCCAGAAGGGCTGACGGCAGATGATTACGACTGGTTCCCGCTGCCTCCGATCGATGAGCAGTATGGTCAACCGGCGCTGATCTC
Source organism: Paenibacillus prosopidis (assembly GCF_003337375.1). Taxonomy (GTDB): domain Bacteria; phylum Bacillota; class Bacilli; order Paenibacillales; family Paenibacillaceae; genus Pristimantibacillus; species Pristimantibacillus prosopidis. Next base: position 197,494 of record NZ_QPJD01000008.1, read on the forward strand.
CGGTGATATTTACGCTATGTTCAATGACCGTCCGGAAGTTCGCGCAGTTATGGAGTTTTTCACGACTGGTGAGTCCCTTAAGTCTTGGATTCAAACCGGCGGTGTAACAGCGCCGATGAATGACGCGGATCCGTCCTGGTACCCGAATGATCAAGAGCGCCGGATGGCGGAATTCGTGAAAACGGCAGATACGATCCGTTTTGACGGCTCCGACTTGATGCCTGGCGCAGTTGGCGCAGGTACGTTTTGGAAGGGCATGACCGATTACGTTAGCGGTACCGTTGATTTGGATACTGCATTGAAAGAGATTCAAGCAGGCTGGAAATAACAGATAACGGATTTAGGTTTGGCGAGGGGCTGCCAGCCGCAGGGCTGCGGTCCCTCAATAGGTTATGACAGGAGGGGATTTGTTATGGAATTACAGGCGAGGAAAGGCAATGCTCTGCGTCTACTGTTGATATCCGTGCTGGTGCCGGCCTTGAATATTGCTATTCACTGGTGCATATTTTTGTTTTTTCGCGACTCTGATCTTCCTTCCGTTCTAAAGGCGGTACTGGCGGTCGCGTGGGGCGCATTCGGTATCTACTCCATTTATTACACGCTCAATTGGGTAGTCGAGCAGTATCCGGATCAATGGAAGCGGAGAATATTGCCTTTTGTTTTTGTCGGACCGGCGGTAGTGCTGCTCGGATGGCTGCTTGTGTTCCCGACGCTGCGGACTCTTTATTTAAGCTTTTTTGATGCAAGCTCGGTTAATTTTGTCGGCTTCGCCAACTATTTGGCCGTGTTTACGGACCGGCTGCTCGTGATGGCGCTGCGCAACAACCTGCTTTGGGTGTTTTTCGGGACGCTTGCTTGCGTAAGCCTTGGTCTTCTCATCGCCATATTGGCCGACCGAAGCAGCTTCGAGAAGCTTGCTAAGGGACTCATATTCATGCCGATGGCGATCTCGTTCGTAGCCGCCGGAGTCATCTGGAAATTTATTTATTACTACCAGCCGGGGCAGGAGCAAATCGGGCTTCTGAACGCGATCGTCGTGAAATTCGGAGGCGAGCCGCAGGCGTGGCTCAGCATGATTCAGCCGTGGAACAATCTGTTTCTGATCGCGATTCTCATATGGATGCAAACGGGGTTCGCGATGGTTATTTTTTCGGCGGCTATCAAGAGTATTCCGGAGGATATGCTGGAAGCTGCACGAATGGACGGCGCCGGAGAGGTTCGGATTTTCTTTAAAATTATGATTCCGTACATTGCAGGCACGCTGCTGTCGGTTACGACAACGATTATCGTATTTACGCTCAAAATTTTCGACGTGGTTATGATTATGACCGGCGGACAATATGAGACGGATGTTGTCGCTACACAGTTTTACCGGCAGCTCTTCATGTATCAAAATGCAGGCTACGGCTCGACCTTGGCGATTGTGCTGCTCATAGCGGTCATCCCGGTCATTGTCATTAACCTGCGCCAGTTCCGCAGAGAGGGGGGCTTCTAAATGCGCAGCAGGAAAGGAATCCGTAAATCGAAGTGGCTCGTGAATACAGTGCTAGCCATCATCTGTCTCGTCTGGACAATCCCTACGCTTGGACTGCTCGTTTCCTCGTTTCGCCCGGCAGCCGATATTCTGGCAACTGGGTGGTGGAACATTTTGCCCCATCGGGACTGGCAGACAACAGAGCAATTGCAGCTGCCAAAAGATACCGATCTTCGCGCTCCGATTATAGTGAACGGAGTAACATATACGGATGATCAGCTGCGTGCGGGCGTAGAGCAGGGCGGGGAAAGGCTTATTTGGGAAAACCGGAGGGCTCGGCTTCTCAATGTACAAGAGAAGGAATGGACGGTCATTTCCAACTTCACGACCCAAAACTACGAGACCGTGCTTGGCGGGAAGACGTACGAGATTAAGATGCCTGACGGCAGCACGAAGACGGAGAAGGGCAGCGGCATGTCGCGTTCGTTCTGGAATACAGTTGCCGTGACGGTGCCGGCGACTGTCATTCCGATTTTTATCGCTTCCTTTGCGGCTTATGCCTTCGCATGGCTTCGCTTCCCCGGCAGGAAGACATTGTTTGTCATCGTTATCGCGCTGCTGGTCGTGCCGCTTCAGGTTGCGCTCATACCGATCTTGCGCGACTACACGGCGCTCGGACTTAACGGGACTTATTTCGGTATATGGCTGGCGCATACCGCATTCGGATTGCCGCTGATTACGTATTTCATGTATACCTCCATAAGCCAGCTTCCGAAGGATTTGTTTGAATCGGCCTTTATGGATGGCGCAACGAACTTTACGATATTCAGCAAGCTGATTTTGCCGCTTTCCGTGCCGGCGTTAGCTTCTATAAGCATTTTTCAATTTTTATGGGTATGGAATGACTATCTTGTGTCGCTTATCTTTCTCGGCAGCCAGCCGGAAGTTCAGGTACTGTCGATGAATATTGCGAATTTGGTCGGCTCAAGAGGCAACGATTGGCATCTGCTCACGGCAGCTGCATTCGTCTCGATGCTGATGCCGCTGGCTGTATTTTTCGCCTTGCAGAAATATTTCGTCCGCGGATTGCTTGGCGGGTCGGTCAAGGGCTGAGTTCGTACGATGAAGGACGAGAATGGCGCAGCGTTAGGACCTGAAGTCCGATCATGCGCCATTTGCTTTTTTTAAATATAAGAAGGTATAAATTTGAACCTTATACGAGCTTATATTTCACCGCGAAACGAGCTTTACCGCCAAGGACGGGGACAGCCGTTTACGCTAGGATAGATTTATCTGTGAGAAGAGGAGAGGCTTGCATGTCTAGAAAACCAGCTTGGTGGAAGGAATCGGTTGTATATCAGGTGTATTGGCGCAGCTTCCGCGACACGGACGGCGATGGAATCGGGGACTTGAAGGGTGTGATTGAAAAGCTTGATTACATCCGCTCGCTCGGGGTAACGATGCTATGGGTTAATCCTTTTAACGAATCACCGGATAAGGATAACGGCTATGACGTATCCGATTATTATGCCATCATGAAAAAAGCAGGGACAATGGCTGATTTCGATCGATTGCTAACGGAGACACATGCCCGCGGCATGAAGCTGATGATGGACGTTGTCGTTAATCATACATCCGACAGGCATCCATGGTTTATCGAATCGCGTTCAACGAGGAACAATCCGAAACGGGATTGGTATATCTGGCAGGATGGCAAGGATGGGGAGCCTCCTACGAACTGGCGCTCTTATTTCAATCCTTCGTGCTGGGAGCTGGATGAGGCAACGGGGCAATATTACATGCATTCCTTTGCTACCGAGCAGCCCGATTTGAATTGGGCTAACCCTGAGGTGCGTGAGGAAATATATAAGATGCTGCGGTTTTGGCTCGATAAAGGAGTGGACGGGCTGCGGCTTGATGCGTTAGCGCTTCTTGCGAAACCGGATAAGTATGCAGATGCGGAAAATCCTCGCGACATCAGATACTTAACACATAACCCGGGGCTGCATGACTATTTGCAGGAAATGAACCGGGAGGTTTTCCGTCATTACGATATTATGACCGTTGGTGAAATCGCGTTCGCCACGCCGGAGACAGGTGTTCTGTTCGTCGATGAGGAGCGGAACGAGCTGAACACGTTGTTTCACTTTGAAGTAGCCGATGAAATGCCGGAGTGGGATATGGTACGGTTCAAGCGCATCCAGATGCTGTGGGCGGAATCGCTTAAGGGCCGGGGCTTCGGCTCCCAGTTCCTTAACAATCATGACCATACGAGACAAGTCTCGCGTTACGGCAACGATAAGGAATACCGGGAGGAATCGGCAAAGCTGCTCGCGACGATGATACATACGCTGCCGGGCATTCCTTATATATACCAGGGTGAAGAGATCGGGATGACTGGGGTAAGGTATGAAACGATTGGAGACTACCAGGACATCGCGATGATTAATAAGTATGTGGAGGAAGTGGGCAAGGGAGGGGATCCTGCAGCGGTGCTGCGCTCGCTTCAGCCTCTTAGCCGTGACAACTCGCGTTCGCCGATGCACTGGGATGACAGCACAAATGCCGGATTCACGAAAGGAACGCCATGGATTAAAATCAATCCAAATTATCGCGAAATTAATGTGGAACGGGCTGAACAAGATCCGAATTCTGTTCTAGCTTTCTATAGGAAGTTGATAGCGCTGCGCTCGCGTTCCCCGGTAATGGTCTATGGGGATTTCACCGACATTAGCGGCGATGACGCTCATCTCTATGTCTATATGAGGGAATATGATGGAACCAAGTGGATTGTGCTGCTAAACCACGGGGAGTCTCCTCGTATATTTACATTTCCTGAAGCCGCAATAGCTCAAAAAACGCATAATCCGGTGCTTGTTCTTGGCACCCATGAGACGTCCGAAACATGGAATGACGAAGGAACGATTGAGCTGAGGCCTTATGAGGCACGGATTTATGAGATGAAGGAATAGAAGGGCAACAAGATATCGAATCCAATGTAGCCCACTTATCCCCTAAAATAAGTGGAGGTAAGTCCTGAGTAAGACATGGGGCTGTCCCTGAAGGTCTATAACCTTCTGGGACAGCCCCTCCTTTTTTATTTATATAACAATTTTGACTCGTTCAGCGTCAACTGCCGCGACCTTGCGGCCTTTACCGTATGGAATGCAGAGCGGTGTTCCAAAGATCGGATCGGCTGTTACTTGGCATTCCATATCGAATACGTCACGAATCAGCTGCTCGTTCATGATTATTTCCGGCTCGCCTTGCGCGTAGATACGGCCTTCTTTGACTGCGACGATATGATGCGCATAACGGCATGCGAGATTAATGTCATGCAGAACCATTACGATCGTACGGTTCTCTTGTTCGTTTAAGTCAAACAGCAAATCAAGAATCTCGATTTGATGCGTCATATCGAGGTATGTCGTCGGCTCATCAAGCAAAATAGTCGGTGTGTTCTGAGCAAGGGTCATTGCAATCCAGGCGCGCTGCCGTTGTCCGCCGGAAAGTGAGTCAACGGAACGGGCAGAGAGCTCATTCATATGTGTCACTTCAAGCGCCTTCTTTACCATTTTCTCGTCCTCGTGAGACCATTGCTGCAGCCAGCTTTGGTAAGGATAGCGGCCTTGCTTCACAAGCTGATGAACGGTTAAGCCTTCCGGAGCGATTGGGCCTTGCGGTAAGATGGCCAGACGTCTGGCCACTTCTTTGCTCGAGAGCTTGGAAATTTCGCTGCCGTCAAGCAAAATGGAGCCCTCCTGCGGCTTCAATAGACGGGCAAGCGAACGAAGCAGCGTTGATTTGCCGCAGCCGTTGCTGCCGATGAACACAGTAATTTTACCTGTAGGAATAAGTAAATCGAGATTGGAGAAAATCGGCTTTTGTCCATAGGATAGCGTAAGGTTCTTCGCTTGAATGGAGGGCACGAGACTCACTCCCTTTCATTTTATCGTTTGTAGTTAAATGTAACCTCGGAGAGTGTTACGCTCCGCTGCGGTGACGGTATAGCAAATAGATAAAGAATGGTGCCCCGATCGCGGCTGTAAACACTCCTGCCGGAATATCGAGCGGGATGAACGCAACTCTGGCTACAAGATCGGAAAGCAGCAATACGAGCGAGCCAATAAGAGCTGAAACTGGGATAACGCCGCCATAGGCGGGTCCAACCAGTTTGCGGGCTATATGCGGAGCCATCAGTCCGATAAAGTTAATGGCGCCGCCAATGGCGACTGCTGCTCCTGCCAGCGCAACGCTGATAAAAAGAAGAATCGTCCGTTTGACATGAACCGGGCTGCCGACGCTTGTTGCGACCTCATCTCCCAGCTCCTGCACGTTTAAATGCCTGGCGTAAATAAAGGCTACCGGCAGTAGGATGAATATCCAGGGCAACAGTGTCAATACGTCCCGTTCCCAGGAGACACCGTAAATGCTTCCCGTCATAAAGGTAAACGCTTTGACGGCTACTGCAGTCGGCGTAAACGATGCTGTTAGAATGAGCATATAAGTAACGGCGGTTAATGCCGTAGCCATGCCGATTCCGATGAGCACAAGCCGAAGCGGTGTAATTCCGCGGCGGTAAGCGAATAAATAGATCAGAAAAGCGGCAGCGAATGCTCCGACAACAGCACTAAGCGGCATGAAGCGGATACTGACATGCGAGAAGTACAGAATGAATACTACGGTGCCCAGAGAAGCACCTCCGGATATACCGATAATGTCCGGTGAGGTAAGCGGGTTGCGGACGATACCTTGAAGCAATGCGCCGGACACGGCGAGCGCCGAGCCTACCAAAACCGCGATAATGACACGCGGCAAGCGAAGCGAAAATATGATCATGGAATCGGATGACTCGCCGATGCCGATAATCGTACGAATGACGGCAAGCGGACTGATCGATGTGCTGCCGAGTCCTACACATACGACGATGGCTGCCAGGTTGGCAATGATCAAAAGGACGGTCATCGCAACGGTTCGGCGGTCTATTTGAAAGGAATGCTTGCGGCCTCTAAGCGTAAACCATCCATTCATTTTAGGAATGCCCCCCTCTTCTGGCAATATAGACGAAGAATGGAACACCGATGATGGCGGTCATGACCCCGACGGGAACTTCCTTCGGAAATGCAATATACCGGGATCCGATGTCGGCAGCCAGCAGAAGATTGCCGCCTAACACCGCGCAGTATGGAATAACCCAACGGTAGTCGATGCCGACTAAATAACGCGTCAGGTGAGGGATGATAATTCCGATGAAGGCGATGGGACCAGCCATGGATACCGATCCGCCGGCAAGCAATACGATGATGATGCCGGCAGCTAATTTAATGTAGACGGTTTTCTGTCCGAGACCAACGGCCACGTCTTCGCCGAGCGCAAGCACGTTCATATGTCTTGCGACCACTAGCGCGCCAAGAAGGGCAATTCCCATGAACGGTGCAGCGGCTGTGAAAATATTCATATCGCGACCAGCTACTGAGCCTACGAACCAATATAACACTTGATCAAATGTTTGACCGCCGGTTAGCAATACGCCAAGCGAAAGCGAAGAGAAGAAGGCTGTCAATGCCGCGCCTGCAAGCGTAACCTTGAGCGGAGTAAGACCGTCATTTCCGATTGAACCGAGTACATAAACCAGAGTGGCCGTGAATGCCGCACCGATGAAGGCAAGCGTAGCAAACGTCGATAAGCCGCTCGCTCCGAAGAAGGCGGAGCCTGTAACTATGAAAAAAGCGGCTCCGGCATTGATGCCGAAGATGCTCGGTGAAGCGAGCTGGTTACGGGTTATACCCTGCATCAATGCACCTGCGACGGCTAGACTTGCCCCGACAGCGGCAGCTATAAGCGCGCGTGGCATTCTTGCCGTTTGTATAATAAGATGCTCTTGAGAGCCGTTGAATGCGGTATAGGATTCTACGATTGTTCGCCAATCAATGTTCGTTACTCCAAAAGCGATGCTGCAAACGATGCCGGCGGCAAAGAGGAGAAGCCCTGCGAGCAGCCCTGCAACCTTCTGATAATGCGATGATAATAGAGTGTCCATGATTTCCTCTTTCTTATAAGAACAATTTATTGCTACTCAAACATTTTAGGGGATCAGTACGGTGGTGTCAATGAATTTGAAAATCATTATCAACAAATGGTTGACTTTGCTATGCCCTCCTGTTATAGTTTCGTTTAGGAAAATACTGATAATCATTTTCAATGAGAAGGGGAACAACAAAAATGTTATTTGCAATCAAACAAAAATTCACTTGGTCAGCTTCCGCTGCATTGCTGGCGTTAGCAGTAGTCGTATCGGGATGCGGTAATACCGGTGCGAACAATAGCAACGCGAACACGGCAAGCCCGACTGAAACTGCAGCACCGGAAACAGCAGAAGCACGTAAAATTACCCATGCGATGGGTGAGACTGAAATTAAAGGTACTCCGGAGCGCATTGTCGTACTGACGAACGAAGGAACGGAAGCATTGCTTAGTCTTGGAGTACAACCGGTAGGCGCAGTAAAATCTTGGACAGGTGATCCTTGGTACGAGCACATCAAAGCGGACATGGAGGGCGTTACAGTTGTAGGCGATGAGAGCCAGCCGAACATGGAGCTTATTGCGAGCCTGAAGCCTGATCTTATTATCGGTAACAAATTGCGTCAGGAGAAAGTGTACGATCAGCTTAAAGCCATTGCGCCAACCGTATTTTCCGAAACGCTCCGCGGCGCATGGCAGTCTAACTTTAAGCTGTATGCTGAAGCGCTCGGCAAAACCGCCGAAGGCGACAAAGTCATAGCTAACTATGACAGCCGCACCGTGGACTTTAAGGAAAAAGCGGGCGACAAGCTGAACCAGAAGGTATCTGTGGTTCGTTTTATGGCTGGCAAAACGCGTATTTACTTAGAAGACACCTTTACAGGTTTGGCGTTCTCCAAACTCGGCATTTCACGTCCTGAAAATCAAAAATATAAAGACACATTCGTTGAAGAGATTACGAAGGAACGTCTTCCGGAAGTAGACGCGGATATGCTCTTCTATTTCACTTATGAGACAGGTGACGGTAAAGCAACAGCAATGGAAGAAGAAATGATGAAGGATCCATTGTGGCAGAGCCTTCAAGTCGTGAAAAACAACAAGGCTATCAAAGTGAGCGATGCGATCTGGAACACAGCAGGCGGCGTAATCGCAGCTAACCTGATGCTGGATGAGCTTTACACCATTTACGAAATCAAATAATCGTTTGCACCTTGAAACAGCCGGAGCCTGCTCCGGCTGTTTTTTTAGGTTACGCGGGCTTTCGCTGCCGTATTCAGAAATGTACATCAATCACAAAAAAACAGAAATATGCTATAATCGTCAATATGAAATGATCTAAGAAGCAGAGTGAAAATTCAAATTCTTTTCGGGCTACATAGCGGAATGGAAGGCGGTTATTAAAATGAGCAGCAGCAACAAATTCGCATGGACATGGACGATTAAAGAGGAATTTCTCGACGAGTATGTCCGGATGCACGGTGAACCATGGCAGGAAATTATGGAGGAGCACAGCAAGGCGGGCATTCGCAATTATTCGATTTTTCAAAACGGCACGCAGTTTTTTTATTGCTTCGAGTGTGACGATGTAGAGGCTGCATTTGCCTATATCGCAGGAAGCGAGGCATGCGGCCGCTGGAATGCGATTACCTCGCAGATGGTGCAAGGCTCTTTCGATTTCCAAGAGGCTGAGCCTATCAAACCTTTGCGGGAAGTTTTTTTCTTAAAATAAAGATGAGTGGAAAAATGGCGGCGTTCACGTTCCAAAAGGAACGAACGCTGCTTTTTTATTTTGAATAAATGATGAATCGGGACATGGATGGTATGAATTGTAAATCCAAATCAAGCGCATAATAAACGGATTCGTTTTGCCGGAAAGTCACTGCCACCTGCGAATTGTTGCACCCGTGCATAAAAGTGCGTACCTGGTAAACACTGTTTCTCTAGACCCACACAGGTTTGTTCGGGTATGATACCGATAGGTTATTTGGAAATTTTAGTCGATATAAGTTATTACGCTTGGGAGGGTATTGAAACTGAATCAGTATGATGAGATTAAACAGGGCGAGAAGGGTGCATGGGTTAGTATTGGTGCCTATTTGGCTCTATCCGCGCTAAAGCTGGGTGCCGGCTACTGGTTTTTGTCGGGGGCTCTTGTCGCAGACGGATTTAACAATCTGACCGATATCGTAGCATCCGTTGCTGTATTGGTAGGATTGCGCATATCGCAAAAACCGCCGGATAAGGATCATCCTTACGGTCATTTTCGCGCAGAGACGATTGCAGCGCTAGTTGCTTCTTTTATTATGGCTACGGTTGGCGTTCAGGTGTTAATAAGCGCGGTCAGATCGTTGTTTGCTTCTGAGTATCACGTTCCAAACTTAATGTCTGCATGGGTTGCTTTGTTCTCAGCTGTATGTATGGCTGGTGTCTATATATATAATCGAAGACTTGCCACGCGAATAAACAATCAAGCGCTTCTCGCAGCATCAAAGGATAATTTGTCCGATGCTCTCGTCAGTACCGGAGCGGCTATTGGTATTATAGGCGCGCAGTTTGGACTGCCATGGCTTGATCCGGTAGCCGCGCTCGTAGTCGGTGCAATCATATGTAAAACGGCATGGGAAATCTTTTATAGCTCAACGCATGCTTTGACGGACGGTTTTGACGAGAATGAGCTTACTACCTTGCGTTCGACGATTGAGAAGACGAAAGGGGTCAAATCCATTAAGGATATAAAGGCACGGGTACATGGCAACCTGGTGTTAGTCGATGTGATCGTGCAGGTAGATCCCGGATTGACGCTTATCGAGAGTCACCGTATTAGCGATGAAATAGAGCATCGAATGGGCCGCAAGCACAACATTATGAGTGTCCACGTTCACGTTGAGCCTCATGATAATACAGAGAACGCTGTGTCAAATGCTTTAGAGTAATATTTTAAAATAAAATGAAGGCCGGTCAGGGAATTTCACCTGACCGGCCTATTTTTGTAGTGTTATGAACTTAGATGTATATTGTCCTGCTGTTCCGCCTCGGCTTGCTTCGTGGCCTGCTCTTTTTTCTTCTGATTTCTTTTCCTAAGTAAAAGATATACGATTACAATTGGGACAGCCCCAACAAAAATGTATAAGGATACGTCCTTAACCATGCTCTCAGCAGCACGGCCATAAAAATAAAACAATAAGCCAACAATATAAAATTTTAATCCGCGGCCAATAGCGGCATATCCGATCAACCGCCACAGCGGGAAGTTTAAGCAGCCCGATAATATCGTAAATACTTTAAAAGGAATCGGCGTAAACGATCCGATCAAAATGGCTGCCTCGCCATTTTTCTGAAACTTAGCTGTAGCTGCGTCGATCCATTCCGTTTTTAAAAACTTATACAGGACCGATTTGCCCATTACTTTACCGAGGTAATACCCAACTGGTGTTCCCAAGAGACAGGCTATATAACCAACTGTAGCCAGCCATATTGCTGTAGATGGATTGAGTAGGCTTAACGATACTTGCAGGAAAAAAGCCGGAATCGGGAATATAATGGCATCGAAAAACGAATGTATAAACAGTCCTAAAGGCCCGAATTCCTTTAAAAAATCTACTACAGCTTGAAACATTACCAGGCTCCTTTTCCGTCAACTACCTGCACATAAAGCCTGCTTAACGAACTAAACCAAGCGGGAAACTACCTTATATGCTAACGTTGCTTACGCTTTATAGAAATAGCGCTTAAGACACTCGATATTATTATAGCATATATATTACGGTGAAGAAGATGATAGGTGTCATGTCTTTTTAGGAATGATCGCAGCAGCAGGCTTATGCGTTTACATTATTGCTTCTTATAGGCTGGGTAATTTGGCCTTCTTCATATGACCACTGAGAGATTACTCTTTAATCTTATTTGAATATAAGGAATAAGTACATTAGTGGCGTTATTATACCCCTGGTAGGAGTTGTAGAAAGAATAACGGAATAGATAGTCGTTATTTAGATTCTTATCCTTGGAATCAGATAAAATAGCTGAATAAGACCATTTAACACCGCTATTTCCATCCTAAATAGAGTAGCAGCCCAAATAAGACCCATTATTACCGCTAATAATTCTGTCATCAATAATATTACAAAGTAAAGTTCTTGTCCTTGAGATCTAGCTGATAGGAACGGATACGCGCATGGCCGCTTGCGGGTTTCATCCACTTCTTAGCAACTAATTGTTGAAGCCATCTTCTAGCGGTTTTGTTCTCTAATGAAAAATGCTGACATACGTCTCCTGGAGTAATGGGGTGGGAATATCTCATCGCAAGACGAATGACTTCTTTCTCCATAAAGGTTACGTCATTCACTTGATTATCTATGCCGAACCATCTGCCCATGAACTGCTGAAGCTTTTGTTGGCAGAAGCGAGGATGATCTTTAATGTCGTCGAAGCTGAAACGGAGTACCTTCCAACCATCTATAACTAAGTCATTTTGACGCCTTCGATGATCAGAGAATTGTACGCGGTTGATGTTTTTCCAATGAGATCCGTAACTGTCAATTTCGATGGCCAGTTTGATGAAGGAGCGAATATAAGCAAAATCAATATACCGGTCTCCATCCTTATAATCATAAGTTTCATACTCGGGATGAAGGTGATTCAAATTCCCAAAGGCCGGCCACCATACGCGCTCCAAAAAAAACTTCTCAGCGTGATCGTGTCCCTCTTTCAGCCTTCTTAGCGACTCTCCCTTACGAGCAGCGATATGCTTCTTCATAAACACCTTATGCGCTTCTTCAAATATCATCAATCATTCCTCCTAAAAGTTTTGTAAAGAAAAAACGCCGCCTGATTACGGGAACCCGTAACAGGCGGCGTGTGCTTCACGTCGTTATAATATTTAATACTACCTTAAAAGGTAGTCTGTTGGAAGTCAAATTCTTTGTGGAAGCCGTATTTAGTAATTGGATGTTTCGTCATACAGGCATATAACGGTAAAAATGTCCTCTATTCCATTCACAGATGTTTATTTCGAGGATATAGCGGAAAAATTGGGCGTTATATGAGTGAAATGGCGGTGGGAGATAGGTTAACGACTATATAGACCAGAAAATACCGCTATTATCCAACTGCTCTTCCACTGAAGTTAATAGCGGTAAAAATGGGCGTTATACTCCTGTGCTGTCCATCATGGATAGCTATCGGTGGATCGAATGATGCTCCATCATGGATAGCTATCGTTTGATCGAATGATGCGCCATCATCACGGATAGTCATCGTTTGATCGGTTGATACGCCAGTGCATGGTTTATACAACTACTCCCGCGGATTCCGGCGGGAGACGCCGCTTTTCACGGCTGCCTGAATGACGCGGCGGCGGACTTCCTCGACGACTCGCGCGTTAAAGACACTCGGTACGATATACATGCGATTTAGTTCATCGTCGCTTATTACCGAAGCGATAGCTTCTGCTGCCGCTACCTTCATTTCCTCATTAATTGTCGTAGCGCGGCTGTCGAGCGCTCCGCGGAAAATGCCCGGGAAGCAGAGGACGTTGTTAATTTGATTCGGATAGTCGGATCGGCCGGTGGCGAAGACAGCGACGATGTCCTCTGCAAGCTCCGGCCGGATTTCCGGCTCAGGGTTAGCCATGGCGAACACGATTGGCTCTGGTGCCATTAATTCAATATGCGCTCGGGTCAAAATGCCGCCAGCGGAAACACCGATGAACACTTCCGCATGCTGCAAAGCTTCAGCCAAACCACCTGTAAGGCGCTGCGGATTCGTATGCTCCGCATACCACTGCCACATCGGATTATCGTAGGTGCGGTCGGCGGTTAATATCCCCTCGCGATCAACGCCGACAATATGCTTTGCACCTCCAGCGAGCAGCATTTTCGTACAAGCGGTTCCCGCAGCGCCAATGCCGCAGATAACAATACGAGCTTCGTTTAAGCTGCGGCCTGTCAGCTTGAGCGCATTGAGCAATCCAGCGTATAGGACGACAGCTGTACCGTGCTGATCGTCATGAAATACGGGAATATCCAGCTCCTGCCGCAAACGCTGCTCAATCTCGAAACAGCGGGGAGCGGAAATATCTTCAAGGTTAATGCCGCCGAAAGCAGGAGCGAGGTGCTTGACCGCAGCAATGATTTGATCAGTGTCTTGAGTATCCAGGCAGATGGGGAAAGCGTCGACGTCCGCAAATTGCTTGAACAGCATCGCTTTACCCTCCATAACCGGCATTGCGGCGTAAGGACCAATGTTGCCAAGCCCAAGCACAGCGCTCCCGTCGGTAACGACAGCCACCGTATTTCTCTTTATGGTTAACGTATAAGCTTTTGAAGGTTCATCGAAAATCGCTTGGCATACCCTTGCGACCTCCGGGGTGTAGACACGCGATAAGTCGTCGCGGTTTTGAATGGGGGTTTTAGGCTGTATCGTTATTTTGCCGCCTAGGTGAAGCAAGAATGTACGGTCGGAAATATGGAGTAACCGAATGCCGGGCAAGGATTGCAGGGCATTCGTGAGTCGCTCGGCTGCACCTTGCTCCGCTATTTTGACCGTTAAATCACGAATGCTTTTGTTTTTGTCCGTATGTATGACGTCAATCGCGATAATATCGCCTTTTGCTTTCTCGATTGCTGTAGCAGCCCGGCCGAATTGAGCCAGATTTGTATCGATTTCCAATCGTAAAATAATTGTTTTTCCGTCCGCCATTTGTGAACTCATTATAGACAGCTCCCTTCGTCAGTTATACTATGTGGAAAAAGGTGTGCAATTTATGCTTCATTTTCATTAGAAAAAGAAGGCCGTCACTGCATCAGTCGCAGGACGGCGTTCGGACAACTCGTGGGGTCGTATTGTTGATTTCGTTTTGTCATTAAGCTATCTCGGAATTGGCCGGAAGCGTATGGCTCGTGAATGAGCGAGAACCATTTATCGACAGTATCGTTAGAGTCGAGCATCTCGCCAAAGCCGTTGCTTATGAAGTATTCGCAGTTCTCTTCTTCTTGGCCGGGAATCGGCTCGTAAAACAGCATCGGTATTCCTTTGCTCATTCCTTCGGTACAGGTCATGCCGCCAGGCTTTGTTATGAGCAAATCGGATACGTCCATTAACTTGTTAATTTCACGGGTAAAACCAAGAACGCGGACGTTCGGGTGCTGGAACATCGGATCAGCAAGCATCTTTTCTTTCATCTTCTCGTTCGTACCGACACAGTAGATGAGCTGTGTGCTCTCTCTCCACTTCGTCATATATTCAAGCGCATTATCCTCATACATAATACCCCATCCGCCACCCATAATGAGCACGGTCGGCATAGCCTTTAAGTCAAACTGCTTTCGTATATCGTCTTTTTCGTATGTATTCCAGAAATTCGGGTGAACGGGAATGCCTGTTACCTCGATTTGATCTGGTGAAACGCTCTTTTCCATTAGCCGCTTCTTCACAAGGGATGTGGATACAAGGTAGCGGTTTACTTCCTTATTTACCCATGAACCGTGTGCATCATAGTCCGTTATAAGTGTATACAGCGGCATGTCCAATCCAAGGCGCTTAAGCCGTGCAACAACGGCATTCGGTACAGGATGGGTACAAATTATTAGATCCGGCTTCAACTGGGATATAACCTGCGACGTTTGGGTATAAAACATACGGTGAAGCGCAAGCTGCGTAAACCGGTTGAGCGATTTTTTATAATTGCTGCGGTACATAAGCCCAACCATCTTAGGCTGTTTGCTTACTGTTTTTCGATAAGCCGATACAATCCATGGGCCAAGCACCGGGTTTAGAAATTTACCAAGCTCGATAACACGGGTTTGGATGCCCGGACATAGCTGTTTTAGACCGGCAGCGAGCGCGTAGGCTGCCTGGGTGTGGCCAGAACCAAAGCCTTCAGAGAGCAGGAGCACTCTTTTCTTACGCATACATTCACCTACTTTTCTATTTCCATATTACGACGCAAGTGCTCCTAACACAAGTTTTATCCGAGTGGGTTGCGAATAATATAGTGGATAATTTATCCTTAATTATAGATGTACGTCATGTCAAGATATAAAATCCTTGATTCGACTATTTTTACATATATTTTACAAGAAAAAGCAAAAATGAAAAGTGAGGTTGAATTCTAATGGAGCCAATAAATCAAGCTGACCCGAGTTTAAAAACGGGAGATATCGTTCGAGCGGAAGTTCGAACAGGTCAATATGTAGGCGAGCTTGTAGAATTAAACGGGCCGCGTGCACTCGTAAAGGTGCTTGCCGTGTTAAAGCATCCGGAACAGGGCGACCTGCATAATCCGTACAACCCGGATGTTCCTATGTTTCACGAGCGGCGTGCTCTTAGCTATACAGAGAAAACGACCGTGCTGCTGCGGGATGTAAAGCTGTACACGGGCAGCGTTCCCGAATATAAGGATTCGCTTAGGGCTGCAGTTGCTGCGGAAATAGCCGCTCTTGACCGGCTGCATCGTTGGGCTGCCAAAGGACTTGAGCAAATGCAGCAGCTTGAGAAGGAATATAAGTAGGTAAAGTTTATTTATTGATAAAGACCGTTTTTAACGTATCACGATAAATGACTTGAAAATGCAGGCCTTCGGATAAAGCGGCAAGCGGGACATACAGCTTTTTTGAAATTCCGATCTGTTGAAGGAAAGCAGGCTGTGCGTTTAGCTTCACAGGTACTCCGTTGATACGTAATGTAGCAGATCCAACCGAAATATCGACTGTACGTCCTTTCAGCAGAATGGACGCGGTCTGTGTAGCTGCGTGCCACTTTAATGTGGCACCCATAGCATCCGTAATGTCGCGAAGCGGTACGAAAGTTCGATTTTGTACTAATACTGGCTTATTATTGCTTAAAAGCTCCTTGCCCATCACGACAATCGAAACAGGCACTCCGCTTTCTCTCGGCTTAACTGTTCGATAATTTCCCCATACAGCCTTCGTGAACGCTTTACCCATTGCCGCGTAGCCCTCCCGGCTAGGATGAATATCCCCTTCTGCAACAGAGGTAAAGTTCAACTCATTGCCGGTGAACGCATTGGCGACGTTTGCAGCCTTTACATTGAAACCATTATTTGTTAGACGCGTGATTATTTCATCCAGCCGCTTGCGCTGCTGCTTCAAGCTGTCCATCAGAAAAAGCCGATTAGCTTCCGGGTACAATGGAAAGGTCAAAGACCCGATTTTTACAGGGGGCGGTATAGGCAAATATTGATCAGCAACAACAATTTGTGCATTAGGCTGCAGAGTAAGCATTAATCGCAGTGCAGCTTCAAGCTCCGTTTCATAAATGTTTAAAGCGTTGGCCAGCACGACCGCTGCTTCTGCTTGCGGGGCCCCCTCCTCAAGCTTAGCGAGAACGGCGTACATGTCGTTACCGCCGATCGTCATAACGATTAAATCTGCCTTGCTTAAAGCTGCGCGGAGCTGCTTCGTTTCAGCGAAAATTCGGTCTGCACGCGGGTCAGGAAGATTTTTTTGGATGTCGGAGCTCTCAACTCCTTCACCTTGTACGACTGCATCAATCCATCTCTTTAAACCGGATGTTCTTAAACCTAAGATACCGTAATTGGAGTACCCGGCGCTAAGTCCGTTAAAAAGAGCCTGTTCGTATAGATGCTCTACGAATCCGTAGGGTACCGATTGCTCGGTAAAGCCGTACTCATAACCTGCTGTGACAGAATCGCCCACTGCGACAATATTATATGTATCTGCTTGCGCAGTGCCGTCAGATTCGAAAGCGGCATATGCGGTAGATGAATAATTCTCAGATGTAAATATTGGTATATTAGTTGTAAAAGAGCTTATCAGCCATATAACGAGCACGGCAGGAGCGGCCGTTCGAAGCGTCACTTTCCTTAACTTGCTATTCAAAACGTACACATCCTTTTGATATAGTAAATATGTACAAACGGTGACCCGGTAAACAATCCTTATCACAATCATAAAAATATTAAATTGATTCCGTTTTGGCCTGATGTTAAAATAATATAATAATCGCATTTTCGCGGTATACGGCCCGGTATATGGTCAACTAAACGGAAACGCTCGTAAGCAGCGCAAAGAGCCGTTTAGCTTATGAATGGCAAGGAGCAGGCCGATGTGCCTCGCTGACTACCATTCTATGATAACACAAGCCAAAAATGAAGCGTAACGCGTATTCATCGATGCTTATTTTTAACACGTTCACGCTTACCCAAAAATCTTCTCATAGAAAGGTTGCAAACAATGAAAGAACATATTTTGGGATTGCCGCCGAAGCAGGGGCTTTATGATCCGCAATTCGAGAAAGACGCTTGCGGCATGGGCTTTGTGGCCAACATCAAGGGAATCAAATCGCATAAGGTCATCCGTCAGGCGCTGACGCTGCTCGAGAATATGGAGCACCGCGGAGGTCAAGGCAGCGAACCTAATACTGGAGATGGAGCGGGAATTTTACTTCAAATTCCGCATGCCTTTTTTGCAGCTGAATTAAAGAAGCAAGAAATTGTGCTTCCGAAGGAAGGGCAATATGCTGTCGGCATGATTTTCATGCCTCAGGATGAGGCTGCACGCAGCGCGATTGAGCGTGAAGTGGAGTCGATCGTGCAGGAAGAAAACCAATCGGTTATCGGTTGGCGTACAGTTCCGACGAACGACAAGAAGCTTGGTGAGTCCGCATTAGCGGTGAAGCCTTATGTCCGCCAGCTATTTATCGGCCAGAACGATAGCTTGAAGGACAACATGGCATTTGAACGCAAATTATACGTTATTCGTAAGCGTGCTGAGCTTGCGATCCGATACGCCGGCAAAGAGGGCGGCAATATGTTTTACTTCTCGAGCTTGTCCTCGAGAAAGATCGTCTACAAAGGGATGCTTACGACCGAGCAGGTCCGTTCGTTCTACACCGAGCTTAATGATGAATCGGTTGTATCCGCGATGGCGCTCGTTCACTCCCGTTTCAGTACGAACACGTTCCCAAGCTGGGAGCGCGCGCATCCATTCCACTACATGATCCACAACGGCGAGATCAACACGCTTCGCGGAAACGTGAACTGGATGCATGCCCGTCAAACGTTGTTCGCAACGGAATTGTTTGGCGATGATCTTGAAAAAATTAAACCGATTATTAATCCGGATGGCTCTGATACAGCGATGTTTGATAATACGCTGGAGTTCCTGTTCTTGTCCGGCCGTTCGATGGCGCATGCCGCGATGATGATGGTACCGGAGCCTTGGTCCAACCATGAGAGCATGAGCGACGAGCGCAAAGCGTTCTACGAATACCACAGCACCTTGATGGAGCCATGGGATGGGCCTGCGGCGCTTGGCTTTACCGACGGCGTGAAAATCGGTGCGGTGCTTGACCGCAACGGTCTTCGTCCAGCCCGTTATTACGTAACGAAGGACGACCATATTATTCTAGGATCCGAGGCAGGAACGGTAGAGCTTCCGCCGGAAGATATTTTATACAAGGATCGTTTGCGTCCAGGCCGCATGCTGCTTGTGGATACAGAAAAAGGCCGCATCATTTCCGATGAGGAAGTAAAGGCGGAAATCGAGACGGAGCATCCTTACCGCGAGTGGCTGAATGAGCACCTCGTTGATTTGGAGGAGCTTCCGGAAGCTCCTGAATTGCCGGAACCGAACCACGCGACTGTACAAATGAGACAGCAGGCTTTCGGTTATACGTTTGAGGACATCCGTAAAGTGCTTGAGCCTATGGCTGGAAGCGGCGCGGAGCCGATCGGCTCGATGGGCTATGATGCTCCACTGGCTGTTCTGTCGGAACGCCCGCAGCGTTTATACAACTATTTCAAGCAATTATTCGCTCAAGTAACGAACCCGCCGATTGATGCGATTCGTGAAGAGATTATTACGGCAACGGGAACGACTATCGGTCCTGAGCGCAACCTGCTGAATCCTGAGCCGGAAAGCTGCCGCCATATTAAATTGGAAACGCCAATTTTGTCTAACGAGCAGTTCGCGAAGCTGCGTCATGTGCGTCGCCCTGGCTTCCGCGCGATCACGCTTCCGATATTCTTCCCGGCAGCCGAAGGTGAAGAAGGCCTGCGCGCCGCATTGAAGCAAATGTGCGAGGCGGCGGATCGCGTTATCGATAAAGGGCATAACCTGCTTATTTTGTCCGACCGCGGCGTCGACAAGGACAATGCTGCAATTCCGGCATTGCTTGCTGTATCAGCTTTGCATCATCACTTGATTCGTCAAGGCACACGGACGAAAGTTGCTCTATTGCTTGAATCGGGCGAACCGCGTGAAGTGCATCACTTTGCATTGCTGCTCGGCTATGGCGTGAGCGCAGTTAACCCATATCTCGCATTCGAGACGCTTGACGATATGATCCGCCAAGGCATGCTGCGCGGCGTGTCGCATGACAAAGCAGTCAAAAACTTCATTAAAGCAGCTACTAAAGGCGTTATTAAAATATTATCCAAAATGGGTATCTCGACGATTCAATCGTACCGCGGCGCGCAAATTTTCGAAGCGCTCGGCTTGAAAGAAGAAGTCATTAACGAGTACTTTACTTGGACACCGTCCCGTATCGGCGGTATCGGACTCGATATTATCGCTGAAGAGACGCTTAAGCATCATAACCGTGCGTTCGCAGAGCAAGAGGGCGGCGAGAAGGAGCTTGACTCCGGCGGGGAGTATCAATGGCGTAAAGACGGTGAAGACCACCTGTTTACACCGCAGACGATTCATACGCTGCAAATGGCTTCACGTGCGAATGACTACAAGCTTTACAAGAAGTTTTCTTCGCTCGTTCAAGGTGAAGACAAGAAGCATCTGACACTGCGCTCCTTGCTGCAATTCAAACAAGGACGTCAATCGGTACCGCTCGAGGAAGTTGAATCGGTGGAATCGATCGTAAAACGATTCAAAACCGGTGCAATGTCGTTTGGTTCCATCAGTAAGGAAGCGCATGAGAGCCTGGCTATTGCGATGAACCGTCTAGGCGGTAAATCGAATACGGGTGAGGGCGGGGAAGATCCGGCTCGCTTCATTCCGGACGCTAACGGCGATTCCAGACGCAGCGCGATCAAGCAGGTAGCTTCCGGACGATTCGGCGTTACGAGCAACTACCTTGTAAATGCGGATGAAATTCAAATCAAAATGGCCCAAGGCGCGAAGCCTGGCGAAGGCGGACAGCTGCCTGGCCTTAAAGTATATCCGTGGGTTGCCGAGGTTCGCGGCTCCACACCTGGTGTAGGACTTATCTCGCCGCCTCCGCATCACGATATTTATTCGATTGAGGATTTAGCTGAGCTGGTCCATGATTTGAAAAATGCTAATCCACGCGCTCGAATTAACGTGAAGCTCGTATCCGGAGTTGGCGTTGGAACAATTGCGACCGGTGTTGCCAAAGGCCGCGCGGACGTTATCATGGTCAGTGGCTATGACGGCGGAACAGGCGCTTCTCCAATGGGCTCGATCCGTCATGCGGGTCTGCCATGGGAGCTTGGACTTGCTGAAACGCATCAAACGCTTATGCTTAACAACTTGCGTGACCGCGTTGTCCTTGAGACAGACGGTAAAATGATGAACGGCCGCGACGTTGCGATTGCCGTACTGCTTGGAGCCGAAGAATACGGCTTCTCGACTGCTCCGCTCATCGTTCTAGGCTGTATCATGATGCGCGTATGCCAGCTGGATACTTGCCCGGTTGGCGTTGCGACACAAAATCCGGAGCTTCGCAAGAAGTTCATGGGCGATCCTAGCCATGTTGTTAATTATCTGCGCTTCATTGCTGAAGAGCTGCGTGAGATTATGGCAGAGCTTGGCTTCCGTACCATTCAAGAAATGGTTGGACGCGTCGATATTCTTGAAACGAAGCAGCTGCGTGAGCATTACAAAGCGAAAGGCATTGACCTTACCGGCTTGCTGTATGAAGCTGATTTGCCGCAGGATGCTGTACGCTATAATATTCAAGGGCAAAATCACGGACTTGAGCTATCGCTTGATATGCAGCAGCTCGTGCCTCATGCGCAACCAGCGCTTGAGAGCGGAGAACGCGTACGCGGTACATTCCCGATCTTGAACACAAACCGTGTTGTCGGTACGATTCTTGGTAGTGAAGTTACTCGCCGTTACGGCGCAGCAGGCTTGCCTGAGGATACGATCTCGTACCACTTCGTCGGAACAGCCGGCCAAAGCTTCGGTGCATTCGTACCGAAAGGGATTACGCTTTCCATCGAGGGCGACTCGAATGACTACGTTGGAAAAGGGTTGTCTGGCGGTAAAATTATCGTAGCGCCTTCACCGAAAGCGACCTTCGTTGCTGAGGACAACGTTATAATTGGTAACACTGCGCTTTATGGCGCAACCAGCGGTCAAGCGTATATCCGCGGCGTAGCCGGCGAGCGCTTTGCCGTCCGTAACAGTGGCGTTAATGTCGTCGTAGAAGGCGTGGGCGATCACGGCTGCGAATATATGACAGGTGGCCGCGTTGTAATTCTCGGTAAAACGGGACGAAACTTTGCTGCAGGTATGTCAGGCGGCGTAGCTTATATCCATGATGAGAAGGGCGATTTCTACAACCATTGCAATTTGGAGATGGTATTGCTGGAGCGTCTTGAGGATTCAGAGGATATTGCAGAGCTTCGCGGCATGATTGAATCGCACGTTCAATATACGGAAAGCGCGATCGGCTCCCGCCTATTAAACGATTGGGAAGCTTCGGTTGCGAAATTTGTGAAGGTTATTCCGAAGGATTACAAACGGATGCTTGAACAAATCCGTAAGGTTGAAGATACTGGCTTAAAGGGCGAAGCGGCATTGCTCGCAGCTTTCGAGGCGAACAAGAAGGAGCTTGCCCGCGCAGGCGGTAAATAACTATAAGTTGCTCGAATTTACGAGCTCTAAAATAGGGACTGTCACCGAGGTAGAATAACTACTTCAGGTGACAGTCCCTTTTATTTTTCGACAAAATCTCACTAAAATAGAAAAAAGCCGCGTGCATTAACCGACATATTCCATCCGATGACTCGGGTATAATTATATTATTATTTCAAATTACTCTATTAATCTATTAGTAGCTTAATATTTCTTCGTCTGACAGCTCGAAGTGGCCGACAATGGTGCGAACATCATCGGTTAAAAAATTGCTGAGGGATTGAAGTACGACCGACCAAATAATCGATAGTGACCTGGAACGAATCCGCGAACTGCTCTTCCCTCAATCTAGTAATCTGAATACCGATGTTCTTTGAATTTCTCCTGCTTCGAACTCCCACTTCACTTATATTATTACGGATACGTAACAAATGTATGCTTTTACAAAAAAAATATGAGGTCTCACTTTTTCTGTTAATCGTACGATGGAGGAATGAAGCATGGCGACGTATTCAAATGACGCCTCGCGCGCGCACATTAGGCTTCGCTTCACAGAAGGCGTAAAGGCAGAGCTTAAGCTAATCAGTAAAAACGGACAGCTGCTCACGAATTCTACAACTACGGTAATGCTCCTGAATTTGAGTCAAAACGGTTTATGCTTTTTATCGGGCCTGCAGTTGCCCATACAGCGTAATTATTTGGTCGAATTTCGCATGACCATCACGAATGTTCAACTTATTGTCCGCGGTTATATCGTCTGGCGTTCGATGATGGATAATCAATATATTCATGGAGTTATATTTGAATGCACCGATACGCTTCGTTCATTAATTATTGGCGTAATGAATCAGGAATTGCTTGAAAGGCAGCCGCAGCAGCAGAGGATTCATCATCTGTATAACCGGCTGCTGCATGCCAAGAGATTCAACTTCGGAGGCTAGAAAATCTGAAATAATAACGGCGCATTTTAGAAGAGGGGGACATGATTTGAAAATCATTTTGTTATCAGGCGGCTCCGGTAGAAGATTGTGGCCCTTATCTAATGGTAATCGGGCAAAGCAATATTTAACGGTACTAAAGGCTCCGAACGGCGGTAAGGAATCGATGCTGCAGCGATTGTGGAGACAGCTGGACGAAGCCGGCCTGCAGGAGCATACTCGAATTTCTACATGCCGCCAGCAGGTGGAGCTTGTGCAGCGACAGGCTGGCGCGAATGCGCCGCTAATCATTGAACCGGACCAGCGTGACACATTCCCTGCAGCAGCACTCGCAGCTGCTTATTTGTATTCTATCGCGGGTGTATCTTTAAGTGAAACGGTCATTATTATGCCGGTTGATGCATATGTTGAAAGTGATTTCTTTTCCTGTATAAGAAGCTTGCCGAAGCTGCTCGGGGAAAGCAAATCAGAACTGATGATGGTTGGGACAAGACCCGGCTTTCCAGCGGAGCAATACGGTTATATTGTACCTGAGAAAAAACAGAATGCCGATGTCGAAGGGGTGCTAGGACATAAGGTTCGAGCGTTCAAAGAGAAGCCATATGAGGACGAAGCAAAATCGTTGATAACGGACGGAGCTTTATGGAACAGCGGCATTTATGCTTTCCAGCTCGATTTTATGATTTCGATGCTTATGGAACTCGGTTTATCTATACATTACGATGAGCTATATAAACAATATTTTAAATTGCCGAAATCAAGCTTCGAATCTGAAGTGACACAAAAAACATCGTCCAGATCAGTCGTTTGCTATGATGGGACTTGGAAGGACCTGGGATCATGGAAAACGTTATCCGAGGAAATTTCATGTCAACAGCTCGGGTTAGGTGAAGTATCGGACGACTGCGAGCAATCGCAGCTTATTAATGAGCTGAATATTCCGATATCCATCATTGGTTTGAATCATATTATTGTCGCTGCAAGCCCTGACGGTATACTTGTGGCAAGTAAGGATGCTGGTTCGTTAATTAACGCGAAGCTTCAAAGGATGAATGAAAGACCCAAGTACGAAGAGCGGCGCTGGGGATTCCACAAAATAATCGAGACAGGAGTGCTGCCATCGGGGCTTCAAATGGTTACTAAACGAAAGTTTATTGCTGCGGGCCAGAATATCAGTTATCAAATGCATTTTAAA
The DNA here is from genome assembly GCF_003337375.1 of Paenibacillus prosopidis. Taxonomy (GTDB): domain Bacteria; phylum Bacillota; class Bacilli; order Paenibacillales; family Paenibacillaceae; genus Pristimantibacillus; species Pristimantibacillus prosopidis. The sequence goes on from NZ_QPJD01000008.1 coordinate 221,941, forward strand.
CGGAGTGAAGCGTGGACCATCCTGTCAGGTGAAGGTGTACTCATATTGGATGATGCATATCGTCATGTTGCTCCGGGCGATACGGTGCAAATTCCGAAGCGCTCCAGACACAGTTTGCGAGCTGTTACGGATATGGAACTTATTGAGGTGCAGACAGGTACGGATATTCATGACGATGACATTATTCGATTGGGCGTTACTTGGGATGATATTACAAGCCAATTGAACCTGGTGTAGGAGAATTGAGGATGATCGAACGGAATGAACTGGCTGTCATTATTGGGAAAGTCATTGAAAATCGAGGATCCATTGATGTGACATGCTACGGTAATGCCATGTTTCCATTTTTGCGTGAAGGAAATATGACCACATGCGTACGTGTGAGGGAAGAGGAGCTGAGCATAGGCGATGTATGCTTGTTTGGTAATAACGAGGGATCTCTTTTGCTATATCGCATTATTGATATAAATGATGAACAGCAGCCAGCGCTTTATATTCTTCGGGGAGATACGTGTGACAGACCGGAGTCCCCCGTTCCGTTCACTAGAATTATTGGTAAATTAGCAGCCGTGCATCGTGATGGTAAAGTCATTTATGCCTATCATTGGAAATCTCGTTTATTGGAAGTGGCAGTGCTGCAAATTCCATACTGGTCGAAGCTGTTGAGGTGGACGGCAAAACGACGTTTTGATCGCACTCTTAGTTATGATACATCTATGTTAGATATTGATAAAAATTGGTGAATTTGATTGACAACTTAAATAGAATGCCATACAGTTAATAATAAATGATATAAAATGTAACGTGATGATGAGAGGTCAATAACTCGCTACAAACGATGAGAGGGAGCGATCTATCGGATGGTGCGTTCAGAGGACCGTTTTTATTGTGTTAGTTGCGGCGAGATGGTTTCCAATCCAGAGGCAGATATCTTGTTTCGAACAGGATTTTTCCGAGTGGTACATCCAATGGGCTATTGCTTGGCTTGCAGCGTTGAGCAGGATAAGCTGGATGCAGTCGTTGGGTCGACGGGTAAGACCAGTAACTATGACTATAAAATGTTCCTACGCGCAGATGCGAAAGTTGCCGAACATACTGTACAGCCTTATCGAACGAACAATAACGAAAACGAAAACCTCTTTTCTACAGCATTATTGTAGGAAAGAGGTTTTCGTTTACTTCCAATTGTTTCCTACATCGCTTATAATGGTAAAGGTTTGGACTTATATAAAAAGAAATAATGCGAATGCTGGGCAAATCATGTTATTCGCGAAGGATAGAGGAGGAGCGCAGCAATATGGATCACCCGATTGTCAAACTGCAAAATGTAACGAAACGGATCGGCAAACGAACCATTATTGATCGATTGACGCTTGATTTACCGCTTGGAGAAGTGTTTGGCTTCCTCGGACCGAACGGTTCAGGCAAGACGACAACGATTCGGATGATGGTCGGATTGATGTCTCTGACAGACGGCGAAATTACGATTGGCGGATACAGTGTAACGAAGCAATACGAGAAAGCGATTCGCCATGTCGGAGCAATCGTTGAAAACCCCGAGATGTATAAATATTTGACTGGTTATCAAAACCTGATTCATTATGCGCGTATGATCCCGGGTATAACGGAGCACCGGGTTCATGAGGTTGTTAGACTTGTCGGCCTTGAAGGTCGAATTCACGATAAAGTAAAAACCTATTCACTGGGTATGCGGCAGAGGCTGGGAGTCGCTCAGGCGATATTGCATAAGCCGCAGCTGCTTATCTTAGATGAACCGACGAACGGTCTAGACCCTGCTGGCATCCGGGAGCTTCGCGATTATTTGCGCCAGCTTTCCAAAGATGAAGGCATTGCCGTATTCGTTTCCAGTCATTTGTTATCCGAGATGGAGCTTATGTGCGATCGTGTTGCTATTATTCAAAACGGCAAGCTTATTGACGTGCGAACGATTCGAGGCTCACAAGCTGAAACAGAATCTTTACGCGTGCTTATCGAGGTTGATCGCCCGCAAGGGGCAATCGAGGCACTGCTTACCATAGGGCAATCTGCGGTGATTGATGGTGATAATTTGATTGCAATCGAAGCGGATAGAGAAAGCACAGCGGCTATTAATGCTGCGCTTGTTGCCGCGGGCATCAAGGTTTATGGCATTCGCACTCATGTGAAATCGCTTGAGGATCAATTTTTGGAAGTGACGGGAGGGGAACGGATTGGGTAATTTTTTGCAGCTTGTTCAAAATGAAAACATGAAAATATACCAGCGTCCCCGTACCTGGATAATGGCAGGCATTTTGGTCGCATCGGTATTATTAATCTCCATATTATGGGTTTCGGTTGGTGGAAGAGACACGTCGATGTGGGAAGTCGCATTTATAGAGTCGTCGATTTTGTTCCTGCTTGTTACAATCTTTACGGTTGTAATTGCCGCTGGAGGAGTAGCAGAGGAGTTTACGAGCGGAACCATTAAGCTGCTGCTTATTCGCCCTTGGTCGCGGTCGAAAATTTTGTTGTCCAAATATATTTCGATCATAATGTTTGCTGTAATGCTTGCTGTTTTATTGTTCGCTAGCACGATACTTGTCAACTGGGTTTGCTTCGGGATCAATGCATCGCCGGAAGTGCAGCCCCCCATTCGCGGATTAAACGGAATATCACCTGTTTCTTATATGCTTCAGTACTACGCTTTGACGTTGGTGTCGTTAGTAGTGACAGTAACGCTAGCCTTCATGCTTTCGACTGTTTTCCGCAGCGGCGGACTTGCAATAGGGTTTTCGTTGTTTCTGCTGCTGGGAGTCAACAGTTTTGTTGCCCTGATTGCAATGCTCGAATACAAATGGATCGACTACCTGTTGTTTATTCATTTGAACCTAACGCAATATTTAGATGGGAATCCGATGCGGGAAGGAATGACCTTAGGTTATTCACTCGGAGTGCTTGGCATCTACTACGCCGTGTTCGTCGCATTGACCTGGTATATTTTCAACAAACGCGATGTTGCTGCCTAGCTATCTTCATCATAAAAGCCGTTCCCGGCTGCGTTTCCCTCGATAGAGAGAGGCGGCAGGTGAACGGCTTTTTCTCTTGCATTATCCTGCTTGAAGCGATTTTTCTTTGGAATCCTTCGTAATCGAGTCCTTATTATGAAGCTGAGACGTCTCCGATTCCGCTAGCGGGCGGTTCTTTCCATCCTGTGCATGCACCATATAGCAGTTTCCGTTAAGCATGCCCCCATCCTGAATGATAAGCGTATGTGCCGTAATATTTCCGGTTAGATGACCGGATGGTGTAATAATCAGTCGCCCCATTGTGAGGATATCGCCAAATATTTTGCCAGCGACTGTAATATCGCGGGCTGAAATATTCGATCGAGCGATACCGCATTCTCCGATAATGACGTCGCCCTTGCATTCGATGTCTCCGCGATGCTCCCCTTCGATACGAAGGTTAGCATCGCATATCATTTTCCCCTCGCTCAGCGTACCTTGTCCGATTAACGTATCGGTTGCTGAGAGCCGTTTGTTTTCTTTTTCTTTAAACATCGATTTTAGTCCTCCTTTACCAAAGCAAGAAATTTTAAAGGATTGACGGGCTCGCTCTTTTGCATAATTTGAAAATGTAAATGAGGCCCCGTGCTTCTGCCGCTCGAGCCTAATAAGCCGATTTTCTCGCCGCGGACGACGATGTCGCCTTCATGAGCTTCGATATGTTTTAAGTGCATATAAACGCTTTGCAGGCCTCCCAAGTGATCGATAATGATAAACCTGCCTAGGGAGCTGTCGAAGCCGGTTTCCGTTACATTACCATCCGCAGCACTATATACCGGGTCACCAAGCTCGCCTGCTATGTCAATGCCTGCATGGAATGTCTTCCGTCCAGTGAACGGATCACTACGATAACCAAAACCGGAAGTCATTTGCCTTGAGCGTGTAGGCCATTCGGATGGGTAGGCATCCACGGTAGTTCGTTTGGCAGATGCGAGCTTCAGCGTTAGCTCCATCGATTGTTCCATCGTGTCGACCATTGCGCTTAGAGCTTTTAGATCGAGTCCGGTATGCTGCGCAAGTGAGGCCATTCGTTTCGTGTTTTGCATGATCGGAGTGTACGAGCTAGGGGTGTCCGCTATTGCCGATAATGTCTTTACTGATCGTTCTTTTGAGCGGCTTGAGCTCTGGCTACTTGATGGTTCTATGGAGCTGCCGTACGTTTCGATGAACTGCTTTAGCTTAAGCTCTAGCTCCTGCAGCTCACTAACCTTATTTTTCATTTCTTGCGCTTGGCGCGACAGTCCAAGTATTTCCTGCTGCAGGGAGACGATCGCTTCGTCCTTTTCGGATACAGTTTGCGTGAAATAGGCATTTTGCTTCGACAATTGTTCTTCCAAATGGTTTAGCTCATAAGCCGACTTCATTTGGAGTCCCGCAATACAGCCCGAAACCGCGAGCACGGCTGCCGTCGGAGCGGCTAAGACCGACCGCTTTGATACATGAAACTGCTTGACGGTTTTGTCAGCGCCGCGCATCACCACAAAAGACCATTTTGGCTTCCGCGCTCCTTTCAATAGGTTTCTCCTTCCTGCTGGGTTCTGACATAGTTAATCATAACGCTCTTAAGCTATTTATTCTTGGATGCTATAAAACATGCCATAAAACTTATTCAAAAACAGTCATGCTGTGGAAATTTGAAGCAAGAATGTAAATTATGCATATATTGAAACAAACTTAAACTGTATAAGAGCAGGTGATGTATGTTAACGATTCAATCGAAACTCTCGGGCGTTAAACTATTGGAACCAGCTGTAATGGGGGACCATAGAGGTTTTTTTATGGAAACCTATAATGAGCAAACCGCTCATGCCAATATGATTCCATACACATTTATTCAAGATAACCATTCTTTTTCTGCAGATGCAGGCGTGCTTCGCGGCATGCATTACCAATTATCACCGAAAGCACAAACAAAGCTGGTGCGAGTTACTGCAGGCGCTATCTATGATGTTGTTGTGGATATACGAAGGGGCTCTCCTACCTTTGGACAGTGGCAAGGTTTTATTCTGAGTGCGGCTAACAAACGGCAGCTGCTCGTCCCCCAAGGTTTCGCACATGGCTTCTGTACATTAGTTACTAATTGTGAGGTTCAATATAAAGTTGATGCATTATATTCCCCTGAACATGATCGTGGCATAGCCTGGAATGATCCGGCTCTTGCAATTGACTGGCCAACGTCAAAGCCAATAACGTCGGACAAGGATGGAAAGCATCCCGTATTGGCCAAAGCGGAAATTAACTTTGTATACGAGGGGTGAGCTGCACTGATGAAACTGCTTGTTACTGGCGGAGCCGGATTTATCGGCAGTAACTTTGTACATTATTTGATGTACAACTATCCGGGCTATGAGATTGTAAATGTCGATGCTCTGACATACGCTGGAAATCTCGAAAATTTGCGTTCAGTCGAGAAACTTTCGAACTATACGTTCGTGAAAGCAGATATTGTGGAGCGTACGGAATTGGAGCCGCTGTTTAAGTCGGGCATCGATGCTGTCATAAATTTTGCAGCCGAATCGCATGTCGATCGGAGCATTCTTCATCCAGATATTTTTGTGCGCACGAATATTGTTGGAACACAGACGCTGCTCAAATTATCTAAGGACTATAACGTAAAAAAATTTGTACAGGTTTCTACAGATGAGGTTTACGGTACACTTGGAGAGACTGGATTTTTTACCGAAGAAACGTCGCTCGCACCAAACAGTCCATATTCAGCAAGCAAAGCCGGAGCCGATCTGCTTGTACGCGCTTACCATGAGACATTTGGCCTTAATATTAATATTACGCGCTGCTCCAACAATTATGGTCCTTATCAATTTCCAGAGAAGCTGGTTCCGCTTATGATAAAAAATGCACTTGAGAACAAGTCTCTGCCTGTATACGGTGACGGACTGCATGTACGTGATTGGTTATACGTTGAGGATCATTGCTGCGCCCTTGATTTGGTGCTGCACAAAGGGAAAAATGGCGAGGTATACAACATTGGTGGACGAAACGAGAGGAACAACCTGCAGGTTGTCCAAACAATTCTGGAAGAGCTTGGTAAACCAAAATCACTTGTCTCGTATGTGAAGGATCGTTCAGGCCATGATCGCCGCTATGCGATTAATGCCGATAAAATCCGTCATGAGCTTGGCTGGCAACCAGCATACAACTACGAGGACGGCATGAAGAAAACGATTCATTGGTATTTAAGCAACAAAGAATGGATGGAGAAGGTTATATCCGGTACCTATCAAAACTACTATAAAATCCAGTACAAGGAACGGCTGGAGGCTAATGAATAGCATGTCAAAAATAAAAATTATCGTAACAGGCGCTAATGGACAGCTTGGAAGGGAATTGACGCAATGGACGACAGAAGCGGTTGAAATTGTTGGACTCGCTCGAGGTGAGTTAGATGTCACTAACCTGTCAGCATGCCGCAACCTATTCACTTTTCATCGTCCGGACGTCGTTATTCATTGCGCAGCTTACACAGCTGTCGATAAAGCTGAGTATGAGTACGATGCTGCTTTTCGTGTGAATGCTGCAGCAACTCGAAATGTTTCAGTAGCTGCTCGGGAAGTCGGCGCTAAACTATGCTACATCAGTACGGACTATGTATTTGACGGCAAGGGCAATACGCCTTACAGGGAATATGATCAAACAAATCCGCTGACGGTATATGGGAAATCGAAATTAGCCGGAGAGCAGGCGGTGCAAGCGCTACATGATCGATTTTATATCGTACGCACTTCATGGGTATATGGGAAATACGGCAATAACTTTGTGAAGACGATGTTAAACATTGCGAGTGAACGTGATCGGGTGAAAGTCGTGGCAGATCAAATAGGCTCTCCGACATATACGCGTGATTTGGCAGCTTTTTTGCTGGAGCTGGTGGAAACCGATTATTATGGCATTTTCCACGCCTCTAATAGCGGGTCTTGTTCCTGGTTTGAGTTTGCAAAGGCGATTTTCGAGGAAAGCGGAATGAATATTTTAGTTGAGCCATGCACAACAGCAGATTTTCCGAGACCCGCTCTCAGGCCTGCGTACTCGGTTATGGACCAAAGTGCAATTCGCATTTATGGACTCCAGACTTTGCGACCCTGGAAAGAAGCCTTAAGTGAATATCTTAATTACTGCGAGTGATGCAAGCCCGTCCGATTAGAAATAATCGACGGGCTTTTTCTACACAGTAGCAGTATACGTTTCCATTCAAGGGCTCAAACTAGATACGATTGTTAGGTGCTCGAGGCGTCGAGGAGAAGAGGTGTTCACATGGCTGCATGGCTCGTTTGGCTGACCGCTGCGCTCTTCGTTTATATTGCTCAATTGGCGGCTATTTTTCTGATGGAGCACCGCCGTCCTGCGCAGATGACAGCATGGCTCTTTATCGGGTTTGTATGCCCGATAATCGGTTTTGTCGCCTATATCATGCTCGGTAAGGATTTCACGAGAAGAAGACGAATGGAGCGATATAAGCAGGAGAAGATTCAATATGCGAGCGAAATGTCAGAAACAGTCAACGGTGCTCATGAAATCGGCAACGAGGAGCTGCAGCAGCAAGAAAAGCTTTATGCCATGCTTACAGGGTTAGTGGACTTTCCGATAACAAGCCGCAATGAAACGACAATACTGACAAACGGAAAAGCTACGTTTAAGGCGATATTAGAGCAGCTTGAAAAAGCACGCCATCATATTCATTTGGATTACTATACCATTCGCGATGATGGGATTGGCAGGCGTTTTTTGGAAGTGCTTGTTCGTAAAGCTAAGGAGGGCATTGAGGTGCGGCTCGTATACGACGGCATCGGCAGCTTGCACCTGAGCGAGCAGTACATACAAGAGCTGCGCGCAGCTGGCGTTCAGACAAGCTGTTTTCTTCCGCCCCGCATTGCTTTTTACGACAGAAGATTAAATTATCGCAACCATCGTAAAATTGTTGTTGTGGATGGAAAGGTTGGTTTTGTCGGAGGCATAAATATCGGAGATGAGTATATAGGGAAAGAACCTAAGCTGGGCTTTTGGCGGGATACGCATTTGCAGCTGGAAGGCGACTCTGTTTATTTTTTGCAGGAGCTCTTTATGAATGATTGGGCGTTTGCGGCTAAGGAGAAGCTTGAAAGCAGCCCCTATATGCCTGTGCATCAATGCGGTGGGAAAGAACGAGTTCTTATCGTGTCTAGTAAGCCTGGTCATAATGAAAGGAAAATTATGGATGTTATGTTTGCGGCGATTACAGCGGCTAAAACCCGGATTTATATAACTACTCCATACTTTATCCCCGATCCTAGTCTGATGATGGGATTAAGGACGGCTGCGCTCAGCGGTGTTGACGTTAAGCTTATTATTCCCGGCGTGGCTGATTCCAGGCTCGTTCTGCTCGCTACCTTTTCCTATATTCAGGACCTGCTTGAAGCAGGCGTTAAAGTATACCGTTATGCGAAAGGATTCGTTCACGCAAAAGTCATGATTGTCGATCGGATGCTGGGAATGGTTGGAACCGCGAATGTCGATATGCGCAGCTTGCACAGCAACTTTGAGCTTAATGCGGTGCTATTCGATCCTCGTACGATAAAACGGCTGGAAGCAGATTTTATGGACGATTTGCAAAATAGCCGGGAGATGGAGCTGCAGCATTTTATGAGGAGATCTTGGCGACAGAAGGCTGTGGAGTCGATTCTCCATATTCTCTCTCCCATGCTTTGAAGGATGAATGGTTAACGTACAATTCGGGCATATTTCTCGAGAGGGCAAACAAAGCTAAGCTGTCGAAGGAGGGAACTCGAATGACTGATCCAAACAATCAGGACAAGCTGACATCAGGAGAGCCGAAGGATGAAGGCCGGGACGAGTATTTTATGGACATCGATCGAATGGTGAATGAAGGATTAGGCGGCGGCAATGTGACGCTTCAAAACGGCCTTATTGACGAATCCACAACAGATACGATGGACCAGGAAACTAAGTAAATGCATTCAAAGCAAGTTTTGTGGACAAAACTTTTCAGGAGGAATAAAAAGCATGGACACAGCACGCGCGAAACAAATCTACGAGTCTGAACAGACTTTCTTAGTACAGCTTGACGGAGATTCCGTTTGGATTGAAAATGTAGATGAGGCAAACGGCATGGCGACGGTAATGGTAGAAAATAATCCGGTTAATACAAAAACGGTATCCTGCGATCGTCTGCACGAAGGAAAGTAAATTCCCATTTGACAGTTAAAGATCGCAAATCAAGAGAGCTCGGACAAAGACGCGAAAAACGTGCTTTGCAACGGGCTCTTTTTTGTTTGGAAAAAAATGAAACTTTATCCTATTTTATAACGTTTAATAGGAGGTGTATGATTCTGGAAATTAAATACTTTGATGAGGGGATGGATGTATTTTGATGAACAAAGTAACGGGGAAACGCAAGCAGCTCACTGTAGGCCGAACGGTTTTAAGCGCAGCATTGACGCTTGGACTCCTGCAGGCTCCTCTTTACGGGAGCACGGCCTTCGCGGCCTCAGAAGTCACGGTAACGGCAGCAGACGACAAGATTTCGAGGGATGTAAGTCAAACGAATAACGATGAAAGCGGAGCGAAAATAACGAAGGAGCAAGCGGTTGAGCGTACGATAAGCTTGTTCCCAGAGCTGAAGGATGCCCGCATGGAGCGTGTTGAATGGGGAAACGGGAACGTGTATCCGCCTTCGGACGAGAAAATTTGGACCATTCATTGGACGATTGAATCCGGGAATCACAGCATGGGCTTCTCGACGCAGTTGGATGCAATAACGGGAGATCTTATTCAATATTATAACCATTATGAAGTAGAACCACAGGCCTACTACCCGCCGAAGGTTACTCGCGAAGCCGCCCGGGATATCGCTAAAAAGTTTATTGAAACTGCAGCCCCTTCCCTGAATTTAGAGCAGCTTAAAGAAGAACCCTTCTACGGCTTGGCAGGACGGACTGCCTTATTCGGACCCGTGCAGTATCATTTTTATTTTAATATCACCGTAAATGGTATTACTGCAAGCAATTCGACAGTAACGTTAAGCGTTGACGGCAACGGAAAGATTGTTTCTTATCATGGTCACCGGTCGCAAGCGGAGTATCCGTCGGCCGATACTGTCCTGACGAAGCAGCAAGCGGAGCAAAAGCTTAAGGATTCGCTCAAGTTAAGCTTAGCCTACATACCGGATTACGGTAAAATGTATTACAATCCTCCCAATGTACAGACCTACCGCTTAGGTTATGTATGGAATGACATATCCCCTTTATTAATCGATTCCAAGACAGGCAAGTTCGTGAATTACGAGGGTAAAGAGGCGAATGAGGGCCCTACGACTTATTCGGCCTTTGAGCCTATCGGCACACCATTTGTTGAAAACAAAGAAAAGCAGCTGTCTGAAGAGCAAGCTCTCGAAATTGTAAAGAAATTTGCTTCGATACCTGCGGACTACGATCGGAATTCTTCCTCATTAGTCCAAGATTGGCGTAACGTAAAGCGTAACGTTTGGGAGTTTAGATGGTCCCAAAACATGGCGATGGGTCCTTATCCGTCGGATATCTCCGCCTCGGTCGACGCGGACAGCGGACAGCTGCTTGAGTTTAATAAGTATGATTTTTATTTTGGAAACGAAACAACAGAGCCTGTGAAGCCGGTGCCCTCTATTACAGAGCAGCAAGCACGCAGCAAGGCGATAGAGGCCGTAACAGCGCTATATCCGAACGTATCCAAAAATTTTCGACTGCAAGAAAATAAAGCTAAAGTCGAGGATCCGGGTAAAACGGCCTATAGATTTGCATTTCAGTTTTTTTACGAAGACATCCGGGTCCAAGATCATTCTATCATGGTCAATTTAGACGGCGATGGGAAGCTAATTAACTATAGCTCGCCTTACATCGATTTTTCTGATGTGGAGAAGAAGCTTGCCGGCTTGAAGGCGACCGTATCGCAAGAAGCAGCGCTATTGACGTATCAAAACGCACTGACCACTGAGCTGCGCTACATGAATTTTGGCGGTTATTATGTTGGCGGGCAGCGTGCCAAGACCGAGACTAAGCTCATTTATTTACCGGTACTGGGGGAGAATCATTCTGCTTATTTTGTTCATGCGGCAACGGGAGAATTAGTACCGTATTACAATAATCAGACGGGTTCGGAATCAGCAGAACCGACTGATATATCCAAGCATTGGGCGAGCGGGCAGCTGGCTGTTATGGTTGAGCGCGGCGTGCTTGTTCCCGATGAGAAAGGACTTGTTCATCCTAACGAGAACCTGACGCTCGGCGGATGGTTAAATATGTTTTTCCGCGGCTTTAATCCAGACGGTGGATATTATTACGGAGATGATAAGACGCAGTTTGCAGACGTGGCAGCGGATAGCGAATACGCAGCTGCCGTCAGCTTTTTCGTAAATCGCGGATGGATGAAAGCGAACCCGTCGGGTAAGCTCAATCCCGGGAAGACTTTAACGCGCGGGGAGTTGGCTGAGCAGCTAACGTCTATTTTGAATTACGATAAGCTTGCCGGGTATATGAATCAGGACAAAGATATTGCAACGCTGAAGGACGCGGCAGCAATAAAAAATAAGGGTGCGGCGGCTGTAGCGTTGAAGCTGGGATTGCTTACACCGTCAGGCGGCAAGTTTAATCCGAACGCGCCTGTAACGAAAGCGCAAGCAAGCGTCATTATGCTCCGTTTAGTTACATTGCAGGGCAAGGTAGATACGCCGATTATGTAGTTTTACAGTTCGCATAAGGTTCTGGAAACAAAAAAACCTGACGGCAGCAAGCCGTCAGGTTATTCGATTGCAATTAGCCGCCGTAAGCTTCGCGGAAGGCCGTGCATAGCTTGGCGCGGTCAACTTCCCATAGCTCAGCGATTTCAGCGCTGACGTTCTCGTCCCACCAGTCGGATTGTACCTTGCGATTGCTTTCATTTTCGACGATCCAGGTCAAGTTGAGGATAACCTTTTTGAAATAGATCGCTTCGGCCTGATCCATCTTTTCCTTTGAAATCCATACCTTCATCCGCTTGGCGGTACGGTACAGCTCATTGCTGCAGGCTCTTCGAATTTTGCGCGCGGTCGGATAGCCGGCGGTATGCTTTTGCGCGTTGGATTTCATTGTAAACCGACTCCTCTCTACCCCATATGTATGCGCCCGGGGAGGAGTAGGTCACTAGGTTAGCTTCACATACGAATAATCATTGCACGACGATATAACCGACCATAGGTCCGCCGGAATGCATATCGGTATGTGTCAAGCATAAAACGGGGTAGGTGCCTGCCTTGTCGGCGGTGAACCGTACAACTGTCGTTTTGCCCTTCGTTACTTCACCGCGGATGCCGAGGCCTTCCACAACAAACGGATGGCTATTACCGTTTACACCGCTGATTTGAAGCTCGATTGGCTCTCCCTTGTTTACGATTATGGTACCTGGGTGCCAAATGTACACTTCAAGTTTTTTGCCTTCGGCGGTTTGGGTTTCGTATTCGCCTGTAACAAGCTGGATGACCCGTGCCTCGGAAGCCTGTCCGTTAACCGCCCGCGACTTATCCCAGCTTAAGTAGACGCCTGCTAAAATGATTATCGCCGCAACTACGATAAACAGCTGGATCTGTTTTTTACTTACAATTAATACTTTGGACATGATACGATCACCTCATCTATTGGTATGATTAAGGCTAGTCTATGCGGAGGCTTGTCAAGCCATGACAAAAGTGGAAGGCTGTCCATAACGTATGTTAGAATAGCTTCAGCGTTAGAGTTATAAGAGATAGAATTACATTAGATGGAAGGCGGATTGAGAGAAGGAATGGAATTTATTCATGAAATTTTGGATGGAGCATTAAAATGGGTTGAAAGCTTAGGGTATTTTGGAATTTTAATTGGACTATTAATTGAAGTTATCCCAAGTGAAATCGTACTGGGCTTCGGGGGGTACCTTGTATGGAAAGGAGAGATTTCCTTTTGGGGAGCCGTTCTATTTGGTACGCTTGGAGCGGTCGGTCAAAACTGGATACTCTATTGGATAGGCAGATACGGCGGACGTCCGATCATTGAGAAGTATGGGAAATTTATAAAAATCAAGCAGAAGCATGTGGACATCTCTGAAAATTGGTTCAACAAGTACGGTGCGGGAATTGTCTTCACAGCACGCTTCGTTCCGGTAATGAGACAGGTTATCTCAATCCCTGCGGGAATGGCACGCATGAATTTTGGATTGTTTACACTTCTTACAGCACTAGCATCCTTGCCATGGTCCATTTTATTTGTTTACTTAGGCAGGTCACTTGGCGAGAATTGGGATAAAATCGACGAAACAGCTGCGCCGTATGTGCAGCCTGCCATATTGATCGCAATAGCGCTGCTTATTGTATATGTCCTTTTCAAATTTTTACGCTCGCGCGGCAAATCGGTATAATGGAAGAGTGAAGGATGCGTTATTTAAGTATCGGCCATTAAATTGATGAAAGAGGGATTTATATGAGCAAAAGTGTAGCAGACAAGCTTGGCAAAGGAATCAGCCCGCAGCAGTTTATTGACGGGATGACAAAAAATAAAGAGTCGTTCATTGATTGGTCGGAGAAATTCGTTTGGACGGATGAGAGCGACAAAGCGTTTTTTGAATCATTAAACAACCGGGATGACCTTCGTTGTTTGATTTTGATGGCGGACTGGTGCGGCGACGTCGTACGTAATATTCCCGTAGTGTTCCGAGCGTTAGAGAACAGCGGTATTGAGACTGAAGTACTTATTATGGAAGAGCATTTGGATACAATGGAGCAATTTCTAACCATGGGCGGACGCGCTGTGCCGATCGTCATTATTGCAGACACGGGCGGCGCTGTGCTTGGACAATGGGGACCTCGTCCGAAGCATGTGCAGGAGGCGATGATTGCGTTTAAACAAGAAAATCCGGATCGTGATGCAGCCGATTATCAAGAAAAGCTGGCCGTTACCCGTCAAGAGATGGGGCGCCGCTATGGAGAAGGCATAGGCTACCAGTCCGTTATTGTAAAAGAATTACGTACATTACTGGAGTCGGTTTAAGCCGCTATGAGTACGGACATGAAGGTAGAGACATTTACTTTAGGACCTTTGCAAACGAATGCTTACTTATTGACCGTGAGGGAGCCTGCTGCCGCAGAAAGCGGACAACGGGCGGAGCGGGCGGTCATAATCGATCCAGGGATGAACCCCAAACGGCTGCTTGACCGCATCGAAGGCATAAAGGTAGAGGCTATTTTGCTTACACATGCTCATTTTGATCATATGGGCGGAGTAGATGAAGTGCGTAAGGCTGCCGGATGCCCTGTCTACATACATGATTTAGAGGCGGATTGGCTGACCGATCCGCGTAAGAACGGATCAATGCGGTGGCAGGATGTAACTCCGCCGTTATCGACTGATCCAGCAGAATATGCGCTCGCGGAAGGTCAGACGCTGAAAATGCTTGGTCTGACTTTCCGTGTCATGCATACACCGGGGCACTCTCCCGGCAGCGTTAGCTTCTTATGTGGTAACCATCTGTTTTCCGGCGATGTTTTATTTAAACTGTCGGTTGGTCGTACCGACTTGCCTGGCGGCCGCGAACGTGATTTGTATGATTCCATCCGGAAGAAGCTGTACAAGCTAAACCCTGATGTTATCGTCTATCCCGGACATGGCGGACGAACGACGATTGGATATGAAATGGCTAATAACCCGTATACAGGAGCATGAAGCAAAGGGCGGTGCATGACGTTTGACAGATATTAAGATGCAGCAGCATATAGAAGATTTAGAAGAGACATCTTTAAAATCAAAGCTTACGGCAGAGCAGAAAGCCGAAGAAAGTGAACGGATTATCAAAGGTATCGCCGCACAGCTGTCGATTCCGATTACGAAAGTAAAGTCCGCAGTCGGATTGCTGGATGAAGGGAACACGATCCCTTTTATCGCAAGATACCGGAAGGAAATGACCGGCGAGCTCGACGAGAACGACTTAAGATCGATTGAAGAGAAGCTTCAATATATGCGTAACCTTGAGGACCGTAAGCGCGAGGTTATCCGGCTTATTGACGAGCAGGGCAAACTAACGGATGTGCTGCGGGCCGATATAAACAAATCCGTTAAGCTGCAGGAGGTGGAAGACCTATATCGTCCCTACCGGCAAAAGCGCAAGACACGCGCCAGCGTCGCCAAGGAAAGGGGGTTGGAGCCGCTTGCCGAATGGCTGTGGTCGCAGCCCCGTCAAGGCGATCCGATCGCCCAAGCGGCCCTTTATATTTCTGTAGATAAAGGCGTACCAACGGCTCAGGATGCGCTGCAGGGTGCAATGGACATTATCGCTGAAAATATAGCCGACGATGCTTCCATTCGGGCATGGGTTCGTAAGTTCACGTTCGATCAGGCGCTCTTGAAAACAGAAGCGAAGAACGCTGCCGAGGAAACGGTGTACGAGATGTATTACAGCTATCAGGAGCCCGTTCGTAAACTTCCGCCGCATCGGGTTCTGGCGATTAACCGCGGTGAGCGTGAGGATGTGCTGCGCGTTACGTTCGATGTGCCTTCCGACCGTATTCACGAGCATATTCAGCGCAAGCTGCTGCGGAACGGTACGTCTTCATCCGTTCGTGACGTTCTGCTGACCGTTATAGAGGATTCGTATAAGCGTCTCATCTCGCCATCCATTGAACGTGAGGTAAGGGGCGAGCTAACCGAGAAAGCGGAGGAGCATGCCATCGCCATTTTCTCAGAAAACTTGCGTAATCTGCTGCTTCAGCCTCCTGTTCGCGGCAATATCGTGCTTGGTGTAGATCCTGCCTTCCGGACTGGCTGTAAGCTGGCGGTTATTGATGATACGGGCAAGCTGCTGGAGGTGGCGGTTACTTATCCTACCCCGCCTAACAATAAGGTGGCTGAAGCCGAGCGGTTGATTAACGGTTTGATCGATAAGTACAAAGTGGAATTGATCGTCATCGGCAACGGCACAGCTTCGCGCGAGACAGAGCAATTTATCGCAAGCTTAATTGGGAAGCGTAAAGCCGCTGCACCAGGCTCAGAAGAGCTGAAGTATATTATCGTGAATGAAGCGGGCGCAAGCGTATACTCGGCCTCAAAGCTGGCGCAGGAGGAGTTCCCGTCGCTTGATGTGGCCGAGCGAAGTGCGGTATCGATTGCCCGGAGACTGCAGGATCCGCTTGCCGAGCTTGTTAAGATAGAGCCGAAGGCGATCGGAGTCGGGCAGTATCAGCATGACGTAAGCCAGAAGCGGCTTGATGAAACGCTTGGCGGCGTAGTCGAATCAGCGGTTAACCATGTCGGAGTCGATGTGAACACGGCATCGGCATCTCTTCTCTCTTACGTGGCAGGCATTAATGCGACGATTGCTAAGAACATCGTAAAATTCCGTGAGGAGAACGGCCGCTTCGTTAAACGGACGCAGCTGCAAAAGGTACCGCGTCTAGGCGCAAAATCATACGAGCAATGTATCGGCTTTCTCCGCATACCGGAAGCAAGCTATCCGCTTGACCGAACGCCAATTCATCCTGAGTCATACGATGTCGTGGATAAGCTGTTTAATGAGCTGCAGCTCGAACTTAAGGAGCTGGGCTCAGAGGAGCAGAAGGCTAAGCTGTCGCAGGTAGATGCCGCGTCAATAGCGCCAACGCTTGGCGTAGGCGTTCCGACGCTGCGCGATATTGTGGACAGTCTGCTAAAGCCGGGACGGGATCCGAGAGAGGAGCTGCCGCCTCCAATCTTCCATACGGACGTGCTTAACTTAGAGGACTTGACGGCAGGCATGGAGCTGCAGGGAACGGTACGCAATGTAATCGACTTCGGAGCGTTCATCGATATCGGGATTAAGAACGACGGGCTTGTCCACATCTCGCAAATGAGCGATAAATTCGTGAAGCATCCGATGGATGTGGTGTCGGTTGGCGATACGGTGACGGTCTGGGTACTCAGCGTCGATCTAAAGAAAGGCCGCGTAAGCTTGACTATGCGCAAGCCTAGCTAAGTTCGATCTATATAAAGGGCTTGCCTATCTAGAGGCAAGCCCTTTATATTTTTTACGATCTAGTTATCAAAAATTAGTTCATTAAGAACAGGTTCAAACAAGAGATCAGTCTGAGGTTTCTTTTTTCAATGTACTTAATGAGCGCCACTCCGTGCGCAAATATGACAGCAGCTTTCTCATTTCACCGGAAGAAATTCGAGAAATTTTAGAGATCGCAACGAAAGCGCCGTCTTCTTCCAACATGCAGCCCTGGCGTTTTCTCGTTGTGACAGACCCGGAGCTCAAGAAGAAGCTTCACCCCATTGCCTTTAATCAACAGCAGGTTCTAGAGGCTTCTGCGATTGTCATTGTGCTTGGAGACCTGGAAATGTATAGCCTATCCGATAAAATATATGGAGCAGCTGTTGAAGCCGGCTATATGACAGAGGAAGTGGCGAACAACTTTATGGCGAACTCGACAAAATACTACACTTCTTTGCCGCCTGAGAGACTGAAGGAAATCGTTGTATTTGATACGGGGCTTGTAGCCATGCAAATTATGCTGACTGCGCGTGCTAAAGGCTATGATACCGTACCTATGGGCGGATATAACCGCGATCAAGTAAAAGATTTATTTCAAATTTCGGACCGCTATTTACCGACGCTGATGCTGCCAATCGGCAAAGCTGCAGCAGATGGGCATCCGACAACCCGTCTATCGGTAGACGATATTACATTTTTCAACGGGCTCTAAGTCAGGCTGTACAATAAAAGCGGAAACTAGCGTAAATGGGTGTCGCCGTCCTATGGAGGCGCAGCTTACGTTTCGCGGTGAAATATAAGCTAATATATAAGAGTAAAACTTATAAATTCTTATATTTTAAATAATAAACCGGCCCCTTCCATATGCGGAGGCCGGTTTTTTGCAATGCAAGCCTATTTGGCGTTATCATTGGAATTCGGTGCCGTTCACTTGTTCCTTCGGACTTTGTTTGTTACGGTAGAAATACCAGCAATCGTTAAGCAGCTTGATTTGCCTGCGGTCTTTCTTCTGAAATGCACGCATCAGTTGATTGCACAGCCACTGCGGCATACGCATCGTCCTCCTCCCGGGCCTAACTTGTTGTAATACTACAATATGGGGAAGGGCGAGTGTCCGTGCAGGTCCAACCTAATTGATCCGTTCTTCCTCGTACTCTTCGTACCATTGCTCAAGCTGTGCTTGAAGCGCACGAATTTCTGTCAGCAGCGAGATAAGGGGGTAGGATTTTTCCTGTACCCCGGCAAAATCCTTTTCCAGACTATTAATATAATCGAGACCGGATACGACGGTAATTGATGAATCATGCAGCTCGACGTCGTTGCATTCTGCTACAGCGTTGGGCAAGCTCGGGACATGCTCTGCCGTCAATTTATCGATTTCTTTATGAAGACGCAAATTCAGCGCGCTCAGCTGGTACGCATGAGAATGGGGCATCTCGACGAATTGGATAGAGTCATTCTGTTTCAATAAGACATAACGCATTGTTGCCATAATAGGTTTTGCTCTCCCCTCGGTATGTTACCGTACTTCAATTGCAAAGTTGTCTGCTTATTTAATAATTCCTACTTGACAGTGTAGCGTATCGAGCAATTAAAATTCAAGTAGTTAGGGGAGAATATTCAATGACAAACGAAGCTCTGCAGCAATGGGTAGAACATATTTCATTAACCTTTTTCGGTCGTCCGTTTCAGCATCAGGCAACATTTAACAGTCGGTTAACAGCAACGGGGGGACGCTACTTTACTCGATCGCATAACATCGAGATCAGTCCGCACCAGCTAAGTACCTTCGGGGAAGAGGAAACAGAAAAGATTATTAAGCATGAGCTATGTCATTATCATTTGCATATTTTGAAGCGGGGATACCGGCATCGTGATGCCGATTTCAAAAAATTGCTGGCGCATGTCGGAGGATCGCGTTATTGCCAGTCGCTTCCAGAGAGATCGCAACGCAAAACGATACCGTTTCGTTACAAGCTCTTATGCGGAAAATGCGGGATGGAATATCTGCGAAAACGGAAGCTTGACCCGGCAAAGTATGCATGCGGCAAATGTCGTGGAAAATTAAATTTAATAATCCTTGACATAAGTGCGGATTAATGATACATTATTACTTGTCACTTTTACTTTTCCCTGATAGCTCAGTTGGTAGAGCACTCGACTGTTAATCGAGTTGTCACAGGTTCGAGTCCTGTTCGGGGAGCCAGATTTGGAGAGATACCCAAGTGGCTCAAGGGGACCCTCTGCTAAGGGGTTAGACTGCGTAAGTGGTGCGAGGGTTCGAATCCCTCTCTCTCCGCCACATTTTTTCTCACAAGTGATTGCAACGGGGGACCGTTCAACCGGTCTTTTTTATTTGTCCAAGCAGGTTGCAGCCAAGTGATGAAGCCATTATTTATTCGAAATAACAAGGCCCGTTGGTCAAGGGGTTAAGACACCTCCCTTTCACGGAGGTAACAGGGGTTCGAATCCCCTACGGGTCACCATTCTTCCTCAGAGTGAAACAGCTCTCAAGAGCCAATTTCAGTCACAGTGAGAGCCATTAGCTCAGTTGGTAGAGCACCTGACTTTTAATCAGGGTGTCGAAGGTTCGAGTCCTTCATGGCTCACCATTTACTTCATCCCTCGAAGTAAGTGCGAGTGAAGGATTGATTAAACTTCAAATGTGCGGTAGTGGTGGAACGGCAGACACGCTATCTTGAGGGGGTAGTGTCCCATGGACGTGCAGGTTCAAATCCTGTCTACCGCACCATAACTTACTTTTTAACCGATTTATTAAGGTGAACTTAGAAAGTGTGATTTGTATGTTCGCACGTTTCTGATATATGATACCACTTTATATTCAGACCGTAAATCTGACTAGAGAGTGGTTTTTTCGTTATAAGTTGCTCATTGTCTCATAACAGATGCTTCATTAAGAAATGGGGATTGTAAAAATGAAAATAAACTTGAATTTTACGAACAAGGGACAAGCAGCGATTGGGAACTTTAATAATGAGGAATTGCTTGAGATTTTTGCCAGGTATAGCAACACGTTGATGAAAAAGTATTCGATTGAAGTAACGGTTCCGGCTGAAGGTAACGATGCGATTATCGATAAGGGTAAGTTGGTTGTACTTGTCGATAACGTGGAATGCGATGTTGAGACGTTCTTTAAAGAGCTGGGCAGAGATGTTAAGGTGCCTTTGAAGAAAAGACTTTCCCCTGAAGATAAATTAGACAATGTATTCAAAGCGGAGACGGTTGAATAACAAAGGCCGTTTCCCTGCTCAGATTAAGTGTGAAAAAATGCTTGTACTCAAGTGAATAAGTTGATATAATCTTTTTTGTTGTCTCGAGGAAACGATGTTCCTTTAGAAGAAACGGCCCGTTGGTCAAGGGGTTAAGACACCTCCCTTTCACGGAGGTAACAGGGGTTCGAATCCCCTACGGGTCACCATTATTCCCCAAAGTGAAATAGCTCTCAGGAGCCAAAATTTCAGTCACAGTGAGAGCCATTAGCTCAGTTGGTAGAGCACCTGACTTTTAATCAGGGTGTCGAAGGTTCGAGTCCTTCATGGCTCACCATTTACTTCAAC